>NZ_VANT01000004.1:10038-395826 GCF_005771485.1 Cohaesibacter sp. CAU 1516 | reverse complement strand
AACAGGAAGTTGGGTTGAACCATTATGAGGGAAGAAGTTGGCGTGGATTTCATCATCATGTCAGTCTGTGCATCGCTGCTTATGGGTTCCTTATCTGCCAACAGGCAGCCATTTCCCCCTCAGGACCAACTAAAGCCCAAATCGTCACGCAATTTGCCATTTCCAAAACGTCACAAAAACCGGCCGCCACCCGCAAGGCTGCAAAGGCATAATCCCACCTCAATCGCAACCTTGCGTATTCTCATCGCACAATCCCTAGTGAAATCTCTCGAATTCTGCCCATGTTGTCGAAGAAAATGGAATAGACAAAAATGCACAGCCAGAAAAGTGACGCAGTAGGATTAGATGGCTTTGCGCAAAGGTTTTGTTATTACTTCGCGACACTACGCAAAGATACAGATATGTTTGACCATCTCCTGCATTTCGCAGGAGAGCGCTTTGATCATCGGCGAAAGGTTCTTGCTGAGATTTGGGACGCTTTATGTCTGCAAAAGGCCGCATGTGGCAAATACACGCTTTGCAAAGATGTAAGACCTTATTTGGAGCAATGGTGGCTTGGGCTGCGGGAAACCTGGGGCAACAGCTCTCTTCCTCCATCTTTTATTCGGCGGATTGGTTTCGCAATTTTTCGGTATTTGATTGTCTTTCAGTTTTTGCTCGGTAAATCTCGCAATCCAATTGACCTAGAAACCGCAAAATTAGCCACCAGCTTTGCCGAATTTCATTTGCACAGTACGCTGGCGCTTGTGCAAATGTACCATGCTGCTGCAACAAGCAATGTTCAGCTCATAGCTTCAAAAATGAAATCGCTGAATGACAATGGCAAATCCTCGGAATACCGCGATGTCTCTAGGAGTATGAGTGTACCTCAAAGGGAAAAATTTTCGCCGGGCGAAATGTCAGAAATTGTGTCCGTGCTCAAACAGATTGAGCACGTGCCACCTCTGTTTGATAAAGCTGATGATTTGAAGACCATATCATCAGCTCTGATTGCTGAAAGAGACCGCGTGGAAGATAATTTGAGACTCAATGAACGAAAGCGCAATGAACGCAGGCTGCGTGATTTGAAGAAAAATGCAAAGTCCTAGTCGCCCCGTGACATGCAAGTTTTATCGTCGCCGATTTGGAAACGGCGGCGATAATAGTATCAGCAAACATGAAATTCCTAAGTTTAGGTTCGGAATCTGTGAGTTGAAAATTTATTTTTAATGTTGTTTTTTAGAAAAACAATACTATTTTCCAAAGGAGATCTGTGAAGAACTAGGGGAAGGGAATGTATAGAACTGAAATCCCATTCTAGGTAAAATAAATAAGTGGCGTATCAACGTTGCCCGTTTCGTGAATAAAGTTGTCTTTCGCTATTTGTTGCCGGTTGTGTAGCGGTGATTTTGTCTGATCGGCTTGAATTTGTGTTGTTTTGTAATAATGCTTGAAGCTTCATTTCGAACAAATCGATCATTTCGCATCCAATCCTGTATATGGTATTTCTGGGCAAATACAGGGCATTCAAGTCGCGAAGGTCATAAAGCTTCATAATGTGAGCTGCTCTATGGACAATATCCATCAGCAATATACATTTCCGTCCTAGCAATGCCGAATACTCTTGATCTGCTTCTGCTCCTTCCAGCAATTCGCGTGCGCGTCTCCATTCTTTATCCAAAAGTTGGTTGGCATCGACTTTTCTCTGGTATTCCTCTGGTACCAACTGGATTTCCTGTTCATACCGCTTCTGATAGAGATCCATTATTGCCAGAGCAAATTCAGATATCCTTTCTTGATTGAGCTGGATTTTGCCAAAGTCCATCATGCGGTGGTCTCTCATATATGAGAGTATGTTTATGCAAAGATATTGTTGGCTCTTTTGTCTGTTGAAAGAAAGTGAAGCTAAAATTTTTGTATTCATTTCAATTTCCCTATTTCAATAAATAAGTTCAGTAAATAATATAGGGGTGAAGGCGCACAACGGATAAAACAATGTTTTATCCTGAAAGCCTGCAATATAGATGTCACTGTTTTCTCTAAGGCATTCGGTAAAAACTTTCTCGAATAGATGTAGATCAGAAAAGCGCGTTGCCAAGGTGGGGCAAACTGAGTCTCATCTGCGTTATATTACGCGGACCCAAGCTGCACGTATCGTTTTACGTAAAAGGATTTTTGCCCCATCAGATGCTGCAGTCGCAGAACAAGCTGAGGCCGATGCGTTGAAACGTAAGGGGCGGGTCTGTGAACGACTGATTGTTGCATTGCCGCTCGAAGCATCGCCAGAGCAAAGGAAAGAAATGGTTGAGGCGTATGGCGATCACCTGACCAATGGAAAAGCCGCCTTCATTGCAGCTATCCACGATCAACACGGCAATGACATAAATAATCCTCATGTTCACTTCGTGCTGTTTGACGTATTTGAGTGCTCCGGAGGGCGAGGAAGACCCAAGAGTATATTGGGCTTTGCCCGGAAGAATGCCATTGAAAATGCAGCGCGGGATTGGGCTGAAATCCATAACCGTATGATGCTTGATTGGGGTTATGGCAAGTCTTCAACTATCAGTCATTTGTCATATGCGGACAGAGGAATCGACCAAATCCCGACCATTCATGAAGGCCCAACCTCCCGATCTATTTCTCCTGGAAAGCGACAATCAAAGAAGGAATGGCGGCACATTGATGAAGGCCATACTCGCTCTGAAGCCAACAATATTATCCGTGAAATAAATAAACTGATTGAAAGGACTGATGATGTCAATGAATCTAACAATAGACTGGGAAGATCTGATGATCTCGACCGAACGTGCGGCAAAAGCAGCATCCCACAGGAGCGAAAGTGCGGTGGCCGGGCTCGCCTGCCTTTTGAAGACACAGCAAACTCACGATCGAATTCTTGGGGTGAAATTTCCGGAAATGCTGGAGAGACTGGAGGCCCAAAATGTCAGTATGGAAACCCAGATGCACAGTTTGATCCAAAAGGTCGACCTGCTGTCGGAAAGCCTAACTCAAGAAAAGACCAAGGCCACATTCCCTCATTTCTGGGTTTTGTTTCTCGTGTTTTTCGTCGGCGTCGTGTCCGGAGGGTATTTCGAACACTGACAATGCTTCGCGACACTCTAAAGGCTAAACACGAGAAGCAATTGAAATCATCAATCAGCTCTCAATCAGGGCCATTTAAAAAGGAGCCGCTTTCACAATCAGATCTTTCCACCAACTGCAATTCGAAAAGGAGAGAACAAATACCAAAAATAGAACAAAGATGAAACAAAATCCGTTGCGCCCTGAGTCATGTCTTGCCATAATGTCAAAAAATGACACAGTTTTGATTCAGGAAGAATTGTTTTGAAGAAAGAGTTGAAAACCGATTTTACGCGATTGAGGGAACAAGCTGGCCTCACTCTGGAAGAGGCTGCCGAATTTACGAAAGTTTCGCTACGATCAGCCTATCGTCATGAAAATGGAGAATGCTCTCCATCTCCTCTTGCCTTGGATCTTTTGTCGAAATTGGCCGAAGAAAAGAGAGATTCCCTCGGTCTTAAAAGGTTTCGATTTATCGATCTCTTTGCAGGGATTGGAGGGCTGAGAGTCGGATTTGAAAATATTGGTGGCAAATGCGTATTTACGAGCGAATGGGACAAATACGCCCAAGAGACATATCGCAAAAATTTTCCTGATGACGAAAGCCACGTCTTTGCCGGTGATATCCGTGAATACTCCGAGAGCGACGAAGCCCTTGCCCGTATTCCAGCGCACGATGTTCTTTTGGCAGGCTTTCCGTGCCAGCCTTTCTCTATTGCAGGCGTTTCAAAGAAAAATGCCTTGGGAAGGCCTCACGGCTTCCTAGATGCAACTCAGGGAACCCTCTTCTTTGAAGTGGCCAAAATTATCAAGCATCATCGACCGAAAGCCTTCCTTCTGGAGAATGTAAAAAATCTTCAGCGTCACGACAAAGGTCGGACCTTCGAGACGATAATGCGCGTCCTGCAGGATGAGCTGGGCTATCGGATTGAAACAAGAGTTATAAGTGCAAAGCCTTGGGTTCCTCAAGGACGGGAGAGGATTTTCATTGCTGGGTTCTTGGATCTCGAGGCCGAATTTTCTTTTGATGATGTCGTGTTTCCAGATGGCCCTGAACCGACATTGGCAAGCGTATTGCTTCCCAGTGTACCGGAAAAATACACCTTGACGCCGAAGCTTTGGCAATATCTCCAAGATTACAAGGCAAAGCACACAGCCAAAGGGAATGGCTTCGGATTTGGTTTGTTTGGTCCAGGCGATGTCGCCAGGACACTTTCTGCACGATATTATAAAGATGGCTCCGAGATACTGATTGACCAAGGAAAGGGTAAGCGACCCCGCCGTCTTACTCCCAAGGAATGTGCACGTCTTATGGGCTTCGAGCGAGGAAATCGAGTTTGGGAAATTCCGGTTTCAGATACCCAAGCTTATAAGCAGTTCGGGAATGCAGTCGTGGTTCCTGTTGTTGAGGCAATCGCAGAGGCAATGAGCGCTTGGTTGCCAAATAGTCAAAGTGACGACGCTGCCACTTTTGCCGAAGGCGATGGCTTGGAGGATAAAGCAGTGGCCAATGGCTGATATTGTCACTGCAGATGTGCGAAGTCGGATGATGTCGGGAATCAAGGGCAAGGATACGAAACCCGAACTCTTGGTCCGTAAAGCCCTCCATCGATCAGGATTTCGTTATCGCCTACATGTGAAGGGGTTACCGGGAAAGCCTGATCTGGTTTTTCCAAAATGGAAGGCGGTTATTTTTGTGAATGGCTGTTTTTGGCACGGACATGACTGCCATCTGTTTCGGTTACCTGCTTCAAGAGCTGACTTCTGGCGTGAAAAGATTGCCGGAAATGTTGAACGAGACGATCGGGTAGTGGAAAGCCTTAAAACTGCGGGCTGGCGGGTTGCAATTGTGTGGGGGTGCGCTTTAGAAGGGAAGGAGAGGCTGGATAGCGAAGAAGTTCTGTCATTACTTGCCGAATGGCTTCAGGGAAATGCCGGCACGCTCGAAATCCGTGGAGTCGCGGCATGATTGAAACCCTTGAGGCATTGTGTGGTTTGATGAGGCAGGATGGTGCCGAACTCATCTACACCAAAAAACTTTCCCCGAACGATAATTCCAAAAACCAAGTTTATCTGGGTGGAGATTTTTCTGTCCTGAACATTTTACCCCATGGTGCTGTCGAGACTGACGAAACGGAGATGGCCGGAAGTGTCCGGCATCGCGCCAAGGCTCCTGTTGAATTCTACTGGATGGATGAGGAAGGCAAATACGACGCTCCGAACTGCCAGCTTATTCTTTACCCAAAGTATCCAGAAGTGAGAATGTCTGGTTTTCTAAAGGGCTGCCGAAATGCACCTGGAGATGTTATGCGGGTGAGGGATGAAGGGCGTGTTCTTTTCTTGGGCGTCACAAGGGATGGCCGGGTTTTGGGCTATGCAGCTGCGGCAAACAGTTCACTGGCTAAGGCTGTTTATGCGCAGGACTTTTGGGAAGAAACAGGGGTATTTCTAAAGATACCGACGTTGCTGGGTGAAGCCGACACTCGCTCTCGCCTGATTGACACATTGACCGCCATTTATCGAAAACACTGGATACCGTCCCAAAAGATTGGATCAGATGGGCTTCCACATCCCTACATGGCTCGCAATGGCGGAGGATATACCCTTGAATCAGAGCTTGGGATTTCCCCCAACGGATACGCCGAACCAGACTACCTTGGCTGGGAAATTAAACAGTATGGTGTAAATGATTTTGAGACCTTCAAGGCCAAAACCCCGGTTACCCTGATGACGCCAGAGCCGACAGGCGGATGCTATCGGGAAAATGGCGTAATCGAGTTTCTCCGGCGATACGGTTATGCGGATAAGAGCGGCAAACCGGATCGTATCAATTTTGGTGGAATTTATGCCTGCAACAAAGCTGCTCATGCAGAGACCGGTCTCAAGCTTCGAATGGTGGGGTATGATCCGGAAAAATCCAAGATCACCGATATGAATGGCGGGATTGCTTTGCTCGACCAGAAGGACGATCTGGCAGCATTGTGGAAATATTCAGGTATTATTGAACACTGGAACCGCAAACACGCTCAGGCAGCATATATACCATCTCTGTTTCGAAACCCTCCTCCAGAATACAGCTATGGACCGAAAATCCTGCTTTGCGAAAAAACCGATTTGACCCTTTTTCTGCAGGCGGTGGCTGACGGCGTGGTTTATTATGATCCCGGTATAAAGCTGGAAAAGGCTTCAACAGACCGGCCTGTAGCCAAAAAACGGAGCCAGTTTCGAATCCGGCACATCGATCTGACGCAAATGTATCACCAGAGTGAAATTGTGGAATTGGAAGTACAATGACACTTCCTGACCGACTAGAACAATTAATCGAGTTTGATGTTGAAACATCTCGAGTTTCAAGTCGAGAGGGCAAGACGCGCGAGTTTAAAGACGTATTTGATCGTGCAAACTTGGCTTATTATGGAAAAACACTAGCAGCCTTTTCCAATACAGATGGTGGAACAATTATTTTTGGGGTTTCGGATAAACCACGCTTGGTCAAGGGATTTGACGAAGCAGAGCTTTGTGATGAAGCCGATATAGTAAGCCATCTTCGAGATAGCTATCATCCAGAGATCCCCTTTTCGACGAAAACTTACGATTATAACGGAAACATTGTTTTTGCTATTGAAGTTGTCAAATCTGCAAATCCTCCAGTTATTTGTAGAAAAGGACGATCAAAAACAGTCCGTAAGAATGACGGTTCCTCAAAAGACAAACCCATAACAACTGAAGGCACAATCTATTTCCGCTATTCTGCTCAATCTCGGTCAATTGACTATTCTGAACTACAGTCTCTACTTGATGAGCGGGAACGGAAGAAAATGAAGGCGATATTGGAGAATCTGAAGATCATCGACAGGGTTGGATATGAACGAGTTGGGATTGTGGATACCTCTGCATTGGCAAAACAGGATGGTGTGACCAATCTCTATATTTCGAAAGAAGCCACAAAAGGCATGAATTTTATCGACAAAGGAAAATTCGTTGAATCCGAAGAAGAAGGCGCTCCGGCATATGTCGTTGCTGGGCAGGTGAGATTGAATGAGGTCATCCATGCTCCGTTGGAAGACGAAGATAAAAACCTTCCATCGGAAGTTTCTAGAATACTGACCCCTCTGATTCATGAAATTTATGGACAAGATATGGGAATTTCTCCCCAGCAGATAACCAAGCTTATTGTTTTTTACGACCTTGAGCATATGCCATTTCATGAATACGATAAAAAGATAAAACGGAGATATATCACTCGCAGGGGTATAGAAGCGCTGCAAGAAAAAATACGAAATAATCCGCTAGAAGCAATTCGGGCTTTTGGAAGCAAAGAAAAAATTGCTGCTTTTGAACAAAAAGCTTAGCAAAAACAATCTATATCTCAAGTTTACAAAAGCCGCTCAACCTGCGAAGGGAGCGGCTTTCAAATCAGGGCGGGATTCGAACCCGCGAGACCCAGAAGGCCCGTCCCATTTTCAATGGGATGCAATCGACCACTCTGCCACCTGTCCACAATCGAGATTGTGGCGGAACCTGATTTGTCACAGGTGGGCCAGAACTTGTAAATGAAACTTTGGACTATAAATTTCTTCGATATACAAAAAGCTTATCCATAAAGAGACTGCTTGTGCTCGACTTTTCAGTGGCCTTTAAGGCCAGCAAAGAGGGGCGGCTTGACACTTGATGGTCCGCCGCCCCTCTTTGTTTTTCTATTTCTCACCCGCTCGCCGAATGAACCTGAAGTTTTCAGGTGTGACTTTTGGAATAACAGCCGATTGTTCAAAGACCACTGCTTCAAAAGCTTCATGAAGTATATTTAGAGCGGTAACGATTGGGTTCTCTCGCATCGTTAGAATTGGCATTGAGACGAAATAATTAATCAATGCATTACTTGTGTCTGAACTGGACAGCGGATTTTTATGATCGAGAATTTCATCGATCACATGCAAAGGGATCATCAATTCCTTTAGAAGGGTAGCTCCAGTGCGCCGCAGGTCATGACGCGTCCAACCGCTGGTTTCGCTCGCTTCCTGCACTTGTTTTGAAATGCGCCCCCAGTTGCCCAGTTTGCCTCCATCACGATTTGGAAAAACAAATGCCGAAGGATCGTCTTGATCCGATCCCGGAAGAGAACGCAAGAGCTCAAGTGCGGCAAAAGAAAGAGGTAAGGTTTGAGTTCTGATTGCTTCTTTTGATTTTGTGTTTGGTTTGAACCAGGTTCCGTTCTTGAAATCAATGTGCCCCCATCTGGCCTCCGCCACTTCTTCGCGGCGGGAGAGGGTCAAAAGCAAAAAACGCGTTGCAATCGGACCGAAGTCCTTTTCCAGTGGGATCATGCGACGCTGAAGGTCGGGATGTGGTGGATAGGTCAACAACGGATAGATCGCAGCGATTTCGCCCTCAAGCAAAACGCGTTCCCTTCTACCGGTAATGGTTGGATCATCAATAGATGGATCTACAATTCTGGACATATCTGAAGCCCTGTAGCCAGAGCGACATAGCTCTCGCCGCCAAGAATGACATCGGCATGCTCAAAGCCCGACCATGGCAGACGGAAATGGTAAAGTAGATGGGCTAGTGACTGGCCTGCAATCGTCACTTCGATTGAGCCCATGTCGGTAAAATCAGATTGCCCCTGTTGGCCAGGCTGGTGAACCTGCCGGAAGATTACGTCCTGCTCCTGGCCATGTATGGCGCGCCAAGAACGGATCCGGCGCTCCAATGTGCGGCGGATCCCCGGCGACAATTTGGGATGACGGCGCAACATCTCCTCATAAATGGCAACCGGGCGAAGGCTAGGCGCAGATTGAAGCAAGGGAACAACGTCCGCCTCGAATATGTCTTCCAGCGGATCAGGGCGCCGACGCCCTCGAGGTTGTTTTTTCTGTGATGGCAGGCATGGATCCTGCGCAATACGATATCCCGTCGCCCGGCTTATGCCAGCCTTTGCTGCGGCGATCTCAATGGAATGGGTTTGTCTAAGCTTCATGAAAAGCCTCATCTGATGATCGGTAAAATGGCGACCTGGCACAAAGAGGGTTCTCCAATGTGAAAAACCATCACTGTAGCAGGCCGACCGCGATCACAGATCCCAAATTGGGCGACGCGACTTGAGCGACCCTCCGGTCGGGCTACGCCCTCCCTCCGCATCGCTCAAGTCGCAAAGTCTCATCCTGATTGTCGCTCTGTCTCACCTTGATTGTCGCTGGGCAAGCATAGCCGAGTTTTACAAGATCAGTATGCATCTGCTTCACTGTCCGGCGCTCTTTGCGTGGTTTGCGCAGCTGTAATAAGAGCCAGGCAGACAACCGATCTGCATAAGGATCCAATTTGCTTGTTCGAAGTGGTGTCTTGAACTTCGGCTCAACCACCCCCTCACGAAGATATCTTCTGATGGTGTTCCGAGACAATCCCGTGCGGCGAGAAATCTCGCGAATTGGCATTTTGTCACGTAATGCCCAACGTCGAATGACACTCAAAAAGCCCATGTCGATCACTCCAAATCTCCCCGACTAAAACCGTCGGGAACCAGTGTTCGCATGGGTCAATTCTCAGTGACAATTTTACTCCATACCGGGTCAGTTCTCAGTGACATTCAACAATTGCTTCTCATACTGGGCGTGAATGTCGAGGGGATTGGCACGCAGGCTATTCTCCATGCCACGTTTAGCATCTTCGACCCAACCCTCAATCTCTGAGGGAGACGATCATGCAGTGAGCCCCAAGTTTGGACCGCCGGGAATTAGATTTTCCGGCTTTCATCACAGTGACGGGCTGGTTCCGCCACCGGGATTGTGCAGGGCAATTAGGACATTGTATCCGATTGCCGAATGAGGCCGATCCTCATTGTAGTGCTTGAGCCAAGTCTCCAACTTTTCGCGCGCATCCGCAAGGGTCATGAACCAATTTGCATTCAGACATTCCGAGCGAAGCTTGCTGTTGAAGGCCTCGATGAAGCCATTGTCCGTCGGTTTTCCTGGTCTTGAGAAGTCCAGGACCACTCCGTTTACATAGGCCCATAGGTCAAGATCGCGTGAGATGAACTCACTGCCGTTGTCGACCCGGATGGTTGATGGATAGCCGCTGACATAACAGATCCTTTCCAACGTCTGAACGACATCCTCGCCACGATAGCTGAAGTGTGGATCACAAGCAGGGCTATAGCGTGAATGGATATCAACGATTGTCAGAATCCTGAGTTTCTTTCCTGTTGCCAGCTGATCATGAACAAAATCCATCGCCCAAATATCATTCGGTCTGACGGCCTCCTGACGATCTTCCCGCAATTTGGCCTTGACCCGGCGTTTCGGCGTTTTGTTCCGGAGCTGCAGTCCTAACTCTTTGTAGATCCGACGTGTTTTCTTCATGTTGACCAACCAACCTTCACGACGCAGCAGCACATGGACGCGACGATATCCATATCGTACGCGTGTTTCACAAATCTCCTTGATCCGCTTTTCAAGGGCGGCCTGACCGGTACGACGAGACTTGTAATGATAGCTTGAGGTATCGAACAGAAGAACGTTACAGGCTCGCCTGATCGAAATCCCCCAATCGACAAGCATCCCATCCACCAGCTTGCGCTTGCGCTTGCGGGCAGGCCTCAGAGCTTTCGACACACAACATCCTAGAGCATTTCCTTGTCCAGCGTCAGATCCGCAACAATCCTCTTCAGTCTGGCATTCTCGCCTTCAAGGGCTTTTAGACGGCGCATCTCATTAGGCAATAATCCACCATACTTCTTTTTCCAGTTGAAATAAGTCGCTTGGCTGATCCCCGCCTTCCTGCAAATCTCTGCAACGGGTACGCCATCATCACCCTGCTTCAAAATAAACGCCTTCTGTGCGTCCGAAAACTTCGAGGCTTTCATCGCGTTCTCTCCTTCTCCCAGCCAGAAGAATAGCGAGGAAAACTCTAATTCAAAACGATCCAGTTTTCAGGGCGCAGAGCACGTCCGAGCCCGAAACCATCATTCCGATGGAACAAAGGCCCGCGATGCACTAACATTTAAACAGGACCACTCAAGTGGGGCTGATCAGTTCTGCCTCCAGCGGTGGCCTCAAAAGAGGGCTAGACCTAAAAAGTCATCACGCCGATCTTGGAGTTGTCGAGTGCGGCTGCGCTCATTTGACACGCTCTTGCAGTTCGAAAAACTGTCTGAAAGAAATGGATTTAGCGGTATTTGTGTTTTCATCGAAGGTTAAAAATTTTGCATATCGGCACACAAACGCGCTATACACATCTTCGGGACTCAGCTTGTTGTGCCTTCTAGGATGCGGCTGAATACAGTCTTGAGTGAACCCCCAGTGGCTATAAAAAGACGTTCCCGCAGTATAGACCTTGCAGCCAAGCATTGCAGCCTCAAGGCCTGCGCCTGAGGTATTCACGAGCACCGCATCAAACCGCTTTGCCGCGCTCTCAAACGAAGCGTTTGCAGGAACAAGGCTAATATCGAAATCTTGCAATATTCTGCGTGTTTCACCATTTTCACGCTCATAGGGATGCGGCTTGTAATACAAGGGTTTTTCGGGAAACAACTCCCTACCTAGCTTAGCAAGTTCATAATTTCCGTGAGCTAGGGTTTCTGTATGCAAAGTTGAGGCGTCGCCACTCACTTGTCCGACAATGAGGATTGCATCATCTTGAGGAACCGTATCAAGAAAGCCATCCACTTCTGGATACTTTTGAATTCCTGCTTCCTTTTGATTCAAAATAAACCGTTTCGTCAGTTCGCAATCCCGCCAAGACTTGGATGTCAGGGAGTTGAGTATTACCTCAAGCTCAGTCTCAACTCGCCCATCATAGTAAATTCCTTTGGCATCAGAAACATACGAGAAAAAGTTAGCCTTCGCATTCGTTGCGCTCGCCCCCCAAATGCTCACTTCAATCCTTCTAAAATGGGGATGAGCAGGAATTGAAAGTCCCCATTCGCGATCAGCACAGCCCTTCACATAGACATAGCTCCCAGATTCGATTGCCAACTTAAGAAGATGGCTGATAGCCCCGGAAAATATTCCGCCTAACCGAACCGATTTCCCTGATATTTTGTGCACTCTTCCACTGAAAACCAAAGCTGCATCAGGCACTTCAGCCCGTATAATTAATTTCTCCTTCTTAGAAACTGAAAGAGCGATAGCCGTTTTTTTATGGAATAGTTTGTTGAAACCGCAAGCAACAACAGAGACGAGACACAAAAACACCGCATCGAACGAAACCCTAAAAAGGCCCAAGGCTCCGATACTCTTATTTTGATTTGCATGTCTGTTCATACATTGAAATGCATGGCTGCAATTCATCGTTCCCACCCCATCGGCATCGTCCGTCATTCCGTATATTTAAAAAATTTGTCTCGCAGACAGTTACCATTTAGTACGTTGAATATGAAGGACCATTGATAAGAGTTTGCTGCTGAAATATGCCATTTCGGTTTGGCGCGATGCAACCCATTCTAAATACCGTTAAAATATACCTCAACAGTCATTCACTAGTACCCAGAAAAGTGTGTCCCTATGGATTGATATGGAATTCTGGACATGATTCTATGCGGTCGTCACCCCTGAGGGCAACTTGAGACTGCCATGACCACTGCCCTTTATGCTCGCATATCAACCGCCGACCAGACCCTTGACCATCAGATCCCCCAAGCAGAACAGGTTGGCTTCCAGTTATATCTGGACCCGTGAAGGTGGGCTGTATCTGACGTGATCCACGTCACCAAGCGGCCGCCTCCAACTATCAATTTCACTCAGGTGGGTTTTGCTGCTCGGTTTGAATCTTCTGACGCCGGGCATGCGTCAGAGCGCGGGCAACTGGGCCGTTGGCTGTCCGCATCGGCGTGACGGGGGCATGACCAAAAAGGCAAAAGCCTTTTCTCAAGCCCCGCTTCAAAACAAGCCTGCACGAGCGCTGTGCGGATGGCTAGATATCTTCCATTCTGTGGGAAGAGTCTGGGGACCCAAAGCCCAGAAAGCCGTCATACTCTTCGCGTATCACTCGCAGCATGGACTGTACCTTCTCGGTGCGATGCAAATCGACATGGGTGACCAGCCAGACCGGCAAGTCCCAGCTGCGCTGCACCGCCTTGATGCGCTGTATTTGGCCGCTATTCTTGGCGAAATAATTGGGAAGAAAGCCGATCCCGACGCCAGCTGTCACCGCTTCGAGTGCAATCCTTGGATGCTCGCAATGCACCACGAACCGGTCTGCGGGTACATTTTCATCCAGCCAGCGATGAAACTCATTGTCTGCAAAGCGTTCGAGATTGCGGATGAAATCGTGGTGTTTGAAGTCCTCCACGCTTTCAGGCATGCCCATACGCTGGATATAGCTGTCATGGGCATGCAGGCCAAGCTGGGCATTCTTGAACAGGCTGACGACATAGTCCGGGTTGTCTGGCTTGACCATGTCCACATGAAGGGCAATATGGGCCTCGCCATATTCCAGCTTGAGCAAATCATACTGATTGAGCACGGTGACTCTGACACCGGGATGCTGCGCACGGAAGGAAACGATGGGGCGCATCAGCATGTGCGACAAGGCGGGGGTCGTGGTCAGGATCAGTTCTCCGGACAATTCTGCATTCTGCATGCGCGCCCGTCCGGCGAAATCGTTCAACAGGTCATCGGCACGGCTGACAACTGATAAAAAGTCCTTTCCCTGCTCTGTCAGGACATAACCACGTCCATGACGCATGAAAAGCTTGGTGCCGAGCCTTGCTTCAAGGGTTTCAACATGGCGGTTGACGGTTACCCTGTGCACTCCCAAAGCTTGAGCCGCAGCACTGACTGTGCCCAATTTTGCCACTTGATAGGCTGTTTGGATCTCAACCCAATTTTCCATGCATGCCCTTTCTCAGAGTTGCGGCCTTACCAGTTACAGATATGTTAATCTCACACACAGTCAACATTCCGATAGGTAACATGTATGCGCAGTGCATGCGCATTTCCGTATCTTGTTGATACCGCTATAGCGTTCTTATTTAAGACAACGCGAACGACACATACCTTTCGCACATCTGGGCTTAATAAGCAGCGCCGCCTTGGCCCCAAACCAGAATGCGAAGCGGAAGGTTGCGACTTTCATCGGACTACGAGCTTTCTGTTTCGGTTCATCGCGACGATTTGATCAAGAAGACACAAAAAAACAATTTTCTTCAAAAGGTTAACCAGATCGCGCCGTCGATGTGGCTCGTTATTTCTGATTGGAAACCGAATTTTCAGGGATGCTGGCATTCGAATGAATAAAACGATTATCGACCACAATCTGAAGAGTGCAGGGGCCTGCTTGATAAAAGGAGATCTCCTCGCGTCTCTCGAGAAATACGTAAAGATCCTAAGAGAGCTCCCCGGCAATCAACAAGCTTTGGAAGGCGCTGAAAAAGTGAGAGCCACCATTCACTCCAGTGTAAGTCAGCCATCCCCGGCGCTTGTCATGCAGGTCAAAAGCCTACTCGACGCGCAAAACTATCCGGCGGCAATCCAGAAGCTGGAGATGTTGACCCGGCAGTTTCCGCATTCTGCCGAATTGTGGCGCCTGTTGGCCAAGGCCGCAATGCGGATGGGGTCACTGAAAAAGGCTGAAAGCGCCTTCAGCAAAGCCATTCTGATAGAACCCGATCGGGCCGACGACCATTTTGCCCTGTCTGTTCTATATGAAGAAGAGGGCAAGTTGATCAAGGCAGAGCAATCTTTGCGGACCGCCATCGCACTGAAGGCCGACTTTCATCAGGCCTATACCAATCTGGGCACCATATTGCAGAAACAGGGCGCTCGGCGCAACGAAGCGATCGAGGCTTACCGGACGGCCATTGCGATTGAGCCACGCGATGCTTTGGCCCATCAATATTTAAGTCAGATGATCCAGTATGACGCAATTGATGGGCAGATTGCTCAGGTTGCTGCCTTGCTGAAAAAGGGCGGTCTGGACGATGCGCAAACCTGCCATTTGCACCACGCCATGGCGAAGATGAAGGAAGATACCGGCCAGTTGAAGGAGGCGCTGGATCACTACAAGGCTGCGGGGTGCTTGCGACAAAAATCCCTTGGTTACCGCTTTGAAACGGATCAGATGCTTTTCACGGTCATCAGGAAGGCTGCACCTGCCATCAAGGCTGCCGCCCTCAAAGCGCCGAAAAGGAAGGCCAAGTCTACACCTATTTTCATTCTTGGCATGCCGCGCTCGGGCACCTCTCTGGTAGAGCAGATTATTTCGAGCCACTCCGATGTCCATGGCGGCGGTGAACTGCGCTTGCTGGGACGTCATGGCCGCAAACTGAGTCTTGGCCAACAGCGCCCAGACAAGCTGGCACTTGAGCGCTTCCGCAAGGCCTATTTGACCGATCTCGCCAAGGTCTCGGCCAGCAAACCATTCGTGGCCGACAAACTGCCGCAGAACTTCCTCCAGCTTGGACTGATCTGCAGTGCCTTGCCTGAAGCCAAAATCATTCACACCATGCGCGATCCAGCCGCCACCTGCTGGTCGAACTTCAAGATCAATTTTCAGGGGCCATTTTTGGGCTATAGCCATGACCTGAAATCGGTTGCCGACTATTACAGGCTCTATCGTGAGCTGATGTTGTTCTGGCACGCACTGTTTCCGGGGCGCATCTATGATCTGGATTATGAACGCCTGACCGTCGAACAGGACGCTGAGACCCGTAAACTCATCAACTATCTTGATCTGGGCTGGCAGGATGCCTGTCTGTCGCCGCATCAAAACAAGCGGGCGGTGAAAACCGCTTCGGTTGAGCAGGTGCGTCAGCAGGTCTATCAGGGCAGCTCGCAAGACTGGAAGAAGTTCGAGCCCTATCTGCAAGGGGCCTTTGACGGTCTGTAATCAGCGGTCCCGGATATCCTCCATTTGTTACCACAGCTAGTCACCACAGCTAGTCACCAAAGCACCGTGCCCCATGATGATTCATGCGCGCTGGATGCCATCACCTATCCGCTCGTCGGGATGACCGAAACGTTGCTGTCACGGGCGGGAGAGGCGTTGTCCCGCAAGGTCAGACAAAGGCAAAGTGGATCGCTGAGCGGTTGACGGTTGAACAACGTGAAAAAGCCGGTACAGTGTCGAAAACTGACACGAAGACAATGGAGCAGATGCGTGCTAACCACCTCATTGACACCGGATGAAATCGGTACGCTCCGTCTTGCTCCAATCTTTCGAAGCCTGGCCGAGGAAACGCTGGATGAGTTGCTTCTGTCCGCGCGGCCACGCCAATATGCCCGTGGCAAGACTCTGTTTGTCCAGAATGAACCAGCTGATTGCTTCTATGTGGTGCTGGAAGGCTGGGTCAAGATTTTCCGCATCAATCCCAATGGCGAAGAAGCTGTGATCGGTGTGTTCACCCGCGGCCAGAGCTTCGCTGAGGCGGCAGCCTTTACCGGGGGGGAATTTCCTGCGACGGGTGAGACGGTGACGGATTGCCGGTTGTTGCGACTGGAATCCGCGCGCTTGATCGCCACAATCAAGAAAAATCCGGAAATGGGTTTGGCCATGCTGGCCTCCACCTCCCAGCACTTGCATATGCTGATTCAACAGATCGAGCAGTTGAAGGCCCAAACCGGCGTGCAGCGGGTGGCCGAGTTCCTGCTTGACCAGACATCTTCCCGCGTAGGCAGTTGCATGGTGCAGCTACCCTATGACAAGGCCCTGATTGCAGGGCGTCTGGGCATCAAGCCTGAGAGCCTCTCTCGAGCCTTCAAGCGCCTGCGCGAGCATGGGGTCGACATTCAGCAGAATCACGCGGTGATAGACGAGCTGCGCGCATTGCAAAAGCTGATTGACAAGGACTGAGGGATCACGCCCCCGGTTTGACCATTCGACCCATCGATGCCGCTTGCCCCACTTATCAACAAGTGCGCGAAACATATGGGAAATTTTTTCATAACGGCCATCTGCAACAGTCGATAATGTCCAAAAATATTGTAGCTGAGAAAGTGACAGTTGCACAATAAGTTGGCATTTTTTGAAACAAGTACGTATTTTACCTATTTTGAATTGCTGCAATAAAGGGCAGCGCGACTTAACATATATCAAGAGTCGTACCGCCCACTCCCCTAACATTACACTGCTGTAATGTTCCCCTTTTCGCATTTTCCTGACCAATCAAAAGGTGAATTTGGGGACGATCGCATCGTTTTGCGGGCCCTTTTCCTGAGGCGCGCAGGCGATAAACGGGGAAGGACCATACGATGCCAATGAGTTGGTTCCGTGTAGGCTGCAGCGGGTTGAAGATGGCGGGGATTGCTGTTTCCGTGTCACTTCTGTTTGCTGTCACCTCGGGCTATGCCCAGGACAACAAGTCCGCGGCCACCGCGGCCGTGGGCAAAAGCGAAATGAAGGCGGAGGAGCCAGCTCCTCGTCCAACGCCGACTTTCGAAGTGCTCTCCAAGGAAAGCGCTGTTTGCGTTTCCTGTCACATGAAGGAAAATCCCGCTCTTTACCAACAGTGGGGTGAATCCAAGCATTATGGCGCCAATGTTGGTTGCTATGAATGTCACAAAGCCGAACCGGGCGATGCAGATGCTGTGCGCCACAAGGACTTCCTGATCTCCACCATCGTGTCTCCAAAAGACTGCTCGACCTGCCACGCGCGCGAGGTTGAGGAGTTTGACAAGTCGCACCATGCGACCGGTGGCCTGATCATCGGATCCCTCGACAACTTCCTTGCCGAAGTGGTTGAAGGTTCCATCCATGGCAACATGGCCATTCGCGGTGAATCTGCCGCTGCCGTTCAGGGCTGCTGGCAATGTCACGGCTCTCCGGTCAAGGTTCTGCCTGATGGCAAACTGGACCCGGCAACCTGGCCAAACAGCGGAATCGGCCGTTTGAATCCGGATGGCACCAAGGGGGCTTGCGTTGCCTGTCACCAGCGTCACAGCTTCAGCCAGGAACAGGCCCGTCGGCCTGAGGCTTGCGGCAAATGTCATCTGGGACCGGATCATCCTCAGAAGGAAATCTACGAAGAATCCAAGCATGGCATCGCCTTCTACGGCAATGTCGACAAGATGAATCTGAATTCTTCCAAGTGGATTCCGGGCGAGGACTATTCTGCAGCCCCAACCTGCGCCACCTGTCACATGTCCGCCACCAAGGATCTGCCGATCACCCATGACATCGGGGACCGCATTTCCTGGACCTTGCGTCCGGCCATATCCGCGAAAATTGACGAAAAAGCCAAGAAAATGGGCAAGGACGTCAAGAGCTGGATTGATCGCCGCAAGGACATGAAGTCTGTCTGCACCTCTTGCCACCAGGTCAGCTGGGTCGAGAACTGGTATGAGCAGTTTGATTCTGTCGTTCATACCTACAATGACAAGTTTGCCAAACCCGGCAGCACGCTCATGAAAATGCTTCTCGATGCAGGCCTGAGAACCAAGACCGCGTTCGACGAGAAAATCGAATGGACCTGGTTCTATCTCTGGCACCATGAGGGCCGCCGCGTCCGCCATGGCGCAGCAATGCAGGCACCGGACTATGTCCAGTGGCATGGTTTCTTCGAAGTGGCCGAACGCTTCTATATGGAATTGATTCCGGAAGCCCGCGAACTGCTTGAAGAAGGCAAGAAACACGGCAAAACCGCTGAGGTCGAGGAAATCGAGAAATTCATCGCTGAAGTGCTCGATCGTCCGGAACATATGTGGTTCGTCGGCAAGACCGCCCCTGGCAAGAAGGCTCATGCTGAAATGCGCAAGCAGTTCATGAAGGAGTTCAATGCCAAGGAAGGCTATGGCGACAAGAAATAGGTCCCTGCGGGAGGCAGTCTCTGCCTTCCGCCATTCAGGGAGATGACGGCGTGAACGGTCGCCATCTCCTTCTTTGCCATCGTGCGCCTGACCAAATATTTGCTCTTTTTGACCGCACCTGAAACGCTCGCCAAGAGAAGGACCAGTTTCATGTATGCCACGCTTCGCTCGCTTGCGCGCACCGGCCACCAGATCGTGATCGGATCCCTTCTGTTGCTGGGTGCCCTTGGCATCATGGTGCCTGACGCGCTCGCCCAATCCGGGGCCGATGCACAAAAAAGCGCGACGAATGGCGCGGTATCGCAACCCATTCAGGGGCTTGAACCGATCGCGGTTGACAAGGACACGCCAAATGCCAAATGCACCAGCTGTCACGGGGTCGCGGGCTTCGCCGTGCCGACCGGTGCGGATGGTGCGACCGAAAAGAGGCAATTGTCCCTCAACGCAGAAGCCTTCCATTCAAGTGCCCATGGTGAGCAGCTTTGTGTCAGCTGTCACACGGATATCAAGGCCTTGCCGCATCGCAAGGAGCTGGACCGTGCGGTCGATTGCGTCACTTGTCACACTGACGTGCATGAAAAGACCCAAGCCGCCATCAAGGCCAAGGAACAGGGCATCGACGGCGATACCATTGCCAATGTGGTCAAGCAGATCGACTTCTACATGGCATCGATCCATGCAGCGCCCAACAAATCGGATCCGTCCAAACCCAATGCCACCTGCATCGATTGCCACACCGCGCATTATGTCTATCCGATGGAAAGCAAGGAAGGCGAGACCTATCGCCTGACCACGCCGAATGTCTGCGGCCGTTGCCACGACAAGCAGTTGAGCCAGTTTACCGACTCCGTGCATGGGGTTGCCGTGATGCGGTTCGGCAACAAGGACGCAGCTGTTTGTGCGGACTGTCACACCGCCCACCAGATATCAGATGCGGAAAAAGATCCGGCCAAATTGCTGATCACCCAGAATTGTGGCTCCTGCCACGACGACGCCTATATGAGCTACCGTCACACCTATCATGGGCAGGTGGTCAGCCTTGGCGAAACCCAGACGGCGAAATGCTTCGACTGTCACGAGTCCCACACTGTTCGCGCTGTCAGTGATGTGCGCTCCAAGGTCCATCCGGACAACAAGCTCAAAACCTGCAAGCAGTGCCATGAAGATGCACCGGACGGCTTTGCCTCGTTCCACGCCCATGGCAACACCCATGATTTCGAGAAATATCCCTATATGTGGATCGCTCAGAAATTCATGATTTTCCTGCTGGTCAAGGTCTTCTTCCTCTTCTGGCTTCATTCCGCCCTTTGGTTCTATCGCGAATGGAAAGACAAGAAAGAGGCCAAAAAACGCCTGCTGGTCAATGGCGATCAACTGGTTGAGGTGCCGCGCCCCGAGCCAAAAGAAAAAGACCCGCTGGCGGGCAAGCATGTGCGTCGTTTCAAACGCTGGGAAATTTGGGCTCATGGCATTCTGGCGGTCGCCGTCATTATGATGGTGATGACCGGCACGACGCTGCTCTATGCCGAAAGTGCCTGGGCGCCTTACATGATCAAGCTACTTGGCGGGGTCAAGGTGGCTGGCATCATCCATCGCGTCTGTGCGACGGCCTTTGCCATCGTCTTCTTTGGCCATATCTTCTATGCCTTCATCAACGTGCTCTTCATCAAGAAGGACTTCAAGTGGTTCGGGCCTTACTCCCTGTTGCCACGCTGGCAGGATGCGAAAGACATCTGGGCCATGGGCAAATGGTTCTTCGGCAAGGGGCCACGCCCGGTCTTCGATCATTGGACCTATTGGGAGAAGTTTGATTACTGGGCTCCATTCTGGGGGATGTTCATCATCGGCATTTCCGGCGCGATGCTGTGGTTCCACAATATCACCGCCGCCTACCTGCCCGGTTGGGTCTTCAACATCGCCACGATCGTTCATGGCGAAGAGGCCTTCCTGGCGGCCGTCTTCCTCTTTACCGTGCACTATTTCAACTGCCATTGGCGACCGGACAAGATCCCGCAGGATATCGTGATCTGGACGGGCACCATGCCGCTTGAAGAATTCAAGCATGAACGCACCGTGGAATATGATCGCCTCGTCGCTTCTGGCGAACTCGACAAATATATCGTTGAGGCGCCATCCAAGCGCATGACTTTCTGGTCGAAAGTGCTTGGCATGTTCCTCATCGTCGTCAGCGTCATCTTGCTGGTGCTGGTGATTTGGGGCTTCTTTGAGGTGATCGTCTTCGGCTAGGGCGCATATCCCGGCATGCGGTCCGGCCAGATCTGACAAAGAACAGGGCGGTTGTGTTAGGCAACTGCCCTGTTCTTTTTCGCGCTTGTCCGACTGCCATGCCGATGGCCAGAAAAGACAATCGAGCGGGTCAGTACTATTCCCTGGCATGTTGGAACTGGTCTTGTGAAACGTACGCTTGTTACTTTGTGTTTCACGGATTAGTTGAGAAAACACCTATTGGTTGCAGTGCTTTATGGAAAATTACTCTAGATATTTTGTCAGCCGTAAACGCATTGTTAGCTTTATTTCGGGATTTTGGACACTATTGCGTGAGCCAATTTACCGGGGGCCCTATGAACCAGCAGAATTGCAAGGAAGCACTAGACTTCCTCGAAAGCGGAATACCACAAGATCGGAAGACAAACGCTCTGGACAAAAATGTAACCAAGGATCTGCCGGATGTTTTGACCGAATTTTACACGGCTCTCGGCAAGAGCTGCATTGCAGAATTGTTGCCAGATAGCCCAAGCGGGATCAGCAATCTCAAAGGGCGTCAGCAAACCCACTGGGAGCGGCTCTTCTCTCAGCCATTTGATGAAGAATCCGAAGCGCGGGCCTCCAAAACAGGTGCGATCCACCAGCGCATCGGCCTGCCGACGGAATGGTATGTCGCCGCCTATGGTCGCGCCCTGATGAAGATGATTCCAAGTGTCACCAAGAAATACAGTTTCCGCAGCAAGGAACTGGACGGTGTGCTGTCCAATCTGCTCTATCGTGCCTTTGCCGATATGAGTGCTTCGATCTCAGGTTACGAGCGGGCCTCGGTGGACATGGCCACCAAAGAGCTGCGTGAAGCCAATCTTTCCAATCTGGGTAAGATGTCCCACTCGATTGCCGAGATCAACGATATCATGCTGCAGGTTGCCCTGTTGCGCAAAAACTCCGAGGATGTGGCCCGCAACAGCCAGACCATTTCCGCTGCCGCGACCGAAATGGTTTCTTCGGTAGAAGAATTGTCGCGCAACACGGACGGGGTCAGCTCAGAAGCCAATGAAACCAATTCCAATGTGATCAATGGTCAGGATACGGTGCGGAAAATGTCCAGCACGATGTCCCACATTGCCAACTCGGTGGATGAGACGTCCCGCCGCGTCGACGAGCTGGCAACCGCTTCCGAGCAGATCGATCAAATCATTGCGGTGATCGAGAATATTGCCGCCCAGACCAACCTGCTGGCGCTCAATGCCACCATCGAAGCGGCACGCGCCGGCGAAGCTGGCAAGGGCTTTGCCGTTGTGGCCGCTGAGGTCAAGGGTCTGGCCAACCAAACCTCGCGATCCACCGAAGACATTATTCAGAAGGTGGCGCAGCTGCGCGAGGGCATGGCCAACATCCAGAAAACCATGGAAGCCTCGACCAATGCGGTGCTGGATGGCGAAGCTGCGATCAACGAAACCTCGGACCTTATGGAACGGGTATCCGGCCAGATCGGTTCGGTGTCCGGCAACATGCTGGAAATCTCCCATATCCTGTCCGGTCAGAAAGATGCCAGCGCCGAAGTGGCCGCCAGTATCGGCAAGATCGCAGACATTGCGACGGACAATGATGATATGGTGTCGATGGTTGCCAAGTCCCTGTCCGAAAGCACTGACTATTTTTCCAACAGCGCCCGTGACATGTTCGAGGAAGACAATGCAGCTTCGCTCTGCTACGTCGCCAAGATTGAACATATCCTGTTCAAGCGACGGGTTCTGAATACCTGTACCGGAGATGACAACTGGTCCACCCACGAAGTGCCTGATCATCACAATTGCCGTCTTGGTCAGTGGTATGACAAGATCACGGACCCGGCCGTGAGAGAGCTGCAGTCCTTCAGGGATTTGGTCGAACCACACAAAGAGGTGCATGACAGCGCCAAGCGTGCCCTTGAGGCCCATGCCTCCGGCAACGACGTCAAAATGCTTGAGGCGTTAAGAGAGCTTGATATTTCAAGCAAGAAAGTCGTCGATCGGCTGGACAAGCTGGCGCTGGATCTCATCGAGAAGAGCAAACGCGACGCGGCCTGACCTTAAGGGCCTCAACGACGCTTACCCAAAGACGGGCGGCCATCAGGTCGCCCTTTTCTGTTTTCTGATAACCTATTGGCAAGCACTCGGGTCTGGCGGCACCATGGCCCAGCCGATGCGGAATGGCTTGTCCTTGACCTTCCATTGAAAAACTTCGATACCGGAAGCGGCGATCCGTTGCGGGTCAAACGCATAAGCCTCTGGCAGGTGCGGCTCATCGCCGTCCTTCTGTTGCCACAGGATCATCACCCCTTTGCAACGCACCTGTGCAGGCTCTGCCCATGGACTCTTACCCCAGTCCTCCAGATGCACCAGAGACGGACGTGTCGCGGCATAGAAGGAAACATTGCCACCGATCCAGGCATCGCCGCCGACATAGGCCAGTGGCTGATTTTGCTGGCTCTGCCACAGGCTGGCAATGTGACTGGCGATCTGTGCGCCCGGCCAATCGACCCGCAACGGTTTCTTGATGACGTATGAGCCAAACAAACCCATCGAGGCAATCACGATGAGGGTGCCGAAATAGACCCCCGCCCAGCCGATTGCCATGAAGCGAAACCGTTCCCTGAAATAGGCTGTTTTGAGGCTGCCCAGCAGCGCCAGCGCCGAGAAGGAAAACATCGGAGCTGCCCACATTGGCCGCATTTCACTGCCATTGACCACGGACAAAAGGATCGTCAGCGCAATCGGCACCAGAGCAATCCAGATCAGGTAGCGCCGCTCGAGCGTTGCCGCAAAGGGGAAGGAGACGCCGGCGCTAATCCCCTTGCGCCAGAATGGAAGCAAGCCGCCGCCGATGGCAAGGACCAGCAGCAACGCGCCGTGATGGCCAATCTGTATCCCGACGAAGCCAAGTGATCCAAGCAAACGAGCCACGATGCCTTCAAGTGGTGCCGAACGGGCCGACATATAGGACAGGGACTGAAAATCGCTGTCGATCAACCAATAAAGATGCGGCGCGGCCACCAACAGGGCCAACAGGGCGGCCAGCCACAATCCCCAGCTTTTGAGCCGTTGCCGGGCACTTGGCTCAACCAGCAAGAACAGCAGCAAGGCCACCACGAGGATTGCCATGGAATATTTGATATAGACCGCGAAACCCGTCAGCAGCCCCAGCGCCAGCCACTGCCACAGCTTGTCCTGTTTGAGCGCATACCAGCCACAAAGCGCCATCAGCGCCCAGACAGGCACCTGCAAGACATTGTGATTGAATTCCGGCGTTGGGAAATTATAGAAGTAAATCAGCGATGTCAGGAACACAGACAGCAAGGCGGCTTGTGCACCCAGAATCGCCCGCCCCAAGCGCCAGATGGCCCAGAAAGCGATGATCATTGACAGCTGGCTGAGCAAATAGGCAGGCCATGCGCTGCTGCCAAACAGCATGGTCGCCCCTTCCAAAAGCCAAGAGGGCAGGGGCGGATGCTTGAAGTATCCAAGCTGCCATTCATGCCCCCAGGTGACCAACTCGATCACATCAAGCGGCAGATTGCGGTAGACCAGCGTCGGCACCAAGGTCCAGATCACCAGATGAAGCGCCATGAACGTCCAGAAGCAGACAGAGGGATGCTTCATCACCCGGCCATGCAGGCCGCTGTTGACTGGGGCAAGGTCTGCTGCATCTGCAGTATCTTCACCCTTGTCAAAAAAGGGGGCGGTTGGTTGCGCGGGCTGCGCGTCTGGCTCCGAAGCGTCCTTGAAGCCCCAAAGGCGGCTTGCAACATAGGAGATGGCCGGAACAATGGCCGCGGCAATCACGACACTGGCCACCTTGCTCACCAGCCCGCTCTCTACAAGGCTCAGCAGCACCAGATTGTTCACGCCAAAGGCGCTGGCGGAAATGACGAAATAGCGCCATATCGCCTGTTTCAGCGGTGCGCCTCTCTGGAAGGTCCAGACGAAATGACCCGTGAAGGCGAACAGGAAAGCGGTTAAGTAGGCGACGAGATTGGCGACAAAGACAGGGGCAATATTGAAATGGACCAGCGACGCAGCCACCCCCATATGGACAAGGGTGGCACCAATCCCGACAATGCCGAACCGCATCAGGGTGAGCAACTCTTTGGCGGAAATGCGCGAGAAGGTCACTTGGATCCGTCCTGATGGTCAAGGGTGGCGATTACCTCACGCACCAGATAAAGCGGGCGCTCTTTCACTTCGATGAAGATCCGGCTGACATATTCTCCGATCACGCCCAGAGAAATCATCTGCACTCCGCTCAAGAACAGTACGATGGTGACCAGCGAAGGGTAACCGGGAACATCAGCACCGAACAGCAGGGTTTTGGCAATGATGAAGGCGCCATAAAGGAAGGAGATAAGGGCCAGCACAAATCCGGTATAGGTCCAGACCCGCAGAGGCACCGTCGAATAGCCGAGCATCCCGTCCAGCGCAAAATTCCAGAGCTTCCAGTAATTCCAGCTTGTAGTCCCGACCGTGCGTTCCGGTCGGGCAAAAGGGATCTCTGTCGTACGAAAACCGACCCAGGCAAAAATGCCCTTGAGGAACCGGTTGCGCTCCGGCATCACCTTGATGGCCTCGACCACCTGCCTGTCGAGCAGGCGATAATCGCCCACATTGTTCGGCAGATGGGTTGGGGAGAGCTTGTTGAACAGCCAGTAGAACAGGCCCGCACTGTTGCGCTTCACCGTCGTGTCCTGCGACCGGTCAACCCGGACCCCATTGACCACGTCAAAGCCCTCGCGCCATTTGGCAATGAAATCCGGGATCAGCTCGGGTGGATCCTGCAAATCCACATCCATCGGGATGATCACGTCGCCGCTGGCGAAATCAAGCCCCGCCGACAGGGCCGCTTCCTTGCCGAAATTGCGCGACAGATCAATCACCTTGACCCTTGCATCCTTGGCGCTCGCTGCCCGTAGCGCCATCAGGGTGTTGTCGCGGCTGCCATCATTGATGAAGAGGATCTCGCATGCCTGACCCGTGGCCTCGACAATTGGCAGCACCGCTTTGAGAAAAGGGGCAATGCCATCCTCTTCGTTGAAAACGGGAACAACCAGAGACAGGGTTATGGTGCGGCTGCGATTCATGTCCGGACCCTTGACGGTCTGAACAAAGGTTTTCTGTTGATCGGAAGGAGAAGAGGTCACATCAGGTCTCTTTGATCTTTGGCAGGACAGCCCGCCCCAAAGGCGGGTCAGATTGTCCGTTTCCTACGCTGTTCCGCGCTATGATTCAATCCTCTTTGCCCATTGTGAGGGGTATGGAGTCGGGCGAAAGGGGCAAAGAGCCTGCCGAAAAAGGGAAGAGAATTTGATAACCCGTCAGAAAAGGGAGGTCTGGGCATGCACCGGCTCGATCAGCTGTTCGCCCTCGGCCTTGCTGTTGCCCACGGCCCGGTCGACCCGATAATGGATCAATTCGCTGTCGCGATGCTCGGACAAGGTGGCTTGAGCCTCCTCCGCGGACCGGAAAGGATCAAGCCAGGCCTCATAGGCCTCTTGTTTGAGGATCACTGGCATCCTTGGATGGATGGATTTGATTTCGGGCACTGCAGGAGCCGTCAGAATTGTGCAACTGAGCAGGTCCAGTCGCTCATTTAAGGCGAACAGTCCGGCAAAGGAAAAAGGTTCGAAATCGGGAAAATGCAGCAGATGCGGGTCTTTCTTCTTATCCTGCGGATTGGTGGTCCATTCATAATAGCCATCGGCCGGAATAAGGCATCTGCCGCGTTTGAAGGCATCGCGGAAGGAGGGCTTGTTCATCACCTCCTCCGATCGGGCATTGAAGGTGGGGTAGCGACTCTGCACCTCTTTGGCCCAGTGAGGCACCAGCCACCAGCGCCCCTCCAGCAAAAGATGCTCATGGGCCAGATTGGCGACGAACAGGATATCTTGTGTCGGTGCAATATTGAAGCGGGCAGGGACATTGCGGTTCACGTCTTCAGGCCGAACCAGATTATACATCTGGTGGATTTCAGACCATGATTTTTGCAACGTGAAGCGTCCACACATTGATTCCAGTCTCCCTGTCGTCTTCAATGGCGGCGATCTTACAGACTGTTGGCCCGTCTTCATAGTCTCAGGTCCGCCCGCATGCTCCCCTTGCCCGGTGCTACAAAATCGGCTAGAACGAAGCGCAAAATAACCTTTGCGTAAAGGGAAGGGCCGCCCCCCGTCCCGCGCACCCAATCTCTCAAGGCCTTGCCATGTATCCCGTCAGCCGGTTGCTGCTTGCCATCCTCGAAGCCAAACGCGGTCAGAAAAAACAATCTCTGGCCTTCGACGCAGTGAGTGAAATTTCTTTCCGCTGCCGCCCGTGGGACCTCGACATGTTCATGGAAATGAACAATGGCCGTGTTTTGACGCTCTATGATCTGGGGCGTTTTGATCTTTCCATCCGCTGTGGCCTGATGGATGTGCTCAAACGGCAAAAGTGGGGCCTTGCGGTTGCGGGTAGTTCCGTGCGCTATCGCAAACGGGTGCGGCTGTTCGACAAGGTGACTATGCGCAGTCAGGTTGTCGGCATGGATGAGCGCTGGTTCTATATTGCCCAAAGCATGTGGGTGGCAGGGGAGCCGACGTCGTCGGTTTTGTTGCGCACCTGTATCACCGCTCGGGGTCGCTCCATTCCAACCGCTGAGGTTCGCACGGCGATTGGCGCACCGGACTGGCAACTTGCCATCCCCGACTGGGTCACCAGTTGGAATGAAGCCGACAAGATCCGGCCATGGCCTCCTGCTCCCTGAAAACCGATAGGAAAAACCGATGGGAAAAACCGATGGGAAAAACCGGTCGGCAGTGGACCCTGTGCGATAGTGTCGCTCCTGGCTGCGGTATAGTTGTCAGAGAGGCATACTTTTGCCTTTACGCAATAATATGTCTCCAAAGTCGTCAGTATGCTGCAAAAATGTCCATGTTGATCTCATTTTTGCATTTGTTGTTCGCAAGCTATGCATAATTATGAAAAGAAATGTCTATTATTAGTCCTGTCATCACCCATTGGGGGGATGCCAATCATGCAACCACAAGCCATATTATTAGACATAACCTGTTACTTTGAATAACCAGTTTGTTTCTTTCTTTTTCGTAGGTGTTGCCTTCGAATGTGAACATAATCGCGACAATGATACACAACACCGGGCTCCCGTAAGTCCGGTGTTTCTTTTTGTGTCGAATTTTTTGCTGAATAGCGGTGATAGCGGCCTTGCATTTCCGCTAGCAAAAGCGTTACGAGGGGCTGTCGTCCCTTTGCTCCGTCTCACCGTTATATCGGGTCGCTATCTTACCTTCTTGTCGACGCATTTCCTCCGCAGTTTTGCGATCACTCAAACGTTCAGCGAGCCCAAAGCCGGATGGACGCGCGTGTGATTGTTCCTATCAGCACCTATGGCAAGGGAACCGCGCATGAAAGGCATTGGTGATGACTTGAGTGGTGTAATCGATGCTGAAGAGCCGCGACAAGAAACGAAGATCATGCGCCAAGGTCACGCTTTGAAGCGTGCCAGATAGCATCGGCGATTTGCCGTGAAGAAAATGTCAGCCATGTTGATGGACAAATTGTCATCAACATGGTGATTAGAATCTATGCCAGCCACCAGATTGCCGGACAGATCCGGTCTGATGGAATCGATTTCGAGAATGGGTGAGTGCCATGACCAAGATGATTGCTCCGGTCGCGTCTCTATTATTTTCTGTTGCCTTGCTGTTGATTGGCCACGGGCTACAAAGCACGATCATTCCGCTTGCCTCGCGTATTTTGGATTTTGGCGAGTTGATGATCGGTCTGGGTGCCTCGGCCTACTTTCTTGGTTTCGTCATGGGCGCCATCATCACTCCGCATGTGGTGGTGCGTGCCGGCCATATCCGTGGCTTTGCTGTCATGGTGTCCTCGATGTCAGCGGCAGCTCTGCTGCACCCTTTGGTGGAAGATGCCGAGGCCTGGATCCTGTTTCGCTTCATCACCGGCTTCTGCATTTCCGGGCTCTATCTGATCATCGAAAGTTGGTTGAATGAGTTCGCCGATAATTCCAATCGTGGCCTGATCATGTCGATCTATATTGTGGTCAACTATGCTGCATTCACGTCCGGTCAGTTGATGGCAACCCTGACACCACCAAACGGTTTTTTGCTGTTCGTGGTGGCCTCTATCATCATTTCCGTGGCCGTGATGCCCGTTGCCATGACCAAGGCGGCCCAACCAGCCCCGATCGCCATCGTCAAGCTCGAATTGGGCAAGGTGTTCCGAACCTCGCAAGCCGCAATCATTTCGGCCTTCATCATCGGCATGGTGGCAGGCTCGCATTTGACCTTCGCCCCTCTATACGCCATCGACAAGGGGTATGATCCCCTGACGCAGGCCCCGGTATTTGCGGCCATGCTTGGCCTTGGCGGGATGCTGAGCCAGTGGCCTCTGGGGCGTTTTTCTGATCGCGTCGACCGTCGTCTGGTCTTGTTGATGATCAGCATTGTCGGCGTTATCAGTTCCATCGGCATCACCTTGCTTGAGGATGTCGATTTCATCGTCTTCTTGATGGTTGGTGCCTTGATCGGCGCAGTGACCCAGCCGGCTTATTCGCTGGCCGCCGCCCACGGCTATGACCATGCCAGCGAAAACGGCTATCTGCGTATGGCCGCAGGGTTGCTTGTTGCATTTGGGGCAGGCTCGTCTCTGGGCCCATTCCTGACCGCACTTTTGATGCAGAATTTGAGCCCGGATGCGCTCTTCCTCTTCCCCGGCTGCCTGTTGGCCTTTCTCGCCTTTTATCTTTGGCAGCGAATCCTGCGCAAGGATGCTGTGGGCGACGATCAGAAGGAAGACTTCGACATGGCTGCAACATCGGCCTCTGTGGGTGCCGTCGTGGCGCCGGAACTGCCATCGGAAGAGGACCGGTATGTGGTCGTGCCCGATGACTGGGAAGGCGGTGAGACGTCAGAGGACGAGGCCGATTCCCCTGAGGCTGCGGCAGAGGTTCTATCGGATGAGACCGTTGGGGACGATAGCGAGTCTGAACCCGCTACCAAGAAGAGTTTTGATCCGGTTATATAGCCGGATCAAATCCCGCCCGTGCATTGACCGCCAACGGAGGAGGGGAGATCTGTTGAACCCGCGGTTCGCGTGGTTTCAGCGAACCGATATTGCGCTGGTCACGCATCCAGGATGTCATTTGATCAAAGCTCAGGGGACGGGAAACCAGATAACCCTGAATGGAGCAGTTGGCAATCTTTGAGACCGCCTCCAGCTGCTGAACGGTTTCGACCCCTTCGCACACCACCCGGAGCTGCATCAATTTTGTCATCGACATCACCAACTCAAGGATGGCGCGTTGCTTGTCGCCATGAGGAATGGCACTGATCAGGGAGCGATCGATCTTGATTCCGTCAATCGGCAAGCTGGACAGATGGGTAAGGGAAGCATAGCCCGTCCCGAAATCATCAAGTTCCACATGCACGCCCGCCGCTGACAGGCGATGGAAGATTTCTTCAATATTGCCTTCGGAATCATCCAGCCAGACGCTTTCGAGCAGTTCGACAGCCAGCAGATCCGGATTGACGTCATATTTGTTAAGGCTATCGCAGAAATCGTCAACCAGTGTCGCCTTCTGGATGTGGCCCGGAGACAAGTTGATCGCGAGCCGCCCGAAGGACAGGCCTTCGTCCATCCATTTCTTGGCGGCCATCATGGCCTTGTCGAACACTGTTCGGCCCAGCGCAGCGGCGAGACCGTGGCTTTCCACCACCTGCATAAACAGCCCCGGAGGCAACTGGCCCCGCTCTGGATGGTTCCAGCGCACAAGGGCTTCGATTCCGACAATGCTCTCATCAAGGGCACTGATCTGTGGTTGGAAATAGAGTTCGAACTGATCCATTTCCAACGCCGAGCGCACACCGAGCTCAATGCGATTGTCGCTGTCGACCTTTTCCTTCATTTCCGCAGAAAAGAACTGATAGCCGTCGCGTCCCATCCGCTTGGTCTTGTACAGGGCCAGATCGGCATAGATCATCAGCGATTCCAGATCTGTGGCATCATCTGGATAGGTCGCGATGCCCAAACTGGTCGTCGGCCACAATGTCGTGTCTTCATAGGGAACCGGGACGGCTACAAGGTCGGTCATCTCCTGACAAAGCCCTTCAAGATCGAAGTCGTCATCCAGAAGAACGATGGCCACAAATTCGTCGCCGCCCCAGCGATAGGGGCGGAACGCCGGTACTTTAGAAGACAGGAACGACAAGCGTGATCCGGTAACCTTGAGCAAATGGTCCCCCGCCGCGTGACCCATTGTGTCATTGACGCGCTTGAATTTGTCCAGATCGATCTGGACAATGGCAAACTTGGTGTTCTGATCCCCTTTGCGCAGCAAGGCTTCAAGATCCTGTTGCCCGTGGGCCCGGTTCGGCAGGGTGGTCAATGCGTCGAAATAGGCGATATGCTCAAGTGCATCCCGTGTGCGCTTCAGCTCTTCCTCACGCGCCCGCTGGGCGGTGACATCGATCATCGTCGTGATGATATTGCCGTTGGAAACACGTTTCTTCTGCAGCACCACTTTGGTGCCGGGGCGCAGAGTGAGATTGCTTTCCATATGGTCCTGTGTGAGATGCTCATCGACAAGCCGCTTGATCCAGTGATCGAGATCAGGAGCGTCGTTTGAACTCTTTTTGTCAAAGACGAGCAAGCCTTTTTCGCAACTCAGCCGCATGAAGGTTTCAAAGGCCATGCCAGGCAGGATTTGATCGGCAATCGGGGCATGAAACTCGCGAAACGCCCTGTTGGCGAGCTGCAAATAGCCTTGGGAATCCCATATCGCCAAACCATTATGCATCGAGTTGATGGAATTGAGCAGTTGCTCATGCGTGCTGGCCTGGATGCGCTGGGCGACCTGCAGTTTTTGCGCGGTCTGCTGCGCTTCTTCATGCTTGGCCTTCAGATTGCGGATCATCGCGTGGCGCTCGGTCACATCGATGTGGGTCAACAAAAGGCCCTTGTCCCTCAGGGGCCAGCCCTTGACCTCCAGAACCTGCTCGCTCTTGCCTTCGCAAGTGAAGACATAGGGCAAGTGGGCACGGGCCTGATCGAGATGCTCTTTGATCCTAGCATCGATCTGCTCCGAGGTCATCTTGATGCCGCACAGATCATTCTGGGCATTGTAGCGCAAGACATCTTCAAGGCTGGTGCCAATGGGAAATGTATCCGCAGGGACGGACAACAGCTCGTGGAAGGCTGCATTGGACAAGGTCAGTTTGAGATCCTTGTCATAGACCGAAATGGCGCCCGGGAAATTGTCAAAGATCGACTGCAGCAGATGGTTGGACTTCGCAAGTTCGTCTTTCTTTTCCTTGATCGACGTAATTTCCGTGCGCACGGAAATCAGTTCTTCCAGTTCGCCCTTTTCATTCAAAACAGGCGCGACCGTGGTCTCCACCCAATAAAAGCTGCCGTCTTTGGCCCTGTTGCGCACGGTGCCTGACCAGACTTCACCTCTATGAACCGTCTCATACATCTTCTGGAAAAAGCTGTCATCGTGGTAGCCAGAATTCAGGATGCGATGATTGCGCCCCAGCAGTTCCGCTTCGCTATATTGCGAAATCTCGCAGAACTTGTCGTTGACATAGGTAATCCGGCCCTTGGCGTCGGTCATCGACACGATGGCATGGGAATCGATACAGAGCTTATGGGAGGTCAGTTTCTTGACAAGCTTGCGCGCCTTGTCCTGTTCTCTGAACATAACCTCAAAACGGGACATAACATGGGTGTGGTTGTGACGCGCCAACGCAACAAGACCGACAATGGTTGCAAGCAACAGGCCAGCGGCCGTTCCGGTCAAAAGGATGGCAATGAGACGATCCGTTTGAAACAGAGCGGCGACCAGCAGACCGGCACTTGATATCATGGCTGCTACAGGCCCGATGCTGGTCCAGCGATCTCGACCGATCGATCTCAGTGTTTTCATCATTCAACCCCGGAACGTGACGGTAACCACCCGTCTCGTCATGCTATTTGCATCCCGTCAGGCAAACCAAAGGGCTGTCATATCTCGCCAATTCACAGCCTTGTTGCCTCCATTGAAGGTGAGAATGCCCGAAAAGTATTGAAATATGGATAAAGCAACTGAATGGACAAACCCACTTGTTCACACACCAATCGAGAGTGAAGCTTGTCTAGGCGCAACAAAAAAGCGCAATCACCTCAAATGATTGCGCTTTTGATTGATGAGACTTGAAAGGACCGGGTCAGGCTGCCTTGTCACTTCTGTCGTCTTGGTTCTGTTCCCGAATGGTGTTCAGGAAAGTCTCAATCTGGGCAACAAGAACATTCATCTCCTTGCACAAACCATCGGCATTTTCAGACATCATGGCTGCCGACTGGCCGTTTTCATTGGCCAGATTGTTCAGCGCGTCCGCATTGTCCGAAACCTCACGACTGCCTGCGGCAGCCATGGCGATATTCTGGGAAATTTCGCCCGACGCAGTGCCTTGCTCCTCGACGGCCGCTGCAATGGTGCCTGCAATGGCAGTCATCCGGTCAATGGTTTTCTCGACCAGCCCGATGGCATCCACAGCGTTGGCAATGTTGCTCTGGATAGAGTTGATCTGGCCGGAAATTTCTTCCGTTGCCTTGCCTGTCTGTGCTGCCAGTTCCTTCACTTCAGAGGCCACCACAGCAAAGCCTTTGCCTGCTTCGCCAGCACGTGCCGCTTCGATCGTGGCATTGAGCGCCAAAAGGTTTGTCTGTTCTGCGATATCCTGAATAAGGCCGACAATTCGGCCAATCGCCTGCGACGCATCGGACAAGGTCGAGACCACTTCGGTCGCTTTCTTGACTTCTTCGACCGCCGAGCAGGCAACATTGCTGGAATCGGATACCTGATTGGCAATCTCGACAATCGAGGCCGTCATTTCTTCCGATGCACACGCCACGGTCTCGACGCTGACGCTTGATTCCTCCATAGCAGAGGAGATTGAGTTGACCCGTGAGCTGTTTTCATGAGAGCGGGTGGCCAGCAGCTTGGTTTCGTCACCCAGCTGGGCAACCGCGGTCTGGACACTGTCAACGATGGCACCCACCTGTTGGTCAAACTGGTCGGCCATATCGAGCAGCATCTGGCGCTGCTTGGCCTCGGCCTCTTTCTTCTGTGCTTCCTGCTGGGCGCGCAGTTGCGCCCGCTCGCGGCCATTGTCACGGAACACCAGAAGGGCCTTGCTCATGGACCCAATTTCGTCACCGCGCTCGGTATAGGGAATGTCCATGGAGAAACTGCCCTTCGACAGCATCAGCATGGTCTCGACGATTTTTGCCACCGGACGGGTGATGGACATTGCGAGCAGGGTGGATGCCAGCGCAATCACCAAGAAGATGACCAGCGTGCTGGTAAACAGGCTGCGCAGGTTGGACCAATAGGTTGCATTGAGATCGTCAATGTAAGTGCCCGTGCCGACGATCCAGTCCCATGGCTCGAAATAGGAGACATAAGCCATTTTCGGCTGGGGATCTTTATCGCCAGGGCGAGGCCACATATACTCAACCAGTCCGCCATCGGGCTGCTTGCCGGTTTTGACAAACGCGCGGAACAGATACAGGCCATTTGGATCGGTCGTGTTGCTGTAGTCTTTGCCGACGGCCGATCTATCGCCCCCATGCATGACCATGCGATGCTTGGTATCATTGATCCAGAAATAGTCGCCTTTGTTGTATTTCAATATGGCCAGCGCATCCGTGACAGCCACTTTCGCGTCGGCTTCGGAAATTTTGCCTGCCTGCATATCAGCATATTGCGCTTCGATCGTAGACATGGCGGCTTCGACCAGATGCTTGAGCTCACGCGTTTTCGAGTCTTCAAGATCAATGCGGCTAAAAATGACCGATTGAAGGGTCAGAACACCGATGCCGATGATTGCAAGAAAAACAATGAAGTAAATTTTAGCCGTCAAGCCTCGGAAGGATGCAGGCAAAAAGGAAAAGAGCGATGAGAGCATGTTTGCAATCTCCGTTGCATATCACCGAGCGATGGCTTCTTCCGGATAGGGGGAGTCAACCGATGATTGTCCGTCGTCAGACTTATCGATTTTCGTTAACAAAGTCGTAAGCGCATCCTAACTTTCAGTAGAGGGGGCTTTATGTCTAAGTTAATAGTGGATTGTTGCTTGATAATTCTGACAATATAAATGCCAATATGTCCGTGAAACGAGAAATTCAGCCGTTTGGATTGTAATTCATTGTTGAGGATATGATCTGAAATGACGGGTTGTTGTGTTACAATCCGAATTGGTTGAATGATCTGTTGATTTACGTAGTATTTCTGATGTAATTTTAGGGTGTAATGAATATTGGTGTCTATAACGTAAGTAAGAATGCTAACTGTAAATTTATCTCATGTTAAATCGTTGCAACTGCAGTTTGTAATAATTTTGTGCCGAAATTACGATCCCATTTGACCATTTATAACCTATGGTTGTTGTTGTCCAAAATCCTGATCATCGATCTTGCGTGCCGTTGTTCATGAGACTGGGGCCAAGAAAAGGGATGCAAAGCCAGCTCCGACCTGCTAGCAAGAAATGTCCTTTTGATCGGCAACAAATGTTCCAATGCCCGATCTTCATCCGTCAGGAGACTTGAATGCAGAACAAAGCCACAAATTCGGTGGATGACTTGTCCGAGCATGGCCAGATTCCTTCATCGAAGGCTGTTGAGCCGAACTTGGCCTTTGGAGAATTCATCGTTCTGATGGCGCTGTTGATGTCTCTGGTGGCGCTCAGCATTGATGGTATTTTGCCCGCATTGAAGATTCTCGGACCGGAAATGGGAGAGACCGCGCCGCAACAATTACAGAAGGTCATCACATTCCTGTTTGCCGGTCTTGCAATTGGACAGATGATCTATGGTCCCATCTCCGATCAGATTGGGCGCAAGAAGAGCATCTATATTGGTCTGACCCTATTCTTTGTTGGCAGCGTCATCAGTTGGGCCTCCGTCAGCTTTGATCAATTGCTGCTGGGCCGTTTTTTGCAAGGTCTCGGTGCCGCCGGGCCGCGCATTGTCCTGATAGCGCTTGTGCGGGACCTTTATGCCGGTCGGACCATGGCGCGCGTGATGTCCTTTGTCATGGGTGTTTTCATCTTTGTGCCGGTTATTGCCCCGATCATGGGCCAAACCGTTGCCCAGCTGGCAGGCTGGCGATCGATTTTCTTCTGTTTCATGATCCTGTGTGTCATCAGTGGTCTATGGCTGATGGTCCGACAGAAGGAAACGCTGTTGCCCTCAAAACGCCGCAAGCTGACCCCATCCACCATCTGGCAAGGGATAAAGATCGTCCTGACGACCCCCAGCTGTGTTGGCTATATGATCGCCACAGGTATCGTCATGGGGCCGTTTTTGCTCTATCTGAGCACGTCGCAGGATCTGTTTCAGAATACCTACCATGTGGGGGACCTGTTCCCCTATTTCTTCGCTGCCTTGGCCCTGTCGATTGGGGTGGCCTCCTTCTCCAACTCCAAGCTGGTGATGCGGTTTGGCATGCGCTTTCTGGCCAGAACGGCATTGTCGGTGATGGTGGGCCTGACGGCCTTGGCTCTGCTGGTCTCGGCACCCAATGGTTTTGTGCCGCCATTGTGGTTGTTCATGTTGCTGTTCAGCCCGCTTTTCTTCTGCATGGGCCTGCTATTTGGCAATATGAACGCATTGGCGATGGAAGAGGTTGGCCATGTCGCTGGCATGGGGTCGGCGGTTGTTGGCTCCGTCTCCACCATCATTGCCATGCTCTTGGCCTCCTTGCTGGGGCTTTTCTATGATGGCACCATCATCACCTTGGCGGCCAGTTTCATGTGTTGCGGAGCCCTCAATCTGGTCATCATCTGGATCACCGAGCGTCTGCGGTCTGTTGCTCCGGCCTAAATGTCAGGCTGGCCCAATTTGCGCCTCACTCCTCCGCTTTCATGCCTGCATGCAAGGCTCGTGGGAAGGATCCTGTCAAACGGCTCGGGATGCGACAAGGCAAGACCGGCTCGAAAGGGCCGCAAGAGGTGGGGATCTTCTAAGATGCAGAGGCAGAAAAAGCCGCAACAGGCAGAAGCCGTCGATCTGTCAGATATCGTGATTGACCGCTCCATGCTCGATGCGCTGGCCGCAAAGGGCTGCATCGATGCGGATCTGCGCCGCGCCAGCCTTGAATGGCTTCATCCACCCCATATGTGGACCCAGTGGGTCATCCGTTTGCTGTTGGCTTTTGGCGCCGCCTTGGTCCTGACTGGTATTCTCTTCTTCTTTGCCTTCAATTGGGCGAGCCTGCCTCATCTGGCAAAACTTGGCCTCATTCAGGCAGCCTTGCTGACTGCCGCCCTTGGTGCCTGGTGGTTCGGCACAGGCCGGATCGTCGGCCAGTTGCTGCTGATCACCGCATCGGTTCTGGTCGGGGTCTTCATGGCAGCGTTCGGCCAGATCTATCAAAGTGGCGCGGACGCCTGGACATTGTTTGCCATCTGGGCTGTTGCCATTACCCCATGGACAATCCTCAGCCGCTCGCCATTTCACTGGCTGGTTTGGTTTGTGCTGGTCAATCTTGCTCTGTCCCTCTGGTGGGACCAGACCATCGATGCAGGCAGCCACAAGCAAGACATGCTGGCCATGCTGATGGCTGCATTGAATCTGGGCCTGCTCACCGTGCGTGAAGCGCTGACCCGGGGCAAACCAACCCATTGGCTTGCCCCGCTCTGGACCCGCTGGCTGCTGCTGGCCGCGATACTGGTATCGAGTTTCCCCTTCCTTTATGAGGGCTATTCCGATCCAGCTGACAGCATGTTGCTGCTGGCCGCCGCAATAATCGCTTCCATCGTGATTGGCGCCATGTTTGTGAATTATCGGCTGGCGGTGCCGGACATCCCGGCGCTGGCCATGATCCTGTTGCTGGGTTGCCTGCTGGCTGTGCTGCTCTTTGCCAATCTGCTCGATGCTCTGGATATGTCGAGCCTCGGCATCACCTTCCTCACCGCTCTTGTCGCCATCGGCGTCTTTGCCTTGTCTGCGGGTTACTTGCGTGGCCTGCTGGCCAAAGCCGGCGACCGGGAAGGAGGGGCCAATGTCTGATCTGTTCCAATGGACGACCAAAGGCAGGGATGCCCGTCAATGGCTGACCCAAATCGATCAAAGCCATGCCCTTGTGTCGGCAGAGCAAAAACGCACCATCCTGGATGGCCTTTTTGTGCTGCATGGCCAGCAGCGAGAGGAAACGCCGCTCTATTTGCGCGCTCTAACCGGCATCGGTGCAATCATTGCCGGTTTTCTGGTCGCCTATCTGCTCTATCTGTTTGGCCTCTTCAGCAGCCAACCCATCAGTCTCGCCATGAATGGCGTCGGTCTGATGATTGCCGCCATGCTGCTATATCGCCTTGGGATCGTAAAGACCGGTCTTGCGCAAGACTTCGCCCTCCAACTGGCGCTCACCTTGTTACAGGCGGGCAAGCTGGCCTTGGTCGCCGGGTTGGTGCAATATTTTGAACCCTTGCTCAATATCGGCTGGATCTGGCCGATCGTTGCAGCCCTTGGGCTGGTCGGCATCCTGAGTTTTGGTTTCTTCCCATCGTCGCTGGAGCGTTTTCTGGCGGCCATGGCCTTTCTGGTCGCCCTTTGGGCTGCCATGGTCAGTGATGGGTTGGACACATCCGGGGTGATGTCTTTCTCCGGTCTTATTCTGCTTCATCTGTTGGCGCTTGGAGCCTTCCTGCGCTGGAGCGCCTGGCGTCGGCATCTCACCTCGCTCTATGATGCATTGCTGGTGTCGCTCTGTATCGGGGTGGGTATCGTCGCAACCTTTGTTGATTGGGCCGCCTTCGTCCTGCCAGATGCTGTCAGCCCTGCCTCGGGCCTCAACTTCAATGTCTTCTTCTACACCTCGCCAACCCAAATTCTGATGACCGTGGCACTGATCGCGCTGATCGTTTGGGCGGGGCGGGGACGTTGGGTGCAATCCGGCCCCGTCGCGCTCGATCATCCCCTTGTGCTGGCTATCATCGGGGGGATTCTTCTCGGGGCATTGTCCGATCCCGGAATCCTGCTGGCTCTCGGGCTCTTGGTGCTGGGATATGCGACCCACCGTCCAGCGCATTCGATATTGGGCTTTCTCTTCGCGCTTGGCTTTGGCACCCGCTTTTATTATGCGCTCAATCTGACGCTGCTGGAAAAATCGGCCATCCTCGTCGCTTCGGGGCTCCTGCTACTGGCCGCCGCTGGCTATATTCATTGGCGCGGCTGGGCTCGGAAGCCCGCTGACTTGTCAAGTCCTCCTCCCTCGTCAGAGGAACAGCAAGGAGACAAGCACCATGCGTAACTTTGCCATTCCACTGATCCTGTTGCCGATCCTCATATTCTTCAATCTTTCCATCTTCCTCAAAGAGGATCTGCGCCGCAATGGCGACCTGATCCTGATCGAACTTGCCCCCGTCGATCCGCGTTCGCTGATGCAGGGCGACTATATGCGCCTGCGCTATAAACTGATCGAAGAGGCGAACAAGGCATTGAATGCTGAGGTCGGGGAAGAGAGCGCCGACACTCAAGTGACAGCCCTTGTGCTGGCGTTGGCTCAGAACAAGCAGGCGACCTTCAAGCGCCTGCATCATGGTGAAGCTCTGGGTGACGGCGAACAGCTCCTGTCCGTCCAGCATCGTCGCCTTGCTAAGCCTCAGAGGCTCAAATTGACCCCAACGTCTTTCTTCTTTCAGGAAGGCCATGCCTCACTCTACCAAGAGGCCCGCTTCGGCCTGATGCGCGTTGCTGCGGATGGTGCTCATCTACTGGTTGGCCTTGCAGACGATGAGGGGCGACCCATCACGCCCTGACCTGCCCTCGTGAAAGCCTGATATCGAGGCCGGGTTGCCTTGATGTCATGCGCCATTTCCGGGCCAATTAGCCAGTGGTTAACCATATTTCCCCTATGCTGAGATTTGATTGGGCGCGCCAATATCAAGGCGTCCTGACTTTACCTGCGCAAAAGCCTGACATCGAAACAGGTCTCAAATGGCAGCAGGCGTCAACGAAACGGGTTTGAAATGCTGGAACTTGCGCAATTGCTGATGACGATTGCTGGCCTTGGTCTCCCGATGGGGGTACTGTTGCTGCTGTCTGGCCGTGTGAAAAGCCGTAACGAACTCGACACCGTGACCCGCATCATGACGGCCTTCTGCTTGTCGCTGGTCTGCTTCTGGATGTTCGGGTATGGCCTGTTTGAAGGCGAAAGCTATCTCGGCTTCGTCGGGTCCGGCTTCCTGTTGCTCGATCAGATGGAACTGTTCAATGGCGCTGAAGATCTGCGCACCGTCTATCTGTTTTCCATCCCGCCCATTCTCGTCACCGCAGCCATGGTTGAGCGCGGCAGTTTTGTTGGTGGGACCATCCTGTCGGTGTTTGTTGCGATTTGCGTCGTGCCGATCATTGCCCACTGGGCGTGGGCATCTGGGGCAGGGGAGCCCGGATGGCTCGCAGCGCAGGGCTTCATCGATCATGGCGGCTCTGTTGTTATCTTTGTGTCTGCAGGCTTTGTTGCGCTTGCCGCCAGCAGTACGATCGGCCCACGGCACAACCGCTTTCCGTTGCAATCAGACCGACCCCGCGGTCACAGCCCCACCTATCAGGCGATTGGCGTCATTCTGATGATTTTTGGGCTGGCTCTGCTCAGTGCCGGTCAGGTTGAAACCATCGGAGCCATGCCTTCGTTGATGTTCAAGGTGTTGCTCGGTGCCAGCTTTGCTGCCATTGCTTCCATCTGTCTGCTGCTCATCCGGCCCCAATCGGGCATAGGGTCGGCCATCGATCTTTTGGCAGCCTCGCTGGCAGGAGCGGTGGCTCTGGTTGCTTTCGCTCAACACAGCACCAATGCCAATGCGGCGCTCACCGGTCTGTTTGCCGGTACAGTTTGCATCGGTTTGCGTCATGTTCTGGTGACCATCGAACTTGATGACCCCGGCGATCTGATCGCTTCTTTCCTGTCGGGCGGTCTTATTGGTGGTTTGCTCGCGCCCGCCTTATGGCAGGGCGGTGGCCTTTCCTCGATTGACCAATTGATGGTGCAGCTGTTGGGCATCGCCGTCATTGCTGCTTGGTCCTTCGCATTGACCTATGTCGCAGCCCAGATCATGACAATGGTGACCAATCTGCGGGTCAGCGAAGAAACCGAGGCCCTTGGTCTGTCCCGTGCTCACTTCGGACTGCAAAGCGAGCTCGATTTTCTCGTCTCGCAATTGCTCGTCTCGACCGGCAAGCAATATGGAACACCAGACAGCAACACCGTCCATCTGACCCAATTGTCCTCCAGCTTCAGCGACGTGGTTGTCAAGCTGCGGACGGAAACCCATCGGGCAACGGACCGTATTCAGGCCACCAGCACCGATTCCAAACAGGCCGCACTGATGACCACCAGCATCCGTCTGGCTGAGGACACCCTGCGGGTCAAGGCCGAAGATATTCTGTTGCTGCTGGAAAACACCCTGAAAGGGCGGAACTCTCAGTTGGGAGGGGCCCAGTTTCAGGCGTGGCTGTCTCAGGCGCTCGAAATTCTGATGGAACCGGTGATGCGCGATCTGGAGCAATTTGCCCGGCATTTGCAGCTTCAGGCGAATTTGCAGGAAATCGAGACCATTGTCATCACCGCTGCGGATGGCATTGCCCGTTGCGCGCACCGCATTGAGTTGATGCGCGATCTCACTGATGCCCGGGCCCGCGGCTTCTTCTCTCGCGATCATGAATGCGATCTGGCCGAGATGCTGCAAGAGCAATCCACCTATCTCACCGCTTGTGCCGAGATCCGCAACAGCCCGATCCAGATTGACAGTCCGGGGCCTTCCGGTCTCTTTGCGGCCGGTGATCACAATGCCTTCAATCGCATTCTATATCTGATGGTCGAGGCGGCGCTCAATCGCCTGAACAGCAAGGACGCCCAACCAGTGCGCATCGAACTGCGAGAGCAAGGCCACGGGCATGGCATCGTTCTGGAATGCCTTGATACCGGTTCAGCCCTGTCGCCACGGCAAATTCGCGCAATTTTAGAGCCATTCAAGGAAGAGCATGCGCTCGATTCCATCGGTCTGGGGCAGGTACTGCCCTTAATGCTGGTTGCGCGTCTGGTCGATGCTGTTGGTGGCGAAATCTCGATTTCCAGTCAGGAAGGCCTTGGCACTCTGGTCCAGTGTCGCTTCCGCAGGATTCAAGCCAAGATCGATCGTGAGCGGCAGCCCGCTGCCTGATACCGGGCTTGACTGAAGGCCTGCGCATCCAATGCCGTCACCCTTTGGCTGTAACGGCATTGGCCCCATTCCGGGCGAGGATCAATGCAAGGTGCCCTCGGTGCTTGGTACCCAAACCGGATTGATATGACCGAGCACCTGATCGACCAGCATACTGACTGATCTGGAGGCGTCCAGTTCAACCCAGTTGGTCCAATCGAGCTTTTCCCCGGCGCTGCCAAGGATCAGATTGCTGTCTCGCGAGAGGCTGTCCTCAAACGGTGGTTTGCCGGCAACGGCGCGGCTGTGATGCTCCAGATCGCGGATAAAGGGCTGCACTCGCTCACCTTGTCCACTGGCTTTCTGTTCTCCCACCGGGTCAAACAAATGAAAGGCCTGCAACTGGATTGACGGGCCGACTTCCTGCTGCAACAGGGTCAGATTTTGACGGCTGCTTGGGCTGTCGAACGCACCCGACAGAATGACCGAATAGCCAGCCTCCAGCGCCATTTGGGCCTTGGTTGCCAGTCGCCGATAGACCAGATGCCAGACTGACCGGCGATGCGCCGATGGGGGCAGATCGCTTTCATGGCGAACATCATACAGCGACAACAGTTCCTGATAGGCAGACATGTAGGCCGCGCCGGGCATCCGACCGATGATTGGCGCCAACAGGCGCGCCAGATGCGACCGGTTGGCCTGTGTACTGCCTCCAAGCACAAGCAACTTGGCTTCATCCTGAACCAGACTGTCGCGAGCCGTCTGCATATAGCCGCGGAATTGCCCATCCTCTTCACTATTGCCGGAAGAACGCACGGATTGCAGCTCGGACAGCTGGCGGGCCTTTTCAAATGCGCTGACAAACAGATAGAGATCCATCGCCTGCAAGCCATCCACAGCATGGCTGTCGAGCAGATTGTTGCAATAGTGGGAAAAGACCCAGTTAGCCTGACGGTTAAGCCCACGCGCCCGCATTTCAGCGACCAGCGAAGCAAGGTCATAGAGCGGATCGCCAAACCATGCCTGACTGCTTGACTCGATCTGACCGACCGCAGGATTGACCAACCGTAAGCCCTTGGGGGTTTGAACCACATTCTCAAGGCCGACATTGCCGTGAATCTCGACGAACAAACCACCCTTGCTGCGGTCCTCAAGATGAGGTTGCAAGGCACCCAGCCGATAGAGTGCACGATTCAGGCAGGCACGGAGTGTCTGTTTCTTGGTCTTCTGCTCCATTTGCCGAACCACCGGTGAGAAACGTGCCAGCATCTGCGCCAGATGTTGCTGCCAGACGTCGGCCTTCTGATGGTTCACACTTTGGGCGGCTTCGGGGCTTTTTGCGATCAAGTCGGCGAGCTTATGGCATTCGGTGAAGTTCGGGCGATAAATCTCGACACTTTTACTCAGGCTCTTGGAAACGTCGTAGCGACGCATCTTGATAAGCCATTCGATCACCGGATCCGTATTGGTCCCGGCCATCCGCACGCTACGATTGCTGCCATCCTCGGCCGCAGTATGATCGATATAGGGGCCGTCCTCTCTCAGGCGGACCGGCACAAGACCCAAATAGAGATCTGGTGCAAAGCTCTTGCCCAACTTGATCTCTTCAAGGGCGCGCTCACGGCGTTGCACAAGGCTCAGACGGTGGGTTTGCTCCAAGGGCATTTCGCGCCGCAGCTTGTAACAATGCCTGTCGGTCAGGAACAGCACACAGTCGGCAGCGTCAACCCGCTCGACCGTCTTGGTCATGGTATGGCTTTTGACATCATCCAGAAAGGCCAGCAGACCCACATCCCCCACCAGCGGCAGGGCGGCCACAGACGAGCGACCACCGTGATGCACGCGATCGTCCTGTTTGCCATTTTGCGGCTTTTGAGCCTCAATTGGGGATATGAGAGGGGCCATCCAATTATGTCCGAAAAGGGGTATCAATATCGAGGTGGGTCTCAAACGCAACGAAGGGGTGCCCACAACAAAGGTTGGTTCAACATTGGCGGTTGGAAGAAGGAATCGCATTGATAGAAATCAAGGTAAGTAGCCGACCATATGCGACAATTCCAATATCAAATGTCTCGTCATATCCTGCGAAAACCGTCTGGAAATCAGCGCTTTAAGCCAATTGGGAGTAGGCTGCACAAAACCCGAGATCGTGCGGCAATTTGGAGCGCTGAAGTAAACAATATTTGCTGTGGAAATAACTTGCTGCGGTTTTGTTTGTCAGATTGCTTGATATGCATCAATATAGAGCCATTGCACAAAGTAAGGAGGACGCGATGTCTGATGGAATCATGAAGAAAGTTCGGCTTAATCTGGCTCGCAACGCAGAATATCCTTCTGGCAGTGCACAGCATGGCTATGAGTTTGTTGCACCACTGGATGCGGACGGCCATATCGATGCGGCGGTTTGGAAAAAACACCGGACACAATGCCGGGTGCGCCGTTTCTGGCAGGGCGAAAAGGATGAACATGGTCATCTGATCCATCGCCCCGGAGGCAGCTGGGCCTTCACCTATGACATCGATGGGGAAGATGATGACGAGGCAGGTTATCGCTTTGGTCTGCATGCCTTCAAGCCCGGAGAATATGTCTCGATCAAGGATGAAGACGGCGATTTATACACCTTTCAGGTCGTCACCGTTGACACGCTTTGAGCGCAAAGTTTTTTGTGCGATTTGAGAACGATCAATGCGTGGGTCATCGCTAAATGCAATCTAGGGTAGTTCGCAGCTTTTCTAATTAGGCCGGTCTAATTACCCTTTCAGGTCCCCACCTACACCGGCCGATGTCATACTGAAACGGATCAGACAAACCCGTAAGGCATGACAAATTGGAGAGAACGGACTGAGGCCGATGCGGCGATCGGTTTCAAAAAGATTGGGAGTATGGGCAATCCATGCTCCCTTTTTCTTGGTGCGAAGCGCCGTTTCTTGTCATTTCAAGGCGTTGATCTTGTCGCTGATATTGGGCACATCAAATACCATGTGAACGAGGTCAGGGTCATCCGGATCCATGCGTGTCTTGAACCCGAGCGCCTCGCACATTTCGCGCATGGTGCGGTTGGTGCGCAGCACCTCTCCCTCAACCTGATTGAAGCCGTCTTTCTCCGCATATAGCAGGATCAGTTTCATCAGCTTCCAGCCCAGTCCCAGACCCTTGAGGTCAGAGCGGACCATCACCGCATATTCACCCCTGTTGTGATCCGCGTCCCCCATCAGTCGAACCGAGCCGAGCATGTCGCCAGTCTCCTGATCAAGGGCGATAAAGGCCATCGAGCGGGCATAGTCGATTTGCGTCAGGCGGGCAATGAAAGCATGATTGATCGACCGGGCTGCGGTGAAAAATCGCAAGCGCAGGTCATCATCGGTGACATGATCGAAGAAATCCGGAAACAGGCTTTCATCTTCCGGCCGCATCGGCCGGATAAGGGCAGAACGCCCATCCTTCAACTTGTTCACCTGCTCCCATTCCTTGGGATAAGGTTTGACCGCGAAGCGCTTGTGCGGATGAATGCCGATGCTGGAAGGTGCCACATGAACACTGGCATCGGTGATCACATAGCCATTGCTATCCGCCAGCAGGGGATTGAGATCGAGGGCGGTGATTTGGGGCAAATCAGCCACCATCCTGCTCAGTTTGACGAGGATCGAAGCCAGCTGTTCCCGATCGCACGGAGGGGTGTCGCGATAGCCTGCCAGACGACGGTTCACCCGGGTTTTCCCGATCATTCTCTTCGCCGTCAACATGTCCAGCGGCGGCAGTTCCAGCGCCTTGTCGCGGATCACCTCGACAGCAGTGCCACCACGGCCAAACACCATAACCGGGCCGAAAATTGCATCCACATGCATGCCTGCAGTCAGCTCAACCGCGTGAGGTCGCCGGATCATGGGATGCAGTGTGACGCCATGAATGCGACCGTCCGGATAGGCAGCCCGTGCCCGATCCATCACAGCAGTGGTTGCCTCGCCCACGGCTTCCGGTGTCACGAGGTTGAGCACCACTCCGCCAATGTCGGATTTATACCTCACATCCGGGCTGTCAATCTTGACCACCACCGCCCCATGGCGGGCAATCAGAGGGATAGACAATTGCTGGGCTTCTTGTGCATTCGCAGCAGGGATCGCGGCGGCAATCGGCAGATCATAGGCTTCAAGAAGGGCAGACACTTCCACCGCCGTCAACCGTTCTTCACCGCGGGCCAGCGCGCCGCCAATCACCTTGCGGGCAACCTCAAGGTCAGGTTTGCTGTCGTCAAAAGCAGGCGGCATTCGCATCAACTGATCCTGCGCCTGCATATATTTAATCACATAGGAATAGCCCCGCATGGCATCAGCCGGGGTGGCATAATGGGGGATGTCTGCCTCTTCGAACATGGTCCAGACCTTGTCCCCGCCGCCCAGCCAACAGGTAAAGACCGGCAGCCGCCGCTTGCCGTTTTTCTTGCGTTCAGCCAACAGATCGATGACGGCTTGCGCCATTGCGACCGGATCATTCAGTGCCGTCGGGCAATGCATGATCAGGATAGCGTGGCTGTTCCTGTCCTCCATCAGGATTTCGAGGCTTTGACGATAGGCGTCCGGCCCGGCGGTCCCCAGAATGTTGATCGGATTGGACCGCGACCATTTCGTCGGCAACACAGCATCAAGCTGGGCAATCACCGCATCATCCAGTTCGGTGAGCGATCCGGCCTGATCGACCAGGTCGTCCGCAGCCAATGCCGTTAGGCCAGTGCCGTTGCAGATGATGGTTAGGTTCGCCCCGCGCAACTTGCGCACATGGGTGAGAGTTTCGACCGCATCGAAAAACTCATCCAGATCATGCACCCGCAATAGCCCCGCCCGATCGAAGGCCGCCTGATAGACGGCATCCTCACTTGGCAAACGATTGTTGCGCCAGGCTGTTGCGGAGACCCCTTCAGTGTGCCGCCCGGATTTCATCACCACCACCGGCTTGGCGCGGGCAGCGGCCCTGGCCGACGACATGAATTTTCTAGCATCCTGAATGGATTCCACATAGAGCAGAATGGCGCGGGTGAAGGGATCCATGGCAAAGTGATCCATCAAGTCACCAAAATCGACGTCGGATTTTTCTCCCAGTGATACAACGCCGGAAAACCCGATCTGTTTGCGGGTGGCCCAATCGACCACCGACGTGACAATGGCGCCGGACTGGGAAATCATGGCCAGATCACCCTGCAGTCCCGGCAAATGGCAGAAGGAGGCATTCAGACCAGTCCTTGGCGCTAAAATGCCCACGCAGTTCGGCCCGACAACCCGCATGCCATAGCCTGCAGCAATTTGGGCAACATGTTTGGCGATTGATCGATCGGCACCGCTCGATTCTGTCGTGATGATGATCGCGCCGCGACAGCCTTTCTTGCCCAACGTTTCGATGACATCGACAACCGACTGGGCTGCGACCGCCACCACCGCCAGATCGGGCTTTCCCTCCAGTTCCTCAAGGGAGGAAAGAACGTTATGCCCATCGATCTGGCCACCTTTGGGATTGACTAGCGTCAGCTTGTCTTTGAACTTGCCCGCAAGAAGATTGCGTACAATCGCATTGCCAATGCTGCCTTCCCGTGCGGAGGCACCAATCACTGTGACATTGCGAGGTCTGAAAAACACGTCGAGATTATAGCTGCTCATGGTTTCTACGAGGTCCTGTCCAGTGTCTGGTCGTTCATCCGTCGGGTCATCAGGAATAGAAGGTCATCAAACTTCAATGCCAAAGCTCACCGGAAGTGGTTGATAGAATTGGGCCTTGTTGCGCGGTCAGCCTCCCACAAATGGTCGTCCATGGCGAGGACCACTTTCGGTGATAGGGAGACTTACGGCGCTATCCTGTCTTAAAGCTGTCTTTGTGCTCACTTGATCCCGGGCTGGGTACAAAAAAGGCCGAAGCCACCAACGGCTTCGGCCTCAATCTCTCGTCCTTCATGCATCACCTGTCATGCAGGTTTCCGAGCTCACATGGGGCAGGGGCATGAGGAACACTCCGGTGATATCAGTGCGCCATGATGCAAGGCACGGTCATCGATTGCAGCATGCCACGCGTGGCACCGCCCAGAATGAATTCACGCACACGGCTGTGGCCATATCCACCCATCACAGCCAGATCAATCTGGTTGTCGGAGATATAGTTGAGCAGTGCATCAGAAACCCCGGAGGCCGGTGCTGGAATTTTCTCGACGCTGACCTTGACCCCATGTCGAGACAGATACACGGCCAGATCGGCGCCCGGATCACCGGGAAGATGCAGCTTCTGGGCTTCCACCATCACTACCAGCACTTCATCGGCCATTTCAAGGATCGGCATGGCGGCATGGATGGCGCGGGCTGCTGTTTTGGAGCCATCCCAGGCAACCATGACCTTCTTGGCGGAGAAATGCTCCGTTCCGACATAAGGCACGATCAGGATTGGTCGGCCGGAATCAAACAGAGCCGCTTCAATCAGTTCGGCGCGCAGAGGCTCGGGCCGGTCCGGATTGTCCTGACCCACCACCAAGAGATCGCACATGCGGGTATGATTGACGAAAGTGTCCAAACCGCCGGGCGTCAGATCCATCAGCCGTGTTTCGAAGGCGTTGGCTGACCGCTCGCCATACTCGCTGAAGCGTTCCAGGGCTGAGTGAGCCTTTTCCTGAGCCCGGTTACGGGCATCGGAAATGAACTGATCTGGCACCGGCTGCACCATCAGGGCAGGAACGACGGGCTCGATCAGCGGCGAAACGCCGGTCAGATGGGCATCGAGTTTGTTGGCTAGCTCACTTGCAATCTGCACCGGAGCAGTTGTCAGATCGGTTTCGATGTCCAGAAGGCAGATGATTTCTTTGATGGCCATTTTTGGCCTCCTCTCCCAAATGTGTCCGGTGAATGGGGAGCCGGACTTGATTGGCCTGCAGACGGATCGTCCCGAGCTTGTCTGTCGCTCAATTTTGATTGGATCCTCGAAGCCGCAGGCGGGGCTTCTGAACAAACTATGGCCTATCGCTTCGGACCCCTGCTTTGATAGGGATCAAGCGAAAAGGGAATTTGCAAAGGCGTACAAACCACTTTCGTCGTAGAGCTGCGTAGCTGGCCTGTACCGCGTCATGGTGGCAATCTGCAAAGCGGTGATTTGTCAGGGTACAAACACCACCAAAGCCGCCACCTGCTAGGGATAAAATCGGACAAGTGTCTGGTCTGGCGGTATTTCTTGATGATCACGAGATGATGGACATTTTTTTGCCGCTTCATGACCAGTTCGAGCGGGCGGCCGCGGTTATGGTGTCGATGTCTCCATACAGGGGGCAGCTCTGCTCCTCATCAGGGTCCTTTGAACTGGTCGGTTGACAGCACGTCACTTAACGCTGTGGTGCCATCGTCCCACTGATCGCACCAAGGAGGGGATTTCGTTGTTTTGAAGGCCTACTCCTGACCAAGATACCGCAAGAAGACCAACTGGGTGTCGCCATAGTTGCGTTGATCAAGGTTTTCAAAGCCCTGCGGGATCGCCAATTCTGCTTTGGCATCCTCTTCCCAGACAATCAGGGCGTCGGGGACCAGCCAGCCACCATCAACCGCACTTTGCAGCGCTTGCTCGCCGAGAGCCTTTAGGTACGGCGGGTCCATGAAGACCAAATTGAATGGTTCGATTGTGCCTGCCGCTCCAAGTTTGGTTGCGTCACGCCGAAAGATCTTGGCGACACCATTCAGACCCAACGTCTCCATGTTGGAGCGGATCAGGCCGCGCCCCTCGATGCCATCCTCGACAAACAAAGCGGCTTTTGCGCCGCGTGACAAAGCCTCACACCCAAGCGCTCCTGTTCCGGCAAACAGATCCAGCACCCGTGCATCCGTCACCGCATGATCATAGGAATGGGCCAGAATGTTGAACAGGGTCTCCCGCACCCGATCCGTCGTCGGGCGGATCGACTGGCTTTTCGGACTGGCGAGGGTCTTGCCTTTGAGGCGGCCACCAACAATGCGCATGCTTTGGCTTTCTCTTGAGAAGGAGGGCTGGGATTGTGTTTGTGAAGAGAAGGAAAAAGGGGCGATGTCGCCCCTTTTTGGTCTTTCAGTGTGGGCTAGTCGCGTCCGCGCGGCCCGCCGGGCTTGCCACCAAACTTGCCAGATGGACGACCACCAGACGGACGACCGCCATCACGACCGCCCGGACGACCACCAGAAGAGCGTCCACCCGAAGGGCGACCCCCGTCACGGCCCCCATCGCGGTTGTCAAATGAACGGCCACCTTTGTTGCCGAATTTGCCAGCTGGTTTGCCACCCGGTTTGCCAGTTGGCTTGCCAGTTGTTCTTGCGGCAGGCTTGCGCTTTTCGATCCGAGCATTCGGATCGAGCAGATCCGTCTTTTGCGGACGACCACCAACCTTGCGGACTGATTTGCCAACCGGCTTTTTGCCATCGGCCCCTTCTTCACGATAGGTGAAGCTGGTCCGGCGTGGCGCTGCCGGGTCAAACGGCTTGCGTTCGGCATACGGAATGGCATTGTAGCTTGGGCGTTCCGGACGATCACCACGATCACCACGATCACCACGATCACCACGATCACCACGATCATCGCGATCCCGGCCAAAGCCGCGACCACCGCGCTCTCCGCGATCACCCCGGTCAGGACGGTCACCCCTGTCGCCACGATCAGGGCGATCCCCACGCTCACCGCGCTTGCCGTCTTTGGTGTCGGAAAAGGCGCGTGCCCCTTCCTTGGCCGACATGAAGCCTGCACGCGTTCCACCGGACGATTTGCGATCCTTCTTCTCCGGCTTGACTTCTTCTGGCTTGGGCACTTCGGTCATGATCGGCGCATCGAAATCGGCCCCGGATTCTTCCACCAGACGCTCACCGAGCTGGTCGCGCAGCACGCGGCTCTTCACTTCCGATGCCGAACCTTCCTTCATGTCGAGCAACTGGAAAGGACCATAGGAGACGCGGATCAGACGGTTCACTTCAAGGCCAAGATGCCCCAAAACCTTCTTCACTTCGCGGTTCTTGCCTTCACGCAGGGCAACGGTGATCCAGACATTGTCGCCGACTTCGCGTTCAATCTGCGCGTCGATCGAGCCATAGAGCACGCCTTCCAGAGCCACACCCTCGGCCAGCGTATCAAGCTGGGCCTGCGTGACCTTGCCATAGGCCCGCACGCGATAGCGACGCAGCCAGCCGGTGGTCGGCAATTCCAGAACCCGCGCCAAACCGCCATCATTGGTCAGTAGCAACAGGCCCTCGGTGTTGATGTCCAGACGCCCGATGGTGATGACGCGCGGCAAACCCACCGGCAGCTTTTCAAACACCGTTGGCCGACCTTCCGGGTCGGACGTGGTGGTCACCAGACCACGCGGCTTGTGATACATCCACAAACGGGTCCGCTCTCGCACCGGCAGCGGTGCGCCATCGACCAGAACCTTGTCTTTTGGGTGAATATTGATCGCCGGGCTGTCAAGCAGCTTGCCATTGACGCTCACGCGGCCTGCCTTGATCCAGTTTTCTGCGTCACGACGTGAGCACAGGCCCGCACGTGCCATGATTTTGGCAATCCGTTCGCCTTCTTCCAGAGCACGGGTCGGTGGTGTGTAGGCCGGGCCTTTGGGCTTGTCGGCTTGGGCGGCTGGACGATCTTTAAATGGGCGATCTTTGAAAGGACGGTCCTTGATCGGGCGATCCGGACGGCCGCGGCCTTTGTCATCGCGTGGGCCCCGATCATCGCGCGAACCTCTGTCGCTGCGTGGGCCTCGGTCATCGCGGGAGCCTTTGTCGTAACGGGGGCCTTTGCTGAACCCACGACCCTCTTTGCGGTCATCAAACCGGCGCTCGTCCGACCGGTTTCCGGTCCGGGGCTCGGTCTTGCGATCACCTGGCTGGCGCAAGGCGCGCTCATCCGGCGTCTCACGGCGTGCATCGACGTTCGGAGACCAGCCGTCATCCTTGCGGTCGCGGCCGGAAGGCTTGGCGTTGGGTTTGTCCTTCGTCCATGACCCTTTTTTCTTGAAAGATCCGGACTTTGATGAATGATGGGCGCCATCCCGGCGCGCATGTTTGGATGCGTCTGGCGACCTCGCGTCGGCAGAACGGCGTCCTTTTTGAGCAGATTTGCGTTCCATGGCGAAAGCCTTTACCACAGGTTCATAAGAAAAATCGAGAAGAAAGTGGAAAGGTCAGCAATGTACAGACCGCATGGTTATCAAGTTGATCGGGCGCAGCGCAAAAGCTTCATGGAATTGGCGCTTGATGAGGCGCGTCAGGCGGCTCTGTTTGGCGAGGTGCCCATCGGTGCTGTGCTGGTTCATGACGGGCAAGTCATCGCCAAGGCTGGCAACCGAACCATCGCGCTGAATGACCCCACAGCCCATGCAGAAATTCTGGTCATCCGGGAAGGCTGCACCCACTTCCAGTCCCAAAGACTGCCCGATTGCGATCTCTATGTGACGTTGGAGCCTTGCCCGATGTGTGCGGCGGCCATTTCCTTTGCCCGCATCCGGCGGCTTTATTATGGGGCACAGGATGTGAAGGGTGGCGCGGTCGAAAGCGGTTCTGCCTATTTCAGCCAGTCCATCTGCCACCACGCGCCGGAGGTCTATTCCGGCATCAATGAAACCCAATCAGCGCATTTGTTGCGGGATTTCTTCCGCCAGCGCCGTGATTGAAGCGATCTGATCGCAGGGGCCAATCAGGTCTCATCCTCATCTGGCTGATAGATCAGAATGTCCCCGGGCTGACACTCGAGCACTTCGCATATCTTGCTCAGGGTTTCAAAGCGAACCCCTTTCACCTTGCCCGATTTCAACAACGAGACATTCTGTTCGGAAATGCCGATCAGCTCCGACAGGGCCTTGGACTTCATCTTGCGCCGGGCCAGCATCACATCCAGTTCGACGATTATTGCCATCGTGCCATTGCCCTCCTTGTCTTTGTCCCTTTGTGGCCGGGAAGGACCAAGCGGGGGCGGGATTCGGGGTCTGCACCATTCATGTCACATGATTCCTCGTATTCTCCAATGATCGCACAGTGGGGCAAAGCCTCAAATGAACTGGTTGTTTTCTTCCTGCAGGCGAGCCGCTTCGCGCATCACCCAGCCCAGCGTCATGAACATCACACCGAAAATAATGAAGAAGATCTCGCCGCCCTCCAGTTCAATCGCCAACTGTCGCTGGCCCTCAGGCAGATCAAGGGTGGTCAACACAGAGGCCACGGGTTCCTCCAGAAAGTCCATCAATCCGAAGACGACAAACCAGATCCCACACCAGACCATCGCTGACAGGGTCTTGGAGGAGAAGAAATCAAGGATTTGCAGCCGGGCAAAGACACTGCGCATATACCAGAGCGTCATCAGAAACGTCCCGACACAGGCATCATAGAAGAAAGCCAATGTCCAGCGCTGAAGCTGTGGCACATCCCCATAGGTGCGTCCGCTATCGCCAAAGTCGATCACTTCATTGCCTGCTTCGAGCCAGTCGGGATTGAGCAGCAGCAACAGCACCAGGATGCCAATCAGAAAAACCAGCGCCATGAAGGTCGTCAGAACCCATTTCATGATGCCACTGACCCGCGCGATGCGGCCAATCCGGACAAGCTGTTCACCCGATTGCTTCGCCATATCTGTCTTCCCTCAAAGAGTGCCTGAACATTTTCGCCAGAGAAACTGCGGAAATGTTTGGAGATTTTTGTGAACCGGCCACGCTTTTAGCGCGACCAATGGAAAGTGGACAGTGATTTTTTGAAAAAACCACTTGACTTATGAATGAACATATATGATTTAAAAATTATCGTCAAACGATAATAAATAAGAAATAAACAGTGATTTATGATCGTTTGAAACTTGGTGGGCAGTGCCGACCGTCTCTATCGCGAGTTGACTAGAAAATACATCTGAAAGGGCGCTCAGAATAAGAGCGTAATGAAATCATGGCTTTGAACACCATTTCCTCTCTGTCCCTTGCCGCTGCCGCCGGTTGTCTCGTTGCATCTCTTTTGCCGATGCACGCCCAGTCCGCGGATTTCCCTGATATGCCCGGCCTCTACAGCACGCAAGGCCCAGCTCCTCAACTTCGTTGGGAAGGGGGGTATGTCGGCGCACAGGTCGGTGGCGGTCACCTCTTTGGCGAAGTCAAGGCAACCGGCACCAAGGAATATGTTGGAGGCGGCACTGCTGCCGGACTCTTTGCGGGTTACAATTGGCAGATGTCACGCGCCGTCCTCGGCCTTGAAGGAGACTTCACCTATCTGGGCCACAAAAAGACCTTCAACCACGCCACTTTGGGCACTGTGCGGGCCAAAAATAACTGGTCCGCAGGCCTGAAGGGACGCGTCGGTCTGCCGATTGATCGCTTCATGCCTTACCTGTCCGCTGGCGTCACGTTGGCCGACTTCGAACTGAGTGCCAACGGTGCCAAGAAGGACACCACCAACTTGTCTGTCAATTTCGGGGCCGGTGTCGAATATGCCCTGTCCGATACGGTCCATCTGCGGGCTGACTATTCGATCAATGGCGTCAACGACATGCGCAAAAATTTCGGCGGCACCAGCGTCAAGAGCACCGCCGGCAGTCATCGTCTGATGCTCGGCGTCAGCTATCAGTTTTAACCGAGAACCCGGCAGGCATGGGGACCGAGTGATGAAGTTGCTGGCCAAAAGAAGAGACCATCCACCCCAAGGGCTTTTGTCGCGGCTTATTGGCTGGCTCAGTCTTTCAAGCCTTTTGGCAGCCTTGATCCTCATGATTGCCTTGCTTGCCGGGTAACCCTTTTTCTCCAAGGAGAGAGACAATGAATGCTTTGTTTTATCTGAAATGCCTCAGCCTCATCTGTTTGCCGAGCTGGAGAATGAAATGGCAGGCACAAAAGGAATGGCGCTTCTTTGGCTAAAGCCCAAGGGCCTCTCCCTTGTGCCTTTGGCTCACCCTTGGCAGGATGGTTGTCACCTTTCCTTGCCAACGGACCCTCAAGTCATGAGCAATCTCCAGTCGCCCGCCACCACCGCTTCTTCGCCTTCTCGTGACACGTATGATGCTCTGCCCGACATGTTCCCCGGTTTCGAGCGTGCATCACTCACCATTGATGACCAGACCTTTTTCCTGCGCACTGGTGGCCATGGCCCGCCTTTGTTGCTGTTGCATGGCTATCCGCAAAATCATGTTTGCTGGCATCGGATTGCCCCCGACCTTGCTGATCATTTCACGTTGATCATCCCTGACCTGCCCGGCTATGGATACAGCAGCCTGCCAATGGCCACCCCCGAAGAAAAGCCAAGCCACGAAGCCTATGCCAAGCGTCACTGGGCCGATTTGTGTGTCGGGCTGATGGCCCGGCTGGGCCATGAGACCTTTGCTGTGATCGGCCATGACCGGGGCGGGCGCGTCGCCTATCGCATGGCCCTCGATCATCCAAAGTGCGTCACCCGGCTCATCTGTCTTGATATCATCCCGACCCTTGATATGTGGCAGGGCATGAACGCCTCGCGCGGTATGGCGGCCTATCATTGGCAGTTTCTGGCCCAACCCTATCCGCTGCCCGAACGGCTGATTGCAGCCGATCCCGCCATGTATCTCGACCATACCATCGCCAGTTGGGCTTTGAATCGTGATCTCTCGGCATTTGATGCCGATGCGATGGCCCATTATCGCGCAACCTTCACCACTCCGGACCATATTCATGGGGTCTGCGAGGATTACCGCGCCGGGTGGGGGATCGACCAGCAGATCGACCAAACCGACCGGGAGAGGGGCAAAAAGATTGCCTGCCCGACCATGGTGATCTCTGGCCCGGCCAGCAAAACCTCAGATGCAGATGGCCAACGGGCCATCTGGAGCCAATGGGCAAGTGATCTCACTTGCCACACGGTGACCGCCGGGCATTTCGTTGCTGAGGAAGCACCCGAAGACTGCCTTGTATTGATACTGGACTTTCTTTCTCGCGCCTGACATGTCAACGCAAAGCGGACCCGATTGCGCTACGGGGATGGCCTGTGGCATCTTCGCGCTCTCATGGGATGCACCGTGCTGATTCTGTTTGTCAGCCTTGCGTCCCCTTTGACCACCAGCCCCCGCAAAGAGCCCGTATCCATGACCGAGACCGTCTCAAGCATCCTGCAGCTGGATGAAGCCACCATCAACAAGATCGCCGCTGGCGAAGTGGTGGAACGGCCCGCAAGCGTCGTCAAGGAGCTGGTGGAAAATGCCATTGACGCAGGCGCGGATCGGATTGAGGTGATCACAGAGGGCGGCGGCAAAAATCTCATTCGGGTGATCGACAATGGCAAGGGCATGACCCGCGCCGATCTGGGCCTTGCGATCCAGCGTCATTGCACCTCCAAGCTCGATCCGGATGATCTGATGGATATCCGTCATCTGGGCTTTCGTGGCGAGGCCTTGCCTTCCATTGGCTCCATCGCCCGCCTGACCATTCTGTCACGCCACGCAACCGAACCCCATGCCTGGGAAATCTCGGTGGAAGGGGGCCGGGAAACAGACCCCAAACCCGCAGCACTGACTGCGGGCACCCGGATCGATGTCGAAGATCTGTTTTTCACCACCCCTGCGCGGCTCAAATTTCTCAAGACCGACCGGGCGGAAAACACCGCCATCTCTGATGTGGTCAAACGCATTGCGCTGTCCAACCCTTCCATCCGCTTCACGGTCACCGGCGCGGACCGCTCGCGCCTTGACTATCCGGCTGCCAAAGGCCCGGACGCCCATCTGGTGCGGATGGGGCAGGTGATGGGCAAGGCGTTCCGTGATAATGCAGTTGAGATCGATGCCTTGCGCGACACGGTGCGCCTGACAGGCTTTGCTGGACTGCCAACGCTGAACCGCGCCAACAGCCTGCATCAATTCATCTTCGTCAATGGACGCCCGGTGCGCGATAAGATGATGCTCGGGGCCCTGCGCGGTGCCTATTCCGATTTTCTGGCCGGTGGTCGACATCCATGCGCGGTTCTGTTCATCGATCTCGACCCTCACGAGGTCGACGTCAATGTTCACCCCACCAAGGCTGATGTCCGCTTTCGTGATGCGGGCCATATTCGCGGGCTGGTGGTCGGGGCCATAAGGCAGGCTTTGCTTGAAGCGGGCCATCGCTCCTCGTCTACGGGCGGCGACAACACCCTTGGGGCCTTGCGCCCGGACGGCATGCGCGACACCCAGATGGCACAGGGTCACAATTCTGCAGCCCCATTCCGCCCAGCCCAACCCTATCGACCGCAAGCGCCGATGGACTGGGACTGGCGGCAAAGCGTCTACCGTCCCACCCAAGATCAGGATGAGGCGGCGACACCCGGGGCAGCGCCCGCCATGGCGGAGCAACCACAACAGGGTTTCTCACCATTTGCGGATAGCCATGATGGCGGAGTTCCCGCAGCATTGGATGTCCCACCCATGCAGGGACGCATGGCTGACGTCGCTGGCCCATCCGCCGACACGCGCGCCAACATGGCAGAACCGAGCCATGAGCAACTGGCCCGCCCGCTTGGGGCTCCACGCGCCCAGATTTTCGAGAATTATATTCTCGCCCAGACCGATGATGGCTTGGTGATTGTCGATCAACATGCCGCCCATGAGCGTCTTGTCTATGAAAAGCTCAAGGCTTCACTGGCCAAAAAGACCATCGCCCGACAGGGTTTGCTGATCCCCCATGTGGTTGAAATGGAGGAAGACGACGTCGCCCGCCTCGAAGAGGCCAGCGATCAACTGACCGAGCTCGGCCTGACGCTCGAAGCCTTCGGCCCCGGTGCGGTCGCCGTGCGCGAAACCCCTGCCATTCTGGGTAAACCCAATATCGAAGCGCTCGTGCGTGACATCGCCGACGATCTGGCCGAATGGAACAAGGCCACCCGGATTGAAGAAAAGATCCTCCATGTTGCCGCCACCATGGCTTGCCACGGGTCAATTCGCTCCGGTCGCCGATTGCGTCCTGAGGAAATGGACGCCCTGCTCAGGGAGATGGAAGCCACCCCCCATTCGGGCCAGTGCAACCATGGCCGCCCCACCTATGTGGAACTAAAGCTTGGCGATATTGAACGCCTGTTTGGCCGTTCCTAAGCCTTGGAATATTGCACCTCTCTTGATCGGCGGCCCTTTCGTCATGTCCCTGTCACACAAAACAGGGAAAGGAAGGTCACCTTGGCGCAGCTACAGCCAGCGTCAGACGATCAAGGCCCCAACTCGGTCATTCATGGGCTGGGGCTGGAGCAAGGATAGAGGACAAAATCGGCATGCGGCATCTCCAGCACACCTTCATGGCGGCGCAATATTCCTTTGCGGGCTTCAGGCGGTTGCTGGAGGAAACGGCGGCGCAGGCAGAGATTATCTTTTTTGTTGGGCTTCTCGGTCTTTATGCGCTTATCGGGGCCAGTCCGTTGCAGTTTGTCATTCTGAGCTTCCTGTTTCTCACCACGATCGCTCTGGAAGCGCTGAATACTGCCATTGAGGTGCTTGTGGATCACCTGACAAATGAATATGCGGAATTTGCCCGACAGGCCAAAGATCTAGGTTCCTTTGCCGTCTTTTGTAGCTTGACTATGATGAGCCTTTTCAGCCTTTATGTCCTATATCTGAATCTTTGAGGACTGCTGCGCATCCATGAGAAAATCAAACCCGCATGTCACTTCCACCCGCAATCATCTTTCCCCTCTTGTCCGGGCGCGAAAAGGCGCGCTGGGCGTTGCCTTGATGTTTGGCGCCTTTCTGGCCATTTTCGGACCCCGTTCTGAAGTCAGCGTCATGTTGCAAGCCATGATCCTTGCTGGTGGCTTTGTCTGCTTCGGATTGGGCTGGGCCGGTATCTCCCAGGCCTTGATGGGATGGTCGAAACAATATGACTACGATTTCGAGAAATGCGAAATCCGTCAGGTGTCCGGCACCATCTTCGGACGCTCGCGTCCCTATGTCGTGCCCTTCATCCGCATTGAGGGCCTTGAAGTCCAACCGGGCAACATCACCGGAGAAGGGGCTTTGGAAGGCGAGGGGATGATTGAAGTCATCGCCCCTGATGGTCGTGCCTTCGTTCGCGCAGGTATGTTCGAGACCATGGAAGATGCTGAAGAAATGGCTGTAAAATTGCGTAGTGCAATCGCCGCTGCCAAGAAAGCAGTGGGGATTGAGTAAAATTACGGCAACCATTTGCATCAGGAATCATGCTGATGCATCTTTTGTCGAAAAAAATTTGTAGAATTGGCGTCAGATTTGAGCCATCGCAATTGCCTTGCACCATGGAAGCATGTTTGATGGGGGCTAGTCTTAAGACTCTGCACCCTTCGGCTAAGATCTTCTAGCAAGGAACCCAGCTCCATGACGATTAAAGTCACCGACCGGCAAATCGAGAAAGCCAAGGTCTTCCACTCCCTGCATGTCAAGGGGCGTCCCCTTGTCCTGTATAATATCTGGGATGCGGGTGGCGCCAAGGCCATTTCCGATTGCGACGAGAAAGCGGTTGGAACCGGGAGCGCATCAGTTGCAGCTGCCCATGGCTATGGTGATGGCGAGGAAATCCCGCTCGATCTGGTCATGACGATCGTCGAGCGCATTACCGCGACCGTCGATCTGCCAGTGACCATCGATTTTGAAGGGGCCTATGCTCAGACCCCGGAAGGGGTTGCGGAGAATGTCTTGCGTCTGGTTGCTGCCGGAGCCATCGGCTGCAATTTCGAGGACCAGATCATTGGCACCGAAGACCTCTATTCCATCGAGGAGCAGGCCGCACGCATTCGCGCCATCCGCGAAGCAACGGATGCTTTGGGGTTGCCCTTCTTCATCAATGCCCGCTCCGATATCTTTCTGCATGCCCATGATGACAACAAGCACAAGGACCTGATGAGTGAGACCAAGGAGCGCGCCATTGCCTATACCGAGGCTGGCGCTGATGGTTTCTTCGTGCCTTGGCTGCGCGACAGTGACCTGCTGGCTGAGTTGTGTAACGACCTGATTCTACCGGTCAACGCCTTCAAACGGCCGGGCATTGCCTCCAACAAGGATCTGGCCAAACTCGGTATCGCCCGCATCAGCTACGGACCGTCCCCTTACCGTGTGGCGATCGTCGATCTGATCCGGCGCATTCACGAAAAGGACTGAACGGCGTCTTTCCGTCACAACAAAAAAAAGCCCAATCCGCAAGGACCGGGCTTTTTTGATGCATGCAGAAGGCGATCACTTTGATTGGCTGTCAAAACCGACAAGGACCTGCACATTGCGCTCGGACGGCGTCACGATGGCGATACCGCTGTCGACCTTGGCAAACAAAGCGGAACGGTCCGGCGTGTTCAGCGACACCTTGATCTTATGCAGCTTGGAATAAAGGATATTGTCCTGCTGGCGCACAACAATGCGCAGCGGCAATTCGGCTACGGTTTTCTGGGTTGAACGCGGCCCGCCCAGAACGCGTCCGGCAACGCCGACCTTGATGAACATTTCCGCACCCAACATGGCGCATTCGCGGGCTGTCTGGTTGATGACGCCTTGATAGATCAGATTCTGGTCTTTGCTGCCAACACCGCGCTTGTCGAACCGTTGGACCACATTGGTGTCCCCCAGAATGGACACCGAGGGGCAATAGCCGGCAAACTTTTTCGGATTGCTCAGCATCATCCGGGTTGTGTCGTCGACAATTGCGCCCGCATTGGCCGCTTCGGCCTGCGTCATCTCAACGCCATTGGCCGATGATGTTTTCTCGGCTTTGCTGCCAAAGGTCGGCAGGCTCACACCACTGGCACAACCCGCCAGCAGGAGACCCAGGGCGCTGACAGCACCAATTGCGCGAAGTTTGGAAAGGGACACCGGCATTCTCAACTCTTTCTATACTCAAAACCCTGAACTCCATAACAGGAGCCATGCAGACAAGGGCACGTGACGCATTCTTGACCCAGCGAAGGGAAATAGACAAGGTCACGCTGCCAATTCGGCCACTCTTTTAGCATAAAACTGGCAAAAGGCGATGCTTTAGACACATGTCTGCGCCATTTGTCTTTGTTGCTGACTTGACAGAAAGGGGCGCAATGCCCTTGTTATCCTCAAGGGTCAAATCAGCGAGGTTTGCGGAGCCAGTTTCCGATCCGGCCTCATCCGAAAAGAGCCAGCTCGTGCGGGTCAACCAACCGGGCGCAATAGGGAATCAGCAATGACCGAGACAAAGCCACCACTTGATATCTATCTCTGTGCCCCGCGCGGATTCTGTGCCGGGGTGGATCGGGCGATCCAGATTGTCGAGTTGGCCTTGGCAACCTATGGCGCGCCGGTCTATGTGCGCCACGAGATTGTCCATAACAAATTCGTCGTCGAAAGCCTCAAGGCCAAGGGTGCGGTCTTTGTCGAAGAACTGGACGAAGTGCCGGCGACCAAACAGCCCGTGATTTTTTCTGCTCACGGCGTGCCGAAATCCGTGCCGGAAAATGCCCGCGAGCTGAATTTCTTCTATCTCGATGCCACCTGCCCGCTGGTCTCCAAGGTACATAAGGAAGCGATGCTGCATGACAAGCGCGGCCATGAAATCATCCTCATCGGCCATGAAGGCCATCCGGAGGTGATTGGTACCATGGGTCAGTTGGAAGAGGGCGTCGTCAAGCTGATCGAAACCGTCGAGGATGTCGCCGCCTTCGAGCCGCGCGACCCGGACAATCTGGCCTGGATCACCCAGACCACCCTTTCGGTTGATGATACCGCCGACATCATCGCGGCTCTCAAGGATCGGTTTCCCGCCATTACGGGACCGAACAAGAATGATATCTGCTATGCCACCACCAACCGGCAGGAAGCGGTCAAGATCGTTGCGCCGAAGGCCGACGTGATGATCGTTGTCGGTGCACCGAACAGCTCAAACTCCAAGCGCCTGCGCGAAGTGGGCGAACGGGCTGGCTGCCGCCAGTCACTCCTTTTGCAACGGGCCTCCGAGATCGACTGGGACAGTTTGGGGGGCATTTCTTCGGTGGCCATCACAGCGGGTGCTTCCGCTCCGGAAGTGCTGGTTGAAGAGGTGATTGAGGCCTTCCGCGCCCGCTATGATGTGACCCTCGATGTTGTCGTCACGGCCAAGGAAGACATCATTTTCAATATCCCGCGTGAGTTGCGAGAAGCGGCCATTGCCGCCGGTGTGCTGGAAGAAGGACCAAAGGCGGTTGCGGTCAACTGACCGGGCCACCATGCCATTGGAACCGAGGCACACGATCAAGACAACAAGACAGACAAGAAGAAAGAAAGGGACTGCGCATGGCGGTCTATACTGAAGTCAGCGACGAAGAACTCGATGCTTTCGTTAACAGCTACGATATTGGCGCGCTGACCTCCTACAAGGGCATCGCCGAAGGTGTCGAAAATTCCAACTTTCTCGTTCAGACCGAAACCGGTCGCTATATCCTTACGCTCTACGAAAAGCGGGTCAATCCCAATGATCTGCCTTTCTTTCTGGGGTTGAAGGAGCATCTGTCCGAGCATGGCATCAATTGCCCGACGCCTTTGCGCAATCGACAGGGCAAGAGCCTTGGTCATCTGGCCGGGCGCCCTGCAGCCATGGTCACCTTCCTTGATGGCATGTGGGTGCGTCGCCCCAATGTCGATCACTGCGAACAGCTGGGTGTCGCGATCGCCAACATGCATGCGGCAGCGGCCGATTTTGAATTGACCCGTGAAAATGCCCTGTCGGTTTCCGGCTGGCGTCCGCTTTTTGCCATGTGTGCCGACCGTGCCGATTCGGTGGAAGCCGGGCTGAAGGCCGAAATCGCTGCAGAGCTCGACTTCTTTGAAGCCAACTGGCCGACCGATTTGCCCAAGGGCGTGATCCATGCGGATCTGTTCCCGGACAATGTGTTCTTCCTGCGCAATCAGCTCTCAGGCCTGATCGACTTCTATTTTGCCTGCAATGATCTGCTGGCCTATGATCTGGCCATTTGCATCAATGCTTGGTGCTTCGAGCCTGACGACATGTTCAATGTCACCAAGACCCGAGCCCTCTTGAAAGGCTACCAGTCGGTGCGCCCCCTGACCGAGGCGGAGCATAAGGCAATTCCGCTGCTCGCCCGCGGTGCGGCTCTGCGTTTTCTGCTGACCCGGCTTTATGACTGGCTGACCGTACCGGAAGGTGCTCTGGTTGTGCCGAAGGATCCGCTGGAATATCTCAAGAAGCTGCGCTTCCATCGCTCGATCCGGTCGTCTGCCGATTATGGCATCGGGATCTGAGCAAAGCGGCAAGCCCGATATCATCAAGAGGGTATGATCAACATGGCGTGATCATGCCCGCTCTTGTCTCGTGCGGTCTTGGTACGATATAGAGGAGGGGAGGACAATCCCCTATCTTTATCAAGCCGCTCTGCCTGCGCCTTTGGAGCGGGTCGAGACGGAAGCAGACAGGCAAAGGGACTGAAGCGATGAGCAGTTGTGGCACCGGCACCAAAGCCAAGGATGATCCATTCCTCTTTCGCAATCATTTCCCACTGCCGGTGCGTGTCATGGTCGGTTTGTTCGGCCTTGTTCTTTGGCTTCTGCCCTATTCCCTGCTGATTGCCCCGCAATGGAACCATTTCAGCTGGTTGTTGATCCCCTTTGGCCTGATCGGTGTGGCCGGGGCTGTCGGAGGCGGCTTGTTCATTGTCTCGTCACTGATTGGCGAAGCACGCGAAACCCGCCTTGATCTGGTCTGCCAGCAACTGGTTCAGACCTCGCGGGACTGGCTGCTGAGGCGCCATGAGGAACGGGTGCCATTCGCCGATATTTCGATCATCGAGCTGCGTAAACCGGCTTGGGCAAGAGACGAAGAAATCTTTTCCATTCACGCCATGCGGGACGACGGCACCATGTTGCCCGCCTTCGGGGCCTTTCCCTCCCAGCAGGAAGCCGAAAAGATCACCACCCTGATGGGGCATCGTCCCAACGGCCTGTCAGCGCTAGATCAGAACTGGACCAAGGCCGAGTTGGCGGCACTCAAGCGCTCGATGGAAGCACAGACCGCTCGATCCTCTTGTGGCACCTGTTCGCCCGGCGGCATGCCCAAAGACGGCCCTTTGCTGCATTAGGCCCGCGGCCAAGCCGACGCAGGGCAGGCCTTATTCCGGCAAAGCATCAAAACAACGAACCGTGTCGCGTTTCTCGCTCCAGTCTGGGCGCGACGCAACAAAGATCTGGGCATCGGGAGCGCGCGTGATCGGGGTGTCGAGGCTGCCTGCAGGTATCTGCCACTGCCCGATCGCCTCGTGGAAATGCGGTAGAGGGGATCCACAGCAAGAACAGAAACTGCGCGCATTGTTGCTGTCCGGCAGCTGATAGCTTTTCACATGCTCCTGACCCGAAAGCCAATCAACGGCTCCATCCTTGATGAAAAGATTGGCGCCGTGGGCTGAGCCACTGGCCTTCTGGCATCGATGGCAGTGGCAGAGATAAAAGCCTGCAATCGTCCCGCTGACGCCAAAGGCAACTGCTCCGCACAGACATGTCCCTGAAAGACGTTCCCTTTGATCCTCTTTCATGACGGTTCCTCCCATGGTCAAATGAAAAAGGCCTCACAGGGAGGCCTCTTAAAGTGATGCGTCAAACAGCTTTGAATATCATTTCAACTGGCTGAACCCGGCCTGAAAGCCATTCAGGTCAATCGGGATTCCGATGCCTTCTTCCGGGGTCTGGAAAACAATGAAGGTGGCTGTCTTGCCCTGTCCGAGCAGGGAAACCAGCTTGTCATCCATGATGACCTCAGCGATGCAGCCCTGCGGCAGACAACGAACGAAGCCCGCGCGGCCCACATCGGTTGCGTCCACCTTCAGGCCCAAACCATGCGGCAGCAATACGCCCAGAGGGGTGAGAACCCGCAGGATCCGTGCTGATTTGTCAGCGGTTTTCAATACGATCACCGTCAGACCGACATTGTCGCGATCCGATGCGGTCACATATTGCATCAAGGCACATTGCTCGGAAGGGGCACCCGGAGGGGTGTCGCAGCGGATTTCCCAATCACCATGAACCGAGCGCACAGCCCCCTGTGCCTCAGCCGGACCGACCGACAGACCGGAAGCGGCAATTGCCGCCAGACAGGTTACAAGGGCCATCGACAGGCCAAACGGTGCCCGGAGCACCTGCTTGATCGAGGTTAGAAAAGGCTCGCGCTTGGATCTCATAGGGAACGCACCATGAAGTTTTGCCCAACGATGGGCCGTGAAACAGCTGTATCAGACTAATTGCCTGATTCGTCAAAGCGATGCTGCAATTTTGCGTGGAGCCGCCTCTCTAACCCCCAATTATGGCAAGAAAACATTGGGGATAATGATAATTTAGGTTCACAAATAGGGGAAAACCCGGATAGGAAGTTCGTGGAATTCATTAATGATCATTGGGAAGTGTGTCATGTTGTCGCACTAATTTCCTATCTCTAGAGGTTGCGACAGACGGTCGCATGTGCCTCTATAGATATAATTTGATCTGGATCAATAGGGTGGTCCGAACAAAGACCGGAAACCGGATATCGGCTGAGCTGGATCTGGAAAACACCAAGCGGTTGCTTCAGTCACCCGACGCAGAACACTAACGCAAGACTTGACCGGACCTGCCCATGAAAGTGCGGGTCTATGTCGGGATCGCAAGATCTTCGCAATGACCAAAGCGAAGCAAAAGGGAGGATCAAGGACGTGTTGATCGCCAAACGTCTTACCAAGGCCAACAAGATGGCATGTCAGCTTGGCCAAAAAATCGGTCTGAATGCAATGGCTGCCATCATGGCGCTGGTTGCTGCATTGCAGTTCGGCAGCAACCGTGCCCAGGCGGCTCAGCCGACCCCATGGGGCATTAATCTGCAAGAGTCTGCGTCCACCGTGATGGACGACATCCACTGGTTCGGCAATTTTACATTCTGGATCATCGGCGTAATTGTCGTCTTTGTGGCAGCTTTGTTGGCCATCGTCCTTCTGCGCTTCAATACCAAGGCCAATCCGACCCCGTCCAAGACCTCGCATCACACCTTGATCGAAGTGGTCTGGACCGTGGTGCCGATCCTGATCCTGCTGGTACTGGCAGTCCCATCCTTCCGCCTGCTGTATAAGCAGATGGAAATTCCGGCCGCCGACCTCACCGTCAAGGTAACCGGTTACCAGTGGTACTGGGGTTATGAATATCCGGACAGCGAGGCTGTTTCCTTCGACTCGATCATGCTCAATGACGAGGAGCGTGCCGAAAAAGGCACCAGCGAGCCGCGCCTTCTGGCCGTCGACAATGAGATGGTCGTGCCAGTCGGCAAGATCGTTCGCCTTCAGATCACCTCCGCTGATGTGATCCATTCCTACGCCATGCCTGCGTTCGGTGTGAAAATGGACGCCGTGCCGGGGCGCTTGAACGAATCCTGGTTCAAAGCCGACCGGGAAGGCATCTATTACGGCCAGTGTTCGGAACTGTGCGGCAAGGACCACGCTTTCATGCCACTGGCTGTGCGCGTTGTCTCCCAGGAGCAATATGACGCCTGGCTGGCCGCCGCCGCTGACGATGTTGAAGAAGCCAACAAGACGCTTCGGGCATCGCTCTCCACCCAATCCAATCTGAAACTCGCCGCGCAGTAAGCGCTGGAAGCTAAGGGAGCAAAGACCATGTCCTCAACGGCTGCCCATGATGCGCACCACACGCCAACCGGCTGGCGGCGCTGGGTTTATTCGACCAACCACAAAGATATCGGCACCATGTATCTGATCTTCGCCATTATGGCAGGTCTGATCGGCGGCGCCCTGTCTGGTGGCATTCGTCTCGAATTGCAGGAACCCGGCCTGCAATATTTCTCCAACCCGCATATGTTCAACGTCTTCACCACCGGTCATGGCCTGATCATGATCTTCTTCATGGTGATGCCTGCGTTGATCGGCGGTTTCGGCAACTGGTTTGTGCCGATCATGATCGGGGCGCCTGACATGGCATTCCCACGCATGAACAACATCTCTTTCTGGCTGCTGCCACCATCCTTCGCGCTGCTGATCATTTCGCTGTTCGTTGAAGGTCCATCTGGTGCCAATGGCTTCGGTGGTGGCTGGACCGCTTACCCACCGCTCTCCAGCGCCGGTCCTGGTGGCCATCCTGGTCCTGCGATGGATTTTGCGATCCTGTCGCTGCACGTTTCCGGTGCGTCGTCCATTCTTGGGGCGATCAACTTCATCACCACCATCTTCAACATGCGTGCGCCGGGCATGACCCTGCACAAGATGCCTCTGTTTGCATGGTCGGTGCTGGTCACTGCCTTCTTGCTGCTTCTGTCTCTGCCAGTCTTTGCCGGTGCCATCACCATGCTGCTGACCGACCGTAACTTCGGCACCAGCTTCTTCAATCCGGCCGGTGGCGGTGATCCGATCCTCTATCAGCATCTGTTCTGGTTCTTCGGCCATCCGGAAGTGTATATCCTGATCTTGCCGGGCTTCGGCGTGGTCTCTCACATCGTGTCCACCTTCTCCAAGAAGCCGATCTTTGGCTATCTCGGCATGGCCTATGCCATGGTTGCCATCGGCGTCGTCGGCTTCATCGTCTGGGCCCACCACATGTATACGGTTGGTCTTGATGTCGACACGCAGGCCTACTTCCTGTTTGCCACGATGGTGATTGCGGTTCCGACAGGGGTGAAGATCTTTTCCTGGATTGCCACCATGTGGGGCGGCTCCATCACCTTCTCAACGCCAATGCTCTGGGCTGTCGGCTTCATTTTCCTGTTCACCATCGGTGGTGTGACGGGTGTGCAGCTGGCCAATGCGGGCCTCGACCGCGCATTGCACGACACCTACTATGTGGTTGCCCACTTCCATTATGTGCTCTCGCTCGGTGCCGTCTTCGCGATCTTTGCGGCCTGGTACTACTGGTTCCCGAAAATGTTCGGCTACATGTATAACGAGCTCTATGGCAAGCTGCATTTCTGGATCATGTTTATCGGCGTCAACCTGATCTTCATGCCACAGCACTTCCTTGGCCTGCAGGGTATGCCGCGCCGGTATGTCGACTATCCGGATGCTTATGCCGGTTGGAACGCCATCTCGTCCTATGGCTACTACATCACCATGGTGGCCGTTGCCTTCTTCCTGTTCGGTGTCTTCGAAGCTTTCGCCAAAAAGCGCAAGGCCGCAGACAACCCATGGGGTGAAGGGGCAGACACCCTTGAATGGCAGCTGTCTTCGCCACCGCCATTCCACCAGTGGGAAGAGTTGCCACGCATCAAGTAAGAGCCGCTTGTTCAACTGGCTCGATACGATCAGGGATCGCCACTGGCGGTCCCTCCGAATCCCGAAACAATATGCCCGGATCACGCGGTCCAACGGCACACCAGACGGGGTTCTATTCAAGGGAGTTTGAAGACCATGACCATTGTTGACCAGACCAATGACACCGCAGCCCTTGGGGCAACTGACCTTGCGCGCGCCGATTTCGGTGGAGCGGAAGTGCGCGATTATATCGCGCTGTTGAAACCGCGCGTCATGTCTCTGGTGGTCTTCACGGCCTTTGTAGGGCTGGCCATCGCGCCGGGCCATCTCCATCCGCTCGAAGCTTTCATTGCCATTGCCTGCATTGCCATTGGCGGCGGTGCCTCTGGCGCGCTTAACATGTGGTATGATGCCGATATCGACCGCATCATGAAGCGCACCGCCAATCGCCCGATCCCCGCTGGCCGCATCACGCCGGGCGAAGCGCTGAGCTTTGGCCTGACCCTGTCTGTCGCCTCGACCCTGATGCTCGGTCTGCTGGTCAACTGGCTGGCGGCGGGCGTGCTGGCCTTCACCATCTTTTTCTATGCCGTTGTCTATACCATGTGGCTGAAGCGCTCCACACCGCAGAATATCGTGATTGGTGGTGCAGCTGGTGCTTTCCCTCCGATGATCGGCTGGGCCGCGGTCACGGGGTCAGTGACGCTGGAATCCATCACTCTGTTCCTGATCATCTTCATGTGGACGCCGCCCCATTTCTGGGCCTTGGCGCTGATCAAGAATGACGATTACAAGAATGCTGGCGTGCCGATGCTGCCAGTAGTGGCAGGCGAAGCGGTGACCCGCTCGCAGATCCTGCTTTATTCGCTGGTGGTGGCACCGCTTGGCATGGTGCCTGCCGCTCTAGGCTTTGCCGGCCTGACCTATGCCATCCTGTCGGGCGTGCTCGGGGCCTTGTTCCTCTTGGCTGCCTTGCGGGTTTATCGCAACCGGGAAGGGGCGCTGGCGCGCAAGTCCGCTGGCCAGATGTTCGCTTTCTCCATCCTGTATTTGTTTGCGCTCTACGCCACCTTGCTGGCTGAGCATTTGCTGGGACTGTCCATGCTGCCTGCGCTGCTCTAGCGCGAGAGCGAGACATTCATCCCGATAAGGAGATCTGACATGACCGAGATCGTTGAAACAATCCATCTGACCGAAGATCAGAAGAAACGCCGCAACAAGCGTTCCCTTGCAATTGCCCTGAGTCTGGGCGCGCTTGTGGTGCTGTTCTACTCCATCACGCTGGTCAAAATGGGCGCTGAGGTGCTGAACCGCCCGATGTAGCTGGGCACCTTGAAGCAAGGAAACATCCCATAAACAAGATCGACGGTAACAAGCAAGATCAGCGGTAACACGAATGAGCGAACAGACAAAAGAGACGAAACAAGCAGATCCGGGCCAAACAAACCCGGACAAGGCCAACAAGCGTCTCGCCTATGGTCTCGTCATTTTTGTTGGCTGCATGATCGGCATGGCCTATGCCTCCGTACCGCTTTACCGGATTTTCTGTCAGGTAACCGGATATGGCGGCACCACCCAGACCGCTGAAGTCGAGGCTGACGGGGTGATCGACCGCAAGATCACGGTTCGTTTTGACGCCAACGTGGCGGGCGGCCTGAATTGGGATTTCAAACCCCTCGATAAACCCGTAACACTGAATGTCGGCGAGACCGCGCAGATCGCCTATCAGGTGGTCAATCATGCCTCAGTGCCAACCGCAGGCACTTCGACCTTCAATGTTACCCCCGCTGCCGCCGGCATCTATTTCAACAAACTGGAATGCTTCTGCTTCACTGAACAGACGGTGGCAGCAGGCGGCACTGTCGACATGCCTGTGGTGTTCTTTGTCGATCCTGACATCGATAATGACCCGCAAATGAAATCAATAAAAACCATCACCCTGTCCTACACCTTCTTTCCAGATGAGAAAGAAACGGCCGCGTTCGCCAAGGATCGCGCTCGGCCCGAGGTGAAGACGGGCGGATAAATATCAGACAATGCGGCGCTGCGCGCCCAATTGACATCAGGAGCTTGGGAGGACCCAAACATGGCTGAGGCTCATACCAAAAACCACGACTATCACATTATCGATCCTAGCCCGTGGCCTTTCATCGGCTCGATTTCGGCCTTTGTGATGGCCATCGGCGCAATCACCTACATGCACGAAATTCTGCCGATTTGGCTGTTTCTCGTCGGTGTATGTGGTGTTCTCTACACCATGATTGGCTGGTGGGGCGATGTGATCAAGGAATCCCATCAGGGTCACCATACCCCGGTGGTTCAGCTGCATTTGCGCTATGGCATGATCATGTTCATCGCCTCTGAGGTGATGTTCTTTGTTGCCTGGTTCTGGGCCTTCTTCGATGCGAGCCTGTTTGCCGGGGAAACCCAGCAATATCTGCGTGCAGAATATACCGGTGGCGTTTGGCCGCCTGCAGGCATTGAGGTGATTGATCCATGGCACCTGCCTTTGTTCAACACCCTGCTTCTGTTGACCTCAGGCACCACGGTCACATGGGCGCATCACGCATTGCTCGAGAATGATCGTGAAGGCCTGAAATGGGGCCTGATCCTGACCGTCCTGTTGGGCGCTGTGTTCACCGCAGTGCAGGTCTACGAATATGCTGTTGCTCCATTCGCCTTCAAGGAAAGCATCTATGGCGCGACCTTCTTCATGGCCACCGGCTTCCACGGCTTCCACGTCTTTATCGGGACGATCTTCCTGATTGTTTGCTTGGTGCGGGCGCTGAAGGGTCACTTCACCACCGACAAGCATTTTGGTTTTGAAGCAGCTGCCTGGTATTGGCACTTTGTGGATGTGGTCTGGCTGTTCCTGTTCGTCTCCATCTATCTGTGGGGCAATGCAGGTGGTGTGATCGCCCACCACTGATCCAATCGGATGGAAAAATTCAAGGGTGGCCGTCGGTCACCCTTTTTTGTTTGATAGCAGATGGTTTGATGGCAAAAACAAACTGGGCCGGAAAAACAAACTGGGCCGGAACAAAAAACTCGGCTGAAGCGGGAAGGATCAGCAGATGGCAGAGCAAACTGGCAGTCTTTGGAAAACGGCCTTGCGTGGCCGCTGCCCCCGTTGTGGTGAGGGCAGGCTCTATGATGGCTTCTTGCAGGTCGCTGATCATTGCGACCATTGTGGTCTGGACTATGGCTTCGCTGACAGTGGCGACGGACCGGCCGTGTTCGTGATCATGATTGTCGGCTTTCTTGCCACCGGCGGCGTGCTTTATACCGAATTCACCTATGAACCACCCCTTTGGCTACTGGTCTCTATCTGGGGACCGCTCACGGTAATCCTGTGCCTCTCATTCCTTTATTGGTTGAAGGGCGCATTGATTGGCCAGCAATATCTGACCAAGGCCGAGCAGGGACAACGAGAAGGGCAGGGCCACAAAGATCAGGGCTGAAATAGCAGGCTGACAAAGGCTGGCACAATATGCACCCAGCCGAACAATGAAGTCAGGAAGCTCAATGCCCCCATCGCGAACAGCGAAATGATGTTGAAGCCGACAATCACCAGCAGTCCGGTTCTCTGCCAGGCCCGGCAGTAAAAGGCATAGGTGAGATTGAGGCTGTTGATCATCATGATCACCGGCAGAGCCACCCAGAGCTGACGCAAATCAGGCCCGAACAGTCCGATCAGCCCAACCAGCAGATGAACACCCAGAGGGAAAAAAAGGTTCAGGGCAAAAAAGCGAAAAGCATAGCTGTCGGTCTTGAGTTTCATTGCAGGCTCTTGTCCTATGGCAGAGTTTTGTGAGCTTGTTTAGCACGACCCGAGGAGAGATGCGTGGCCAAATCCATCAATAGACCGTCCTTTTGGATTTTTTGCCTCTGTGCTCTGGCCGCCTTTGCCATTCTCATCTCACTGGGCAACTGGCAGGTCCGCCGATTGGCTTGGAAAGAACAGCTGATTGCTGACGTCAACAGCCGAGTTGCGAGCCAACCCATCACCGCACCCGGACCGAAAGAATGGGACAAGGTCACCAGAAGCAGCCATGTCTATCAGCCGGTCACGGTCAGTGGACACTATGACCATAGCCGCGAAGTGCATGTCTGGTTTGCCCTTGGCAAGCCGCAGGGGGGCACTTATGCCGGACCGGGATACTTCATTCTAACCCCCTTCAGAACCGCAGCTGGATGGGACGTGATCGTCAATCGCGGCTTCGTACCCGATCCCTTGAAAGAACCAACCAGCCGTCCCGACACGTTGGTGACCGGAGAGCTGACCCTGACCGGACTGATGCGATTTGATGAGCCCAAAAACTGGAACAGCCCGGCTGCCGATAAGGTCAAGAATGTCTGGATCGTCCGGCAAGTTTCTGAAATGGCCGCTTATTTGGGCTTATCCAAGGAGCAGACTGCACCCTATTGGGTTGATCTGACGAAGGGGCAAGGTGTTGACGGTTTGCCACAGGGGGGCGAAACCCGGATCACCTTCACCAACTCCCATTTGCAATATGCTCTGACCTGGTTCGGACTGGCAGGCGTGCTGGTGCTGGTCTTCGGGGTCTGGCTGGTCCGCACCGTGCGTGCAACGCCCTCTCGGGCCGAACCGGAATCTGAGTAAAAAACTGTAGGCATAAGTGATGGGCCAGCCATTGACCTTCGCCCTCGTAGGGTCCATGTCTGTGGCGCTGCCAGACCCATTGGCCGCAGATCCCGCCTATCCGACTGCAAGGAACTTGTTGAATGCTGGTACTCTTTGATTTCGACGGAACGCTCGTCGACTCTGAATATCTCTGGGCACAGGCCACCGTTGAAGTGTTGGCTGAAGAAGAGATGGAAATGACAATCGAGGATTTTTCCAGCAGTTATGCGGGCATGCGCCACGAGGAAATCATTCCCAAGCTTGAAGAGGAATTCGAGCGCGGCATCCCCCACGATATCGTTCAACGGGTCGAGGATCGGGCCATGCTCAAGATTGAGAAGGTCGAGGCACTTGCCGGTGCGCACGAGATGCTCGACCAGCTCGACTATGCCCGTTGCATCTGTTCCAACAGCTCTTCGGAAGATCTGGAAACCAACATGCGGCGCACCGATCTGTGGGATCGCTTCCGCCCCTATGTCTATTCATCCATTGAAGTGGGCACCAAGGCCCCCAAGCCTGACCCGAATGTCTTCCTTCATGCGGCAACCATTCTGGATGTCGATCCGAAGGATTGCATCGTTATTGAAGACAGTTTTCACGGCACAAAGGCAGGTGTCAGTGCCGGCATGCGGGTGATCGGTTTCATTGGCGGCGGCCATACCTATCCCGGCCATGGGGAGCATCTGATGGATGCGGGTGCGCAAACCGTTGTGCGCCGTCTGGCGGACCTGCCCGCCACGATTGAAGCCCTTAAAAACTGGCATGACGAGCAATCCGGGTGATCGGGTCCTGTTTTGGGCCTTTGTGCATATGACCTGTGTCCCATGCATGGGCGGTTCCGCTATTCCGGCGGGAGCGCCCTTTTCTTTTGCTTTGGGTGCGAGGTCTGTTGGTTTGAGGCCGTGTCGATAAGGCATCCTTAACCATACCGTATCAAATCCCATGCAGGACTGACCAAAAAGAGATTGTGCATTTCAAACTTTACGATTTGTGAATGCAAGTTTGATCATCTGGCCCGTGGGCGATCTGGGGGGCAGTTCCAGTCTTATGGGGAAGCAAATATGATCAAAAGAGGGTCTTGCTGCGCGCGACACGGCGCACTTCTTTCTTTCTTGATGTTGATAGGCATCGCAGCAACGGCCTTGTGCGTGGACGATGCGTCTGCGCGCATGTTGCCCGAACCAACGGGTAAGGTCATTCTGACCATTTCCGGCAAGCTTTCCCACCACAATGGCAAAGGCGAGGTGCGCCTCGATCGCGCAATGCTACAGCAGATCGGGATGCACGAACTCAAAACCCGCAGCTATGCGTCGACCAAGTCGTCCATCTGGCGTGGTGTGCTGATGCGAGACCTGCTGGCCTATGTTGGCGCCAAGGGCACGGAAATCGAAGCCATTGCACTCGACAATTACCGGATGACGATCCCGCGCGACGACTTTGACAAATATGATGTGATTCTGGCGATGGAGAATGATGGCAAGCAACTGTCTGTGCGCACCCGTGGTCCAACCCGTCTCATCTATCCCTATGACCAGTACGAGGAGTTGCGGACTCATGATTCCGGCATGCGGCTTGTCTGGCAGCTTTCCAGAATGGTGGTCCGATGAAGACGCACCTTAAAGTTCTCGCTTTTATCTACATGGTCTCTGTCGTCATTCTGTTGGCGCTTGAATTCTCACAATTCAAGAAAGTCGACAAGTTGCGCGCGGAGATCGGAGAAAGCCACCGTTTGATTTCAGGTCAGGACGAAGGGGTTCGACTTGAACTGGACTACCGCAGATTTCGTGATCGCTTATATTCCTATGTTCGGATGTCCGGGCATGAGACGGCGTCTGGTGGCAACCGGACCAGCCATGACGACGTTCTGGTGGCGTTTGACATTTTCTGGAGCCGTGTGTTCCAAATCAACTCGGCAACCGTCGGTCTGGAAGATGAACAGGTGCGGAATCTCGAGCCAATCCTGAATGGTCTCAAGCGCACCATGCGCCAGATCGAGCCCTATGTTCAGAATCTCGAACCGGGGGACCTCGACAAGCAGGCAATCATTAGCAAGCGACTTGATCCCTATGGGGCAATCCTCAACAATGCCGCCGCGAAAATCAGCCACCTCAAAAGGCTTCGGGCCGTCGAGTTGCAAGATCGCCTTGAAACCGTGCTGATGTCGATGGACAATCTGCTGACCACTTCCGCACTCGGGGCCGGGCTTCTGCTTTCCCTGTTCGGTGCGGAGGCCTATCGCGCCCGGCGTGAAGAACGCAAAACCCGAACGCGAGAGGCGCGGGTGCGGTTTCTCGCAGAACATGACCCACTGACCGGACTGGCCAATCGCGCCTTTCTCAATCAGAAAATGTGCCAATATATGCGCGATGCTGACGAGGATGGGCAAGGTTTCCACCTGTTGCTGCTGGATCTCGACAAGTTCAAGAATGTCAACGATACCTACGGCCACCCGATGGGGGATCGGTTGCTGAAAAAGGCGGCGGCGCGGCTGCTGCGGATTTTTGCTTCGACAGATGACATTGTGGCGCGACTGGGTGGTGATGAGTTTGCCATTCTGACCAAGTCGAGCACCAAACAGGCCGCTGCCCTGTCGCTCAAGGTTATCGATGCGCTTTCCGCGGTCTTCACCTTCGGCGATCTGGAAGTGCGCATTTCCACCTCGATTGGGATTTCCAGCTTTCCCAGCTTGTCGGGCTCATCCGACGACTTGATGCGCGATGCGGATCTGGCGCTTTACGCTGCCAAGAATAATGGCCGGGCGACCTATCGTTTCTATGAGCGCGATATGGGGGTTGCCATTCAGCATCGCATGCAGCTCGAAGCCGATTTGCGGCGGGCGATGCTGCACGAAGATGGCGGTCTTGAAGTTTACTACCAGCCGCAGGTCAATCTGGCCGAACAATCGAGCCATGCCATCGAGCATCATGAATGGCAGATCACGGGAGCCGAGGCGTTGGTGCGTTGGTTCCATCCCGAACGCGGCCATATTCCACCGATGGAATTTATCGAGATCGCCGAAGAAGCGGGCATCATTGATGATCTGTCCGACTGGATCATCCGTCAGGCCTGTGACGACGCGGTTCAGTGGCATCAGGCTGGTCACAGGATCAATCTGTCGGTCAATCTGTCACCGCTGCAGCTCAACAATCCCAATCTGCCAAACGAGATTCTGTCTCATCTGGATCAGTGCGGCTTTGACCCCAACTATCTGACGCTGGAAATCACCGAAAGCGCTGATGTGCAGGACACCAAGGCCGCCGCCCGGATGCTTTCAACGCTGGCCGATCGGGGCATTTCGCTGGCAATGGATGACTTCGGCACTGGATATTCCAATCTTGGCTATCTCAACAGCCTGCCGCTCAACATCCTGAAAATCGATCGCAGCTTCATTTCTGGCATCGAGCAGGGGGGCGAGAATTGCAAACTGGTGCTCGGCGTCATCAATCTTGCCCATGGCATGGGTCTCAAGGTCGTTGCAGAAGGCATCGAAACCGAGGAACAGCTGGCATTCCTGAGAGATCAGAACTGCACCATCGGGCAAGGCTATCTGTTCGGTCGGCCGGTGAACAAGCTCAAAATGTTCTCTCGGCTCAGACATCAGCGCCTCAGCGAGCCACGCGCTCAGATTCGCTGCATCGCCTGACGGCACGGCAAGACGCATAAAGACAAAGAAAAAGGCCTTTCCGATCACCCGGAATGGCCTTTTTCATGGTTGATCTGGCGTGTAAGCCTATTCTTGTTCGGCAACAAAGGCCTTGTAGGCGTCGGCATCCATCAGGCCTTCGAGCTGCCCGGCATCGCCCACCTTCATCTTGAGGAACCATGCGTCGCCTTCAGCGTCGCTGTTGACCTTGGAGGGGTCCTCTTCCAAACCTTCATTCACTTCGGTAACTTCGCCATCGATCGGGGCATAGACTTCTGAGGCCGCCTTGACGCTTTCGACAACAGCGGCTTCATCGCCCTGGCTCATGCTGGCGCCCACCTCAGGCAACTCAACAAACACCACATCACCAAGCTGGCTCTGGGCATAATCGGTGATCCCGATGGTGGCGATGTCGCCTTCAACGGAAATCCATTCATGGTCTTCGGAATAATAGGTGCTCATTGATCAGGTCCCTCTTGGATCTTCAAACTGTCTGGGGATGGATGCCGCATCCCCGATAAAAGGTGTTGGATGGGGTAATTTATGGTTTGCGAACATAGCGCTGTGGAACAAACGGCATGGCGGCCACTTCCGCTTCAAGCAGACGCTTGCGCACCTGCAGCTGAACCTTGCAACCTGCCTGCGCAAAGGCCGGGGTGACATAGCCCATGGCGATTGGCTGCTGCAGGCTCGGGGCAAAGCCGCCGGATGTCACCACACCGATTGCATTGCCATCCATGTCGAGAATCTCTGCGCCTTCGCGAGCAGGGGCCTTGCCAAGGATCGACAAACCAACGCGAATGCGCGATGGGCCTTCAGAGAGGCCCTTGAGAATGCGTGCTTCACCGGGGAAGCCCCCTTCCTCGCGGCGGCGCTTCTGAATGGCCCAGCCAAGATCAGCTTCCGCCGGGTCAGTGTTGGTATCGAGGTCATGACCATAAAGGCAAAGCCCGCTCTCCAGACGAAGGCTGTCGCGGGCACCAAGACCGGCCACTTCCACCTCTGGCTCATTGAGTAGAAGGCGAGCAAGACGCTCGGCGTCGGCTTCATCGCAGGACAGCTCGAACCCGTCTTCACCTGTATAGCCACAGCGCGAAATCACTACCTCAATGCCATCAATGACATCGGTTGTGTGAGACATGAAGGTGAGTGCGTCAGCCTTGGTGGAATGGCGGGCCAGTGCATCAACGGCCTTTGGCCCCTGAATGGCAATCAGAGCCTTGTTCGGCAATGGCGTGAGGGTCACATCTTGCGGCAGTTTGGCTTCCAGATGGGCATAGTCGCCCTCTTTGCAGGCGCCATTGACCACCAGCATCAAAGTGCCATCAAGGGCAGGATCTTCCGGGCGCGTCACGATGAAGTCATCAATGATGCCGCCGTCCTCATTCAGCAGAACGCTATAGCGCATCCGCCCAAGGCCAAGTTTGGTGAAGGCAGACGGGGTCAGGGCTTCCAGCGCCCGAGCGGTGGTTTCGTGATCCGGCCCAACCAGCAGAGCCTGTCCCATATGGGAGACATCGAACAGGGAGGCCTGTTCACGGCAATGCAAATGTTCGGTCATAATGCCCGCCGGATAGCGAACGGGTAGGGCATAGCCAGCAAAATCGACAAGCGTTCCGCCCAGCTCGACATGCAAATCATAAAGGGGTGTCTTCTTGGCAGCGGACAAGTCGGCCATCTCTCACCTCATAGTCTGGCGCGCGCATTTGGCAGCGCTCGGGGTTGCACGGGTGCATTGGCCTTTCGCACTATCGCGAACAGCTTTTGCATCGGTGCCTCCTCTGTCCCAGAACCTGAGAGATTTCCCATGGCCCGCAAGCGGGAGGCATGGTTGCTTCCTTCGGTGAGCCCAGAACCCGAACCGGGCTCATGACTGCTTTCCAGAGTGTCGCTGGTCGGGCGGTCCCTTGTGCCTGAGAGTTTCCGAGGCGGTTGCTCCTTCGGCGGCGTCTGGGCGGTGCGATATCCGCGCCAAAAGCGCTCTCCCGCTGACCTTTATTTCCCGCCCAAACCCTCACGAAAGGGGAAAGACGGAACCAGAATTGCGACAACAATCCTGTCCCGACAAGGTGCGTGGCGAGGAGGACAAAGTCAAGCAGCAAAAGGCGATAAAGCCGCGCTTCTTGGGGGTATTGCGGCCAGCTGGGCCGGTTGCTGCGGGGGCGCAAACACACATTTCCCCAATAGCTGCCCGTTTTTCGACCGCAGCCAGCCGCGATTTCGGCTATAGAGACACTATGTTGTATGAACGCCCCACCGATGACAGCCTCTATCAGGCTCTGCTGGACCGTGATCCCGCCTTTGACGGACGCATCTTTGTTGCGGTTCGCTCAACCGGAATTTTCTGTCGCCTGACCTGTCCTGCCCGCAAGCCGAAACGGGAAAATTGCAGTTTCCATGAGAGTGTTTCGACTTGCCTGCAGGAAGGCTTTCGCCCCTGCAAACGGTGCCATCCTCTTAGTGCAGGTGGGGATCCGGATCCACTCATTGATCAATTGCTCACTGCCCTTCAGGCCGACACCAGTCGCCTCTGGCGCGAAGGCGACATTGCCCGCCTGGGGCTGGATCCTTCCACCGTTCGCCGCACATTCAAGCGCCGCTTCGGCATGACCTTTCTGGAAATGGCCCGCATCTCCCGTCTGCGCGACAGTTTTCAAGCCCTGTCCGATGGCGACCGGGTGATCGATGCACAACAGGCTGCGGGATTTGAGTCGGCCTCTGCCTTCCGACAGGCTTTTGCCCGGCTGATTGGGCTAAAGCCGTCAGACTTCAAAGCGGACGCCATGCTGAAAGCCGACTGGATCGACACGCCGCTGGGGGCGATGATCGCGGTCAGTGACGCGTCCCATTTGCATTTGCTGGAATTTGTCGGCCGCAAGGCTCTGCCGACCGAGCTAAGGGCGCTATTCAAGGCCACTAAGGGAAGTCTCGGCTTTGGCAGCACCGCTCCCACCGAACGCATCGCGCAGGAATTGGAGGCCTATTTCAGCGGCAAGGCGGCTCATTTCAGCACACCACTTGCCTATCACGGCACGCCTTTCACCCGTGCGGTCTGGGATGCCTTGAGACAAATCCCTGCTGGCGACACCCGAACCTATGGGGCGCTGGCGGCCTCTTTGGGAAAACCCGACGCCGTGCGGGCTGTGGCCCGCGCCAACGGAGCCAACCAGATTGCCATCGTCGTGCCTTGCCACCGGATCCTCGGCGCCGACGGCAGCCTCACAGGCTACGGTGGTGGCCTCTGGCGTAAGCAAAAGTTGATCGAACTCGAGCAGGGCTATCGCAGCGCCTGATCTGTTTGACCCAATGATTAGGCCCGTTTTTCCGCCAGCACCAGATGGCCATAGATCGGCTTGCCCTCATCGGTGCGGACAATGATCATCTGGAAATGCTTCACATCCATGCCATTCGCATCAAGCAAGGCCCGGACATAGCGTTCCGAATGGGCAAAGCGCTGAAGGCGTCCTACCTTATAGGAGGCGTCACCAAACTCGTCTTCCGGCAGAGTTTCTGACGAGAAGGCAAACAGACCCTTGGTATCGAGACAGCGCCCAACATGATGGAATTTCTCGTCCAGCTCGCCCAGATAAGGCAGCACATCAGTCGACACGATCAGGTCCCAGCCACCTTCCTCGCCGGTGCCGTCATCTTCAATGTCGCGCAAAAACTCGACCACGTCGCCTGCATAGAGATCGTCATAGACTTCCTTGTCATAGGCTTCGTCCAGCATGCCGGTTGAAATGTCGACGCCGATCATGTTGTCGACCTTCTCCGCCATGGCAATGCCGGTTAACCCGGTGCCGCAGCCCAGATCAAGCATCCGGGTAAAACGGCGCTCTGGCTGATATTGGACGATCATCTCGCGCACCATCATCGGCACCGCATAGCCCAGATCATCAACGAGGATTTTCTCGAACGCCGCCGCGTGCTGATCGAACAGGGTGGCGACATAGGCAACCGGTGCCTTGTCGGGCTGTGGCCCCAACCCCATTGCTGCCAGTCGAACTGAGGCGCCTGCATGATCATCCGGGTCTATGGTCAGGGCTTGCCGATAGGCCTCTGCCGCTTCGGCCTTCTGCCCCGCCTTTTCCAACTCCAGCCCACGATTATAGGCTTCCGCGAGGGCGTCTGTGTCGATTTCGCTCATGATCATTCTGCCTGCTATGAATATGGCAGAAGCTCTACACGGCAAGTGTAAAAAGGTCCAGTCAGAATGACAGGCTCCAATGGCGCGTGGCTTGAAACCTGCCCAACCTCTGGCTAGATAAACTGAACCAATTGAGATTCGCCAACCCTCGTTGCCCTCGACGCCCGCAGCGCCTATGGCGCGAGGACGCGAAATCCTGACCATGTCGCCCGCAGCGCGATTAGCGCGAGGACGCGAAACCTTAAGATGAAGCCGCCAAGAGTGAAGCAAGGACGTTAAAATGAGCACAGTCACGATCTATACAGACGGAGCCTGTTCTGGAAATCCGGGGCCGGGCGGCTGGGGGGCTTTGCTGACCTTTGGTGAGCATGAAAAGGAATTGTGCGGTGGAGAGGCCGAGACCACCAACAACCGGATGGAATTGCAGGCGGCGATCGAAGCGCTGAATGCCCTCAAGCGCGCCTGTGAGGTCGATCTTTGGACTGACAGCCAATATGTCAAAGGCGGCATCACTGGCTGGATCCACGGCTGGAAGAAAAATGGCTGGAAGACTGCCAACAAGAAACCGGTGAAGAATGCCGAGCTCTGGCAGGCCTTGGACGAAGCGTTGAAACGGCACAAGGTCAATTGGCACTGGGTTAAGGGGCATGCGGGCCATGAAGGCAATGAGCGGGCGGATGAGCTGGCCCGTCGTGGCATGGCACCCTTCAAGGCTGGACGCAGCTGACAAAAGCTTGGGGCTAGCCCCAAAAGAAAAGGGTGGAACCCGCGAAGGGCTCCACCAGTGAGGTCGTGTGAGATCAAGCTGTTCGGAATTTCTGAAAGGCTGACACAATTGGGGGACTGATCAGCCTTTCAGGGTTTTGTAGGGCGCACAGACCCTTGCCTGTCCGGTTCATCCTGAACCGCTCAGACAAGGGGCCGCGCGAGACCGTCTCTCCCAGATGGGGATGCCAGGAGAGGATGGTCAACTTCTTGCAATCGTCTTCAAGCCGTTGGTGTGGCCGGGCAATCAGCCACGCGTTGCGATGATGGACATCCGGCGGATATCCGCTTTGGCGAATGTGCGCACATCCTGCATCTTGGAACAGAATTCGATGCCCATCTTGTCGCCGTTCTTCCAGATAACCTTGGCGTCGGCCAATGTGCCTTCCTTGCGATTGAGCAGGGAAAACTCGTTGGGGAGGGCGCAGTTCGGGTCGAGCGTTATTTGCATGCCGTGGCTGCTCTCGTTGCGAATGACGCAATCAAGGCTGATCGCGAAATTGTTATAGAAGACCTTGCCACCTTTCAGGACGCGCTGGCGATCTTCCGTGCGGCGTTCCGGTGTGTGTGTCACTGTTTAAATCCCCCTGAATGCTCGGCTGGCCGGATCCTGCGTCGCGCGGACCGTTTCCACCGATGCGTCCATCATTACGGATCCGGAGAGGCCGGACCGCATTTGATTTGAATTTTATCAATTTCCGATTGCGTCTGCACGGGAGAAGTGATTCGGAGGTTAATTAAAGGTTAATGACGGCAGTGTTCCGTGTGGACACTATTTTTTGCTTCAAAGTTTCAATGTCTTAAAATGGTTTATGGGTTATTTTCCATGTTTCTGAGCAGTGAAGAATAAAAATGACCACACCGCGCGCGAGGCAATTGAGCGGCAAAAAAGAATCTCCGTACTTGTCCTGAGAAATCAAAAACAGATTAGTTAAAAGAGGAACAAATAAAGTACGAATTGGGGATAAGTGAAGGGAAGCCCAAAATGCGAAATAGGTGGAAAAATTGCCCCGCGTCAATCTTGACTCGCAAGGATAGTCGAAGAGTCAGAGGCTTATCGCATCGCACATTGGGGATATGTGGAAAGCCAAAAAAAGGCTTGTCAGCTTACCGCGAAAAGAACGTTAAAGAATCGTTTCCTAATCCGCACAGCCTTGCCAGACTAGCGCCAGATGCAGACAAAGCGCGGATGTCTGATCGAGGCAACCTATTTCTGGTTTCGATTACTTCAAATTCCGATCCGTGGCGCAAGCCGCGAACAAAGAGGCTTGGCACTTTCAGGTGCCATCGCGGCTCGGTTTGTCTGTGTCAAAATCTGTCCCGGGTGGGTGCGGCACACTTTCACCCGAGATTGGTTTTCTTGGATGGCAAGACCAAAACAAAGGAAAGGCAATACTGTCGTGACACAGGATAACAAAGCGGTGGAAATCGGTTCCTACTTCGAACAGTTCATCTCAAAACAGGTCGCTTCCGGGCGCTTTGGCAGCGATGCCGAAGTGTTGCAGGCCGGTTTGAGGCTCCTTGAAGAAAAAATGCTGCAGTTCCACTTGCAGCAGTCCGAACTCGTCTCGAAGCACGACAGGTCTGAAAAGGATCTCGAAGCCCTGACGCATGAAACATCCGAAATTTCGCACTCCATGGCAGACGCCATGCGTGCACTGGCATCTAGCGCCGCTCCTGCTGGTCCGGTGATCCCGACCACCAAGGGCCTGCTGCGCTCCCAAATCGCAGCAGAATAAGCGCTTCAGAATCCCCCTTTATCGGGGCGACAGCCTTTCCGGAAAAGCAGTGCAGCAACTCTGCGCTGCTTTTCCTTTGCCTGTCTTCAGCCCGGCATGTTCGATCCCTCATTCAGGCGACATCCCCGCATCCGCTTCGTGCGTATGTGGGCGATCCACATCGCAATCGCTGTGGCTGGTGGCCGTGCGTCGCGTCAGGCTTGCCCTGCCTGATCGGACCATGTAGGGTGCCGCGCGTAATGAAAGAAGGAGCCTGAAACAACTCAGGCTCAGGAGACAAAGGGCGCATTCGTCGTGAAATATGTCAGCACCAGGGGGCAGGCCCCCGAACTAGGTTTTTGTGATGCCATTCTGGCAGGTCTTGCCAGTGATGGTGGGCTTTATGTACCCAAGACCTGGCCGACATTGACCACCGAGGACATGGCGGCACTGGCGGGCAAAAGCTATCAGGACATCGCCTTTGCGGTGATGAAGCCATTTGTCGAAGGCGAAATTCCTGACGACACCTTTCGCACCATGATTGACGAGGCCTATGCCACCTTCCGTCATGATGCGGTAACGCCGCTGATCCAGACCGGTGCCAATGAATTTGTGCTTGAGCTGTTCCATGGTCCGACCCTTGCCTTCAAGGACGTCGCCATGCAGTTGCTCGCCCGCCTGATGGATTTCGTGCTGGCCGAACGCAACGCCCGTGCCACCATCATCGGTGCAACCTCTGGCGACACTGGTGGGGCGGCGATCGAAGCCTTCCGGGGGCGCTCCAACACCGATATTTTCATCATGTTCCCCAATGGCCGTGTCTCGCCTGTTCAGCAGCGCCAGATGACCTCTGTGCTCGATGACAATGTGCATTGCATCGCGCTTGAGGGCCATTTCGATGACTGTCAGGCCATCGTCAAGGATCTGTTCGCCAACAAGACCTTCCGTGAAGAGATCGCTCTGTCCGGCGTCAATTCTATCAACTGGGGGCGGATCATGGCGCAGGTGGTCTATTACTTCACCGCTGCCCTGTCGCTGGGCGCGCCGCATCGCACCGTCTCCTTCACGGTTCCAACGGGCAATTTTGGTGACATTTTCGCCGGCTTTGTTGCCAAGCAGATGGGACTGCCAATCGACAAATTGGTGATCGCCACCAATCAGAACGACATTCTGGCCCGGACGCTGGAAAATGGTGCCTACGAAGTGCTTGGTGTCACCCCATCAGCATCCCCGAGCATGGATATTCAGGTCTCGTCCAACTTCGAGCGGCTGTTGTTTGAGGTCCATGATCGGGACGCCGACAGCGTTGTGCGTATGATGTCCGGTCTGAAGCAGTCCGGCTCTTTCACAATTGCCGAGGGGCCTTTGTCTCGCCTGCGTGACGGTTTTGCAGCTGATCGAGCCAGTGAGCAAGACACCACGCAAACCATTCGTCAGGTGCTGGCCGACACGGGCTATTTGCTCGATCCACATTCGGCTGTTGGTGTGCATGTGGCCCGCAAGGTGGCTGCAGCAGACAACTCAAACAGCCCGATGGTGGTTCTCTCAACCGCCCATCCGGCCAAATTCCCGGCTGCAGTTGAAGAGGCTTCGGGCCAATATCCGGATTTGCCCCTCTGGCTGTCGGACCTGATGGGTCGTGAAGAGCGCTTCTCGATACTGGAAAACAGCGCTGATGCCGTCGAGGCCTTCATGCGAGAACGGGCTCGCGCCCTGCATGAGGCTTGATCCGCAACGCCACAGATCCTAAAACTACGGATCAATCAGACCGCCAGACGCTCCTGCTCGCTGCCATGCGGGTGGGAGCGTCTGACCATAAACCCTGACGCTGTCAGGAAAGGGAGGAAAGCATTTGACCGTTAACATGACCCGTCTCACCAACGGCATGACCGTTCTGTCCGATGAAATGCCTCACTTGAAAAGCGCCGCTGTCGGGGTTTGGATTGCAGCGGGCTCACGGTCTGAAGGGGCCGATGAGCATGGCATTTCCCATTTGCTCGAACATATGGCCTTTAAAGGCACGGCAACGCGGTCTGCGACCGATATCGTTGAGCAGATTGAGGCCGTGGGCGGCGAGGTCAATGCGGCAACCGGGATCGAAAGCACGTCCTACTATGCGCGCATTCTTGAAGAGGATGTTCCGCTTGCCATCGACATTCTTGGCGACATCCTCAGCAACTCGACCTTCGATCCTGAAGAACTGCGCCGCGAAAAGCATGTCATCCTGCAGGAAATCGGTGCAGCCCATGACGCGCCCGAGGATCGGGTCTTCGATCACATTCAGGAACTGGCTTTCCCGGATCAACCCTTGGGTCGCACCATTCTGGGCACCGCTGAGACGGTCCAGTCCTTCACGCCCGACGCCATTCATGACTATCTGGGGCAGCATTATCATGGACCTTCGATGATCCTGTCTGCAGCTGGTGGTGTGCGCCACGAAGAGCTGGTGGCCTTGGGGGAGCAGGCATTTGGTGGCTTTGCCGATCAGCCGGCCAAACCGCTGGTGCCAGCACACTATGTGGGCGGTGAAAGACGGGATCTGCAAAAGGATCTGATGGAAGCGCAGGTCATCCTTGGCTTCAAGGGCCGTTCCTACAAGAGCGAGGATTTCTACAAGTCCCAGATTCTCGCCTCCATGCTCGGTGGCGGCATGTCATCGCGGCTGTTTCAGGAAGTGCGCGAGAAGCGTGGCCTGTGTTACTCCGTCTATGCCTTTCATTGGGGCTTTGCAGACAGCGGCCTGTTCGGCATCCACGCGGCGACCAGCGCTGAAGATCTCGAAGAATTAATGCCGGTCATCACGGGAGAACTGGCCCGCGCTGCAGAGGATTTCTCCGATGCTGAGCTTAATCGCGCCCGTGCCCAGATCAAGGCAGGTTTGCTGATGGGTATGGAAAGCCCGTCGGCCCGCGCCAGCCAGTTGGCCCGCCAGCGGATGATTTTCGGCCAGCCACGTTCGCTTGAGGAAATGGTTGACGCCATCGCCGAGATTTCCATTGATGACATTCGCAATCTGGCTGCCGATATTATCACCGGTTCCAAGCCATCCCTTGCCTCGGTCGGGCCAGTTGAAAAGCTGATGTGGGCCGATGAAGTGGCCGAACGGATGGGGTCTGCGACAAACTGACATGGGGACGAGCGGTGCGTTTCCCGGATTCGCACTGACAGACGACTGGTCCACCGCCGTTAACTGACCTAAAAAGAGAAGACTTCCTTTTTGGTCAGTCCCGTATATGTGCCTGCCTGATGGTCTTTGTCATCGTGCGCATCCGTAACGGGAAAGGGGGCGATGGCACCATCCGCGTGTCAAAGCCCGTGCAAGCGCCAGAAGGGGAACTGCACCGCATTCGGTTGGCCTCAATTCGGGCTAGGGGAAATGCGGTTGTTCTATTAGTATGGATCTGCAACCTTTGTGGGTCCGCGCAGCAGATCCTGACGGTTCGCATATTTGAACACCCGCTCATGCGAACCTCTGGCGGTGAATTGACACTGTTCAGAGGCGGCAACAGCAAGGCTGGAAGAACGATATGGCTGGCGATCAGGTTGGGTCCGGTAAAGCCTGGATGACCCTTTTGCTGCATGCAGTGAAAGGCAAGCTTATGCGTCCTCGCATGCGCGCAGACTTTGAAACCCGAAAAGGTGCAGACCCGATTCGGCGTTTCTCGGCCTCACTGGGGTCTGTCTGGACCGGTATCCCTACACCGCCACCACACTCGTCCCCCCTGAGCAACGCACTGATCTATTTGCGCCATCCTTCCAAGGCAGACTATAATCAGTGGGCCTGTTTGCGCGCTGCCAGTGCTGACTTCCTGCGCCCCTGGGAACCCTTGTGGGGGGCTGACGATCTGACGCCTCACGGTTTTCGCCGTCGTCTGGAACAATATCAGAAAGACCGCCGTTCTGGCCGTGCCTTGCCTTTTCTGATTTTTCGCCATGAAGACAATCGGCTGATTGGCGGCATCAATGTTTCCAATATCCGACGTGGTATCTGCCAGTCCGCCTCGATTGGCTACTGGATGGGGGAAGATTTCGCAGGTCATGGCTATATGACGCAAACAGTAGCCTTGTTATTGCCCTATTTGTTTGATCATGAAGGGCTTCACCGTGTTGAAGCGGCCTGCTTGCCAAGCAATGGACCTTCTATGTCGGTTCTGCAAAAATGCGGATTTCAATTTGAAGGCAAGGCGCGTAGCTATCTTTGCATCAATGGCAATTGGGAAGATCACTTGCTCTATTCGGTTCTGCGCTCGGATTTGCAGGCACCAAACGCCCAGCCTCGCGTTCAAACTGGCCCTGTCCCTCACTATCCGTAAGGCATGCGCTGCCCAAGGCTATTGATGAGAAGGTATGGGAGAGGTGAGCGCTATGCAAGGCTTGCTCTGATCGGCTTTTGACAAGGTGATTCCAGCCAATTGTCTGGCGAGACAACGCGCCTTCCCTTTGGCTTCGTTCCTGCTTCCTAACCGACAGGGCGAAAAGTTTGGCCTTTTCCTTTGAAAAAGGCCAAGTTTGCGAATTTCGTCTTGTGTGGCGGGTAGCAAAATTTTAACTATGATGCACTGTTTCTGCGCCTATCGTCAAAGCGCAGGTCGTTGAATTATGAGGATCTCTGGTGAATCGCGTATCCGTTCTGATTGTCTTGTTGCTGACCGCCATGTTCAGTTTTGCGTCCCTCAGCGGGGCTGGAGCGGTTGAGGCTGTCGATGTCAAAGCGGATAGTCTGGTTCTCGACCTCAGTGATGTCATCGAACGCTATGATGGCGATGGCGATCGCATTCAGGTTTCAACGGCACCCGGACCAGACGGCATTGTCCGCCGGATCGAAGTGCGCGCCCGCCAGCAAGGCATCATTCCGGGCTGGTTTGTCTTCGCGCTGGCCAACAATACCGACCGACAGATCGACCGCTATCTTGTGGTCCCCCATTTCCGGCTGCCCGGTTCCGGTCTGTTAAAACCTGATCTCGGCGCTCAGCGGGTCTATGCCATTTCCACCTCGCAGGGCTTTGCGCCGGAGCGGATTCCCGATTCCGAAGCCGATGTTTTCCGCGTCACCCTTGATCCGGGCAACGTGGTCACCTTCGTTGGTGAGCAAGCCCATCGCAGCTTGACCAGCCTCAATCTCTGGCAGCCTGAAGCCTATAAGGACTATGTCAACAGCTACACCTTTTTCCGAGGGATTGTGCTTGGCATTGCCGGATTGTTGGCTCTGTTTCTGGTCATCCTGTTTGTCGTCAAAGGCGCGGCCATGTTCCCCGCTGCGGCCTTGCTGGCTTGGTCGGTTCTGGCCTATCTGGCGATTGATTTTGGCTTCATGCCGCAATTGTTCGACATTCCGACCAATTATGAGCCGGTTTGGCGCGCCGGATCAGAGGTGATCTTCTCGGCATCGATTCTCGTTCTGCTCTTCACCTATCTCACTCTGCATCGCTGGCATGTGCGCTATCTGCATGCATCGGGCATTTGGCTGATCTTCCTTGTCGTGATTCTGGGCCTCGCCCTTTATGACCCATCGCTCGGCGCTGGCATTGCCCGGCTGTCGATGGTCGTCACCGCGCTGGCCGGTTTTGCCGTGATCATCTATCTCTCTTTCACCGGCTTTGACCGCGCCATCATGCTGATCCCGACCTGGATCCTGTTGCTGCTCTGGTTGTTGGCCGCAGGGGCGGCGGTGTCGGGCATGATCGACAATGATCTCGTCCAGCCAGCCTTGAGCGGTGGCATGGTTCTGTTGGTGCTGCTCTTTTGTTTCACCATCATGCAGCACGCTTTTTCAGGCGGCATTCTGGCCCAAGGCATCGTGTCCGACAGTGAGCGCCGAGCTCTGGCGATTGTTGGCTCCGGCGACATGGTCTGGGACTGGGACGTGCCGCGCGATCGCATCCATACCACCCACGAAGCCGAAAAGCTGTTGGGCCTGAAAAAAGGCGCCCTTGATGGTCCGGCCCGCGATTGGCTGGAAATGCTGCACCCGCAGGACAAGGATCGATTCTCCGCCATGCTTGATGCGGTGATCGATCAGCGCCGTGGGCGGGTCAATCAGGATTTCCGTTTGCGTGCCGACGATGGCCATTACCGCTGGTTCAAGCTGCGCGCGCGCCCGGTCGTTGGCACCGATGGCGAAGTGGTCCGCTGCGTTGGCACCTTGCTTGACATCACCGACCAGCGCACAGCCGAAACGCGGCTGCTGCATGATGCGGTGCATGACAATCTGACCGGCCTTGCAAACCGCGAGTTGCTGCAGGATCGTCTGTCTGCTGCGATGGTCCGCACACAGGCCGAAGGCGCTGCCAAACCGGCTGTCCTGCTGGTTGATATCGATAATTTCCGCAAGATCAATGACAGCTACGGCCTGTCGATCGGCGATTCCCTTCTGCTGACAGTGGCCCGTCGCCTGTCGCGCCTGCTCAAGCCGCAGGATTCCATCGCTCGTTTCTATGGCGATCAGTTCGCCATTATCCTCATTTCCGAGCAACAGCCAGAACGCATTGCAGTCTTTGCCGATAATGTGCGCAAGGTGCTCAAGGTGCCGATTACGTTCGGTGAGCGGGAAATTGCCCTGTCGGTATCGCTTGGCATTGCGATCTTCGATCTTCAGTCTCACAAGGCCGCAGGCGAGATCCTCAGCGATTCCGAGCTGGCCCTCTATCATGCCAAACGCATGGGCGGTGACCGCATCGAACCGTTCCGCCCATCCCTGCGTCAGCAGGGCAGGGGCCGTAGCTCTCTTGACAAGGATCTGATTGCCGCACTTGACCGCAAGGAAATTGATGTGGTCTTCCAGCCGATCGTCAATCTGCAAGACCGCATGATCAAGGGCTTCGAGGCGCTTGCCCGCTGGAATCATCCGCAACGCGGACCAATTCCGCCGTCCGATTTCATCCCGGCGGCTGAACGCAATGGCCTGATTGTGCCGCTTGGCCTGCATATCATGGAACAGGCTGCTCGCCAGTTGACCGAATGGCAGCAAAAGCTGGATGGCGCTGACCGTCTCTTCATGAGCGTCAATGTCTCCTCAGAACAACTGTTGCGCCATGATCTGCTCAATGATGTGAAAACCATTCTGTCGCGCTCCAACGTCAATCCGGGCACCTTTAAGCTCGAGCTGACCGAGAGCCTGGTGATGGAGAATCCGGAATATGCCTCGCAGGTGCTCGACAAGTTGCGGGCGCTGGGCGCTGGTCTGTCACTTGATGATTTCGGCACCGGCTATTCCTCGCTGGCCTACTTGCAGCATTTCCCGTTCGACACCTTGAAAATCGACAAGAGTTTCGTTGGCCATGGCAAAGGCGTGACACCGGTCATTCTGCAATCGATTGTCAAGCTGGCGCATGACCTTGGTCTCAATCTCGTGGCCGAGGGGGTAGAGAATGAGGAGGCTGTTGCCCAGCTGACCCAGATGGGCTGTCCGATGGGGCAGGGCTATCTGTTCGGCAAACCACTGGTCTCTGCGGACGCTGAAAGCTTGTTGTCTCGTCAGATTGAACATGCCAAGCAGGTGCAGGCAGAAGCGGCCGCGCGCCGTAAGCAGCAGGAAGCTGAAGCTCAGGCCCGCAAGGCAGAGGAAGAGCGTCGCGCCCGTGAAGAGCGCCGCCGCAAGGAAACAGAAGAGCTTGAGCGCAAACAGGCCTATGCCCGTTCCATCGCCGAGCAGAGCCTGCCAAAGCCGGATGCCTCGAAACAGCCGGTAAAAGCCGCAGGACCACACCCAACTGATGCACTGGAAGCCCGGCTTGCGGAAGGTCTCGCTTTGGACTTGACCGACAAGGGTCCGGCAAAGCCAAGGGGTGTGCCAGTCTCGGGATCGCACCCGTCCGCTCACCCTGCGCCCCGGATGCAGCCAGCAAGAGGAGCCCATGGTTCCGCAACCGCCCCGGCAAATGCTCCAAGGTCCCCCAGTGCGGCACAACCCAATACCGCACCGGTCAATCCGCCAGTGATCAACCCTGTGCCGCCAAAACAACCCGACACGGCCAAAAAAGCCGAACAGCAGGACGGCACCGCTACGCCGCGCGAGAATGAAGGCGCTGATAAGGGGCAGACTGAGAAAAGCAACACAGCCTCTGGTCCGCAGCATCGGCATGGCGAGCCTCAGCAAGCATCCGGACCCGTGTTGCCTCCCCTAGACGCTGCGGCTGCAGATTCAAAAGAGACCAAAGAGACGTCGACAACTGAGCCAGAATTGAAAGGCGCACACGAAAATACGCTGGAAGACGCCATCGGTGCCGCAGTGGCCGAGGCCATCGGCGTCGACAATCTGGGCACACCGCCAACAGTCTCGGATGCTGAACAGGCTCTGGTCCCACCCAAGCAAGAGGAAGCTGCCAGCGCCAAGGCTTCGGTCATTCCATTGCCTCCGGTCGCAACATTGAATATGCCAAACTTTGGCTCTGTGGCGCCACAGGGAACCAATGCTGCCTCCAAGGGATCGGCAGCAGATGGAGCGGTCGAGACTGTGGTCCAAGACCGTTCATCGGAACAGCCCGCAGCTGAATCCACCCCGAAACCGGAGCCATCCGAGCGGGAAGATGCAGCCCCAAGGGTGAATGAGGATTCCTCTCCTGACATGGATGACGCCAAACAGCAGCAGATATCATCTGCCGCAAAGGACGCGAAACAGGATAGGGAAGCTGACAAAGGCGAAGAGACCACACAGTCTGAGCAATCTGAACAGCCTCAATCCCCACAGCCAGCCCCGGCGTCCCCGGTGATTGGCCGTGCCGTGTCGGCGGGCCGCAAGCCCGACACAGAGCAGGATGGCGGGTTGCCCTTTGCCATGCCGGACATGTCTGGCATTGATCAGGATATCGCATCAGCCATCAGGCAGGCGATGATTGGTGGCAAGAAAGACTGACGGGAAAGACAGGCATCTGATCCGTATGGGACAGATGCCTGATCTTTTGATCATAAAATACGACAAGTCATTTCAGGTATAACCGGATCAGGCGTGGCCTGCTTCGCTGGACAGCATGGTCAGATCGATACCCATCAGATCAAGGCTGCGCTGGTAGCGGTCTTCTGCCTCGCATTCGAACAACAACGACTGATCGGCCGAGCAGGTTAACCAGCTGTTGCTTTGCAGCTCTTCTTCCAACTGGCCGGGGGACCAACCCGCATAGCCCAGTGTCAGCAAGGCCGATTGCGGTCCCTTGCCTTCCGCCAGTGCCCGCAGGATCTCGATGGTCGCCGTCAAACAGATATCGTCGGACACATCCAGCGTCGAGCTTTCAAGCTTGAAATCGGCACTATGCAGCACGAAGCCGCGTCCCTGATCGACCGGACCGCCATTGAGCACCTGCATGTTGCGGGCAGGGGCGGGCAAATTGATCGACTGGTCGTCGTCGCTCAAGATATCGACTTGGCGCAACAAGTCAGGGAAGGTGATTTGTGTCGAGATCTGATTGACCACCAGCCCCATCGCGCCATCATCGGAATGACTGCACAAATAGACGACGGAACGCTCAAAGAAGGGCCCTTTGAGCGTCGGCATGGCCACCAGAAACTTCCCTTCGAGGGAAGTGGCCAACGAGGCAGGCTGCGTGCCCGCTATATCCTGTTCATCCAAATCAACCATGACCTAAGGGTACCTTTGAGAGTGCCTGAATGTAAAGACCACTCGGTGCGGCGGAGGATTGGCTGATCACAAAAAAATGAGCATCTGACCTTCGGGATTTAGTGCCCGGCCATCACCTCGCCATGATAGCAGTGTTAGCAGATAGCATGAACACCAAGCTCCGTGCTTGGCAATTGGCAAAATGGTTACAAGCCCGTATGTCAACAATGTGAATTTTGGACTGGCTGGTTCGGCGAACTTGAAAAGAGTGATATAGGTGAAGTATTTCAGTAATTTAGGGAAGTTGTCCATCTGCAATCTGTTGGCATTCGTCGCCCTATCATGCAGTTTGGCTGTCCCTGCACAGGCAATGCAAACCGAATGGCAGGAGACGCTGGGAGGCAAGGTGCGCCTCATTGCCGGCGGCACCAGCTACGGCCGCTACAAGGCAGGGCTGGAAATCGTCTTGGATGAAGGGTGGAAAACCTATTGGAAGATACCCGGTGACAGCGGCATCCCGCCGGTGCTTGATGGTGCTGCGTCCGGCAATGTCGCTGACATGGACATTCTCTGGCCGGTGCCAAGCAGGATCAAGGTTGGTCAATCCGAAATTCTCGGCTTCAAGCATGCGATCATCTTTCCCATCTTGGTGACCCCTAAGGCCAAGGACCAGCCGACCCGCCTCGCCATCAATGTGCAGCTGGGTCTTTGCTCTGATCTTTGCGTCCCCATGGCAGCGGATCTGTCCCTTGATATTCCGGCAGGTGGCAGCCGGGCGCCCGGGGTGGAATTGCTAATCGACCGGGATATGGCGTTGGTGCCTGTTGCGGCTTCTGATGGCTTCAAGATCACCAAAATCAGCCATGACAAAGGGCAGGATGGCAAGCCGGACCGCTTGGTCATCACCACCCGGATCCCCGATGGTTACGGGGAAAAGGATCTGTTTGTCGAGGGGCCAAAGGACTGGCTGCTGCCCCTGACGGTCAAGCAGCCGAGCGCCAAGGTCAGTGACCAGCAATTCGCCCTGACGCTTGACGGCCTGCCTGAAGGCGGGCAAAGCAAGGGGACAGATCTCCGCTTCACGCTGACCAATGGCGAGGAAGCAGTCGAACAAGTCATCACGTTGCAAAAATAGGATGGGATCACCATCTCGAAGGGAACCTGATGGTCAGGTTTCATCAATAGAGGAAAAGAGGGGCAAATATGATCAAGGTTGGCGACCGTCTGCCAGATGCAGACTTTCTCGTAATGGGCAAGGAAGGCAAGGAAACCAAAAGCGTTGCCGAGATTTTCAACGGCCGCAAAGTGGTCTTGTTTGGTGTGCCGGGTGCGTTCACTCCGACCTGCCACCGCAATCACTTGCCCGGTTTTATCAACTCGATCGATGGCATTCGCGCGCTCGGCGTTGATGAGGTCGCCGTGGTCGCTGTGAATGATGTCTTCGTTATGGATGCCTGGTCCACCGCCAGCGGCGGCAAGGGGCAGATTGCCTTTTTGGCTGATGGCAGCGCGACCTTTGCCAAGGCCTGTGGACTTGATATCGACCTGACGGTCGCAGGCATGGGCACCCGATGCACGCGTTTCTCGATGATTGTCGAGGATGGTGTGGTAACCCATCTCAATCTTGAAGAGAATCCGGGCGTTGCCGAAAAAACCGGTGCTGTGCAGATCATCGAACAGCTACAAGGTTGATCAAACCAACCAAATGAAAAAGCCCGGACCATGTCCGGGCTTTTTTCTTGCAAAAAGGAAGTCCACTCAGAACAGGGTGCCTTGCGCGTCGTCATCCTTGTCCTTCTTGGTCTTGCGGGTGGCTTTTTGCTGTTCCTTGATCCGCGTCAGAATTTCCTGCTCGATCGCCTCGGTCAATTTTGCCGTCGCTCTTTCAAGCCGTTCCGCAGATTCCGCTTCCACTTCCACCAAACCGCTGTCAACGGCAGTCTCCGGTTTGACGGGGGCAGCCACAGGCTCCGTGTCCTTGGTGGGTTGCGTGGGCTTCTTCGCTGTCTCGACCTTCGGTTTGGCGGTGCGTCGCCGCGCCCGCTTGCCTGCAATGGTCAACAGATGCGCTTCGATATCTTCCGCTGAAATGGCATCCGCCCCCATGATGCCAAAGGCCCCGACTTCGGCGTCCTTTTCCTCAGGGTGTGAGGCATCGGAGGCGGACATATCCGGATCGGGCATCGTGGCAGGTGCATCAGAATAGGGATCAAGCAGGGACGTGGTGGCATTGATGCAGCCGTCGGCAAACTCGATATTGAGGGCCTGTCCCGCATGGATCGCCTCGGCTCTGCGCATTGGCGTGCCGTCCTTGTCGCGTACCAAGGCAAAGCCACGCGCCAGCACGCCCTTATGTGACAGACTTTCGAGTAGACGGCTGGTGGAATCCAGCTGCTTACGCTTCTGCTCCATCGTGAGCAGGGCCACCCGGTTCAGGCGGTCGGTTCGGTCGCCGAGCCGTTCTTTCTGCAAGGTCAGGCGGTCCGTCACCAACGCCGGGCGTAGGCGTCCCGCGGTCGCATCCAGTCGCGAGCGGCTGCTTTGGGTCGAACTGATCAGGCTCTGGCTCAGTCGGCCGGAGGCCATGTCAAACCGTTGCCGCGCCAAGGCCAGAATGTCCCGCGGCTGAGGCAGGGCACGACTGGCAGAGCGCAAATCCGCGCGCCGCCGATCCATCATCCGGCTCACAGCCCCATATTGCCGCAAGTGCAGATCACCAAGACCCGCCACCAGCTCGCTGCGCACCGGCAAGGCAAATTCCGCCGCCCCGGTTGGCGTTGGCGCGCGCATGTCGGCGACAAAGTCGACCAGTGTCACATCGGTCTCATGGCCAACCGCAGAAATCACCGGAATGTTGCTTTCGGCGATGGCGCGGGCCGGAGCCTCTTCGTTGAAACCCCAGAGATCTTCAAGGCTGCCGCCACCGCGCGCCACGATCAGAACATCAGGGCGCGGAATAGCGCCGCCTTCAGGCAGGGCGTTGAAGCCGCGCACCCCGTTGGCCACTTCCTCGGCGCAGCTTTCTCCCTGCACACGCACAGGCCAGACCAGCACATGGACCGGGAAGCGGTCGCGCACCCGATGCAGAATGTCGCGAATGACCGCGCCGGTGGGGGAGGTGACCACGCCGATCACGGTTGGCAGGAAGGGGAGTTTTTTCTTGCGTTCCGGTGCGAACAGGCCCTCGGCTGCGAGCTTCTTCTTGCGTTCTTCCAGGAGCGCCATCAACGCCCCTTCGCCAGCCGGTTCCATCCGGTCAATGATCATCTGATATTTCGATTGACCGGGAAAGGTGGTCAACTTGCCCGTGGCAATGACTTCAAGGCCCTGTTCCGGCTTGACCGCCAACTTGGCTGCCGCCCCGCGCCAGATGACCCCGGACAGGACCGATTTATCATCCTTCAAGTCCAGATAGATATGACCAGATGCCGGACGAGATACCCGGCCGAGCTCTCCACGCACCCGCACATAGCCGAACTGATCCTCGATGGAAGATTTCACCGCATGGGACAGTTCAGAGACGGTAAATTCGGCTGCATTGGTGGCCGTAGACTCGGACATGGCGCTTTCCAGACAGATTCGTGCTCGTTGAGATTAATCCCCATTGGTGCCCAGCTTTTGCCACCGGGTCAATAGAACAGCCCTTTATCCCGGGGGAATTACGCCCATCCCGCTGACGCGTTTGGTCCGGGGACTTGCAAGGCAGAGCGAAAGAGCGCAAAACTCCCCGAAAATGCAGCCGGGTTGCAGCAACAGCGAGATGTCATGTCCCATTACGATTTCAAAAGCCAACGCCTGTGGGTGGAGCAGGATATTCAGGAACGGATCGCCATTCCCTGCGACCGGGCTCAAGCCAACTATCTATTGAATGTGCTGCGCATGGAAGAAGGCGACGCAATGCTGATCTTCAATGGCCGGGATGGGGAGTGGAAGGTCGAGGTTCAGCCGCTTGGCCGCAAGAAATGCGCCCTCATTCCCATTGAGCAGATGCGCCCACAGCCCGATCCACTGGCCAGCGACCTGCATTATCTGTTTGCGCCGTTGAAATCTGCCCGCATCGACTATATGGCCCAGAAGGCTGTCGAAATGGGTGCCTGCCGTCTGCGTCCGGTCTTCACCCAGCATACCCAGGAGCGCCGCCCCAAGCTCGACAAAATGCGGTTGAATGTCATCGAGGCCGCCGAGCAATGCGGCATCCTGACCATTCCCCCTGTCGACGAGCCAGCAAGCCTGACCGAATTGCTAAAGACTTGGGAAGAGAAGGAAGAGGGGCGTCACATCATCTTTTGCGATGAGGGCGAACTGGGCAGGGACCCGCTTTCGATCCTCGACACCATTCGTGGCGAAGGCGATTGCGTGCCGCCACTGGCTTTGCTGATTGGCCCCGAAGGTGGCTTTTCGCAAACAGAGCGAGACATGCTGCGTGCTGCCTCTTTTGTCACGCCGATCCCACTCGGCCCGCGCATCCTCAGAGCCGACACCGCCGCCATTGCCGCATTGGCGATTGTCCAGTCGGTGCTCGGTGACTGGACGGACAAATAATCCACGGCGAACAAGGCTTAATGCAAGAAAGGCGTCTCGATTGAAGTCGAGACGCCTTTTTTATGCGCGTATGTGTGACAACGGCCTCAGGCCAGATGCTGCCGGAAGAATGCGACCGTGCGCTCCCACGCCAGCTTGGCGGCTTCTTCATTGAAGCGCGGGGTGGTGTCATTGTGAAAGCCATGATTGACGCCTTCATAGATATGCGCCTCGAAGCGTTTGCCATTGGCTTCAAGCGCGGCTTTGTAATCCGGCCAACCGGCATTGATCCGCTCATCCAGAGCCGCATAATGCAAAAGCAGAGGCGCTTCTATCTTTGGCACCTCTTCAGCCCGAGGCTGGCGGCCATAAAAGGGCACCGATGCGGCCATATTGGGATAGGCCACCGCCAGCGCATTGCAGACCCCGCCACCATAGCAAAAGCCAACCGCCCCGACCTTGCCGGTGGACTTTTCATGGCCGACCAGATGCTCGAAGCCGGCAAAGAAATCTTCCATCAGCTTGGCGCTGTCGAGTGTCCTCTGCATGGTTCGGCCTTCGTCATCACTGCCCGGATAGCCCCCAAGCGGGGACAGTCCATCCGGCCCCAGCGCAAGAAAACCCGCTTTTGCCGCCCGGCGCACCACATCCTTGATGTAAGGATTGAGACCGCGATTTTCATGCACCACCAGAACAGCGGGCAGTTTGCCAGTCGCTCCAGCAGGCATCGCCATATAGCCATTGATTGCGCCGTGACCGTCCGGGCTTTGATAGGTCACATTGCTGACTGCAATGTCCGGATCATCCTCGGCCACTTGATTGGCCAAGGCATAATTGGGTTGAAGGCTTTCCAGAACCGCCATCGCCGTCACACCGACGGCGACATAGCGTGTGGCTCCGGTCAGGAAGTCCCGCTTCGACATTTTGCCGTGCACATAACCATCATACAATTCAAGCAACTTGGGATGAAAATCAGACGCCTGCATTCTCTTCATTGGGTTTGGCCCTCCAAGCCAGACTGAAATAAGTATTTATACCACGATTATAGGCCGCATGGACCACACGCTTTTGTGCGCCAGTGGCAGACGGGCTTGACGGGGACTTTGTGATTTCTCATAAGCAGGATACCGCTCCATTCTGGAGGCCGTTCTTTGGCCCGTACCGGGAAGGGTTGGTTTTGGTGCAATCCTGCAATCGGAAAAAAGTCCATGATCATGTCAGCCGAGGCCTGGGGCCTGTTTCTTATTGCCTGCTTCATGCTCAATGTGGCACCGGGGCCGGACCTGATTTTCATCCTGTCGCGGGCCATTGGACATGGCCGAAAAATCGGCTTCGCCGCCTCCTTCGGGGTCTGCTCTGGTGCGCTGGTGCATGTGATGGCGGCCGCGCTTGGCGTTTCGGCCATTTTGGCAACATCGGCTCTGGTTTTCTCGATCGTCAAATATGTCGGCGCTGCCTATTTGGTCTGGTTGGGTTGTCAGGCGCTTTTGTCGCGTGAAAGCAGTCTGACCATGGACGCGCAAGCCAGCGACCTTAAGGTCCTGACTGTCTGGTCTGCCTATCGCCAAGGCGTTTTGATCGACATTCTCAACCCCAAGGTCGCTTTGTTCTTTCTGGCTTTTCTGCCACAGTTTCTCAGCCACGATGGCACGCAAACCAGCATGCAGGTCTTTTTTGAAACATGCCTTCTTGGCAGCATCGTGATCGTCATCGGTTTGATCGTTGAGGCTTTTTTCGTGCTTGCCGCCGCTCCACTAGGAGCCTATTTGCGGTCCAATCAACGCTTTGCCCTCTGGCTGGATCGGATGTTTGGTGGTTTGCTGATGGGGCTCGGGGTCCGTTTGGCACTGACAGACTGATCAGCCTGAATAGAGCTGTCCATTCATCACTGAAACAGGGGGGATGGATCAGTTTCTTTCACTTGCGAAAGGGCAGGGGTTCCGATAGCGTCGCGCAATGTCCACAAAACCGCTCCCACTGCCTGATCTGAAAGACAATCCGCTGCTCGGCATCGGCTTGATGTTGTCCTTCTGCGCCGTCATTCCATTTGGCGATGCGCTGGTCAAGCATCTGGGACAAACCGTGCCGGTCATGACACTGCTGGTCATTCGATATGCCATTCAGGTTCTGATGATGGGGACAACAATGGTGTGGCAGAAGGGTGGCATTGCCCATATTCTACGCTACAGCCGGCGGGCCTGGTGGCATCTTTTCTGGCGTACCACGATGCATATTTTTGGCATCATCGGCATGTATTACGGTCTGAAATACATGCCTCTGGCTGACACCACTGCAATTGCCTTTATCTTTCCCATTCTGATGCTGATTGTCGGTCACTTCTATCTCAAGGAACAGGTTGGCCCCCACCGGGCCATCGCCGCGCTGGTTGGATTTGTTGGCACCTTGTTGGTGGTGCAACCGAATTTCGTCGCGGTGGGTCTCAATGCGCTCTGGCCCGTTGCCGTAGCCTTCACCTTTGTGATCTTTGTCTTGTCCACCCGTCAGATGAGCCGTGAAGTCGATCCGGTCTCGATTCAGGCCGTGTCCGGAACCATGGCGCTGATCCTCATTGCCATTCCGATTGTGCTGTTGAATGGCGAGGCCTGGCCGCTATGGGATCTGGTGGAACCTGCAGCAGCAGATTGGCCCTTTCTGGTCATGGCCGGAATCATCGGCTCGATTGGCCATTTGCTGATGTCAGCGGCCATCCGTTTTGCACCCGCTGCCACCCTTGCGCCGATGCAATATCTCGAAATCCCGTTTGCCACCCTGATCGGCTGGGTGATCTTTTCCGATCTCCCCAATCAGCTTGCCGCATTCGGCATCGTGGTCACGGTGGCGTCCGGGCTCTATATCATCTATCGCGAACAGCAGGCCCAGCGGGCGGAACGAAAGCTCACTGCAGAGAAGAGCGCAGCCCCCCTGTAATCACTTGCTTTCGGGCGTGCCAAGCGTTTCCACGCCCGCCAATAGTTTGCCCAGCAAGGTGGACAATTGCGCCTGTTCATCCCGGCTGAGAGGCGAGACAATCCGCGTCTCGTTGGCCAGATGAGCAGTCAGCACCTCTTCGATCAGCGCAAGGCCTGTCTCGGTCAGTGCCACCAGCGTGCCGCGTCGATCCTCGGGATTGGGGTGGCGGGCAATCAGCCCCTTTTTCTCCAGCCTGTCGAGACGGTTGGTCATGCCCCCCGACGACACCATCGTGCAATCATACATTTGCGATGGGGTAAGGGCATAAAGCCCCGCTTTGTTGCGTCCGGCCCGACGCAGGGTTGCCAGCACATCAAAAGCGCCTGATTGCAAGCCGTAGCGGGCGAACAATGGCTCGATATGGCCGTTGCGGATCACCTGCGATGCCTCGCCAATCCGGCCGATCAGCTCCATTGGCAAGAAATCCCAATCCGGCTTCTCCTGCTTCCATTGCCCAACCGCAAAGGCTGCCCGGTCCGCTGTCTTCCTGTCCATTGCCCTGACCTTCTTGCGTAAGTTGCTTCGGCCGCACATGGCCGCCCCTAAAACGACGGCAGTTTAACGCTGTGAGAGACCAAGATCAATTTGTCTTTTAAATAAGTATCTTGACATTAAGATAATTAATTGCAAGGTAAGTGGCAACCATCTAATGCCGTTCGAACTGGGCTTGGCCCAAGTCCGTAAGGCCAAGAAACAACCCGAATGGACTCAAATCAATCATGACGGAATCTTGTGAGGTCACGATCAGCCCGTCCGAGCAGCGACAGCTGACTTCAAAGGCAGAGCCAGACACCAAAGACTCAGACATGACCGTCTCACGCTGGCGCTCATGCCTTCCCATGCTGCTCGTTCTGCTGGTTGGTAGCCTGCTCGCCTGCTCTTTGATTGTTGGAAAGCTGGCAATCAATGCGGGCGCTGCCCCGCTGGCCTTCTTGTGTCTTGCCTTGCTGGGATCCGGTCTGGGCCTTTGGCTTTTGAGCATCATACGACGGCAGGCCGCGCGTCTGTCCTTGCGGGTCTTGGAATATGGGATGGTCGCCGGATTGTTGTTTTTGCTGCCCAACATCGTTGGCTTTCTCGCAGTCCGGTATGTGGGGGCAGGCTTCATTTCCATGACCTTTCTGTTTCCGCTCCTGATTACCTATTGTCTTGCCCTGATCGCGGGTCTGGAGCGGTTTTCTCTGTTGCGAGCCGTGGCGGTCCTCATCGGCCTCGCCGGTGGGGTACTGCTGGCAGCCTCAAAGGCCAGTCTGGGCGATGCGCCGCTGATCTGGATCATTTTGACTCTCTGTGGGCCCTTCGTTATTGCGGCAGGCAATCTTTATCGCACCTTGCGATGGCCCTATGGCGTTGCACCCCTGTTTCTTGCCAGCCAGATGCTGCTGATGGCGGGATTGGTGTTGTTGCCTCTGGTTTTGGTGGTGGAAGGTGGGAATGGCTTTTTATCCGCGATCACGTACGGCGCGGTGGTGATTCTGGTCTGGCAGATGTTGACCTTCTCGTCGCTCTACTTCTTCTACTTCATCCTGCAAAAGGTTGCTGGCCCCGTCTATCTCAGTCAAATCGGCTCTGTCGCAGCTGTGGTGGGTGCGGGTGTCGCCAGCTTTGGTTTGGGTGAGCAATTGCCCCCCAATCTTGGCCTCGCGGCTTTTCTTGTTGCCATCGGTGTCTTTTTATTCCAGCGTGCGGCCGCGCGGAAAAGGGAAGATGTTGGGTAAAACCATGCTCGCTACGAAGGGATTTGACAAAGTCACATTTCTTTGATTGTGCTTGCGGCACATTTTGCGGATATCAAAATCAACCCATTGTAACCCGCCGGGTGAATCCCTAATTTGACAGAACGCGACATAGAGGCAAGAGCCCTGTCGCGCCCTGCCAATCTGCAAGGAGCCTGTTTCATGGCCGCTTCCGACACCGACGCCGTCGCCATCACCCTTGATGATCGTGCAACCCTGATCGAAACCATTTCTCAAGGCGAAAAGCCAAAGGACAATTGGCGCATCGGCACTGAGCACGAGAAATTCACCTTCTACAAGGACAGCTTGGAGCCGGTGCCTTATGAAGGGGATCGTGGCATCGAGCGCCTGCTGCAAGGCATGGAAGGCCTGCTTGGTTGGAAACGGGTCGAAGACAAGGGCAAGATTATCGGTCTGGTTGATCCCGTTGACGGGGGCGCAATTTCGCTCGAACCCGGCGGCCAGTTCGAACTGTCCGGCGCACCGCTCGACAATCTGCATCAGACCTGCCGCGAAGTGCATAACCATCTGGCTCAGTTGCGCGAAGTCGCAGATCCGCTGGGCATCGGTTTTCTCGGCCTTGGCGTCTCTCCGAAATGGCACCGGGAGGACGTTCCGGTCATGCCGAAGAGCCGTTATGGCATCATGATGAATTACATGCCCAAGGTCGGTTCGCTCGGCCTCGACATGATGTTCCGCTCCTGTACCATTCAGGTCAATCTCGATTTTTCCAGTGAAGCAGACATGGCGAAGAAAATGCGCGTCGGTGTCGCTTTGCAGCCGATCGCCACGGCCTTGTTCGCCAATTCTCCGTTCCTGGATGGCCACAAAAATGGCTATCAGTCGATGCGTGCCGCCATTTGGCAGGACACCGACCCGGACCGCACCGGCATGCTGCCCTTCTTGTTCGAAGAGGGCTTCGGCTATGAGCAATATGTCGATTATGTGCTCGATGTTCCGATGTATTTCATCACCCGTGGCGGCGCCTATCACGATATGACCGGATTGACCTTCCGTGAGTATCTAGGCGGCAAACGCAAGGATGGCATGCCAGACACTGCACCGACCCTGCAGGATTGGGAAGATCACCTGACGACCGTCTTCCCGGAAGTCCGCCTCAAGCGCTATATCGAAATGCGTGGTGCCGATGGTGGCCCATGGCGCCGAATTTGTGCGCTGCCGGCTCTGTGGACCGGTCTGCTCTATCATCAACCAAGTCTGGATGCCGCATGGGATCTGGTCAAGGATTGGACAGCAGAGGAGCGCGACGCCCTGCGCATCGGCGTGGCCAAGGATGGCCTTAGAACAAAGTTCCGGGACACCACGGTGCAGACCATCGCCAAGGAAGTGGTCACCATCGCCCGCAAGGGACTGGCTGCTCGGGATCGCCTCAATGGTGCTGGCTTCGATGAAACCCAGTATCTCGCAGCGCTGGAAGAAACCGTGACGCTCGGTCTTTCTCCCGCCGATCAGCTGTTGATGCGCTTCAACAATGAATGGGGCGGCAACATCAATCGGGTGTTCGAAGATTTCGCCTACTGATCCATCGGGAAGGGTGCGGGCAAGCAAAGACACGCCTGATTGTGACATGCTGGCAGGCTGGCAGGCTGGCAGGAGAGCCCCATAAAGCGCTCTGATGGCATCGGGTTTATGCCAGACACAAAGACATAGGGATCTGAGCCGTTGCTGGCGGATCGGTGGTCAATTGGCTTTAAACTGGTTGCATGCCAATTTGGGTAGACCGGTCGACTCGTGATATCAGCGAGCCTCCCATTCTCCATAAAAAAGGCGCCGGACAAAGCCCGGCGCCTGATCGTCTCGCAAAGGTAGCCGCTTGAAAAGGCGACTAACGCCAGCGGCCAACCATTTCGACAAAGCCATCGCCAGTGACCCTGTCTCCGAAGATGAATCCGTCGACGACCATCCTGCCATCAAACTTGATCATGCCGCCCATCTTGGAAACGATCTCGCGTTCCTGATAAGGAAGGCTGATTTGCAGACAGGTTTCCAGCGCTGGATTGGACAGGATCACATGGCGTGGATAGCGCCGGGCCGAGCGTCGACTGTCAACATAATCGCTCAGCTCCAGTGGCTGGATTTTCTCCACCACATGCGTGCCGTCCGGCAGCACCACGGTGCAGTTGGTATCCACGCGGCTGGTGCGGAAATCCCAGACCTGAGAGGCGCTGATGCTAACCCCGTTGCTGAGTGAGGGATACAGGCAGATCCATTGTCTTTGTTCCAGATTGCGGTCGAGCGTGAAGCGTCGTGGCAGGTCGCCCCATTGGCGGTTGAACCACATTGCCCCGGTCACCGTTTGCCGCTTGCCCATCAGGGTTACGGCACCGGAAACCTGCATGCCCGGGAAGGCGAACTTATATTGTTGTGCGCCAAAGAAGCTGATGCTGCCTTGCCCGTTGTTAATCAGGATCGGGGTTCCGACGGTGCCGGACAGTTCGACAAAGGCGTCTGGCAGTTCCGCTGTCAGCGACATGTCGGTGCCCTTGCTGCGGATTTCCAGCGCTTGTGACGATATCTGCAGGACATCGCTGCGAATGACGATATCGCTGAGCGGAACCGTATTCTCGATCTCCCGGATCCATCCAGTGTCCTGATCGATCAGGCACAGGCCGATGGAAACTTGTGGTTCCTCCTGATCGGTCTCGACAATTACCAAATGGACACGGAAGCTATATTGCTTGCCATCGCCGCGCAGATTGGTGGCGAAATGCCAGGATTCCATAGGATGCTTGCCCTGATGCCAGGCAAGATCATGCTCCAGATTGGAATGGCGAACCGGTGTCGACATTGCAACATCGGGCACGAAGTTGGTTGCAACTGTCGCGGTCTTTGATCTCGGAATCATTGTAGGGCCTCCCTTGTGAACAGTAGGTAGACCGGCAAAAATGTGAGCTGCCGCAGTGGGGTATTTCTGATGTCAGGGTCTGGCGCGCGAGGCGGTCAGGGGCGCTGATCAGTCTTTGCAGTCTTTGCTGCCTGAAGGACGATGCGCCCTTGGGGTCATTCGAAAGGAAGATGCGGCCCTCCCGGCGGCATCTTCATTGGGAATTCTTATTGGGGGAGCTTGCATATGCAGAACGAACCCGCCCAACCCCTCGTGAATGCATCCCTGAACATTGTCGATTGTTTTTGCTATTGCCACTTCAGCCGTGGAGTCCCTGCCCGTGTTAAATGGAATGATTGGGCTAAATTCGGGATATCCTTGAGGAACATTTCCTTACTTGACCCGGCAAAAGTGTGGCCTTTTATAAGGATATGATAAGCGACAACTATGTGGGTTCGTCAAGTTGTTTTATTAATTTCGAAATGTAAAATACTTAATATTCTATTAACTCAATCTCTTCTTCAAATTGGATTCAAAATTAAACAATGAAAACTATATAGCCCCTGCATATCTGTACTGATGTGACCACTAAAACATGTGGAAATAATTGATTCGTATCGTGTTTATTGGACAATCAAACTTGGTTGCTGATGTGGAGCATGGACAAGCTTAATTCTCTCAAGACGTCTTTTCCTTCACCCGATAATTGCCCATTTTGGGGACACCGTGCGGCTGCAAGCTTGCCCCGTGGTTGGATTGAAATTTTTTCTGTGCCGCCGAAACGGGTCATCTCACAAAGGTGTTAGGTCCTGAAGTGGCTAACAAGACCTTGGCCTCCTCAGGGGCGAGGGAGAAATCTGCTGTCCCTTTGATGCGGCACTTTGCCAGCAAATGGTTGGATGATCCGGCGAATCTCGGCTCAATTAGACAGGTCGACTTGAGAGCAAGGCAGTCGGCATAGATGCTTCTCAAACGCAACTTCCAAGGCTCGGCTGAGGGGTGAGATTGGGATGGATCACATATACCTCACGGTGACTTCATTTGTACCGATCGGTCTTAATTCCTAATTGAGTTGCACCTGCAATGCTCCCGACAACGAGGCGTGCGGGATCAACTGAAACCTTGTTGGTGTTGTGCCAACTGACTTGAGGAATTTGATTGTGAAAATCCTGAATAAAATCGCTGCAGGCGCTCTGCTCTCCCTGACCCTTGCCACCTCCGCTCTTGCGGCTGGCCCCCAGTTCAACACCTCCAACACTGGTTTGGCCCTGCAGGGTTATGACCCGGTAGCTTACTTCACCATGGGCAAACCAACCGAAGGCAGCTACAAAATCACGGCTGTCCATCAGGATGTGACCTACCGTTTTGCCAGTGAAGAGCACAAGGCTGCATTCGAAGCCAACCCAGACAAATACTTGCCGCAGTATGGCGGTTTCTGTGCCTTTGGTGCGTCCATGGGTTACAAGTTCGATGGCGATCCGGAAAACTGGAAAATCGTTGATGGTGAACTCTACCTGAACCTGTCCGACGAAATCCAGGCCAAATGGGAAACCGATATTCCAGGCTACATCGTCAAGGCAGACGACAAATGGACCAAAATCGTCGACAAAAAGCCTAGCGATCTCTAAGAGTCTGCGAGCTCTACGAGCAAGACCCTCGATTGCCCCATCGACCGACCAGGATCATCTGGTCGGTCGTTTTCTTTTATGGGATGCGAGAGCGAAGACATCGAGCGGAAGCAGGCATCAGGCCGGGAAAGAAATGCCCAGTAATTTTTCGCTTTCTTGCCAAAGGCGATTTTGTACCGACTGGTCGAGCGCGTAACTGGAAACGCGGGCATCTGACACCGGCCCCAGCAATTCCTTCCGGCGCGTTGGACCATAATAGGCCCCCCGTTTTGCCTCGACGCCAGCAGCGGCCAGCACCGTTGGCCGAGCCCCGAAATGGGCCGACTGGCTCAAACCATGCTTGATGACGCTGTAAAGCATGGCAAGCAAGCGAGAGGGCCCCGTTGTCTGCAAATTGGTGACCGAATAGCCGGGATGACAGGCAACGGCAATTGCCGGAGACCCTTTCGCTGCCAAACGGCGGTCAAGCTCGAAAGCAAACATCAGATTGGCCAACTTGCTCTGAGCGTAGGCATCAAAGCGCGAATAGCGCTTCTCCAGCATCAAATCGTCAAAGTCGATGGTCTTCTTGCCCGTCTTGTGCACCAGTGAGGAAACTGCCACCACCCGTCCCGCGGCGGCTTCGACAAGATCGAGCAACAAGGCAGTCCAGAGAAAATGCCCCAAATGATTGGTGCCGAACTGCAACTCGAACCCGTCTTTGGTTTTGAGTGCAGGGGTGTGCATGATGCCGGCATTGTTGATCAGACCATCGATCCGGTCCGTCATCCCCCGCACGCCTTCAGCTCCCGCGCGGACGGACGCCGTGTCGGCGAGATCAAGACCCACCAGCGACACGCTGCCCTTGGTTGTTGTCAGCAACTGGAGACGGGCGCTTTCTGCTTTTTCCGGTGAGCGACAGGCCAAAATCACATCGGCGCCAGCCTCACCAAGCATGCGCGCTGCTTCAAAGCCGATGCCGGAATTGCCGCCGGTGATCACATAGATCTTGCCTTTCAAATCTGGCAGACGTTCCTCACGCCAGTCAGTGACGCCAAGGGTCGAAATGGTTTTCTCAGCCATCATCAAGTTCCGTATGCGGTTGCCAAGGGACCGGGAAGGGGATACCCTTGAAGGAAGATTTACAAAGTTTACATAATTGATCAAAATTGTCAATTATGTCACGATGGCAGATATGGTGGCGGCAAAATGAATGTCAACGCGGTCATGATGGTTTTTTGTCAATACGGCTTCCGCAAGGCGTCGATGGAGGACATCGCCAAGGCAGCGGGTGTCTCGCGACAGTCAATTTACAAGAAGTTCGGATCGAAAGAAAAAGTCTTTGAATGGGTGATCGAAGCGACGATGCAAGCCGCACTGACCGGGGCTTTGCAAGCCCTGTCCCACGCGGACAATCCACTGGCACAGCGCATGGCGGATGCTTTTGATCAGTGGATCGGCTCATTCGTCTCGATCCTGCATAGCACCCAGCATGGGGGTGAAATTCTTGATCGCGCCATCGACACGGTCAGCCAATGTGGCTCCAGCCATGATGAGAGCTTCTATCGGGCCCTTGAAGATCTGATGCTTGAAGCGGATCTGGTGCGCGATCGCAAAGCGGCTGCAGACAAGGCTTTTGTGCTTGGCATGGCATCCAAGGGAGTGATGCTGAAGACCGAGACCGGTGATGCCTTCCGTCTGGATATGGAACGGATCATCAAGACCGTTCTGATTGATTGAGCAAGGCGACTGCTGACAGTTTCACTGGGTCAAAGCATGCTACGCGCTGCGCTGGTGGCATGCCAACAATCATTTTTGGTGATTAATAATCCCAAATTTGTCATTAGTCTTGATGGTTTCTCCTTGATAAACTGCCGCCCTACGCAACCGGACTATGGCCGCCGACTGCCGAGCGGTACCCGAAGAGGGAAATCATCCGATGTCTGACACCAGCTTGGGCAACAAAACGACCCCACCTTTGCCACCCACCATGATCAACGTCATGTCGCCACGCGACATGGGACTCTATGCGATGATGCTCGCTGTGTGGGGAACCAGCTGGATTGCCATGGCCAATCAGGTTGATGTGGTGCCACCGCTGATCACCGGGGTCTATCGCTTCTCGCTCGCTGCCCTTGCGACCTTCATCTGGGCGTTGGTTGCCCGCCATCCCTTGCGGTTCCCTTGGCGTATTCATTTGCGTTTCATGGTGCTGGGTATTTTCATTTTCTCCAGTAACTTCGTGCTCTTCTATTATTCAGCCACCTATATGGCTTCTGGCTTGATGGCTGTGGTCTTTTCGACGACCAGTCTTATCAATACCGCACTGGCCGCGATCCTGTTCGGTCAACGCCCGAGCCGCAACGCGATTGTCGGGGCTTTGCTGGGCTTTTGCGGGATTGGCATGATTTTCTGGCCCGAAATTGCCGCCAATGCAGGCAAGGAAGGCATATTGATCGGGCTGGGTCTTGGTCTTGCGGGAACACTCAGCTTTTGCACCGGCAACATGCTGACCGTCGCCAACAAGAAACTCAATCTACCACTGGTCAGTGCCAATGCCTGGGGCATGTTCTACGGGACCCTCTGGCTGCTGTTTCTCTCCCAATTGCTCGACATTCCGTTCATGATGGACTGGAGCGGCAAATACTGGATCGCCATGGCATGGCTGGTGTTGATGGCATCGGTCGTGGCCTTCTGGGGCTACATGACCCTGCTCAACAATATCGGCCCGGCGCGTGCAGGCTATCTGACGGTGTTGTTTCCGATTGTTGCGCTGGTCTTGTCGACAATCTTTGAAGAGTATCAATGGACCCTGCCGGGCATGCTCGGGCTGGCCGCGATCATTGCAGGCAACGTGCTGGTAATGCACCAGAAAAAGGTTGCCTGAGCAAAAGGTTGCCTGAGCAAGCGACAGGAACAAACGAAAACGCCACCCCTGCTGATATGCAGAGGGTGGCGTTGTCATGTCTGAAGCTAGGCGACGCGCTCAGCTGCTCTATTCGGCTGCCACTGCTCCATTGCCCGACACATTGTCGAGGGCATTGACGATATGGGCCGCCAATGCGGTATGGATGCGGTCCTTGGCATTGTCAGAGCGAATGAGCGCAATATTGCAGTAAGGCAATTCAGGGAAGCCCTCCCGGGGTCCCAGAACCCGCATGTCTGGCATCAGCGCACTTTCAGGCAGAACCGCAACCGCCAGCCCTGCCATCACAGCCCCCGACGATCCGGCTGCCGTCGAGCTAACATAGGCAATACGATAGGCCTTGCCCGCCCTCGACAGCACTTCGGTGGCGCTTGCTCGCCAGCAACAGTTCTTTGTGCCCAAGGCGAGCGGGATTGTCGATTGGCAATGAACCGAGTGATGGGCTGATGACACCCAGAGCAACGGCTCGGAGCGGATAATCCGCCCGTTGCGAGCCTTTTGATAGTCGCCATGGGTGACAATACCCAAATCCAGCCGTCCATCTTCGATCCGCCGATGAATGCAGGAGCTTTGCTCGCACACCACTTCAATTTCGATATTGGGATGGGTGGTTGCAAAGCTGGCCAGAACGGTTGGCAAAAGGCGCGGTGCATAATCATCAGGCAGCCCAAGCCGCACTTTGCCCGACATGACATCGGATGAAAAGGCCGCGACCGTCTCCGCATTCAGTGACAGCATGCGTCTTGCATAGTCGAGCAGCCGCACACCGGAATCGGTCAACCGGCTCTGGCGACCATCCCGCACAAAGATTGTTTGACCAATGCGCTCTTCCAGTCGCCGCATTTGCATCGATACGGCCGATTGGGTCTTGTTGACCTGTTCGGCAGCCCGCGTGAAGCTCCCGGTTTCGGCAATGGCAATGAAAGTTCGCAACTGGTCAAGATCCATCAATGCATGCATGGCATTCCCCTTGTTTCCCAATCGAGTGCAGCATCTCCGCGAAGAGAGCAGGGTGCATAATGCCTGTCCCGGTCATCGGATTGATTGATGCTCTTTATCTGTCTCTTTTCTATTTATCACAAAATAAGATGGATTCCATAAAAAACATTCGTTGGATTTATTGGACCGGAGACATCATATTCAATTCAACACCGATGAGGATACAAAGCCTTCTCTCAACCGGATCTTGCAACAGCCACTGCTGTCGCTGGTTTCGGTGCGGTGGTCTGTACTCTGATGAAGCCTTAAGCAAGTCCATCAGGGTGGGGCGGTTCCGCTTTCAAAGGGATCCTCGCGGATCGGGAGGCGGTCCATAAATTTGAAAGGGTCGAAGGGTTTATGCCTGAGACCGCAACACATAACGGAGATACCCATGCTGACTGCAGGCCTTTTTTCTGCCTTGTCATCCGCGGCACGCGGCCTCCGCCGCCTCGGATCCACTCTTACAACCATTTCGCGTAATCGTCGTGCGCTCAGCCGTCTTGACGAACTCGATGCCCACACTCTGGCTGATATTGGCTTGACCCGCGGTGACATTGTGTCTGCCCGTGTCATGCCATTCTACCAGGACCCATTCCTGATCGATCCGTTCGAAGACCGGCGTCGCATCAAGGCTGCGGAGCTTGAGGCTCTGGCGCGCTGGCCGCGCCCGATGCCTGAGCAGCCCTATTTGGCACCGCGCACCATTCGTTGTGGCAAGCCGGCAAGCGGTGCTTGCTGATTTGATCCATCACTGCCTTGTCCTTTGAGGCAGACTCGCCCCGCTCCGCATATTTTCACGGCTTCGGTCGTGTTGGGGGGCCTCAAAGGACATTTTTTATTGCGCCAAGTGCCTCGGCAACACCATTCAGAGGTCAGGCGCCCACGGCTAAGCAGCCGGGGATCTTAGCAAAGATCCCCAACCCCTTGACCCGCCACTGGCGGGTCTTTTTTTGTCTTGAAAAGGATGTCGGTGTCAGCGCCTCTTTGGGTCAGACCGTTAGGTTTGATCGTCGTTCGAGGCAGATGGCTGGTTTCGCGCTGGAACATAATGCTCGAACAAACTGTTCAACCCTTTGAGATAATTGGCCTGCAGTTCCATCGCAGCCGTCTGCATCTCTTGCGCCCTGTCCGGTTTGGCAGCGGAAGACGGCGAAGGGGCCTTTGATTTTTGGGGGTAGAGGCCCGCCAACAATCCTTCGAACGCGGCATGGAGCGGGCTTGGCATCGCGTCAAAATCCCGATTGGCCTCGCGAAAATTGCGGCGCCCCATCGCGCCCAGATATTCCATCCAGCTTGTCGGATCATTGAGCGACGGCGTCGCCATTTGCGGCATCAAGGGCATCAGACCGAAGGTGGTCAGCATCGGGAACAGGCTCTTCAGTTGGCTGGCGGAAATACCGGTGGTGCGGGTGGCTTCTTCGAGCAGTTGCGCTTGTGCCATCTGCCCCATGAACACCGTGTTGAGCTTCTCCATTCTGTCCATCTGCTCTGCATAGAGGGAGAAGGGAAAGGCCGACGCGTTGGCGTCGGTATCGGGGGATTTGGCAAAGGACTGGGCGGCCTTGTTGGCCTCTTTTAGGAAGCCCTGCATCAGGTCGCTCATTTCTGACGGCCAGAGGCTAGACAGGTCTGAGGTCGCGGCCGAATTGCCAAATGCTGCCAGAGACTGGTCACGCATTTTGGCAAGGCTATCAAGGAAGGCAGGGGCAAAAGCGTCGCTGGCTTTCTCAATCTCCGCCCTGTCGAGGCCGGATGTCTCCATCATCTGATCGATCGCAGCGCGGCCATAAAGCCCTTCGAGAAAATCAAGATATCCGCTCGCCATCTTGCCCATGCTGTTGCCCATCTCGCGCCTCCCTGCTGTCTGACACCCTTCGCGTCCATTTCCAACTCTGTGCAAGATATTGAGAAAACGAACCAATTCCGACAACCAGCATGCCTGTTCCCTCACAGGGCGTCAAGCAAGCACGCAGAGTGGGGCAGGCGAGGCGCGAGGGTGGACAATCAGTCGATATTTTTCGACTGATTGCTGTTTCAGGCCTCAACCAACAACAATGACATGAACAGACCTCGGCCCGTGTGCCCCCAACAGGATAGTCTGCTCAATGTCGCCGGAGCGCGACGGGCCTGTTACCCGGTTGATGACCCGCGGCATTTGTGACACACCCTGCTCATCGCGCAGGCGCTCCTGCACGCTCTCATAATCCCCGGCAATATCATCTGCATGGACCACGATAATGTGATCCTCGGGCAGGAAATTGAGCGTGGTGGGATTGTCCGGACCGGACAGGAAAATCGCGGTGCCGGTCTCAGCCACGCCACCCAAGGCATGGGTCACGCCAACCAGATCTGTGCCGTCCGACGGGCCGACTTTGCGTTCAAGCTGTGGCTCGGATGCCCAATTGGCGGATGCCAGTCGCGGGTCAGACCCGGTGCGGATTTGCTGAGGCAGGTTGCGACCCCGCAAATAGGCACCAATCGCAGCGGGCAGGGCGTCATAATCGGCAATGCGGTTGACCGTCGAGGCGGCTTTTTCCGCATAATCAAGGAACATCTGCACCTGAGCCTCATGCTCGATCTGACCGCGGGCAGGCAAAATGCCCCGGTCCCGCTTGGAAAGCCGCTCGGCCACCGCGGCCTTACGCTGTTCCAAACCCTCGTCATTGGCAGCCGAGCCCAAAGACCGGCGGATCTTGCCTAGGATCGCGGATTTGGCGGATGATGGCGCGCTCATGAGGCTTTCCTCTTCTTCTGTTCTGCGGCCCACATTTGCTGGAAGGTGCTGCCCTCTGGGGCCGGCAATTCGCGATGCTTGGTCCAGGCCCCGGTCATCGGCAGCTTCTGCATCAGGCCGGTCATCGGCGCGAGATGCTTCATCACACCCATGCCAAAGCCCATCAGCGCGTGATAGAGCGCCGGGCGCGTGGCAAGGAAGGCCCAGCTTTTGAGACCCCAGCGCTGGGTCGATGGGTTGAGATGGCGTTCATACTCCTTTTCCCGCCAATGGCGCATCATTTTCGGCAGCGGAATTTTCATCGGGCAGACGCTTTCGCAGCGACCACAAAAGGTCGAGGCATTGGGCAGATGGCCCGCCTTGTCGACCCCGATCAGCGACGGGGTCAGCACCGAGCCCATCGGGCCGGGATAGACCCAGCCATAGGCATGGCCGCCGACCGCATGATAGACCGGACAGTGATTCATACAGGCCCCGCAGCGGATACAGCGCAGCATTTCCTCAAACTCGGTGCCAAGCATCGACGAGCGACCATTATCGAGCAGGATCACATGATATTGCTCCGGCCCATCCGGGTCTTCTTCTCGCCGGGGGCCGGTCGAGAAGGTGGTATAGACGCTCTGCTCCTGCCCGGTGGCCGAACGGGCCAACAGACGCAGCAACTGGTCCGCATCATTCATCGTTGGCACGATTTTTTCGAGCGACGCCAACACCACATGCACCCGCGACAGGGTCTGAGTCAGATCACCATTGCCCTCATTGGTCACGATGACCGACGAGCCCGTCTCGGCAATCAGGAAATTGGCCCCGGTGATGCCCACATCGGCGGCGAAATATTGCTCACGCAGCACTTCACGCGCTTCCCCCAGCATCGAGGTCGCCTCGCTCAGATCACGATCGGCGGCCAGATGGGTATGGACCCGGCGGAAATCCTCTTCCACCTGATCCTTGGTCACATGCACCGCAGGCGCGATAATGTGACTTGGATGCTCGCCGCGCAGCTGGATGATATATTCCCCCAGATCCGTTTCGACCACATTCAGCCCGTCTTTCTCCAGAAATGCATTCAGTTGCATTTCTTCGGAAATCATCGACTTGCCCTTGGTGATGGTCTTGGCATTGACGGATTCGCAAATCTGCTTGACGATTTTGCAGGCATCCTCAGCGGTTTCCGCCCAATGGACATGACCTCCGCTGGCGGTGACCTTCTCTTCATATTCCTCAAGATAGAGGTCCAGATGCTTTAAGGTATGGGTCTTGATATCCCGGCCCACATCGCGCAAATCCTCAAATTCCGGCAGGGCGTCGACTGCCATCTGGCGCTTGCCAATGAAGCCGGTTTCGATATTTTTCAGCGCCTTTTGCAGCGTCTGATTGGCCAGCGCGTCTCTGGCATTCTCTTTAAAGGTCGGTGAGGTGATTTTCATGTTGGTCCCCTAAGGCTGGTCCCCGAAGGGTCAACGGCCCGGCTTCTCGCCGATGGCCGGTTGGTCGGTCATGCCCGCAAGCACTTCGGCCACATGGCGCACTTCGATGGCCGAACCCTGCCGTTTCAGCTTGCCCGCCATATTCATCAGGCAGCCAAGGTCGCCCGCCAAAAGGGTCGTCACATCGGCTTTTTCTGCATTGCCGGTCTTCTTGGTGACGATGGCGTCGGACACATCGGGATATTTGACGCAGAAGGTGCCGCCAAAGCCGCAGCAAACGTCGCTATCCTGCATTTCCTTTAGCGCCACCCCGTCAATCGAGGAGAGCAGCTTGCGTGGCTGCTTTTCGATCTTCAACTCGCGAAGCCCCGAGCAGCTGTCATGATAGGTAACAGTGCCCTCGAACTGTGAGGCAACGCTCTCCAGCCCTGCCACATCGACCAGAAAACTGACCAATTCATGGGTTTTGCCCGACAGGCTTTCCGCCCGTGCGGCCCAGTTTGGTTCATCGGCGAAGAGACCCGGATAATGCTTGACGATCATCGCGGTACAGGACCCCGATGGTGCGACCACATAATCATAGTCTTCGAAGGCCTTGATCACCTGTTTGGCCACCTTTTTGGCATCCTGCTTGTCGCCCGAATTATAGGCCGGCTGGCCACAACAGGTCTGATCCCGCGGGACCTCGAGAGAGAAGCCCGCCGCTTCAATCAGCTTGACTGCTGCAAAGCCGACAGAGGGGCGGAAAAGGTCAACAAGGCAGGTGACAAACAGGCCGACCCGTTTGCCCTTGGCCTGTGTCTCTTCGCCGTTCGAAGCCTCAGCTTCCAGATTCAATTCGATTTGGTCCATCTTGTTCGGTCCGGTTCATTGGGTGATTGCGTTTTTGATTGATAAGTCTGGGAAGGGCAGGCGCGGCCTGTTGCGCCAGAAATCCCTTCATTCATCACGATCCCTGCTTGCCACCATTGCGGTCTGCCAGTTGCGACAGGCGCATGCGGGAAATCTCTTCCCAGCTGCCCGCTTGCTGGGTGCGGTTGATGGTATGCTCCACATAGTCGATATGGCGCTGGGCCGCGATCCGGGCTTCCTTGGGTTGCTTGTTCATGATGGCTTCGTGGATCTGTTCATGCTGGGCCAGCAAGGCTTCCTGCACCCCCGGCCATTCATACAGCCGGATGCGACTGTAAAAGAGGCCTTCCGACAGAAGCCGATAGCAGGAGCGCATCGTATGCATCATCAGCATGTTGTGCGAAGCTTCAACGATCGCCTGATGGAACTCGAAATCCGCCTCGCTCTCTTTTTGTAGGTCGCCTTCTTCATGATAGCGACGCATGGATTTCATGATCCGGGTCAGGATCAGCTTGTCCGCATCGGTGGCGCGCAAGGCAGCATGCTCGGCGATAATGCCCTCCATGTCGCGGCGAAATTCAAAATAGTCACTCTGGGCTTTCGGGTGGCGACGGATCAGGTCAAAAATCTCATCGGTAAAGACCGTACCCACCACATTGGACACATAAGTGCCGCCTCCATGACGCGAGCGCAGCAAGTTGCGCTGTTCGAGATCCTTCAGAGCATCCCTCAAAACCGGACGGGAAATATCAAGCTGGGTGGCGAGGTCGCGCTCCGGTGGCAGCTTGTCGCCCGGGCGCAGCACCCCTTCCAGAATCAGCCGCTCCAACTGATTGACCACGGCGTCTGATGTACGATTCTGACTGATGGAGCTGAAAATCATGAATGGTTGCTTCCAAAGGGAGAATAGGGGGCGAGACTATGGTCTGTCGCGTGTTTCAGGGAGCATGTCAGCCAAAGTAGGTCTTGTTTCAAAACCACTATTGCATTTACGATGCCGGAATTCAAAGGGCGACGTTGCTGATTTGGTAAATTTATTTTACCAATTTTTGGAAATCAATCAACCGCAGAAATTGTGTGCCTCAACTGCGTGTCCCACCGCGACCTTCCATGCCGGATGATCCTGCCGCAAGCAAGCCCTGCAGCCCGATGCTGAACCCATGGCTCAAGCCGGTGATGGGCATCAGGAGTTGCCATTGGCAAAAGCATCTGTTGAGAGGGGGCGTCGTTAACAATGTCTAAACAAAATGCTGCACAAAAGTGATTAGCATGAACCGAAATGTCGCAATCTGTGTCAAACTTGATAGGCGGCATTGTCAGGCCGAAAAAGGGACGAATGATTGATCCCAAGCCATTGCGAAGTATGATGACCTTTGTGATGCGGTTGGGTGCGGTCTGCTTCTTTGTTGTGTCATGCTGCGCGAAGGAATTGCTGATGGGGCGCATCCCTATCGGACGTAACCAATGACCAGAGCGAAAGGGGGAACGCTTAGATGACCGGCTTGATTTGCGCCCTTTTGTCTGTGGTGGCTGCGTTGGCATGTTTTGTTCTGCGCCCGGATCTGGTGGCCTTTGCTTTCATTTTGGCTGCTCTGTTGGCGTTTGTCGCGGTCATCCGCAAGGCGAGACCGATCTTCCTGTTACTCGCTTTTCTGATTGGCGCGGAAGTGTTCGCGATTCATCCTCTTGGCCTTCAGGCGGTGATCAATCGCTTTGGCTCACCCCATGGCGTCACCATGGATCTGGGCAATCTGGTTCATTTCATTGCAGCTCTGCTTGGTGCGCTATTCATCGCGGCATTGGTGTTTATGATCAGTTGCCGCAAGCATCCCGGTGGGGCCCGTTTCAGCGCCTATGAAGCAAGCGGGGATATTGAAAGTGTGATCACCGGGTTTGCTCGCTTGTCGGCCCTGTTTTATCTGCCCTTGCTGATCCTTCCCCTCTATTTTGCTTCCACCGCCACTCAGCCGGTCGATCAATTGCCGCTCAATCTGGTGTCCTGGCAGGATGCACCGATGCTGTCCGCCAGACCGGAAATCCAGATGTTTGTCTGGTTCAGTGCCATTATCATGCTTGGTGGCATGGCGGCGGCCTGTGTTGGCAATGTTCATCATCGCTATCTTCTGATACGCCAGAAGCAGTCCCCTCGCATACAGGCCTGGTTCGATATTGTCGGATCACTGCTGTTGTTGCTGCCTGCCTGTTGGGTGATGACTGAGGCTGGTTGGGCCCATGCGACCTTGGCGCGCGACCAAAGTGCGGTCACCATGGCGCTCGACGCCCTTTTGCCCGGATTGTCGGTGCCGCAATGGGGCTTCTATATCATGTTTCCCGCAGCGTTCCTGCTCCTCGGGCTGGCGGGCCTCAGTCTCATTCTGCGCTCGCTGATCTTCCTTTACGGCCCCCACTATCTGGTCAAGCGTTCGGCGACCCATCTGGAGCTTGTTTCAGGGTCAACCGGAAAAGGTGACCAGCCGTCGGCTGTGCCTTCAAGGTCGGAAGGACGGGTCAACCCGGCTAGAACCAAAACAAAACTGGACGAAGATCAATCGACCAAACAACATTCGTCCGGAGAACAGTTGGCATGATCGAGGCGTCCGTTCAGACACTTCTGCCAATCTGGCAAAGCCACGCGCCTGACTTGCTGTTGATTGCCGCATTGCTGATGCTGCTGACCGGCTATCCGATCGCCTTCATTCTTGGTGGTCTGGCTTTTTTGTTTGCTCTGTTTGGTGATCTGTCCGGGCTTGTTCATCTTGCCGACTATCACAGCCTTCCAGCCCAGATTTTCAACCAGATCCTGCTCGATCCGGCGTTGCTCGCTCTGCCTTTGTTATTGTTCTTCTGCGAACTGATGATCGAAACCGGGCAGATGGCCGGCCTCTCCCACGCGCTCAAAAGTCAGTTCCAACTGCCCTGTTCAGTGGCCAATGCAGCGGCTCAACCGCACCGACCCCGGAATTCACGACCAAAATCCAGCAAGCCTCAAGCTCCGGAACGCTCGATCTTCATGACACTCTTTGTCCCCGGAGCCGTGCTCGGCATCGTCCTGGCGCGGACGTTTGAAATACCAACCGAATTTTTAACCCTTGGCTTGTTGCCCATCGCTCTTGTTCTGGTGGGTCTTTATGTGACCAACTGGATCCTTGGTATGTGGGTTGAGTTGGGCCATCAGACTCTCAAACAGGACTGGCTCTCCGGTGCCACCGGCTATCCTGAGGGGGCGCCGCCTCCAGGCAGAAAGCCGTCCCGATTTTCCATGCTGATGCGTTTGTTGCCACCGCTTCTGTTGGGTGGTGGTGCGCTCATCCTGCTAACGCAATATCGGGTGTCCCTCTTTGCGACCCTTGCCATTCTCTCCCTCGGTCTCATTCTGGTTGCCATTTGTCAGGGGCGTTTGGGGCCGAGCCTTCTGTTGCAGGTGATGAACCGGGCGGCGGTGACCGCAGGGGCCGTCGCGGCCATTCTTATTGCTGCCTACAGTTTCCATATGGTCTATTTGGATCTTGGTGGCGCGCTGAGGCTGGAGCAACTGGCATCGCTTATCGTGCCGCCTGATAGCGGGCCGCAACCATGGCTGGCCCTGATTGCCCTTTTGGCAGCGTTGGCCTTGCTGGGGCTGATTTTGGACTCGTTGATCTTGGCGGTAATGGTGGTTCCCCTGCTGATGCCCATTTTTACGCATATGGATTTCAACAGCCTTCTGACGCCCAAATGGGCCGGCATTGGCACCCGGCTGGCCTCAATCCAACCATCTAACTTGCTGACGGCCAATGAGATAATCATTCAGGCGAAGCTCTGGTTCGCAGCCCTGTTGTGGCTCTCCCTTATCTCGGGGCTGGTCACCTACGCCAAGCAAAATGGCGAATTGGTTATAAAAACACTTGCGCCGGACCTCAGAAAGACTCAAACTGGCCCGATCAGCTTGCTATTGTTCATCATGCTTCAGTTGATTGGGTTGGCGGCCTGTCTGATCAGGCCTGAAACCGTACTGTGGCTGCCTTCGCTCTTGATACAGTGATGGCGCGCCGGACCTCTGTGTCCAATTCGAACGAGATATCATGCTGATAGTTGCGTCGCCGCCAGCGATGCACCGTCGAATTGCGAGGGGGCCGGGTCAGGCTGGGGAGTGAACAAAACCTCCCTGGCCTACCCAACTGATGCCGGAAACCGGGCCAGTGTTTCGAAATCCCATACCATATCAATCTGCGTATCTCGTGCGTGACGCGCGTCTCGTGTTGGGCAGACCGTGGGCACGGATCCAGCTTTCTCATCCATTCCCTTAAGATTGAGAATATCGGTAGACCAGATGAAAAAGACCGCCCTTGATGCCATTGCGATACGCCCTGCCACTCCGGACGATGCAATGGCCATCGCCGAGCTTAAAGTGATCACTTGGCGGGATAGTTATGCCGGATTGATGCCGGACAGTGCGCTGGCCAGTCTGGACGCCCGGGCTGAAGCTCCCCATTGGCGCGACTGGCTGGAAGACACGACCTCCGGTCTCATTGCTCTGGTACTGGAAGAGGCAGGACATCTGATCGGCTATGGTCTTGCCGGCCCCATGCGCAAAGGGGATCGGGAAGGATCGGAAATTGATGCCGACGCGGAAATCTATGCGATCTACATCCATCCCGAACGCCAGCGTGCCGGCTTTGGCAAGCAGCTTTTCGCGGGACTGGCCGAGCGACTGATTGATGCAGGCTATGCCATGGCCGGCCTCTGGATGGTTGGCGGCAATGACAAGGCGGAGAATTTCTATCAGGCCATCGGCGGTGAGGAGCAAGGCAAGCGGGTCGAGATTGTCAATGGACGCATCGCGTTTCGAGAAAAGGGGTGGCTCTGGCGTGATCTGCGTCAGTTGCGGACGCGCCTGACCCTCAAATCCATCGCCTGACCCTTCCACGAGACACTGCTCTTGCAACAGACAATGCCAAGCGCACCATGTGAGGCCAAAAAGAAAACCCTCCGGCACAGCGAGGCCAGAGGGGTCTTGTCAGATCGAGCCTGCACCCGGTCGGGCAGGCGATCAAGGCTGCTTATTCAGCAAAGCCTTTGAGATACTCGATGACATTGTCGCGGTCTTTTTCTTTCTTCAGACCAGCAAATGCCATTTTGTTGCCTTTGATGAATTTCTTGGGCTTGGTCAGATAAGCGTGCAGATTGTCCGCGCTCCAAACAAAATCCGCTTCGGCTTCAGCTTTCTCGGTGAAGGCTTTGGAATATTTGAACCCTTCGACAGATGCGATCTTGCGGCCAACAATGCCATTGAGGATCGGGCCGACCTTATTCTTGGCTTTCTCGCCAACCTGATGGCAGGCTTTGCACTTTTTGAAGACTTTTTCGCCTTTTTTGGCATCGCCTTCAGCAAGGGCTGCACCGGTCATTGCAAGTACCGCGATCGCGGCAACGGAAACGAGACGCTTCATGTTTTGGTCCTTTGTAAGAGTTTGTCGTTCAGGACCCTATCCATCCTCGACCCCGAACACTTCATTTCTATATCGCATCAATTGCATGCTTGGATTAATGACAAACATCAAAAGCAACATTTTTTCTCCTTCGCGGCAAATTGCCGCTGCGTCAGCATGCCGAGATGCGACTTTGGCATGGGGAAGCTGTGGGGAACTTCTACGTAGATACCCACAGACGCCTATGCGCACCATATATTGTGTTTGTTGCAAGAATTTGTTCATGAAAATCGATACTTTGGGTTGCTTCTTGGTGATTTGTCACCCAAGCGCTGCGCAACTTTTCAGGGCATGTATGTATAATTGCCCTTGTTTAATGAGATTTTATCAATTCCCCGCGATAGTTAAGGCAAGCATGTCAAGTGGGGACGACAGAATGACGGCGACATTGCGGGTTCCTGAAATGGATCTCTATGCGATTTTCGAGAGAATGAGTGACGGGGTGATGATTGTGTCCGCTGCGGGCAGCGTCATTTATCGCAACGCGTCCATGTCCTCTTTGCCGGATTTCCTCCAGAATCATGTTCTTGACCACAATGGCAAGGTGAACGGGAGCGGCGGCCACGATCAGTGCTGGGAACCTGCTGCCGACAACTCACTGGAAGGCTGGACTGTGTCCTGCCATCCGGTCGGGTCCAACACCGCCTATATTTTCCGTCAGGATTGCCAGTTGGTTGAGCGCATCGAGCGACTGCGCGAAGAATTCAGCCGTCAGGTGGTTGATGGTGTCACACCAAGTCTGGCTGCCATGCAGGTCTTGCGCAAATTTGTTACCTCCCGATGGGTTGCCATTGGGACGAAGGATCCCGAGGTCGGAGCGGTGACCTTTGATGTGGCTTTTGACGGCGATAAAATCCGCTCGGGCATCATCCCCGATATCGCGCCGGACGATGATATGGACTTCTGCAGTTCGATCATCACCACCAGTGCCATTTCGAAATGCTTCGCCCGGCACGAGTTGGCCGAGGAACTGGGCATCAGGCATCTGGTTGGCGTGTCGCTCAAGGATATGCAGAAGGAATGCGTTGGCTTTGCGCTTCTGGCTGATGATCACGAACCGGGCAATGTCCATGAGACCGTAACCTTGTTGCGCGAAGTGCGAGCTCTGTATGGCCCCTTCTTTCAGGCTGACAATGCCCAGTTGGAGGCGCGGGTTGCGGTCGCTGAAGCCAATACCGATGCCCTGACCGGCAAAGGCAACCGCCGGGCCTGTGAAGCCTATTTGCAGGAATGCCTTGATGACATGGCTTTCGAAACCAAGGATTCACCGGTTCTTGCGATGTTCGATCCCAATGCCATGCGCAATGCCATCGTGATGTTGGTCGATGTTGATGGCTTCAAACGGATCAATGATAGTCTGGGGCACGAAGAAGGCGACCGTGCCCTGCGCCTTGTGGCGCAGCATTTGTCCGAAATCGACCCTGATAGCCGGGTCTTCCGTTTGGGCGGCGATGAATTCGTGCAGATTTTCCCGCGTGCCGGGGCGCTCGAGGCCGAGGACCTGCGCACAAAGATCAACGAAGTCGAGCAATCGCTGGCCGAGAAGGGGTTCGAGTCCTTCGGCCTGAGCATGGGGGTGGTCCACTTCTTCGAAGGCGATGGCTCCATGTCTTCGCTGACGACCCTTGCCGATGCCCGCATGTATCATGACAAGCGCCTACGTTCGGTTTCCTTCATCGAACTCGATATCTGATCCCACTCAACCGGTTTGACTGTTCCATGCTGCGGCTGGACCGTAGCTTTGATGCCATGCGTCGGTCCGTGAGATTGGATGCGGGCTTTCGTTTTTGGAGCCGTCGCAAAAAAAGGGCTTCCCGAAGGAAGCCCAGTTTACAGATCCAATGTGGATCTCTCTCTCAACTTTTTTGACTTTATAAATGCTATTGAAGAGGCGGTTTTAAATGACCACCACCTTGGTGCCGACACCGACCCGTTCATAAAGGTCCTGAACATCCTGATTGCGCATCCGGATACAGCCGGAGCTGACCGCCTGGCCGATGGACCAGGGCTCGTTGGAGCCGTGAATTCGGTACAGGGTGGACCCCAGATAGAGGGCGCGGGCACCAAGTGGATTGCGTGGACCACCTTCCATGAATTCAGGCAGACCCGGCTGACGGGCGCGCATTTCTGCCGGTGGCCGCCAGCTTGGCCATTCGGCCTTGCGGGTGATTTTGTGGGCGCCCGCCCATTCGAAGCCGGGACGTCCGACACCAACGCCATAGCGGCGGGCTGTGCCGTCCCGTTCAATCAGATAGAGATAGCGCTCATTGGTATTGACGATCACGGTCCCCGGCTTGTGCGGGCCTTGATAATCGACCACCGTGGGCAAGAAGCGTGGATCAATGGTGGGGGCGCGGCGTTTGGTCTTTTTCGCCGACAGCGCCTGTGTCCGACCTTGACGCGGTACGGAGGCATAATGCTTGCGATTGACCTTTGGCCGCACCTCTGTTGGAACGGCGCGGACCTGACCGGGACGCAACTGCATGATCCATGGATCGATCCGGTCAGCGCTCAGCATCACCGGCGGTGGCGGTGCATAGCGCAGGGAAGTGGCATCAGCGGGCGTGGAAATCACACCGCCGCTGCTCAGTGCAACAGCACAAAGAGAATAAACAAGACGCTTCATCGACAGACTCACAACACATTATCGACGTCATCCGGCGACTGAGCGGCCGGGGCGAATAGCTGACTTATGGAGCAAAATTCAAAGGATGCTCCCGAATTATGGATCTCAGTGTAGGCTTGAAACCAAACAAAAAGGTAAACAAAAGCTTGCTTGGATGCCTGAATGGAGTCAGCGTAAAGAAAGTGTAAAAAAAGGAAAAATTTACCAATATTCTTTACCAACCCGACGCGCGTGATCCAGACTGAGCGGAGTAAAACACCCTGTCAGGATGAGGCGCCTCTGCAGGTCAGAGGGCTTAGCGCGCGCCAACGATCCGTTTGGCTTCTTTAAGCAGGCGAGGGGTCATTGGACGCACCTGCCTTAAGGTCATGCCCGGTTTAACATCCGGATTATATAGCATATTCATGATCAGCCGGTCGTAACGGGTAAAGTGATCAAACGTGCTGGTATCATTGAAAACGGAGTGGATGAGGCTTGCATCATCGTTCAGGGGCCCCAGTCCTTGCAGGATTTCTTCCACCATGCAGCGGCGAAACAGGGAAAGGCCCTGATCCGATACGATCACCGCGTCCGAACGCAAGATGCCCGATCTGCGGGACAGAACCCGCACAATGCACTGCCCCGGCACCTCCATGTTGGCCTGGCCAAACACCTCATACCGCACCGTTTCCTCGTAATCTTTGGCATCGACTATATAAATACGGAAATTTGCATCCTTAGGAGTCCGGGCAAAGCGAACCTTCAGTCCGGGAATTTGTCTGGGCAGATTGCGCACAAACTGCCTGACTGTCTTCAGTCGATTGAGCCGGGCGCGATTGTCGATCCAGATCTTTACCGGTGTGACATATTTCTTGACCCGGTTCGTCTGGCTTCCCCAGCTAAGGGACCGGATTTCTGCCCCGAACACCGTCTTGTAAAACCCGTCGGCGATATCGGTGTCGGCAAAATTGGCAGCGTGCAAAACAGACCCTTGAACCGACAGGGTCAGGCAGGCAGCAGCCAGCATGATGCATGCCATCCGCTTGGCACCAATCACAAGCATGGCAAAAGGGAACGGCAATCTGTCGAACAATCGGAGCATCTGGGCATGTCTTACTGAATATCGGTCGCATTTGGACGGACTTTGCAACCCATCCAGGGAGGGCTGTCTGTCTGACTGGAAAAGACACTATCCAACAGACCGAAAAAAAGCCAGTCACCAGCCCAATCAAAAATCCGACAGGGGTCGGTCCGGTTTCTTCTCTTTGCTTGTTAGTCTTGCAGAAAGCAAACAGCACATATGGCACCACAGTGACAATCTTTGCGTCGATGGCAAGGAGTGAGAAAAGCAGCAAGATTTCTACAACGAATACAGGTAGATAAAAATTTCATTTTTCAGTTTCCAAAAACCCTATCTTAACGAAAGCCAAGATAGACTTCTGCAACGCAAGGATTACCCTTGATGAAAATAGTGCGGCCGCTCACTAAGTTTTTCTACTTATTAATAGGGCGGAGCGCATCCGAAGTATGATCTGTGGGAGTAAAGTGGAAATGGCGTTGGCTACGAAACCATTTCGAATCGAACAAATTCTGGGCGATGCCTTGCCACAAAAAACCTCAGCAGCCAATTCGGCGATGACGGGTGAGCAGCACAACCAGATCATGGCAGAGCTGGCAGCTCTTCGCTCCCTGATCGAGCCGGCTCAGGAACTCAACACCAATCTGGTGGAGACCTACCGCACCGAGATGAATGAAGCGCTGAAATTGAAAAAGGAGATGGACGAAATCTATGAAGCCATCGCCGAAACCAAGCGCGAAATTGCCACCCTGCATGTGAATGGCCTGCATTCCGCAGAGATGAACAGGGTCACCGACGAACTTGACGCCATTGTGCAGGGCACCGAGCAGGCGACCGAGCAGATTTTGGCCGCAGCCGAGACGATCGATGACAATGCCAACAAATTGTCCAAGGTTCTGACCGGTGAAGAAGACCAATGGACTCATGAAATTCAGGATAGCGTTGTCTTGATGTTCGAGGCCTGTAACTTTCAGGATCTCACCGGCCAGCGCATCACCAAGGTGGTCAATGTTCTGCGCTTCATCGAAGAGCGCATCGTCAGCATGATGGAAATCTGGGGCGGCATCGACCACTTCCAGGAAATCGAAGTGGACAATCCGTTGGCCAAGACCGGCGACGACGCACTGCTCAACGGCCCGGCTCTGGGGGGCGAAGAAGGTGTGGCCAGCCAGGACGACATCGACGCCCTGTTCGACTAAGTTCACAATCTGCAAAAAATGGTCTAAAAGCCCTAGGGACTATACCCTTGGGCTTTTTTTGTTGTTTGTTCCGTCTCGGAAGAAGCAGAAAGAAACAAGCTTCCTCTTGCCCAGACAAGACCATACTGGTCGTGCCCGGACGTGCTGTTTGACCACCGGAGACTGACATGCCGCCTTTTGCCAAGCGTTTGGTATCGCTTCTTCCCCGCTTTCTTTTGTCCCTCATCCTGATCATTTATATGGCCAACATTGCCTGGCCATATCTCTATCGGGAATCGGATCAGGACGCGTGCAGTTTTGGCCCGGTCACCAATGAACAATATCGAGCCTATCTGGCAGACGTGAAACAGCGAGCAAAAGACTATTGGCCTCCGCTTCCTGACGGGTCTCACCCATGGCCGGTCGATGATGTGATGCACAAGTCGCTGGCCTACCGCTTGAATGATGCGGTTGAGGGCCTTGATGGCTTCTATCACCGCCTTGCCATGTCGCATGCCGTTCTGCGGGCCGTGGGCATGCGTGTGCGGGAAAAGCAGAGCGACGCCAACAACAGGGCCACCCTCGACGATGCTGGCAATGCCAACAGCCTGCGCTATGTTTACGCCTTCACCTCTCCCAACTATACGCTCATTCCGATGCGCATGTTCCGTTTTGATGGCAAGGGAACCTTGTCCTTCATTGGCGGGCAGGAAACGGGGCAATCACTCAAGAAAGCGGTGACTGCCAAGACCGATGATGGTCGGATCGCCTTCACCTTCGAGGAGATGGGCTTCCTCAAAAGCGATCCAACCGATAGATCGGATCTGACCTTCTTGCCGCGTCTGGTCGACTATGACAAGACCTATCGTCCATGTCCCAAGATGCCGGATGAAGCATGGGTCGCTGCCTATGAGGCAACACGATCCGTAGCCAATGAGGCGGCGCCCATCAACGTCCCGCAAGCCCCCTCGGAATAGCACCAAGCGCATCATCGGTCCGCCCTGCGTCGATCTGGTTCGGTCCGCGCGTGCGCCTGATTGACTCCATAACGGAATCACAATAAGAACAAAGGCGGAACGTGTGCGCTGATTGAGCGGGGGAAGCACAATGGCAGATCAACAGGCAGACAACGGACTGATCATCGGTGAAGATGGCAAGGCGCGATGCTGGTGGCACGGTGGTAAACCCGATTATCAGGCCTATCATGACGACGAATGGGGCCACCCGGTTGCCGATGACCGGACACTTTTCGAGAAGATCTGCCTTGAAGGCTTTCAGTCAGGGCTGAGCTGGTACACGATCCTCAAGAAGCGCGAGAATTTTCGCGCCGCCTTTGCCAATTTCGACATGGACAAGGTGGCAGCCTTCTCCGAGGCCGACATTGAGCGCTGTCTTGCCGATGCGGGCATCGTCCGTCACCGCAAAAAGATTGAAAGCACCATCAACAATGCCAAACGGGCGCAGGAATTGCGCCGCGAGTTCGGCTCGCTGGCAGCCTATTTCTGGGCCCATGAACCCGGTGCCTCAGATCGTCCAGACCGCCCGATCTATGAAGAACTGGTCAAGCTCAGCCAAACCGACATTTCGAAAGCCATTTCCAAAGATCTGAAAAAGCGTGGATGGTCCTTTGTCGGCCCGACCACCATTTATGCCTTCATGCAGGCCATGGGACTGGTCAATGATCATGTTGAAGGCTGCTATTGTCGTGACGTGATCGAGGGTGAACGCGACAGCTTCACACGGCCCAATGCGGCCTGATCACCCAAAGCCGGTTTTGAGGCCTGTGGCAATGCAACCATTTGCTTTGCTTTGCATTTGATATAAGAGTGTAGGTAAATCTACTTTGCTGTTGCGATCGACAACTCCCTCTGTTCACTGATCGGATCAGCAAGGTAACACATCGTTCAAACCAGAAGCAGTTTTAGCATGAATGAGTTGATCAACGAACTGGGGGCCTATGCACCCCTTATTATCAATGTCGTCAAGGCCTTCACCTTCCTGATCATTGGCTATCTGGTGGCTGGAATGGCCGGACGGATTGTCCGCAATCGCCTTTCGCGCATACGCCGCTTTGATCAGACCCTTGTCAGTTTCGCCTCGTCTATGGTTCGTTGGCTCATTCTGGCCTTTGTCGGCATCGCTGTCCTTCAGCTTTTCGGGTTTCAGGCAACCAGCCTTGTCGCGGTCTTGGGTGCAGCATCTTTGGCCATTGGTCTTGCCTTGCAGGGCACCTTGAGCGATGTGGCATCTGGCGTCATGCTGATCATCTTTCGCCATTACAAAATGGGCGACTATGTCGACATTGGCGGCACGGCTGGCACGATCAAGGATATCAATCTGTTCGTGACCGAGATGGCGACGCCGGACAATGTGCAGATCATCATGCCCAATTCCAAAGCATGGGGATCGATTGTCACCAATTATTCCGCTCATCCGGTCCGCCGCTGTGATTTCGTCTTTGGCATCGATTATGACGACGATATGGACAAGGCCATGCAAGTCCTTCTCGATCTGGCCAATGCGGATGAGCGCGTCCATCAGGAGCCTGCCCCATGGGTACGGGTGACCAATCTGGGGGATTCCTCGGTCGATCTGACGGTCCGCCTCTGGTGCGCGGCGGCTGATTATTGGGAGCTGAAATTCGCCTTCATTAAGGCCACCAAGGAAGCCTTTGATGCCAATGGTATTTCCATTCCCTATCCCCATCAGGTTGAAGTCCTCAAAGAGGCCAAAGGCGAAGCACCGCAAGGCTGACCGGCGCGAGAGCCTTTCACCGACTTCTCGAATTGCGAAGGCTGCGCCTTGAGGCGCTGCCTTTGTCATGTCTGCGCAACCTTTTGCTGATACGGCAAAGTGATGATGCTTGTCGACAAGCGAGAGAAAATCGGGTCTTTGCGCCAATTGTTTCTGGCTAAAACCTTGTCGCGCCTTGAGTGATGGGCTAGGGAAGAGACCGAACAGGGTGCATTTGTGGATCTGGCAGGTTTTCGCCGCTCCAACAAAGGCAGCCTGAACCTCTTTCAACCCGAACGAAGTGACGTCCAATCATGGCCCAGAACAAGGCAAACAAGAAAAAGCCCAACAAGCTCAAGGCCCGCCTGCCGCGCGGATTTGTGGATCGGACTGCCGAAGACATTCGCGCAACCGAAGACATGCTCGCAAAGATCAAGGCCGTCTATGAGCATCATGGCTTTGACCCGATTGAGACGCCTACCTTCGAATATACCGATTGTCTGGGCAAGTTCCTGCCCGACACCGATCGCCCCAATGCCGGTGTCTTCTCCGTGCAGGATGATGACGAACAATGGATGAGCCTGCGTTATGATCTGACCGCGCCAATGGCCCGTCACGTCGCGGAAAATATCAACGAAATCCAGCTGCCATACCGCACCTATCGCGTCGGTTATGTCTATCGCAACGAAAAGCCGGGGCCGGGCCGCTTCCGCCAATTCATGCAGTTTGACGCCGACACCGTCGGCGCGCCGGGCGTCCAGACCGATGCCGAAGCCTGCATGATGATGGCCGACACGATGGAAGCCTTGGGCATCGAACGCGGCAACTATGTCATCCGCGTCAACAACCGCAAGGTGCTTGATGGCGTAATGGACGAAATCGGCTTTGGTGGCGATGAGCATGTCGAAGGCCGCCTGACGGTGCTGCGGGCGGTTGACAAGCTCGACAAATTCGGCCCCGAAGGGGTTCGCCTTTTGCTTGGCGAAGGCCGCAAGGATGAGTCCGGCGACTTCACCAAGGGCGCAGGCCTCAGCGCCGAGAATGTCGAGAAAGTGATTGCTTTCACTGAAGGCACGCTGGAAATGGACAATGACGGCACCCGCGAACTCGAAGTCATGCAGCAGATTTTCGATGCCTGCGGTTATGGCAAGGACCGCATCCTGATTGACCCATCTGTCGTCCGCGGCCTCGAATACTATACCGGCCCGGTCTATGAGGCCGAGTTGCTGTTTGATGTGACCAACGAAAAGGGCGAAGTGGTTCAGTTTGGCTCTGTCGGCGGTGGCGGTCGCTATGACGGCCTCGTTAAGCGCTTTGTTGGCCGTGATGTGCCTGCCACCGGCTTCTCCATCGGCGTTTCCCGCCTGATGACCGCGCTGAAAAATCTCGGCAAACTCGGCAATGACCCAATGGTCGCCCCGGTTCTGGTCACCGTCATGGATGGCGACGTGGAAAGCCTCGGCCATTACATGAAAATGGTGCAGGACCTGCGTGCCGCAGGCATCCGGGCAGAGCTTTATCAGGGCAACTGGAAGAAATTCGGCAATCAGCTGAAATATGCCGACAAGCGCGATTGTCCGCTGGCCATCATTCAGGGCTCGGACGAGAAAGAAAAAGGCATCGTTCAGATCAAGGATCTTGAAGAGGGCAAGCGCCTGTCCGCCGAGATCGAGGACAATGCCACCTGGCGCGAAAGCCGCCCGGCACAGGTCGAAGTGGCCACTGCCGATCTGGTGGATACCGTCAAGAAGATGCTGGCCGACCAAGCCGCCGACCGCTCTGCAGCCAACGCTGCCGGGTGAATTCGGCTCAGCGGCTACAGGGGCCGCCAAGATCCCCGGGCAACCGGGTAAGGAGATGACATGACCTATATGACCGATGCCATGCGGGCCGAGCTGACCGAGCAATTTGCAGCCGTAGGTGCCACCGCAATCGATCTGCCGGTGCTGTTTCATGCCGATGTCTTTGTCGATCTGATCGGGGAAGACATCCGTCGCAGGCTCTATGTGGCCCCCGGTGCCAATGGCGAAGCCATGGCGCTGCGGCCCGAATTCACCATTCCTGCCTGCCTGCACCATCTCTCCTCGGCCCCGATTGATCAAGTTGCCAATTATGCCTGTGTTGGTCCGGTCTTCCGCCAGCGTGGCGACGATCTGCCCGGCGAAAGCTGGCAGGCGGGCCTTGAACAGTTCGACCCTGAAGGTGGTGTTAGCTTTGACGCCAACAGCCTCACCGGGGCCTTGAAGCTTGTCGAAAGCTTGTCGAACCGCACCCCGATTGTCACCATTGGCGACAATGCGCTCTTCTCGGCCTTGTTGACGGCGCTGGAAACGCCAACCGTTTGGCAGCGCCGCCTTGAAGGGGCGTTCGGCGACCGGACATTGCTCGACAAGATGCTCAAGCGCCTGGCTCAGGGTGGGGCGGATGATCAGGACGCCTCTGCCGGTCTTGCCCGTATTCTCGAAGGCAAGGATCCTGCCGCCGTGCGCGACGCAGTCGAGGAAATGCTCGATATTGCAGGCCTTGCGGCGGTTGGCGGACGGTCTGTCGGCGACATTGCCGAGCGTTACATGGAAAAGGCCGAGCTGGCAGCCAATGCAGGCTGGGACGCTGGGAAAATCGACACCATCTCTCGCTATCTCGCCATTTCCGGTTCGCTTGATGACAGCCTGTCTCAGTTGCAAGCCTTTGATGCGGCTGAAGGCAATCCGTTGGGAGGCGCCTTGAGCCAGTTTGCCGAGCGCGTTGATGCGATCAAGGCGTCTGTTGCTTCCGATGCACCCATCTGCTTCAAGGCCGATTTCGGCCGCCGCCTCGATTACTATTCCGGCTTCAATTACGAGCTGAATTTTGAAGGCGAAGCCAGCCCGGTTGCCGGTGGCGGGCGCTATGATCGCCTGCTGGGCCTGTTGGCCCCGCGCGTTGATGCAAATCTTTCGCTCGAGGCCCTGCCTGCCATCGGGTTTGTGATCTGGCTGGATCGTTTGAACAAAGCTGAGGGCTAGGGAAGATTATCATGAGCAAGTCACCTCTCATCATCGCCGTGCCCTCCAAAGGCCGCCTGCAAGAAAACGCCAACGCCTTCTTCGCCCGTGCTGGGCTGAAAGTCGCCCGTCCCGGCGGAGCACGCAATTATCGCGGTCACCTCAAAGGCATCGACAATGTCGAAATCGCCTTCCTGTCAGCCTCTGAAATTGCCAAGGAACTGAAGGCCGGCTCCGTCCATCTTGGGGTGACGGGCGAGGATCTGATCCGCGAGCATCTGACCACGCCGGAGCGCTATGTCGATCTGTTGATCAAGCTCGGTTTTGGCCACGCCAATGTGGTGATCGCCCTGCCCAAGGCATGGATCGACGTCCGCACCATGGAAGATCTCGGCGACGTTGCCATCGACATGCCGGCCCGCTACGGCCACCGGCTGCGGGTCGCGACCAAATATATCAACCTGACCCGCAGCTTCTTTGCCAGCCACGGCATCGTCGATTACAAGATCGTCGAAAGCCTTGGCGCGACCGAAGGGGCTCCGGCAGCAGGCTCCGCAGATGTGATTGTCGACATCACCTCGACCGGCTCGACCCTTGAAGCCAACAATCTCAAGATCTTGGACGATGGTGTCATCTTGCGCTCCGAGGCCAATCTGGTCGCCTCCCTCACGGCGGACTGGTCCGAAGAGGCCCGCCTTGCCTTGAGCGAAATTCTCGATCGCATTCAGGCCGAGGAAGCTGCCCGCACCCGGCGCGAAATCACCGCCGCCCATTTTGATGCCGCCTCTGTCAGTCAGCAGATTTGTGATGAATTTGCCGACGCCAATGTCTATGCGCCGCTCGGCCATGGGGAAGGGTTCGTCACATTGCATGCGCCCGAAGGCTTCGTCTATCCGATCGCCGCACGCCTCAGGGCTTTGGGGGCGACGGAAGTGTCGGTCAAAAGCCTCGATTATATTTTCGAAGCCTCCAATCCGCTGTTTGATCACCTGATCGCGCGCCTCGACGACTAGGCTTTTTGCCGAAGCCTTGATTTCGACTCAAAGCTCTGGCTTCAAGGGAAGCGAAATCGGCTCGTCAGAATCATGCAAGCACGCCTGTGCCTTGGTTTTGACGCGTCCAAGCGGATCCATCGGGCACAAACAGCGGACCTATCCATGCAGCAGCCTTTCTTGCTTTCTCGTCGTCGGGCCTTGCAACTGGCTGCCGGTTCTCTTGCTGCGCCTGCCTTGATCAAGGCCGACATCGTCAATGCCGCTGATCTGGATCGGGCGATTGGGCGTCTGATCATGATCGGCTTTTCCGGCAAGAGCGCCAAGGGTCGTTTTGCCCGCTCCATTGCCAATCATGTGGCAAAGGGCAGGGCCTCTTCAGTCGTCTATCTCTCGGGCAATATTGGCTCGGGTCGTGATGTGCAGGGGCTGAACAACCTGTTTCACAATGCCAAGGTCACCCATATTGCCGTTGATCATGAAGGTGGGGCTGTTCAGCGCCTGCGCGAGAAGCAGGGCTTCACGCGTCTACCGTCTGCCTTGCGTGTCGCCCAGACAAGAGATGTGGCGGGTGCAGAAAAACTTTATGGAGTGGCGGCCCGCGAACTGGCCAAAATGGGCTTCACGCTCAATCTGGGCCCCGTTGCAGATCTTCATCGTGCCTACAATCCTGTCATAGGCCGCAACCTGCGCGCCTATAGCGCTGATGCTGATACGGTTGTCGCCTATGCGGCTGCCTTCATCCGCGCCCATCGCCGCTATGGCATCAACACGTCCCTGAAGCACTTTCCCGGCCACGGCCTGTCCAACAAGGACAGCCATAACGGCTTTGTCGACATTCGCGACAGTTGGGATCCGGAGGAGCTGAAACCTTTCTCCTTGCTGGTCCGACAGGGGCTGGCCGACATCATCATGACCGGTCATCTCTATGTACGGATTTCCCAGCAGGACAATGGTGAATTGACCACATTCTCACGGACCCTGATCCGGGATGTGCTGCAGCGGGGCCTGCAATTCAAGGGTTTGACCATGACTGACGACCTCGATATGGGAGCCGTGCGCAAGGTCGCCAAACCCCGTGAAGCGGTGCTCAGAGCAGTGGAAGCGGGTTATGACTTGCTGCTTTTATCCAACAGTCTCAAGCCCGACCCGGATCACCCGGCCGAAGCGGTCGATTGGATCCGCTCGGCCATCCGCGAGGGGCGCATTCAGGAAGGTCGGATTTTCCAATCGGCAGACAAAATCCAGCGCTCCCGCTCAACCTGATGAAGACAGACCGAGCTGAGGGTGCGTTGAGACCCGTGCACACAGTTGGATCAACGGGGCTGACGGGCAATACCGCGCGCAAGCGGAGCATAATGAAAAACCAAAGCCGCAAACAGGGTTTCGTCAATCGCACAACCCAGACCGGCATCAATCAACCGGACGCATTGGCTGACGCGCTCCCGCAGCGCTTCGAGGGACAGATTGTTCTGTGCGCCCAGATCATAGGCAGATCGCCAGGACAACACCCGCGCCTTGAACCCAGCCTCGAGAATGGTGCGTACCGCCCGTTCATAGGCGGTCGCATCGACAGGTGCTTTCAGGGGAGATGAAATCCGTTTTCCATGTCCTTGTGCCAGAATGGAATCGGACTCTGCAGAATGGTGACGATCGAAATCGGCTGCTTCAAACATTTTTGTTCCTTCCTTGCATGTCAAAGCGCCTGGTGCACCTGACACGGTTTGGAAGACTGGCGACGATATGGGAATATCCGCGTGTTTGCGCCATCTTCGCGGTCTGCAAAGATGCCGCCACATCCCGTAATAGGTGCCACCTTGCCGCGGTTGGCAGGTTGGCGAGGGCGCCAGCCCTTCTCATGATGATGGCCAAACCATACGGCGACATTGCGGCCAGATCAAGGTGGTTTAATGAAGAAGCGGTTGTTCAGGCTGTTGGCGTGGCGCAAGGGCAACAGTTAACAAAAAGAGGCCGTCGTTGCCGACGACCTCTCGTGACGGTTAGATGTGGGGACCGTCTTGGGAGAAACCGCGCTCCTATACGGCATCGATTTGGGGGACAAATGCCGGTCGGGCAGTCTTGGTTTCTCCGTGTTTCAGTATATTTTACAGGAGATCACTTTTCCATAGTAAAAGTGGTTCTACGGGGAAATTCTTGAAAAAGGCCAGATTTTTTCCTTATCAAGTTAGGAGAAAAGTGTATTTAATAGTCAATAAAAAGAATATCTATAAAAATACAGGAAAATAATTTTATGATATTTATAAATTGACAGTATTGTGATTTGATAAAAACATATTTTAATTTTGTTCAGTGATGTATGGCTGTAATTATGACTTTAGTTATTGTTAAATGATTTTTTTTAAACTGAAAAATTAATTGATAGGCTGAAATTGGGCTGTGCATTGGAATGCTGAGAGTTAAGGTGGGGTTTAGTCCTGAATTTACTATTGTTTTTATTTACACGAACAATTGGGCGCGCGGAAAAATAACCTCATATATGAGAAGGCGAAGATTTGAGTATGACGTAAGTGGATTGGAATTTAAATACCAATTTCTTCACTCAAATCTCAGGACCCATGGTCGCATGCAGGTTTCCTGCCGAAATATTGAGACCATCCTGCATTTGGAATGGTCTGTCTTGTAAGCCCAATTTGTTGACCAGACCCGATCGCCTTGCCCAGTTGTCAAAAGGTGTTTTTAACAGTTCTGAACCCGCCGCTTCGGAAATAAGTCGATATCGCCTTGTACGCACGAAGAAAAATAGGTCTCGCGTTGAGGTCAACGAATCATTCCGGCCCGAAAACACATATTGCACAGGTTCGATCAAGAGCCTATTGATGCTGCGGAATAGAAGCGCCAACTGACCATCAATATGAAACGGTTTATGTCTGGAGATGGGTCGAGTTGCACTGGCATGGTGCCCAAACCGGCTGAAGAATGAAAAGGACTCGCCTTGCTCTGTGCTCTGGACTATGCGATGACCGATGGCATCAACAAGGCCGTTCTGCAGCTCGTGCGGCATCAGGTTCTCGGAGCGGTTGCCTGTCTGCCTGTGTCGGACCTTTGGCCCCAGAGTGCTCGGCTCTTGCGCGAGGAGGTGGTCGAAAATCCGGCTCTGTCAGCTGTCATCGGAATGCATCTGAGCCTGACAGGCGCATTCTCTCCGTTGAGCAGTGGCTTTGCTCCAGCCAACCGCCTTTCTGAGGGATCACTGCCGCGTCGGCAGGATCTGATTGCTGCCGCGCGGTTTGGCGGGTTGGATGCGCGCATTTTGGAAGGGGAGTTCCGTACCCAGATCAAGCGATTCATTGCGCATATGGGCAGATCGCCGGCTTTCATTCTGTTGGAAGAGGCCATCATAATGTTTGCACCGGCAGTGTTGGGAGCGACTGCCAGTCTGGGGCATTTCAATCTCGGATCCATTGCCATGGTTGTGCCCACCCTGTCACGGCCCGGTGGTTTGCGTGAAAGAATGGCACGCCGTTTCGTTTGGCATAGCGATCTGCATCAGGCCCAGAGCTGGAACCGCCGGATGCTGGTGGAAGTCAAACAGTTCAAACGACTGCCTCAGAAATCCAGCTGGCGACAAGACACCCAGATATGGTACGCAGTGCGCCCCTCTCTTGACGAGGAACGTGACCGGGCTCGGCTCGAGCGTTTTGACAATGACCCGGGAAGGCGTTTTGATCAAATGGATTGGTTCAACACCTAGAATACTGGCTTGCGGGAAAGAAAGTGATATGCAGCAGGAAGACGACAACGATCTCGGCAAGGCCCCCCACACGGCTACCAGCGAAGAGTTGGTCGGGCGTCCTCTGGTGAGAAAGCAACGTACCGGCAAACCGCTCCACGCATCCATCACCGAGCAGCAGGTCTCGGATCTGGTCGACACATTTTACGGCAAGGTCCGCCAGCATCCCCGGCTGGCCATGTTGTTTGCCGGTGGCCTGAGCATGGAGTGGCCTGAGCATCTGGACCGGATGAAGGCATTCTGGCGCTCAATGTTGATGCAGACGCGGGAATATGGCGGCAAGCCTGTTCCTGCCCATCTCAAGCTCGAGGGGCTCGATCCGGAAGACTTCGCCGACTGGTTGACCCTGTTCCGCCAAACCGCGCGTGATCTGTGTCCCGAGGCGGCGGCGGATCTCTATATCAGCCGGGCGGAGACCATCGCCAAGACCTTGCAAATGGCAGTGTTTATGCAAGGTCGGATCGCGCCACCCGATGCCTTTGATCACGGTGTCATGTCGAAGGACTTCCTCGCTTTCGTCCGCCGCAAGGATCAACAGGACGAGTCCTGATCGGCAGTCAGGAACAGCTCATAGCGCCCCAGTCCAAAGGCTAGATCCTGGCCGCAATGAAGCTGTGAGCCAATCTGCAGCAGCCGCAACAGAGCCGGATCCTGCGCCGGTCCCAACTGCAACTGCAACAGCCCTGTATGTCCCCGCATGGGAATACGGGCCGTACCGCTCTGGCTGATGGCCCGGTTCCATTCGCTTACATCAAGTGCGTCCATCGTCATCTGAACCGATGCAAAGGCATCATCCAGCGTCTGACGGTCCACTGCCAGCGAAAGGCCATGCCAGCGTGCAATATCCTCTGCCCGCGAAAGCAGGCTGCTCAGGAACTGCGACCCGACGGTCGCCTGATCAGAAGGGCTATCCATCAACTCTTCTGTTGATGCTGCCCCATGGAAGGGCGTGGTGAAGTGCACCAGTGCCCTGTTGGCCGTCGGGACCGGGTCTTGCAAGGGAGACCAGAGACGATCCACCGAACGGATCAGCACCCCTTGGCATGCCGATTTCACCCCCGCCAGATTGATGCCCCGCTCCAGTGCCCGATGGGCTGCTTCCCCCAAACTGTTGCACCAAAGCTGCCCCAGCCCGAACAATCGCAAGGTGACGCGCATGCTGTTCGCGCCAGTGCTGTCTGTCCGCACTAGCCAAGGGCAGGCCAGTCCGGCCATCTGCTTGTTGCTTTGACCATTGAAAAAGACATGCAGGCCGCAGGCCGGGCCCCAGGGGCAGGGCAGTCCCGCCAGTGCCTCGCGCGAGGCTGTCGACATCAGTTCCGACCCGATCACCTGACGCACGGCTGCGGGAAAGGCGGGATGTTGAGCCAGCTGTCCGTCTCCTTCGCATTCAAAGGCCAGGTCCTGCATGCTGATTGCAGCCGCAAGGCCCTCCAGATCACACTGACCTTGCGGATGGGCCAGCAAATGCGTCAGTTCGACACCTGATGGTGCAATTGCAGGAGGCGTCAAATGGGTGACAGGGCCCTCATGAAGGCTTTGGTGATGGGCATGGGGTGCATCGAATGGCATTTCGCATCTCCTTTGCGCAGGCGCACATCGGTTCACCGGTGCGCGGCGTCTGATGCACCAGACATGGCAAGGAAAGGGGTATGCCGTCGCTAAAAAAACGCCACGGGTTTTTAAGCTGGCGTGAACAATCATCTGGAGGGGAGGGCAACTATCGCCCGGCAATGAAAGTGCGCAAGGAGATCAGGCTGCGCTCTGCATCCTCGATTTCCTTGACGATGGAAGCCGTATCGCGATGGTCGATCCGGTGATCTCTAAGCGCAACATCAATTTCGCGCAACACATCGGATGCCTCCAGAACCACCCGATGAGCGGCCTGGTAAAGGGTGTCCTCGGGGTCGCCTTCCGCTTCTCCAATCCGCTCGGCGGCGACATAGGCCGTGCCACGCAGCAAATAGCTGACGATGGAAGGGTCGGGAAAGACGGCAATCAGACGACGGATTTCGTCCGCAGCAAAAGGGGTGGACCCATTCAGTCGCTGATAGAAGGCCTGATAGCTCAGTCCCATGCGCTTGGCGATGGTTTTGATATCATACCTCTCGCTGCGCGAGATGGCTTGACGCACCAGAAAGGAAAACTGCGCCCCGCGATCCTTGACATGCACATCATCCAGCATTCGCCCCTCCCCAAAAAGACGAGTGCCAGAATAGACAGTGCAACTTTTAATATCAAGTCGGGTGTAGGGCTTCTAACACTTTCAGCTCGGATCAGTCCGCAGCGAGAGAAACAGGGGCCGATTGCGAAAGTTCATCGGCTTTTCCCGGCGTGCCGCGACCGGTTTCACAGCCACACATCACCAGATTGGGTGTGTTTTTGGAGCGTTCAAGGATGTCCGCTAGGCTGTTCTCATTGAGGCTGGCAACAAACTGCTTGACCGCCTTGGACATAAGACGGCTCATTTCGCAGCCGCCAAACATCGGACAGTCTGGTTGGGGGGCATCCTCACAACGAGGGCAAAGGCATTCGACAAAGCCGAAATCCGCCTCCATCACCTTGGCCACATCGCCCATACGGATTTCGGCAGGCTCCTTGCCCAGCTCCAATCCGCCACCGCGCCCGCGCATGGTTTTCAGAAAACCATTGTTCGACAGCTTCGCGATGATTTTCATGCAATGGGTGCGCGACAGATGCAAAGCGCTCGCAACGCTCTCAACCGTCAGATTGCGATCATCATTCATCGCCACCAACATCAGGATGCGGTAGGCATAATCAGTGCCTTTGGCCAGTCTCATCGTTGTTTCCTCAAGCTTGACGCCCCACATTTCTGCGGAAGTTGGCACATTTTTCCTTGCGCTGCGTCAATTCATGAAAAAAAGGGGAACTTTTAGGGTGTTCCTTTGTCCTGTTGTCGCATCCATGGGACGAGGGGCGGGACAACGCAACCCGGAGAAGGCTCTCGACAAAGCAACGCGCGCGCGATATCCCATGAACCAGCAAACAAGCCAGAACGAGGAAAGAGGAATGTCAAACCCATTGGAAGAGCGCGTCGTCGATCTCGAAATCCAGCTCGCCCATCAAACCAAGACGGTCGAGGACTTGTCCGATATGGTCTCTCGACAGTGGGACATGATTGATCGCCTGACCCGCAAGATGAAGTTCCTCCAAGAGGCTGTCGTCGAACTGGAAGACAATGCCGGCCCACCAGCCAACCAGAAGCCGCCGCATTACTGAGCTTTACTGAGGGCTGAGCCGCCTTGGGAAATGGACAAACAAAAAGGCCGCCTTCCAATGAGGCGGCCTTTTGTTGCAATTATGCGTGACGGTCAAGCCAGCTTTTTGGAAGCGGCTCGAACTTTGATGGTGGAATCCTGCATCTGTGCCGTCGCCTTGGAAATGGTCTCGATATTCTCGGAGATGGTCGCGACGCCCGTGGAGGCCATTTGCATATTGTCGGAAATGTCGCGGGTGACAGCAGCCTGTTCCTCGACAGCTGCAGCGATGTTCTCCGAGATGGCGTTGACTTGTTGGATAACGGATTTGATTTGCTGAATGGCGGAGACGGCGTTGCCCGTTGAGGACTGAACCGAACTGATTTGCGCTGAAATCCGTTCCGTTGCCTTGGTGGTCTGAGATGCCAGTTCCTTGACTTCGGAGGCCACGACGGCAAAGCCTTTTCCAGCTTCACCCGCACGGGCAGCCTCGATGGTGGCGTTGAGGGCCAGCAGATTGGTCTGGGAGGCGATATTCTCGATCAGCTCGATGACCTCACCAATACTCTGAGCATCTTCGGACAGGCCTGCCATGATGCCTTCTGACTGGTTGGCCTCCTGCACGGCTTGACCCGAAACCGAACTGGCCTGCGCCACCTGACGGCTGATTTCCTCGATCGATGCGACCAGTTCCTCTGATGCCGCTGCCACAGTCTGAACGCTCGAGGAGGCCTGCGTCGCGGCGCTGGCGGCGCTTGCTGCCTGTTGGTTGGTGCCAGTGACGGCATCTGCGACCAGATCAAGATCAGCATCAATGTCTTTCTGGATCGTCATTCGGCGCAGGCGGTTTTCAACGACATCCGTGATGTCTGTGGCAAACTTCACAACCCGGATCGGCTTGCCTGTGTCATCGAGGATCGGATTGTAGGTGGCCAGTATCCAGACCTCTTTGCCACCCTTGCCAATTCGTTTGAATTCCCCGGAATGGTATTGTCCGGAACGCAGGTGGTTCCAGAAGTTGCCATAGTCCGGGCTGTTGACCTGTGAGGGATCGATAAAGACCCTGTGGTTCTGGCCCTTAATTTCCGACAATGCATAGCCGAGTGCATTGCAGAAATTTTCGTTGGCATCAATGATCGTGCCATCCAACTCAAACTCGATCACCGCCTGTGACCGCTGGATGGCAGCAATCTGACCGGCAGAGCGTAGATTTTCCAGTTTCTTCTGTGTGATATCTGCTGCAATCTTGATCACGCGGTATGGTTTGCCGGAACCATCCTTGAGGACGCTGTAGCTGGCCTCAATCCAAATGGTCTCGCCATCCTTTCGAATGCGTGGAAACTCGCCCGTTTGCGCTTTGCCGCAGGCAAGGGCCTTCCAGAACTCAACGTAAGATGAGCTGCTGGCCAGATCATCCTTGACGAAGATACTGTGATGCTTCCCCAAGATCTCATTTAATGAATAGCCCAGCGCGTTGCAGAAATTGTCATTGGCCGTGAGAATGGTGCCGTCGAGATCGAACTCGATCACGGCCCAAGACTCACCAATTGCATTCAGACGTGCCTTATCGAGATTTCCTGAAAGTTTAAACATAGAGTGACCCCACAAGATCAAAGATTTTCCATGACACTGACTGTATCCAGTAAAATTATCATTAAATCTGATAGTGTTTGATCTAAGGAGAAGAACTAATGTCGAAATACTGATGGTTATAGGTAGTAAAATTAGAAACTGGTTTAAAAACAAATGCGGAATAAATGGATATGGCGATTAGTTATTTACAGATAATTTAGTAAGACTGGCGCGGTTTGGTTTTACACGCTCCGGTTTTGATGCGTATTTATACTAATAACAGATGGTGAACTGGCAATTTGTGTCGATAAGCTGTAACTGCAGTCAATATTTGCGAAGCAACCAATGGTTGATCTAAGAATTGGTTCCAGTTCCATATATGCAGATTTCAAAAGCGGCACCTTCGTGACTGCCTACAATCTCAGTCAGATGTTGACCGGTTATGCTGGCATTATATCGCCTCCATGTGCAGGCAGCGCATAAATGCAGGAATGCATGGGTGCAAAAAAAAGGGCAGCCCCGTCGGGACTGCCCTCAATTTCAGCTAGGTACTGAACGGTGATGCTTATTACATCATGCCGCCCATGCCACCCATGCCGCCCATGCCGCCCATATCAGGCATGCCGCCACCAGCGCCTTCTTTGGCGGGTGCGTCAGCAACCATGGCTTCGGTGGTGATCATCAGGCCAGCAACGGAAGCGGCGTCCTGCAGGGCAGTGCGAACCACTTTGGTTGGGTCGATGATGCCAGCTTCGATCATGTCGACATATTTTTCGTTCTGAGCGTCAAAGCCGAGGGTGTCGTTGCCTTCGAGGACTTTGTTGACCACGATGGACCCTTCAACACCAGCATTCTCGGCGATCTGACGGATCGGAGCCTGCAGGGCACGCAGCACGATTTTGATGCCAGCAGTGATGTCAGGATTATCAGAAGACAGCTCAGCAACTTTTTTGGAAGCACGCAGCAGTGCGGTACCACCACCGGTCACGATGCCAGCTTCAACGGCAGCGCGGGTTGCGTTCAGAGCATCGTCAACACGATCTTTGCGCTCTTTCACTTCCACTTCGGTCGAACCGCCAACGCGGATAACGGCAACACCGCCAGCCAGTTTAGCCAGACGCTCCTGCAGTTTCTCACGATCATAGTCAGAAGAGGTTTCTTCGATCTGAGCTTTGATCTGAGCAACGCGGCCTTCGATGCCGTCTTTGTCGCCAGCGCCATCAACGATGGTGGTGGTTTCTTTGGTGATGTTGACTTTCTTGGCGGTGCCGAGCATGTCGAGAGTGACAGACTCAAGCTTGATGCCAACATCTTCAGAAATCACGGTGCCACCGGTCAGGATCGCGATGTCTTCGAGCATTGCTTTACGACGATCGCCGAAGCCAGGCGCTTTAACAGCAGCAATTTTCAGGCCACCGCGCAGCTTGTTGACAACCAGAGTTGCCAGTGCTTCGCCTTCAATGTCTTCTGCAATGATCAGCAGCGGACGGGAAGACTGAACAACGCTTTCCAGAATTGGAAGCATTGGCTGCAGGTTGGAGAGTTTTTTCTCGTGCAGCAGGATGAACGGATCTTCCAGATCAGCAATCATCTTTTCGGTGTTGGTCACGAAGTAAGGAGACAGGTAACCACGGTCGAACTGCATGCCTTCAACGACTTCCAGCTCGGTTTCTGCGGTTTTGGCTTCCTCGACGGTGATCACACCTTCGTTGCCGACTTTCTGCATGGCATCGGCGATCATTTTGCCGATTTCAGCTTCGCCGTTTGCAGAGATGGTGCCAACCTGAGCGACTTCGTCAGAATTGTTGATTGGCTGGGAAGCAGCTTCCAGAGCTTTATGCGCTTCAGCAACGGCCAGATCGATGCCGCGCTTCAGGTCCATTGGGTTCATGCCAGCAGCAACAGACTTGTGCCCTTCACGAACGATGGCCTGTGCCAGAACGGTTGCCGTGGTGGTGCCATCGCCAGCGATATCGTTGGTTTTGGAAGCCACTTCACGCACCATCTGTGCGCCCATATTCTCGAACTTATCTTCCAGCTCGATTTCCTTGGCAACGGTCACACCATCTTTGGTGATGCGTGGAGCGCCGAAGGATTTGTCGATAACCACGTTGCGGCCTTTAGGGCCCAGGGTGGTTTTTACAGCGTTGGCAAGAATGTCTACACCACGCAGCATTTTTTCGCGTGCATCAGCACCGAACTTGACTTCTTTAGCAGCCATTTGAGCTCTTCCTGAAATCTATAAACTTGGAATGTGAGGCGATACGACGTCGGATCCGGCCTTAGCCCATGATGCCGAGAATGTCGTTCTCTTTCATGATCAGCAGATCTTCACCGTCGATCTTGACTTCGGTGCCAGCCCATTTGCTAAACAGCACACGGTCACCAGCCTGCACGTCAAGTGCAACCAGTTTGCCAGCTTCGTCACGAACGCCGCTGCCTACAGCAACAACTTCGCCTTCAGACGGCTTTTCTTTGGCGGTATCAGGAATGATGATGCCACCGGCGGTTTTCTCTTCGGATTCCAAACGGCGTACAACGACGCGGTCATGCAGAGGACGGAATTTCATCTCTGAAACGTTCCCTAATCTGTTATGCAGTCCCCGGACCCTGGTTGGGCATGCTATGCCCCTACCATTTATAGCGGCATCCGAGCGATCTGCTCCTCGTTCAACAAGTGTATTAGCACTCCTAATAGGCGAGTGCTAACGACGGTCTCTCATTTAGGCAAGGCATAGGGAGAAGTCAACAATTGAGACAAATTTTTTTGCCATCTGGCGCCTCGCTGACAGACAAAAACCATAGGGCTTGGTCTCCAAACGGTTTCCAGAGGCTGTGTGCCAAAGGGGGGAGGGCTGGAAATCTCAAGGCGCGGTCCAAAGGACCTTATCTGTTTGCATGATGGCGTACCAGATGGGCAAGAACGCTGCTCAGCCGTTCATCCAGAGAGCCGGTGACGCAAATAAAATCATGGCCCAAGGCTTCCAGCTCGGTTTTGAAGCGTTTGAGAAACAACTCGCGTAGGTCCGGCGCATCACGCTGGCCATCGTCAACCCAAGGCCAGTCCACATCGCACAATATATAGAGACGGGGCGTATAGGGGGGGGTGGCGAGGCGCTTCTTGTGGCGCTCCGACCATTGCTCCCACAAGGCCCAGAGCGGGGTGTTGATCTCATCTTCGTAATAATGACAGCTATAGACCAATGAGGAGACGAGATCGGTGTCACAAACCAGCAGCCGGTTCTGCTCGCTGGCCAGTTCGGCACCGCGTTCTTCATTTACCCACTGGCCCTGTGCAATCGGGATGGCATCTTCCAGTGTCAGGCTGCCTTCCACTTGGAAATAGTCTCGCAGATATTCCGGTACCAGAACACCATCCAGATGCTCGGCCAAGGCTTTGGCAAGGGTTGTCTTGCCAGTGCTTTCAGGCCCGGTCAGGACAAGGCGGGGCAAACGTGAAACAGCCATTGATACTCACCGTTCCGGCATGTGCCAGTCACTTTCGACAGATTTGCGGCGCGAGAGACGAATGGCAAGGCCAACCGAAACCCCGACACCGATCGCGACGGTTAAATCCACTAGGACTGTCAGAATAAGCGTAAGCAGCAGCAGCGCAAGCTCGGTTCTGTCTCCACGCAGATATTCTCCCCACTTGTGGACTTCGCACATATTCCATGCGGTCAACATCAACAGGGCGGCAAGCGCGGGCATCGCCAATCCAGCCGCCAGCGGGGCGGCAAACAGCATGGCCAGCAGGATCACAATCGAATGAACAATCCCCGCAACCGGGGTCTTGCCACCTGCTTTCACATTGGTTGCCGTGCGGGCAATGGCTCCGGTGGCTGGCATGCCGCCAAACAGGGACGAGGCCACATTGGCAGCCCCCTGAGCCAACAGCTCCGCATTCGGGCGATGATTGCCATCAATCATCCGGTCCGCCACCATGGCTGACAACAGGGATTCGACCCCAGCCAGAAAGCAGATGATCAGCGCGGAAGGAAACAGCTCAATGACCCGCCCAATCGACAGATCCGGGAATGCCGGGACCGGCAATTGACTTGGCAGCGCCCCGAAGCGTCCACCCAGCGTATCCACGGGCAATTGCAGCAGGGCCACCATCACCGATCCAACCGCGACCGCAATGATCAGGCCGGGAAAGCGTGGCAAGGCATGGCGCAAGCCGACAATCAACAACAGCGTGCCCAAAGCAATGATGAAGGCGGCCAGATTGAAGCTGTCGAGGCCATTCCACAGGACGGGCAGTTTTTCAAGGAAATCCGCTGGAACCGACGCAAGATCCAGCCCCATGAAATCCTTGATCTGGCTGGAGCCGATAATGATGCCGATGCCGATGGTAAAGCCATTGACCACCGCATCGGGGATATAGGCGATCAAGCGCCCGACCCGGAAAAACCCCGCCACCAGCAAAATCAACCCGGCCATGAAACTCGCCAAAACCAGACCATCATAGCCATGGGTGGCAATCACGTCATAGACAACAACGATGAAGGCCCCGGTTGGACCGCCAATCTGGACCCGGCTGCCGCCCAGCAGCGAAATGAAGAAACCGGCAACAATCGCCGTGATCAATCCATTGCCCGGATCAGCCCCCGACGCAATGGCGATCGCCAGACTAAGCGGGATCGCCACCATCGCCACCGTGATCCCCGCCATGCAGTCGGCTGCAAAGGCGCGGCGATTATACGTGCGAAGGGTGGTCAGTAGCTTTGGTTGGCGCATGGATCAGCCTGTCCTGACAAAAGGCGTGCGAACGGGCGCTCTGCCCCTGCACGCGGGGGGCAGGCCATCCTAGACACGAATAGGTGTTGTCGAGAGGGTACGGCAAAAGGCTGGCCTGATAGATTACGACCTGCTTAAGGCTTTTGCTCTCACGGCTCAAGCCCTGCCTTCGACTGAAAGAGGCGGGCATTGCTGCAATGCATGGATGGGATAGCTGGAAGGGCGAAACAGGCCCTGATGCCATGCAAAGTCAGCACAGCTGACGATCATGCTCAAACTCTGGATCGACCCGCAAGTCGCTATGGGCGATCTCTTTTTCGAAATGCACCCGCAGAATGTCATCGCGGCCATGGCTGGGCAGGGCGCGCTTGGTTTCCCTGAAACCGAGATGCTCATAGAAACCAAGAAGCTCGTCCATGACTTCCGGCGTGTGCAGCCGCAAATGTGGGCATCCACGAGACTCGGCAATCATTTCGGCATCCTGCAGCAGCATCGTGCCCAGTCCACGTCCCTGATGATCAGGATGGATCGCCACCGTATCGACATGAATATGGTCCTTGCCTTCTCTCAAGCAAAGGACACCGAGGATGGCATCACCGTCCTCGTCTTTCAGAATATAGAGATTGCGCTGATCGACATAGTCGCCAAGATCGGACCAGGCATCGTCCGGGATCGTCTTCTTCATGCGAGCGGCAACGGGGGAGAAGGCGGAGAAAATGAGTGGCCGGATATGAGCAATCTGCTCGGCCTTGGCGAGACGCAATTGTGCTGTCATCGGATTATCCTTATATCAACCGGCCTGACATGGGCCTCGCCCGAATGGCGATGGCGGCCGACTTTGAACGGGTTCTTTGGTTCTTGCCGGTTATGCACTGAAACAGATGACAATAATGTGACGCTGTGCCCAACCTTCGCGCTTCTCGACACATCTGTCAGCGTGGCAGCTGAATGGTTGCTTTCAGCCCGCCGCCAGAACGATTGGTCAGTGTGATGTCGCCCCCATGGCTGCGGATGATTGTGCGCGTGATCGACAATCCAAGCCCGACGCCTCCTGTTTCCAGATTGCGTGATCCCTCCACCCGGAAGAAAGGCGAGAAGACCTCTTCAAGCTTATCCTCGGGAATGCCCGGTCCACGGTCACAGACATCGATCCGTAGCCCCGTTGCTGTTTTGGCGAGTTGAACCGTCGCATCCCCAGCATAGCGCAAGGCATTTTCAGTGAGGTTGCGCATGGCCCGTTTCAGGCTCACCGCCCGGCACAGCTGAATCAAGCTGTCGGGCCCTTCGAAGCGCACATCCTTGCCCATTTCCTGATAGTCATCCACCATCGACGACAGCATTGCGGCAATATCCACCTCGCGGGTTTCCTCACTTGTCGCATCCTCGCGGGCAAAGGCCAGCACAGCCTCGGTCATCGCTTGCATTTCTTCGAGCGTCTCAAGAACCTTGCCGCGCATTTCCTCATCATCAATAAACTCGGCCCTGAGGCGCAGGGTGGTGATGGGGGTGCGCAAGTCATGGCTGACCGCTGCCAACATCCGGGTTCGGTCCTGAACAAAGCGCATCAAGCGTTCCTGCATCGCATTGAAGGCGATGATGGTGCCGCGCACTTCCTTTGGCCCTTTCTCGGCCAATGGCTCGATGGTTTCACCCCGTCCCAGTTTGCGGGAGGCATTTTCCAGATCGCGCAACGGTGCCGTCAAACGGCGAACGGTGAAGATGACCACCAGAAAGATGAAACTCGCTGTTGTCACCAGTGAAATCAGAAAAGGCCGGCCCCACTTTTCGGGCGGTTTGGGCAAGCCAGTGCGCACCTGCAGCCATTTTCCACTATTCAGGGGCACAGCAAGGGTCATGTCCAGAGCAGCAAGCTTGGGGCGTCGATCCCGCCAGTTGCGATCACGCATCCGGTCGTCATGACGCTGTTTCCAGGCCTCAAAGCCTCTTTTGCGGGCTTCGTCCCTCTCTTCTTTCCATTTCCGCCAGCGGTCATCCGATTGCACAGCATCGTCATTGCGCGACTGGGGATCGGATTTGTTGAAGGTCAACTTGCGCGGAAGATCACTGATCCGCACAGTGCCCTCTTCGAGGCCTGCGCGGCGTTCCAGACGACGGACAAGAAAGGATTCCTTGGTTCCTGAACGCGGCACCAAAAGGCTGGTCTTGTCACGCAGGGTGAACAGGATGTCCGGCCCTTCTGCCGCTCGGATCACCCGTTGATGCAGGCTTTCGTCTGTTTCATTCAACAACCGGACAACAGAGGCCGTTCTGTCCAGTACCTGTCCGCGGGTCGTCGTTACCGCGATGTTCGAGCGTTCATAGGCAAACAGCAAGATGGTCACCGCCTGGGCCACCACCAATGCAATCATCAAGGCAGCCACCAGCTGTCCGGCCAATGAACTTGGCCAGAGCCGGAAGGAGCGCGCAGGGGAAGGGCGCTTCTTGTCGTCAGACTTGGTTGTGGGCTGCTTTTTATCGATCAAAGGCCGGTCTCCTCATCCATGTCAGGCAGGTCGGCATCAGAGACTTTGCCAGTCACCTTGCCGGTGAAGACATAGCCGCCTCCGCGGACGGTCTTGATCAGTTTGGGCACTTTGGGGTCTTCTTCGATCTTCTTGCGCAAGCGGGAGACCTGATTGTCGATGGAACGATCAAAGATCTGGGCTGTCCGACCAGAGGTCAGGTCAAGCAACTGATCGCGTGACAGCACCATGGTGGGGCGTTTGAGAAAGGTGACCAGCAGCCGATAGTCTGCCGCGCTCAGGGGAACCGTGACCCCTTTCGGGCTGACCAACTCGCGCTGATGCACATGCAGCACCCAGTCATCAAATCGAAGCAGCTCGGGCTCCTCGGTACGCTGGGCTTCCGGTGGCATCGACTGGCTGCGGCGCAAAACCGACTTGATGCGCGCCAGCAATTCGCGCGGGCTGAAGGGTTTGGACACATAATCATCCGCACCGATTTCCAGCCCGACGATCCTGTCGGTTTCCTCCCCCAGAGCCGTCAGCAGAATAACCGGGATATTCTCATTCTCGCGCACATGACGGCACAGCGTCAGCCCATCTTCGCCCGGCATCATCACATCGAGCACAATGAGGTCGATGGCGGCGGTCTTCAGCACCTGCCGCATTTTCACCCCCCCATCGGCATCCGAGACGCGAAAACCATTCTTGGAAAGATACTTTGACAACAGCTCACGAATGTCGCGGTGATCGTCAACCACCAGAATATGTGCTGATTGCTCCATGTGTCTCTCCTTGTGGTCTCGTCGTCTGTGTGATGCACGCGCCACTTCACAGAAGCTGTCTGTGCGGGTTAGCGTGGGTCATGCTTCTTCAAATAGCATGATTTCCTTATCAACAAAGCCAGAATAGCGGGTTTTTTCAACGCAAAGTCCGGTAATTTGTATCGCTCTGTAACGGTTTGGGACGCGGTTACAGAGCGCGACAATTCTGCCGCTTTGCGAGATAGTTCTGCGACAAATCCTTCCTAACTTCAGTGCATCGGCAGAACGGCCAAACCAAGACCAACTGGCCAGCATCCACGCCGACCATCACCCGGCCAGCCCAATCAACAAATGGGCGGGTCATCACGCGCAAACCGGCCTGTGAGACGGCCCCAAGGCCAATGAGGAATTGGCCCCTTGAACAAAGGAATGGATCAATGAAAAACTTTAGCAAAATCGCACTGGCAGTCGCTTTGATCGGCGGTGTATCAGCAACCGCACTGTCCCTTGATACGGCATCTGCACGCGGTTGGAACGACCGTGGCCCGCAACAGGGTCAGAATTTCATGGGCCCTCGTGGTGGCTTCAAGGGTGGACCGCGCGGAATGGGGCCAGAACAGCGCATCCAGCAGTTTGACATCAACAAGGACGGTGTGCTGACCAAGGAAGAGCTGGCGACCGCGCTGGAGCAGAAAATCACCGACAATGACACCGATGGTGACAAGGCGATCACGCTTGAAGAATTCAAAACCGAATGGGCCAAGCAGACCGAACGGATGATGGTCCGTGCCTACCAGCGCCTTGATCCCAACGGGGATGGCAAGGTGACGCTGGAAGAATTGCAACAGCAGTCCAGTTTCATGTTTGACCGCATGGATCGCAATGATGACGGAAAAATCGACAAGGCCGACCGCCCGCAACAGCGCATGGGGAAACGCGGTGGACGCTGGGGTGACGACGATGGCCGTCGCGGTGGACGCCATGGTGGCCGCTGGCAGCAAGGCAATATGCAGCAGGGCCCCAATGGTCCTCAGTTCGGCCAGCAGAATGGACGCTTCGGACCACAAAACGGCCAGTTTGGTCCACAAAACAGCCAGTTCGGCCCCAAAGGCTTTGGTCCGGGTTTCGGTCCACAGGCCCCGCAGGGACCTCAGACACCACAGGCCCAGCAGGCCCCTCAGCCGCCTCTGCCCCCTTTGGCACAGGTCAACTAAGCCTGTAGATCTCACTCTGATCTGACATCACGCCCCTGTCACCGCCATCGGTGGCGGGGCTTCTTTTTTTGGGGGGCTGCAGTCGGGCTTGATGCCGAGACATATGGGCCATGAAAGGCGTCTCCAGCCGATGGTTGGGAAATTTGTAACCGAATGTATCAAGCCGCAAGATGGTTACAGAGCGCGACAAAATGGCGCAATTTCAGCATTTTTTCGCGGCAATTGCCCCCTATCTGTTGGATGTGGCGCAAGGGAAGAGGGGCTGAAAGGCCCGCCCGAGCGCAATGAGTTTCTGACTTTGAACGCGACATTGAGCAACCAAATCGCCCTAAAAACGCCAACCGAACTGGCGCCATACATTGAGAGGAAATGATATGAAAAACGCATCGAAAATCGCATTGGCTGTTGCCCTGATGACTGGCCTGTCTGCAACCACTCTGGTTTCCGCCGATCCGGCTTCCGCACGGGGATGGGGCAATGACTATGGCCACAAAGGCCATCACGGCTGGCACAAGAAAGGCATGCGCGGCGGCATGAAAGGTCCCATGCAGCTGTTCAAGGAGTTTGATACCGACAGCGACCGCGCCCTGACCAAGGAAGAGCTGGATGCCGGCCTGACCAAAAAGATCAAGGACAATGACGCCAACGGCGACGGTGCCGTTGATCTTGAGGAGTTCAAGGCTGAATGGATGCGCATGACGCAGGATCGTATGGTGCGGGCTTTCCAGCGCATGGATCGCGACGGCAGCGGCAAGGTGACCCTTGAAGAAATCAGCGAACCGGCGGGCTTTATGTTCGAGCGCATGGACCGCAATGATGACGGCAAAATCGACAAATCCGACCGCCGCGGCGGCAAATGGGGCCGCTCCATGCAGAAGCAGCCAGCCCCGCAAGACGCGCCAAAATCCTGATTAGATGACCCGCTTATCCATCACCGACATTTGACACGATTGCCTGCTCCGCCATTCGCAAGGATGGCGGAGTTTTTGCGTTCTTCCTCGGGGGGCAGCAGTTCGGGCTGCTAATGCCCATTGCGAAAATGCTTCGGATAGACCCCGAAATGACGGTGAAACTGGTTTGAAAACTCATATTGCGAAGCATAGCCCAACTGGTCGGCAATCTGGGAGATCCGCAAGGAGCTTGAACGCAACTGGCGGCAGGCATGATCCATCCGCCGTCGGATCAGATAGTCTCGCGGTGCGATGCCCGTATGCTGTTTGAAAACCTTGCGGAAATGCTCATAGGACCAGCCCTTGTCCATGCAATAGGCCCTCAGATCGAGCCGACCAGCATAGATCTGGTCAAAATCCTCACAGGCTTGGGTGATCCGTCTGTGCATCTGGCTTTCCTTGCTGCCAGCTTCTTGTGACCGGGTAAGGGAAACCAGCAAGGACAGGAAGTGAATCTGGATCTCTGCCAGATCGCTCTCCACCCCATGCTTGAGGCTCGAAAGCATGTCTTCCAGCCGCCCCATCAGGCGATCAGAAGGGGATTGCTGCAACACTGGCAGCTTGGCGGACAACAGTCCCTGCCGTATCAGTTGATCATAGAGTGCCTGATCGCAGTCGAGATAATATTCGCGCCATTTGGCGACATCATCCACCGTGCTGGAATGGACCATACCGGGAAGACGCATGAACACCGACCCTGCCGACAATGGAAAGACATTGCCATCCTGATCGATATAACTGCCCGTGCCGGAGGCCACATAAACGAGGGAGAAATAGGGGAACTTGATATTGTAATAATTGCCGTCCGAATGAACCTGCGCAATGAAGCCGCAGCCGATCCAGTTGCCATCTGTGCCCAGACTGCGGGAGTAATTCAGGTTGCCGCTTTCCCCCGACGGATGATTGCAGGGTGGAAAGCTGTCGGTGCGCAGCAGATATTTATGACCATTTTCCATGCGTCCGGCCTCTTGGTTTCTGTCTCATGCAAGGACTACCATTGAGCATATCATATTGGCCAGTGCGATCATTCTCTTTTCATGCATCAAACCATAAAATACAGCCTGTAAACGCAAAAATACGGGATTTTGAGACGGAAGCAGCCCCAGCCTCAGACAGGCGCGGGTGAGAGATTTTGCTCGTCCAGAATGCCGGGAAATGGAGGCCAGACATGAGTATCCTGGACCATTGGACTCAAATGCCGCAGCTGGAATCGCAACGATCGAAGCGATCTGGATTGTCCCTGCCAGACTTGCCGCAAAGCCCCATTTGGTGGCCGATCCTGCTGCATATCGTGGTTTGCAGCCTTGCCCTTTGGGCGCTGAGCTGAGGGCAAATGATCGTAAGGCCTTGCAAAAAAGGGCGCTTCCGGATGGGAGCGCCCTTTTCTATGTCCAATCGTCAACGGAACTAGCCGTCATGGGCGTCCAGCCGGTAGCAATATTCCCATGTGTCAGACGCATCATTGAGATAGCGTGTGACCGGAACCCGCTCGAAGCCAACCTTTTCATAGAATTGATGGCCTTCGACAAAGCGTGTGTCCGTCCATAATTTGAGAGTATGGCCTTCACGGCTATCCACCAGATCGGTGGCCAGATTATACATCGACCAGGCCAGACCCTGACCACGCGCCTTCCGGGCCACATAAACCTTGAACAATTCGAACACGCCCGGCGTCAGGCTCTCGCCGACTGCCAGTGAGCCAACCAGCTCACCGTCCGATTCCGCCACCCACATCTGGCCACCCAGTGCCACATAATAGCTGGCGGGGTGGGCCAGTTCGGGAAATTCCTCATCCACGAAGAGACAATTGTCATAATCGGCAAAAATCTCGGTGATCAGACGCTTGAGTGCCGGGCCATCCTCATCGGTGGCAGGGCGAATGAACGTATAGCTCATGACTGGCTCTTTCGTTGCAGGCAGAGGGAAGCGGGTCGGAACTCAGCGATAGATCGCGAGTCCAAGGCCGTTTCTGCGGGCTTCGTCCACGATTTTGGCCAGTGCCGGATCGCGCGTCTCGCCACGCACTTCCAGAATACGGGTCACGGTGATGAAGCTGCAATCGATCGCTTCGAGCGCCTTCTCAGCCTCTTCCTGCGCGGTACGCGGATGGTCACTATCAATGCAGACCACGAAGTTGCGACGCTGTGCTTTGGTTTGGGGTGGTTTTGGGGCCTCGCTGGCCCGCCCCTGAATACAGAAAATCATGCCATCTCTCTTCAAGACATTGGATCTGCCCACTCATAGTCGGCAGAAACGCGTCTGTCGAGAGGCTATCTTTGTCCAGGAGCAACTGGACGGCTCCAAGGATGCGCGAAAAAGCCTAGCAGACTTCCTTCTGCGCCCAGCTCATACGCTTGCGATAGATCGTTGAAGGGCTGATCTCCAGAGCAGCAGCCGCGCGTGAGATGTTGCCGTTAAAATGACTAAGAGCCCCTTCGATGATTTGCTTTTCCTGCATCCAGAAGGGCTCGATACTCTCCGCCATCACCGATCCGATATGGCGCAGGTTGGAAATGGCGTGATCCAGATCGCTTTCATAATGCTCGTCGCTATGCATCAGATCAGGCAGGAAGTCGGCTTCGACAATCATCCCGTCATACATCACTGTCAGTCGGCGAATGATATTCTGCAACTGTCGCACATTGCCCGGCCAGCGATAGGCCTTGAGCATATGTTCGGCCTCGGTGCTGAACAGGGCAAAGGCCTTACCTTCCTCTTGCGCATACTGCGTCAGGAAGGATTGGGCCAGCGGCATGATGTCCCCGCTGCGTTCGCGCAAAGGCGGCAAATGGATCGGCAAGACATGCATCCGATAGAACAGATCTTCGCGGAACCGGCCCGCACGCACTTCCTCGACCGGATCCCGGTTGGTGGCAGCGACAAAGCGGATATCGAGGGAGATTTCCTCATGCCCTCCGACCCGGCGCAGGGTGCCGGTCTGGATCAGGCGTAGCAACTTGGCTTGCAGATCATGGGGCATTTCGCCGATTTCATCCAGAAACAGCGTGCCGCCATCGGCCAGTTCAGCAGCCCCCTTGCGGTCTTCGGTGGCGCCTGTGAATGAGCCGCGCATATGTCCGAACAATTCCGATTCCATTAGATCGGACGGAATGGCTGAGCAATTGATGGCGATGAAAGGGCCTTCGCCACGGCTGGAGCGCGTATGCAGCGCTTGCGCACAGACTTCCTTGCCCGTGCCGGATTCACCTGTGATGAAGACCGGCGCTTTGGAGGCGGCAATCCGCAGGATCTGGTCATAAACTCCCTGCATGGCGGGAGACTTGCCGATAAAGCCTTCAAAATCGCGCATCGCTTCCGAGTTGTCCTGCACGGAAATCGGTTGCCCATTGGAGACATGCAAAGCGGTCTCTGCTGTTGCAGGCGCCTCTATGCGTGTTGGATGGGGCGCTGGGCGGTGTTGGGCCAGCAATTCGGTCAGCCGGCTCGCCAGTGCGGCGGCGCTCACTGGGCGGGCGACGAAATCATGGGCACCAGCTTGCATCGAGGCAACCGCGCGTGACACCGAACCATTCTCGCTCAAGGCCAGCAGCAGCATGTTGGGATGACGGCTTGCAAGGCGCGACAGGCTTTTGAGGTCTTCCTCGTCATCGAACGTGACAAGGGCGCAGCTCGGCTCCATGAGGAAGGTCGCCGGGGCCTTGTCGTCGAAGATCTGAAAATCACAGGGCTGCATCAACCGCTCTTCCAGCATGCTCGACAATTGCTCGTTGATCATGCGGCGGAAGGCGGGGTCAGAACTGACAACGGCAATGCGGACGGAATTGGCATCCGCGTGTCCTGATAACATGATGGTGGCGCCTTTCTAAAAACTACTTACGACGCCATGTTGCTCAAACAGGGTAAACAAAGTCTTTGCAAATCGAAATCTTTACCAAAGAAGCCTCGAAACCAATGCAGAATGCGAGGGTTTTACGCTGTTTTTGTCCAAAAACAGCAAAGACGCTTCCCGTGGGAAACGCCTTTGCATAAGTTCGCCACCTAACATGCCCTAACGGCATTAGGCCAATTGTGCGGGGAAACCGGCTTCCTCGATTGCGGCGCGGATGGCTTCCGGTTCCGCAGAGCTGGTGACTTCCACGGTGCCTGATTCCAGATCGGCATTGACGTTAACTGATCCGTCAAGCGCGGTCAGCGCTTCCTTGATGGATTTAACGCAACCGCCGCAAGCCATTTCCTGTACTGTCAATTTGATCATGCTCTTTGTCCCTGACATCTGGGTGCTTCGATGAACGCTCACTATAGGCCCGGCGTGCCCGATTTGACAATCAGGGCTGTGCCCAACCCACCGGCCGCAGCAATGGCTGCCAGACCGACACCATTCTGCCTTTGCAAGTGATGAAACAGGCGCACAGCCAAAACCGCGCCTGATGCACCAATGGGATGGCCGCGCGCCAGCGACCCGCCAAATGGATTGACGATGGCCGGATCGATACCGGCTTCACGCTGGCAGGCAATCGCCTGTACGGCAAAGGCCTCCATAATTTCGGCAATCGTCAGATCGCCGGTCGATAACTCCGCCTTGGCAAGGCTTGCCCGGATGGCAGGCACAGGGCCAAGGCCTGGCATGTCAGGCTCTCCGCCCACTGTCGCTCCCGCTAGCAATTCGGGCAAAGGGTGAGGGGCCTTTTTCGCCACCCGCTCGGAAACCAGCACGACGAAGGCCGCCGCATCGGCTGCCACACACATATTGGCACTGGTGATGCTGCCAGCGATCACCGGGGAGCGGTCACATAGCCGCTGGCTCAGTTTGCGGCCAAACGGATCATGGGCAAGCTCAGCGATCGGAACGATCTCGCAAGCGGCTTTGTCTTGTGAAGCCAGTGCCTTGGCATGGCTGTGGATAGCCCAATCATCCTGTTCAGCGCGGGAAATGGAGAGCCGCTGAGCCAGCTGATCAGCAGCAACCGCCATATTGGGATCCCGTTCCGGCCATGGGGTGAAGGGGGCCTGATCATAGGGCTGAGGCTCGGAACCATCGGCAAAGGTGTGGGAGCGAAGTGGGCGGCGGGAATAACTCTCCACGCCCCCGGTCACCACCACATCATGCTGGCCAGAGCGGATCATCGCGTCCGCCAGCAGCAGGGCATCCAGACCACCACAACATTGCCGATCAATGCTCAGACCGCCGATCCGTTCCGGCAGGTCGCTGGCCAGGGCCACCAATCGCGCCGGGTTGCCCCCAGCCCCCAGTGCATTGGAGACAATGATCTCACCCACATCCGAAGTGTCCAGCCCAGCATCGGCCAGCACTGCCTTGACCACAGGCACGGCCAATTGATGCGGCAACAGATCGGCAAAAGCGCCATGGCGCGGCGACACGGCACTGCGTCTGGCGGCCATCAAGTAGCTCTTGCTCATGGTCGCTCCTTCGCCAAAATACCCTCAAGCCATTCAGACAAGGCGAGGAGATCCGGCTTGCCTGCTGGCAGCAGGGGGAGATGATCGATGAAATGAACCGCTTTGGGCGTTGCCAGAGGTCCCAAAACCGCACGACATTGCGCTTGCAAGTGAGTGGCTAACGGATCGACATGCGTGCCAGCATCCTCGCCATCGCTGGCCGCGCTCGGAGTGCGTTCGACAATCGCCATCACCACGTGACCGCGATGCTTGTCCGGCACTGCGAAGGCCGCACAGATCCGAACCGACGGATTCGATTGCAACACCGCTTCGACATCTTCCAGAAAGACATTTTGATCGGCCACCGTCACCATGCGGCTTTTCCGGCCTTTCAGGAACAGGAAGCCATTGGCATCGAGCGATCCCATCTCGCCGACGGTCAAATATCCATCCCGCCAGAGCGTGTCGCGGCTAGACCCCACCTCATAGCCATCAAACAGATAGGGGCTCTTGATCCATATCTCGCCGATCTGACCGGGCGCTGAAAGCACAGCCCCGTCAGCATCCCGAATCTGAACATCAACACCGGGATAGGCCTTGCCGACCGAGCCAACAGGAGTTTCCTTGTCCGACAGGGTGATCAGGCTGGTTTCCGATGCGCCATAAAATTCCAGAATTTGCCCATTGGGGCAGAGTGCCTCCAAACCGGTTCGGCAATCCGGGTCCAGCTTGCCGCCGCCGCTCCAGATCAGTTTCATTACGGGTAGGGTGATCTGTGCAATCTTTGCCCCTTCCAATAGCAACCGCAATTGCGAAGGGGTCGCATACAGCACCGCGCTTTGCGCTTGTGCCAGAGCCACTGCCTGATGGCGCGGCGTGAGGCCGGTGAGCACATCGACACCGCCGCCCACCTCCAGTCCTTCAAGGATGCCATAGAGCGTGAGGGAGTGGCTAAGAGCGCCTAGAACCGCATAGGGGTCCTGCGCGGAGAGATGAAACAACGAGCGGGTCTTGCGAAAGGTTTGGACCCAGGAAAGGGCCGTCCGACGGATCGTCTTGGCCTTGTCGCTTGAGCCCGAGCTCTGGCAATAGAGCATTTGACCACCGCCTGCTTTGCTCTTGCCCCAATCTTCATAGCCTGCATGACCAGCAAGGATTGAATGCCTATCCTCAAGGCACTGCCGCAGCAGGGCAATGTCGCGTTCAACATCAGCCCGCCCACTGGCAAGCCGGATCATGCCGTCATCAGCGCGTTGAAAAGTCTCGTTACTCAAGGGGGCTCCTGTCACAAGGCAATTGCCATAAAGCAAGTGCAATCGAACCCTATCGGGGGGATTGCTGCCAAGTCAATTCTGCCTAAATGATAAGTCTGCGCCCTAAGGGGGTGAGCTATGCCAGTTTTGCGGTGCTGATGGAACAAAGCTTGGTTGCTGTTCAGGTGAAAAAAGGCGCATATTGGCCCTCAATCAACATCAAGACGGAAAGACTGAAGCTATGAGCGACAAGACGGTAGCCATTGCATTTGGCGGCGGCGGGGCGCGCGGCCTGTCCCATATCTGGGTGATGGAAGCGTTCGATGAACTGGGCGTGACGCCCGTCGCCGTGTCCGGCACCTCGATCGGTGCCATTGCCGCGGCCTGTTATGCGTCCGGTATCAGCGGGGCAGAGTTGCATGACTTCAGTTTGCGGGTCTTTGCCAACAGGACAGAAGTCCTGTCTCGCGTCTGGCAGAATCGCCCCAAAAGCTTTTCCGATTTCTGGTCAAACTCCTCGCCGGTCGGTGCGTGGGTGCAGTTCGATCCGGAATGGATTGCCGAAGCTTTCTTTCCCAAAGAGATCAAACGGCGCTTTGAAGACATGCTGTTCCCAGCGAGCCTGTCGGCAACCGATTATTTTTCCGGTGAGGAAGTGGTGTTGAAGGAAGGTGCGGTGCTGCCTTCGCTTGCCGCCTCCATGGCCATTCCCGCCATTTTTCGACCCGTTACCCTGAATGGAAAGCTTCTGGTCGATGGTGGCTGCGTCAATCCCATGCCCGTCGATCACGTTCGCGCCTTGGCCGATATCGTGGTGGCGGTGGATGTGGTTGGCCTGCCCAAGACCCCGGATGAGGGCAAGTTGGGGGCGTTTGAGATGGGGTTCGGAGCGTCACAGATCCTGATGCAGACCATTCAACGCGAAAAAATGCGCCATGACCGGGTTGATCTGCTGGTTCATCCGCGTATTGGCGCCTTTCGGCCCCTCGATTTTCTCAAGGCAGACGAAATCCTCAAGGCGAGCGAACAAACCAAGGAGGATGTCAAACACGCCCTTGACGCCATGCTGAGCCATTAACGCTTTCTGCAGGCAAATCACCGCTAAGGAATCGATAACACTTCCGCGAGGCGTCGTTGCTTTTGCTCATTCTGTGATATGGTGTGGTGATCCGTATAATCACATAAGGTGGGCATAATGTTGAAACGAGACAGACGACTGGCAGGACTGCTGGCCATTGCGACCATGGCGGCCAGCTCGTTGCCGGCCGTGGCCAGTACGAACAAACCGCCTCATCAACATACTTCGACCTATGCAGGGCAGGAAAACCGCGCCATTAAAAGCCTGTCAGAAGAGGATATTGCCCAGTTGCAGCGTGGTGCCGGCTGGGGATTGGCCAAGGCCGCTGAGCTGAATGGTGTTCCCGGTCCTGCTCATCTGCTGGAAATGCAGAAAGACATCACGCTGACGCCCGAACAGATCGCGGCTCTTCAGCGCCTGTTTGACGAGATGAACGAACAGGCAAGGCTGCAGGGCGCGGCCTTGATTGATCTGGAACGGGAACTGGAAACGCATTTTCGGTCCGGCAGCATCACAGATGCCATACTCAAGGACAGTCTGCATCGGATCGCAAAAGCGCGTGAGAGCCTGCGATACATTCATCTCTCAGCCCATTTGAAGACACCCGCCATCCTGACAAAACAGCAGATCGCGCTTTACAATACGCTGCGTGGATATGCCAAGGATGATCCATGCAGCTCCGTTCCAAAAGGCCATGATCCGGCCATGTGGAAGAAGCACAATGGTTGCCAATAGGCCAGCATAGAGATGATGCTGATGCTCATGCTATTGCAAAGGGAATGAGGGGAAAGCGCCCGACTAGTCGCGGGCGATGATCTCGCGGCCCTTGAGGGCGGGCATCTGACCGGCAAGGCCGGTTTTGCGGCGGGCCAGAAAGCGTGGGCGGCGGGCAGAAAACTGCGCATGTGGCCGCCTTGGCTGCTGTTTGGCCACGGACAGCCCGGAGAGGGATGTACCATTGGATTCTGCGGCAACATAGTCACCAGAACCAAGCGGCTGATGCAGCATGGTCAGATCATACCGGCGCGACCAGCTCTGCCAGTCAATGGCAATATCCTCGAGGTCGGTCGACACCGCCACCGGAACCGAAAGGCTTGGATCCTTATGCACCAGTTCAAGGATGCAAACCAGCGGATTGCCCTCGCGATTGCCAACGACGAAGCGCGCACCAATGCCTTGATAATAGCCCATCGGCACTCGCACGATTAGCGGCAGACCACAGGTCAACGCGCATTCCACAAGGGCGTGGTCGCTTTTGATCTGCACCATACCGGAGCGGCTCTCACCAAACAGGATGGCGTGCGGCAAGCCGGTCAGCGTGGCTGCCTTCTTGCGGATCTCTGATGTCTGGAAAAATTTCTTGAGATTGTGGGGGTCGATCCGGGCCGACCCCTCAACCTGATAGGAAATGGCTTGTGTGTATTTATGATTGTCTTGACGCCTCACGTGCCTTCTCCTGCGAGCCCCATTTTCGGGTGCTTCTTTCTGTATGCGCTCACTCTAACAGGCAGGCTTCGCTATTCTCTTAAGCGGCAGGGTTAAAAAATCGTGATATATTATAGGGTTAGAGATTGGTTACCAGATATTGGCCTTCATCTTTTGCTAACCACGCCCTCATTGCCCACAAGCAGAGGCTTCATGCCTTTTTGCTTGCCCCCATGGGCAACAGGACCTAAGTGTTAGGGATGTGAATGATGCAGCATGGAGCCAGCTATCCGGGTCAAGTCGGGACAGTCTGGGGCCGAACTGACCATGCAAGCAGCCGAGCCGGAAGAGATGGCGCACGATCTGTGCCGCCTCCGGCCTGACCCAGTTTATGATTGTTAGAAGCGATATGTCCGATTTACTTGATCAATCCATCATCCTCGACCGGGCTCAACATCTGGTGGAAGCCGCGCTCAAGGCGGGCGCAGATTCTGCTGATGCTGTGGCCGCACGGTCAGCCTCCAGCTCCGTTGGTTATCGGGATGGCAAGTTGGAAGAGAATGAGCATTCCGAAAATGACTCCATGGCCCTGCGCGTCTTCATCGACGGTTGCAAGGCATCGATCTCGACCAACACGACCTCGGATCCGGACATCCTGAAAAACCTTGCCGAACGGGCCGTCGCCATGGCGCGCCTGTCGCCACCTGATCCATTTGCCCGTTTGGCCGCCCGAGACATCCTGCTCTCGCCGGAACTGATCGCTGACAGACTGGACCGACTGGATCCGGTCGATTTGACCATTCCCAGCACTGAAGAGTTGGCTGCCATGGCGCAAGGTGCCGAAGAAGCCGCCTTGGCAGAGCATGGTGTCAGCAAATCCGGAGGCGCCAGTGCCGGGCATTTTCTCGGTGGCATGGTGTTGGCGACATCGCACGGTTTTGTGGGCTCCTATATGTCTTCGCGCATTTCCTTCTCCACCACCGCCATTGCGGGTACGGGTACGCAAATGGAGCGAGACTATTCCTTCTCCACCGCCGTGCATCGCGAAGATCTCAAGTCGCCTGCCCATGTCGGTCGCCGTGCAGGGGAGAGGACGGTTGCCCGTCTCAACCCCGCCAAGGTCGAAACCGGCACCTATGATGTGATTTTCGAGCCGCGCGTTGCGGGCACCTTGCTTGGTCATCTGGCCGGAGCCATCAATGGCTCGGCGGTGGCCCGTCACACCTCGTTCCTCAAAGACAAGCTCGGCCGCCGAATTTTCCCAAAAGGGCTCAACATCACCGACGATCCGACCATGGTGCGGGGACTGGGCTCGCGCCCCTTTGATGGCGAAGGGGCCGATTGCCTGCCGCTTGATCTGGTGGCCGATGGCTATCTCAACCAGTGGATCCTCGACAGCGCCACGGCAGCCGAGTTGGGCATGAAAACCAACGGCAGGGCTGCGCGATCCGGAGCCAATCCCTACCCCTCGACCACCAACCTGACTCTCCAGCCGGGAAGCCAGAGCCAGAAAGACCTCATTGCAGGCGTCAAGAATGGCGTCTTCATCACCGACCTGATTGGCCACGGGGTCAATGGTGTCACCGGTGACTATTCCCGCGGGGCGTCGGGCTTCCGGATCCGTGACGGGCAACTGGCCGAATCCATTTCCGAAATCACCATCGCGGGCAATCTGATCGACATGTTTGGTCGGATGGTGCCTGCCGACGATTTGAAATTTGAAAGCGCCGTCAGCGCCCCATCTGTTCTGATCGAGGGCATGACGATTGCGGGCCGCTAAGGCCAAATAGTCTTTGGGAAAGGTGTCACAAGTGACCATCAAGCCAACCAGTGAAGATCGGGACGATCTCGCTCTGCTCGAAACAGCCGCAAGAGAGGCCGGTGCCATCGCGCTTGGCTATTTCAAGGCCGATCCACAAGTCTGGACCAAAGGCAATAGCAGCCCTGTGACCGAAGCCGACCTTGCCGTCGACAAATATCTCCACAAGACCCTGATGGCGCGCCGCCCCGACTATGGCTGGTTGTCCGAAGAGAGCGAGGACGACAAGAGCCGTCTGCAAAAGGATCGGATCTTTGTCATCGATCCGATTGACGGCACCCGCGCCTTCATTGATGCTGGCACCGAATGGACCATCTCGCTGGCTGTGGTCGAGCGGGGGCGTCCGGTGGCTGCCGCTCTGTTTGCTCCCGTGCGCGATGAAATGTATTGCGCCCACTTGAATGGTGGGGCGACGCTGAATGGGGAGACACTGGTCTGCCCGGACCGCAAAAAGCTGCAGGGCGCCCGCGCAGCCGGTCCCGGCAGTGCCATCCGCAAGGGGCCTTTGGCCCGTGCAGGCGTCGAGTGCCACGACTATATTCGGTCGCTCGCCTACCGCATTGTCATGATCACCACCGGAGCCCTTGATCTGGCACTTGCCCGTGAACATGCCAATGACTGGGATCTTGCCGCCGCCGACCTGATCGTCGAAGAGGCCAAAGGCCAGCTGCGCGACAAGAATGGCAGCCATTTGCTGTATAATCAGCCCCAGACGCGCCATGCCAGCCTTTATGCGGCCAATGCCCATTTGGGCGAACTGGTTCAGCCAATGATGGCGCGCCTGTCCTTCCCTGTGCGCCGATAACGCCCTGAAATGGCACAACAAGGGTCTACTTTCGACGGAGAAACAGCCTTTGTGCTGAAAATCCCGTCCTCTGCACTGGTTCTTGAGGCATTTTGCCGTTACAGAACAGGAATTCTGAGGATCATCAACTTTAGCGGAGAGAGACGATGGCGCAAGAACAGCAGAAGCAACTCCTGCATCTCGTATTTGGTGGTGAATTGAGCAGCCTTGATGGATTGGACTTCAAGGACTTGGACAATCTCGATATTGTTGGCATCTACCCAAACTATGCCACCGCCTATGACGTCTGGAAATCCAAAGCCCAAAGCACGGTAGACAATGCGCATATGCGGTACTTTGTCGTCCATATGCACCGCTTGATGGATCCTGAAGAGCCCAAATAAGGCCAACGGACCACAAGGGCCCGGAATCCCGGCAAGCAAGGCAAGAGCTGGCAAGGCAAGAGCATGCAAGATTGCCACCACGCCTGTGTATCGGGATAGCCCCACCTTTGGGTAGCCCTTTCATTTATGGACAAATGGTTCTATATGGAAGCTGCATCCATAAGCAAGCGCCACTCAGTCGCAAGACCTTGAAGGTCTCTGCGGCTGTTGTCCCCTTGGGAGACAAACCAAACCGTGTCCGGACTGAAGAAATTAACCCGTTCCAAGACCGTCCTGACGATTGGCGGGTTGGCGATTGCCTATTGGCTTCGTTTTGTCCATGCCACGACGCGCATGGCTGAGGATCCGGCACGACAATATGATGGCATCAAGGACGAGTTTCCTGTCATTGTCGCGCTCTGGCACGGTCAGCATCTGATGGTGCCTTTCATGAGACGCGAAGACTTTCATGTCCGCGCTCTGATTTCCCGCTCTGGCGATGGCCATCTGAATTCCATTGCAGCCCAAAGCCTTGGTGTCGAGGTGGTGCGTGGCTCCGGTGGGCGCAACCGGGCCAAGACCCTTTCCAAAGGCGGCATCCAGGCCCTCAAGAGCCTGATTTCTACACTTGCAGAAGGTCTGAGTGTGGTGATGACGGTCAATGTCCCCAAAACGGGCGCTCGTGAATGCGGCATGGGTGTGATCACTCTGGCAAAAATGTCTGGACGACCGATCGTTCCGGTTGCCTATGCCTCCTCCCGATATATCGAGCTGAACAGCTGGGATCGTGCCGTCATCAATCTGCCTTTCAGTCGCGCCGCGTTGAAGGTGGGGCAGCCGATCTATGTTCCTCGTGATGCAGACGATGCCGAAATGGAGCGATTGCGCAAAGCGGTTGAAGCTGGGTTGAATGGGGTCACTGAAGAGGCTTACGCCATCAGTGGTATCGCCAAGGGTTGAATATCCTTGCATTTACTGTGGCCTGCATAGGATAGTAGTCGCACATATGGGACATGATGCCCCTGCGACAGGCGGTCAGACATAGCGATACAAACGGGACGAAGAGCCGCTGACTGTGGAAATATCCGCCGAAAAGAGGCTATCAATATATTCCTATCAGCCAAGTCCATTTGAAAGATCCGTTTTTTGTGCAAAATTGCACTATATTTGTTGCTGGCCTGAACAAGCGGTGCAAAAGCGGTTTTCCTTCTTGCACGGCAAAGCGTCTTCCAGCAATTGCCATGTTTGATCTTTAACACGGTCCAGAACGACACGAATCGCAGAGTAGAGAACGGACACTTGATGGATTGGTCAGGACGCATTGCCCTTTCAGCATACCGCGCAGCAGGTTATGCCGTCACGCCTTTGACGCCTTTGCTGGTTGCCATCCGCAGTGCCCGCGGCAAGGAAGTCCGGGCTCGACGTGGTGAGCGTTATGGCAAGTCCAAATTGAAGCGGCCACTGGGACCACTTGTTTGGGTTCATGCAGCTTCGGTTGGTGAAACCAACGCGGTCATGCCGTTGCTCGAACAGATCGTCGAAATGGGCACCAATGTCCTTTTGACCACCACGACAGTGACGTCGGCTCAAGTGGCCGAGCAAAGACTGCCAAAAGGGGCCTTTCATCAGTTCGTGCCTTTTGACGCGATGCCTTTCGTGCGCCGTTTCCTTGATCATTGGATGCCGGATCTTGCCTTGTTTGTTGAATCGGAGATGTGGCCCAACATCATGTCCGAGCTCAATCATCGCGATGTCCCTCTGATCGTGGTCAATGGCCGTATGTCGGAACGGTCTTTCGACCGCTGGTCTCGCTTTCCCTTTGCCGTGCGGGAAATGTTTGGCAATGTGCCATTGTGCCTGACCCAGAGCGAGGAAGACGGTCAACGCTATGCCCAGCTTGGCGTGTCTCATGTGGAAGTGACCGGCAACCTCAAGTTCGACGTGCCGCCGCCCGCCGCCGATGAAGCCGAACTGACCGCCTTGCGCGCAGCCATTGGCGCACGCCCGGTCTGGATTGCCGCCAGCACCCATCCGGGCGAAGAGCGTGTGCTGGCTCAGGCGCACCGGCGCATGGCTGCCCTCTTGCCCAATATTCTGACGATCATGGTGCCACGCCATCCCGAACGGGGAGAAGAGTTGGAAAAAGAACTGTCCGGCATTGTCAAACGCGTTCAGCGCCGCTCGCAGGACCCCGCCTTGAAGCCGGATACCTCGATTTATCTGTGCGACACGCTTGGTGAGCTGGGCTTGCTCTATCGACTCTCACGAATTGCTTTCCTTGGAGGGTCGCTCATTCCCCATGGCGGTCAGAACCCGATTGAACCGGCCCGCCTTGGCTGCACCATTCTGCATGGCCCCAACACTCAGAATTTTGCCGACATCTATAATGCACTCGATGCTGCTGGTGGAGCCGAGTGTCTGAATGCGGAGCGCGATCTTATTCAGGCACTGTCACGCATGTTTGCTTCCCCGGCAGACGTTCATCGCCGGTCTGAGCTGGCGCGCCATGCCCTGCATCCTTTTGCAGGTGCACTGGATCGCACCGTCATGGCCTTGACGCCGTTCCTCAATCCGCTCAAAATCAACGCAGAATTGCAGCGCTCTGGCAACGGCGCGGACAATGGGCATTGATATAAAGTTAGAGAAGAGGACCCGGCTTTGAAAGCGCCCCGTTTCTGGAACGAGCGCGGCCTGCTCGCATGGCTGCTGTATCCCGCCAGCCTGATTTATGGCCGGCTTTCCCTGTCCCGTTTCAACAAACCGGCCCGGTACAAAGCCCGTTTGCCGGTTATCTGCATTGGCAATCTGGTTGCCGGTGGAGCGGGCAAGACACCAATGGCGCTGGCGCTTGGAGAAACGGCTGTTTCCATTGGTCTATCGCCGATCTTCCTGACCCGTGGTTTTGGTGGGGCACAGGAAGGACCTTTGCTGGTGGACCCGACCAAACATGTTTCGGCAGACGTGGGCGACGAAGCCCTGTTGCTGGCCCGCATTGCGCCGACCATCGTGGCCCAGGACCGGGTTGAAGGCGCACGTCAGGCTGAAGAGCTGGCCAAAACCCGTGAAGGGGCCATTGTCATCATGGATGATGGCTTTCAAAATCCTTATCTGTTCAAAGATCTCAATCTGGTTGTGGTGGATGCTCAGCAGAGCATCGGCAACGGTTTTGTCATGCCGGCAGGCCCCTTGCGGGCACCCTTGGTGCCGCAGGTCCGGCGGGCCGATCAGTTCGTGGTTGTGGGGAAAGGGGATCGCGGTCCCCGTCTGCGGCAATTGGCAGCCCAATTGGGCAAGGCGTCAAACCATGCCTATATCAAGCCCGCCCGCTGTCATCTGATTGGTGGCACACGGGTCTTTGCCTTTTGCGGCATCGGTCAGCCAGCAAAGTTCTACCGCACTGTGGAGGCTTTGGAACTTGACATTGTCGACAGCCGCGACTTTGCTGACCACCATCCCTACACCAACGGGGAAGCGCACGAAATTCTCGCAAAAGCCGAAGAGCAGAATCTCACCATCGTCACCACCGCCAAGGACCATGTCCGACTGATTGGCATTGGCGAGGCCGCTGCGACCCTGGCGCGCAAGACCCATATCATCGATGTGAAGATGCAGTTCGATGATGCGACCTTCCCGCGCCGGGTGCTGGAACAGGCCCAACGAAAATATTCCCGGCGCTAGAAGGCCATCAGATGGCTTTCAAGGAGCAGACAAATGCGCCCGAGAGCCGATCAGACCGTCTCTGAACGCTTTTCAGCTTCAAGGGAAGCCGCAGCATCGACATAGGCTTCCTGCCGTTTGACGGACCAGTATTTCAGATCTTCCAGCGCAATGGCACGTCCGGTGACGGCACATTTTACGAATGTGCCACCTGCCAGCACCTGATAGTCGCCGTCGAGATAGCGGATTTGGGCTTCTTTGCCTGCGCCGGTAAGGGAAATCATGATCTGTCACGTCCTGTCGAATTTGTATATTTCTGACCTGAGGATGCCCAAAGGCCCCAAGGGCTTTGGTCAAGACCTGCTCTAGCGAGTGGCGTCGCACTTGGCAAGGGTTGGAGCAGGGCTTTGGGCATGAATTTCAAGCCTACATGTTTGCCTTGCCCGATGACAATCCCGAAAGGGCACGGCGCCAGATCGCAGCATCGCTGCCTGTGGCATCGCCTGCTTGTGGAGCCTGTTCCTCGCGGCGATGGATCACTCGGAAGCAGGTGACAATCGCAAGAGTGCCGAACACCAGCGCGCCTACAGCCTGACCCAGTATGGCCCCTTCTGCGCCTGCCAGATAGGTGCCCAACATCACCGGCGGTATGGTCCCCACCGTTGCTTTGCCCCAGTTATAGAAGGTCGAATAGGTCGGATAGCCCAGATTGTTGAACGCTGCATTGGAAACAAACAAGAAGCCCATAAAGATCCCGCTTGCCGCAACCCAGTTACAGAAGAAGCGGACAAAATTCTCTGTCTCCCCTTGCGCATTGAACCATATGACGATCAAATCCTGCGCCAGAAACAGAACCAGCCAGATGCTGACAGAATAGATCAGGATGAAGGTCATGCTGTCCTTAAGCGTCGCTCTTACGCGATCAAACCGCTCGGCTCCGAGATTCTGACTGAAGATCGGCCCGACCGATCCCGACAGGGCGAACAGGGCGGTATAGGCAATCGGAATGATGCGTCCGACGATCGCCCAGCCTGCCACTGCAGCATCCCCGTAACGGGCAATCGCTATGGTGACATAGGCATTGCCGACGGGTGTCGCCACATTGGTGGCAATGGCCGGAATAGCGATCGGGAACAAGACGCGCCAATGGCTGACCAGTTCAGCGACATTTTTCGGCATATGCACCAGTTTCTGCTTGAGGAAGGTGCGTTGCACTCCGGCAGCAATCATCACCATCCGCGACAAAACTGAAGCGACCGCAGCGCCTGTCACCCCCATATTGAGGCCGAAAATGAAGATCGGATCCAGAATCGCCGAAGCAAAGCCCCCGGCGAGTGTCACCATCATCGACCCCTTGGCGTCGCCGTTGGCACGCAGGATCCCGCCCAGCATCATTGCAATGCCGAGCAAGGGCAGGGAAGGGATCACAATCGACAGAAAGTCGACCGCGACCGTATGGGCTTCACCTGTGGCTCCAAGCAGGGTCAGGAGGTGTGGGATGAAGGAATAGACCGTAGCGGCTATCACACTCATCACAAGGGCAACGGTGACCAAGGCACTGCCTGCGCGCCGACCTGCCAGATCCTTGTCTCCCGCCCCAATTGCGCGCGCAACAATCGCCGAGCCGCTGATCGCCAGACCAATGCCGACCGATGTGTTGAAGAACATCAACGTCGCAGAATAGCCAATCGCCGCCGCCAGCTCCGTATGTCCAAGCAGGGAGATATAGAAAAGATTGGCAAAATCAACCGCGAACACGGCCATCAAGCCGACAGACCCCGCCCCGGTCATTGTCACCACGTGGCGGAAGATCGAGCCGGTGACGAACTTGCCGACATCTTTCTTGCTGGATTGCGGTGCGCCGTTGCCTTCGGAGGTTTGCTCGTCTGACTGCGCTTTTTGATCCGTCATGCTAACTCCGCTGGGACTCAAAGGAGGGAGCCCTCAAGATAGGGATTGCGGCGGGTCAGAAAAAGAGCGAGCCGCATAAAAGGAGGAACTTTAGGGAAGCGGGTTTGCCATGGTTCTTTGCTATGGCCCAAAACAAGGACGGCAGAACAGGGAAATCCCTGTCCTGCCGTTTGATCTCACTGGACTGGCTTTACAGCTCAGTCGCGCGCTTTGCTGCGGGGTTTGCCGCCAAAGGTCTTCTTGCCTTTATAGTCCCCATGCTGCTTGCGTCCGCCCCGGCCTTCGGGACGTTTGCCGCGCTTGAAGCGATCCGGACCTTGACTGTCACCCCGTTTGCCGCGACCACCCTTGCCGCGAGGGCCTTCGTCATTTCTGCCAATGCTCGCGGGGCGATCCCCGATTTTCTCAATCCGAAGGCTTTTTTCGCCGGTCCCTTCGGTCTGGGCAGTCTCAAAGAAAGTGTCCGCTACGTCAGGGGACAGTTCGAACACGGTTTCGGCTTCCAGAATGCGAATGAAACCGACTTTCTTCTTCGAGAATCCGCCAATACGGCAAATCATCGGCAACAGCCAGCGTGGCTCGGCGCGATGCTTGCGGCCCGCATTGACCCGGAACCAGACACCATCGTCGAAATCGGCCCGGTCGCGGGACGGACTGCGCTCTTCAAAGCGATCCGCAATCTCGATGATTTCCTCAGGTGCCGGATAATTGGACTGTTGCGTGGCCAGAAAGGCGGCTGCCACCTGTTCAGGACCATAGATGGCCAACAGGCTCTGGGCATTTTCCAGCTGGTCACCGGTCGGCACATCCTGAAGCATGGGATTGGCAAAAATCCGCTCCTGATCGCGCTTGAGGATGGCATCAATGCCCGGAATCTGCGACCAGGTTGCTCGCAGATTGGCGAATTTCAGCAGGCGATTGACCTGATGACGCTTATTTTGCGGCACGATGATCGCGCAATTGCCCTGACGTCCCGCGCGACCCGTCCGGCCCGAACGGTGCAATAGGGTCTCGGAATTGTTTGGCAGATCGGCATGAATCACCAGATCGAGATTGGGCAAGTCAATGCCGCGGGCGGCGACGTCCGTTGCCACACAGACCCGTGCACGGCCATCGCGCATTGCCTGCAGTGCATGATTGCGCTCTGCCTGACTCAACTCGCCAGACAGTGCCACGACTGCAAAACCGCGATTGGACAGGCGGGCAGACAAATGACGGACCATCTCGCGGGTTGAGCAGAAAATCATCGTGCTCGTCGCTTCATGATAGCGCAGCACATTGATGACTGCCTTTTCCTTGTCCTTGGGCGCGATCAGGTGGGCGTGATAATCAATATCCGCATGCTGCTTGCGCTCTTCGGCCGTGGTGATCCTGAGAGCATCCCGCTGATAGGTCTTTGCGAGTTCCGCAATCGGCTTGGGTACGGTGGCCGAGAAAAGGAAGGTTTGACGGTCTTGCGGAGCATTGGACAGGATGAATTCCAGATCCTCGCGAAAGCCCAGATCGAGCATCTCGTCAGCTTCATCAAGCACGACCGTTTTCAGCCATGTCAGATCCAGCGATCCGCGTTCGATGTGATCGCGCAGGCGCCCCGGCGTTCCCACCAGAATGTGGCAGCCATGCGCCAGATCGCGGCGTTCGCGGCGGATGTCCATGCCACCAACGCAAGAGGCGATAATGGTGCCGCATTTGGCATAGAGCCAGGTCAGCTCTGCCTTGACCTGTTGGGCCAACTCGCGGGTCGGTGCGATCACAAGGGCCAGCGGTTCGGCGGCGCGGCCAAAGCGTTCAGCATCTCCAAGCAGGGTTTCTGCCATGGCCATACCGAAGGCGACAGTCTTGCCCGATCCGGTTTGTGCAGAAACCAGCAGATCGCGATTCTTGGCTTCGGGTTCGATTACAGCGGTCTGAACGCTCGTCAGAGTTTCATAGCCGCGCGCATCCAGTGCAGTCCCCAGCGCGGGATGCACATTTTCATATTGTGTCATGAGTATTTGGCTTTCCGGGAAATCCCTGTCAGCACAAGGCTGACTTACCAGTCAAGTTTTCCCGCGGTCTCAAGCCCAAACCCCTGTCGGATGGATCTCGTTTGTCGTCCATCGTCAAATAGGCCACTTTGCACGGGGTGAGCGGCTCTTGTACTGGAGGGAAGGCGAAAGGTCAAATCCTCCCGAAGAGAAAGCGTGACATTTCGCAACAAACGGTAAAAAGACCGAGCCGTAAAACGGTTTCTTTGTTTGGGAGAAAACCATGGTCGCCTCCTGGCAGACCTGTGCCCGTCTGCAGGCTGATACCGCTGGTAGCTGGATTTCCTGCAATGACAATCAGTTGAGCTGTGCGGCCTTTCCGCCCGCGTGAACTCAGATCGCGGCGCCCAACGCCATGGGAAACCCGGCTCTGCAGGCTCTTTTTATTCCGGTGTATTATGGGTGCGGCAAACTGACGCGTGTCATTGTGGGTAGAACTGCGCTGTCATCTGCTTACTCCTTAGGCAGATTTGAGACGTAACCCTGCGACATTATGGACATAACTCGCCATCTAGCGACGATTTGAGCTTCCGTGTTGTGCCAGCGAGATATGCAATAAGAAATTAACATATAACGGCAAAGGCTGCGGATTTCAGCCAGTTCCTAGCCTTATGGATATAAGTTTTTCCAATGGTTAAACGGTTTTGAAACAAATTGCCTAGATTCTTGACATAGATCTAGAAGCGTGGGGTGCAGAGGAACTTGATGGCATCTCTTGCTAGAAGTCTCTGCAATTGGAGCCAGTGGGATGTTTAAGCTTTTTCGTTCGCTATCAAGCAAGCTGTATGCGCTTGTAGCCTTTTTTACCTTGTCTTTTGTCGTGATGCTTGTCTATCAGCTGCAAACGCTGGGTTGGAACCTCGATTCCTTCAAGCGCAATGAAATCAAGAGCGTGGTTGAAGTCGCGCACAATGTGATCGCCAAACATCATGCGATGTTCAAGGACGGCACCTTGAGCGAGGACGAAGCCAAAGTCCGTGCCAAGACTTCCCTGCGCAGCATGCGGTATCAGGGCAAGGATTACGTGTTTGTTTTTGACTATAAAGGCAACACGGTTGTTCATCCGGTCAAACCGGATACCGAGGGCACCAACAAGATCAAGTCGACCGATGGTGATGGCAAGTTCCACGTCAAGGAATTTGTGGATTTGGCACAACGCGACGGTTCTGGCTATGTCGACTATGTCTGGAAAGATCCCAAGGGCAAGAGCCGGGATAAACTCAGCTATGTCAAAGCCTTCCAGCCTTGGGGTTGGGTGATCGGTTCAGGCGTGCTGATGTCGGCAGTGGAAGAAGCCTTCTGGAAAGCGGCCCTGACCAGCGCAGGCATTGCAGGTTTGCTGATCCTGGTTGCTGTCGGTTTTGGTTTCATGCTCGCACGGTCGATTGCGCGTCCGGTTTCCACCCTCAACCAGAATATTCTGGCGATTGCACAAAACAAACTTGATGAGCCGGTATCCGGCACCCAACGCACCGACGAAATCGGTGATATGAGCCGTGCCGTTGAAACCTTCCGCGTCAATGCGATTGAACGTCTTCGTCTCGAAGAACAGGAAAAAGAGCATGACAACAAGCGGATGGCGGAAGCCCAGCGCACCCGCAGACTGATCGAAAGCTTCGAAAAGCAGGTCTCGGAAAATATCGGCATCGTCAATGGACGCACCATTGAGATGGAACAGGCAGCCCTTCAGTTGAAGGAAATCGCCATTGAGACCGAAGGCAGCTCGCGCGAGGCATCCAACTCGTCGACCAATGCTTCGAACAATGTGCAGACCGTTGCGTCTGCGGCAGAAGAGCTGACGGCTTCAATCAATGAAATCATGCAGCAGGCGGTGCGCAGCAAGGAAGTGGTCGCCATTGCAACCGAAGACGCGCGCATTTCCAATGAGAAGGTGGCGCAGCTCGATGAATCCTCGCGTAAGATTGGCGAAGTCGTCAGCCTCATCCAGGCCATTGCCGAGCAGACCAACCTGCTGGCGCTGAATGCGACCATCGAAGCGGCACGTGCCGGTGAAGCCGGCAAAGGTTTTGCCGTGGTGGCCTCCGAAGTCAAGGAACTGGCCAATCAGACCTCAAAGGCGACCGAAGAGATCAGCATGTTGATTACCGCGATCCAGTCTTCCAGCCGGGAGTCGGTGGAATCCATTGCCAAGATTGCCAGCGTCATGAGTGAAGTTGACGGTTACACGACAGCCATTGCCTCAGCTGTCGATCAGCAGGGCGCAGCAACCGGTGAGATCGCCAACAATGTGCAGGAAGCTGCTGCCAGCACCCAAAGCGCTTCTGGCAATATGCGAGACGTGATGGACCGGGCGCAGGTGACCACCCAGTCGGCAGAAACCGTCAAAGACGCAACCGATCAGCTCAAGGACAGCACCGATATCCTGCGCTCTCAGATTGAAACCTTCCTCAGGGAAGTGGCTGCCTGATCGCAGAAGCAGTTTTTGCTTTGGCCCAGGACAAACGAAAGGCGACCGTGCGGTCGCCTTTTTCGTCTCTGGCTTATGCTCGCTCAGATCAGGCTGCGCAACAGCAGATTCAAGTTTTTGGGATTTTCACCAATCCGCCGGATCGCATAGGGCCACCAATCCGCGCCGAAGGGAAGATAGAGACGGACCCGCTCCCCATGGGCAGACAGCTCCTCGGCAACATCATCGCGTGCCCCATAAAGCATTTCGATTTCATAACTGCATTGCGGCCAGCCATTGGCGCGTGCTGTCTCGATGGCATAGCCGTGAATTTCATGATCATGGGTCGCGAAGATTGGATAGAAGCCATATTCCAGCGCTTCCTTCGACAACATCCTGTCGACGAGGCGATAGTAATTGGCCTTCACGGCGGCGTTGCCCACATGGGCTATGTCTGATCCGGCCACAAAGGCACCTTTGACCAGCCGTACCTTGCCGCCTTGTCTGATGATCTTTTCAAGATCACCTTCCGTGCGCTTCAGGTAAGCCTGCAGCGTGAGTGCAACCGGATAACCATCCGCATGCAAGGCATGATAGAGCGCTACGGTTCTCTCGACGACACTGTCATCTTCCATATCGATCATCAGGCAATGCACACCGTCTCGCTCGCCAACCGCTTTCTTCAGCGCTTCGGCGATCGGCCAGAAGGCTGCTGCGCCTTTGTCCCAGTCAATCGAACACCCCACCTGAGTGGGATCGACGGAAAGATGCCCATCCAATTCGGACAAGCTGATCATGTCAATGGCACGGTTGATCGATGTGATGTTGCGATCAACCAACTCATGGGTGTCGACATACTCGCCCAGATAGAACAGGGAGCTGCGGATGTTGCTGCGAGAAAGGCGGTTTGCACAATCCAATGCCTCGACAACATTGTCGCCGCCCACATAGCGGGTGGCGAGCTTGGAGGCTCCGCGATTGGATTGCATGAAGTGTTTCAGGCGGGAAGAGCGCGCAAGCGCAATCATCCCCTTTTGCCAAAATCGGCGCATGACTCTGTTTCCCCAAAAACATGAATCTGTGAAGAATGGAATGCCAGACTAGGATGTATAATTTTAAGGAACAAGCAAACGTTTCAGTGCCCCACTGCTAAGCTGCCGCAGGCAGTATCCGTGTACACCACAGGCGAACACCATGCTCCTGAAATGGACATATTGGGGCTATTATGAATCAAAAAGGACATCACTTTCATGCGCAAGTGTGGCAAGGTGTGGAGCTGCAGCCCATCAGCCGGTTGCTGTACCGCCCACAGTGATGCCATCGATTCGCAAGGTTGGTTGTCCAACGCCGACCGGCACGCCTTGTCCCTGCTTGCCGCAAGTGCCGATGCCGGTATCGAGCGCCATGTCATTGCCGATCATCGAAATACGCTTCATCGCTGCAGGGCCGTTGCCGATCAGGGTCGCTCCCTTGACCGGTGCACCAATCTTGCCATCCTCGATCCGATAGGCCTCGGTGCAGGAAAAGACGAATTTGCCCGAGGTGATATCAACCTGACCGCCGCCGAAATTGACTGCATAGAGCCCATTCTTGACGGACTTCAGAATCTCTTCGGGCGCGTGCTCTCCGGGTTCCATGATCGTGTTGGTCATCCGCGGCATAGGCAGATGGGCATAGGATTGGCGACGCCCGTTGCCGGTCGACTGGCCGCCCATCAGGCGACCATTTTGCCGATCCTGCATATAGCCAACCAGAATGCCGTCTTCGATCAGTGGGGTGCGTTGTGTCGGTGTGCCCTCATCATCGATCGTCAATGAACCACGCTTGCCGCCAAGCGTGCCATCATCCACCACGGTCACGCCTTTGGCTGCGACCTGCTGGCCCATCAATTCGGAAAAAGCCGAGCTCTTGCGTCGGTTGAAGTCGCCCTCAAGGCCGTGGCCCACCGCTTCATGCAGCAATACCCCCGGCCAGCCCGGCCCCAGCACGACATCCAGCTCTCCGGCTGGCGCATCCACGGCGTCAAGATTGACCAGCGCCTGACGGACGGCTTCATCCACCGCATTCTGCCAGCCACCCTCAAGGCCATTTTCTTCCAGATAGAAGTCATAGGCATTCCGACCGCCAAATCCGTGGCTGCCTGCTTCCTGTCGGGACCCTTCGCCCACAACCACGCCGACATTGATCCGCACCAAGGGGCGAATGTCTTCCACGAAGGAGCCGTCTGCCCGCAAAATGGCAATCCGCCGCCAGCTGCCGGACAGCGAGGCGGTAACCTGCCGGACCCGTTGATCCTTGTCCCGCGCATAGGCATTGATGTCTTCCAGCAGCGCGATTTTCGCGCCCAAAGCCATCGAATCCACCGGATTGAGGCTGTCATAGAGATTGCGATTGATCTTGTTGGGGGCCAGCGCCAGAACGCCACCATAGCCCTGACCGACACTGCGCACCGCATCAGCAGCCCGCTTGAGACTGCCCATGTCGATTTCGCCGGAATGCGAATAGCCTGCCATCTCGCCGGCAATCGCTCGCATGCCAAATCCCTGGCCGGTGTCAAAGGTGGAGCTTTTCAGGCGACCATTGTCAAAGACCAGACTTTCCGACTGGGTTTGTTCAAGGAACAGTTCGCCATCATCCGCACCGTCAAGGGTGTCAGCCAACAGCCGGCACACGGTCTCGCGGTCCAGCCCGTAACTTTCCAGCAGATCCTTGCCTTCCCCCGGAATGAGACTTGCGGCAGGGGTGATGTCCTGAAGGGAGGCTGGCAGAGTGGCATTTGTATACAGCATTGGAACCCGTATCGGTTGGCATTCAAAAGTGTTTCACCTAGACATAAGGGGATTGACCGCGAATATCCAGAAGAGAATAAAGTCTTGATCGCAATTGGCCGCACCTTACGTTACGTCCTGTGACCGACAGAGTGGGGCTTTGTGATGCATAAGAAACAAGGATCACCCTATGGACCAGCACCTTGCGTCTCCGAACGCCGACGCTTTGCTTGCATGGTATGACCGCCATCACCGCACCTTGCCATGGCGTGTCTCGCCGGAGGATGCCGCGCTTGGTGTCGTGCCCGACCCCTATCATGTCTGGCTGTCGGAAATCATGCTGCAACAGACCACGGTCGGTGCGGTCAAAAGCTATTTCACCGCCTTTGTCGCCGAATGGCCCGCAGTGACTGATCTGGCCGCCGCCGAAGAAGACGATATCCTCAAGGCCTGGGCCGGGCTTGGCTATTATTCCCGGGCCCGCAATCTGCACAAATGTGCGCGGCAGGTGGTCGAAGACCATGCAGGTCGCTTCCCATCCAGCGCAGCAGAGCTCAAGACCTTGCCCGGCATTGGCGATTATACAGCGGCGGCCATAGGGGCTATCGCCTTTGACGAAGCTGTTGCGGTGGTCGATGGCAATATCGAGCGGATCATTTCGCGCCTCTACCGCATCAACGAGGCCTTGCCCGGCGCCAAAAAGCCGATCAAGGCAAAAATGGCTGTGCTGACACCGACCCAGCGCCCCGGAGACTTTGCTCAGGCCATGATGGATCTGGGGGCGAGCCTTTGTAGCCCGAAAAAGCCCGCCTGCGGCCTGTGCCCCTTCTCAGGCGCTTGTGAAGCGCAACGGGCGGGCGACATGGAGCGATATCCGGTGAAAGCGCCAAAAAAAGAAAAGCCGACCCGACGCGGCGCTGCCTTTCTGATCGAACGGTCAGATGGCGCATTGTGGCTCGGCAAACGCCCCGCCAAGGGGTTGCTTGCCTCGATGGCGCAGGTGCCAACCACCAACTGGTTCGACAAAAGGGAAGGGGAGGCGTTTGACCTTGCCACCGCCCTTGATTACGCACCCGAAAGCTTGATATTCACCAAGAAGGTCGGGCAGGTGACCCACACTTTCACCCACTTCCACCTCCAACTCGATGTCTATCACGCCAACACCGATCAACCTGCCCCGACTCCTGAGGGGTGGTGGTCAGAACCTCACGCCATCAGCGGTGAAGCTCTCCCGACGGTCTTTCGCAAGGTGGTAGACTTTTCCGAGAAAACAGATGATTAAACCCAGACGCATCAGAGCAGGCGATCCGAGCCTTCATGACATTCTTTCCCTCATTCAGCGCAATTTCGCCTACATGGAGAGCCGCATTGATCCGCCCAGCTCGATGCATCGCTTGAGTGTTGAAGCCATTGAAACACAATGCGAAGACGGCGAGGTCTGGACCATTGGCTCGCCGCCTGTTGCCTGCATCTTCATGACTTTGAAGCCAGATTGCCTCTATCTGGGCAAGGTAACGGTGGACGAGCCAACGCGCGGGCAGGGGTTGGCTTCTCGGATGATGCAGCTGGCTGAGGAAAGAGCCCACATCCATGGCTATGACTGGCTGGAACTACAAAGCCGGATCGAGTTGGTGGAAAATCACCGCACCTTTGGCGCGTTCGGTTTCATCAAGACTGGCGAAGATGCCCATGAAGGCTATGACCGGCCAACCTCGATCACCATGCGCAAGAGGCTTTCCAAAACCAAACCGTCGTCTCCATAAAATTAGGGCGCTTTGCGGCTCGGCGGAGACACAAAACGCCCTAGGTAGGTGAAGTTTGATGTCGCAAATACCAATCGACCGATGCTCAGTTACGCAGCACAATCGGCTGAGCATATCCGGTCAGAACTGGACTTCACCAAGGTTTGGAACTCAGAACTCTTCCTTTTGCCTTAAACTTTTCTGGGCGGGCCGTGGCCCGCAGTGTGTGGAACCTTGCGTTGTTACGCTGCGTCCCGAATGATTTGGCGCAGCGCATCAATGGGTTCGCGCGTGCCCTGATTGTCATAGTGCCAATAGGTCCAGCCGTTGCAGGCATCCAGTCCCTGCACCAAAGCACCGACCTTGTGAATCGATCCAGTATGCGCGCCGGAAATCAGCGAGCCATCGGCCCGAACCATGGCAAAATGCTTGCCTTTCTTGTCGGTCAGCACCGTGCCCGGCTGTAGCAGATCATTTTCCAACAGGCGGCCAAACGGAATGCGCGGTTCGGCTCGCTTGCCTTGGGTCACTTTCAAAGCGCCCAGATCAACCGGCTCAATGGCCTCAATCCGCGCGTTTGCGGCTGCGATATAGTCGCGATCCCGCTCAACGCCGACGAAATTGCGGCCAAGCTTTTTGGCGACCGCTCCGGTGGTGCCGGTGCCAAAGAACGGATCCAGCACGACATCGCCCGGATTGGTCGAGGACAGCAGCACCCGGTAAAGCAGGCTTTCAGGCTTCTGGGTCGGATGGATTTTCTTGCCATCTTCGCCTTTTAGCCGCTCGCCTCCCGTGCAAATTGGCAGGGTCCAGTCCGAGCGCATCTGCACATCGTCATTGAAGGTCTTCAGTGCTTCATAATTGAAGGTGCATTTCGAAGCTTTGTCCTTGCCAGCCCAGATCATGGTTTCATGAGCATTGGTAAAGCGCTTGCCGCGGAAGTTCGGCATCGGGTTGGTTTTCAGCCACACCACGTCATTCAGCAGCCAGAAATTCAGGTCCTGCATGATTGCGCCGACACGGAAGATATTGTGATAGGAGCCGATCACCCAGATCGACCCGTTGGGCTTGAGCACCCGGCGACAGGCAAGCAACCATGCACGGGTAAAGGCGTCATAGGCCTCAAAGCTCTCGAACTGGTCCCAGTCGTTGGTCACACCATCGACTTCGGACTGATCCGGGCGGGTCAAGCCGCCGCCAAGCTGAAGATTGTAGGGCGGGTCAGCAAAGATCGCGTCGACCGAATGCTTTGGCAGCTTTTCCAGCTGCGAAATGCAATCGCCCTTGAGAATGGTGTTCAGCCAATCAGGTTGGTTGGCTATTGACTGATCGTGGACCGACAAAGTGGTTTGATTGGAACGCATACGCCTACTCAACTGATGAATACAGAAACACAACCGGGCCAAGATATCGCCCGCAACTGAGGCCATCCTGCGTGATCATGGTAAACCACCAGTTAAACTTCTTCACTTCAATGAACAATTTGCGCGAAATGCGACAAAATGTTTGTCAAAATCGGATTCTTATCGATAACAACTGATTAATATTAGTTACCAAAAGATTGATCTTAACGAATAGTTACGATGCTTGCGGAGGGACGGTCCCAACGCAATATACTATTCAGATCACCCCGGCCCGGATAAGCGAACCATCAGCCGCCCCAGAGACGAAATGAGATCGCAAAGAAGTGAAAAGACACGACAAGCATCTCGATCCTCAGGGGATTTTTATGTGTGCGGGCGAAAATTTGCCCCAATCTTCACCATATTTTGCGCGGCCTTGTTGCGGACTCTGGCGCAAATCCGCAAATCAGCTTAAAACAGAATCTGGGGCGCATGATTTGGGATTAAGCATCCCGAAATGGGACCATCACTGGATTGATGGGGTCGACTGGAACATGAGCAAACAGAAAGACAATCGAGACGGAACGCGTAGGAACGCCGACATCGTGGCTTTGGAAAAAGCCCGAAAGAAAGGTGCGCGACCGCTGGGTGACCTGATTGGATCATCATTGACACCGCTTTGCCGCAAGCAGGGCTTTGCGTCCGCTGACATCCTGCGCTATTGGGGCGAGATCGTTGGGCCGCAATTTGCCGATTGTACCGAACCCGACCGCATCCGTTGGCCACGACGGGGGGAAGGCGATGGTTTCAAGCCCGGTACCCTTGTTCTGCATTGCGAGGGCGCACAGTCCGTCTTTCTGCAGCATGAGCAGGCAACGATCATCCAGCGCGTCAACGCCTATTTCGGTTATCCGGCAATTGATCGCATCCAGATCCTGCAGCGCCCCATCAACACCAAGAAATCCAGCCGTCCAGCTCCGTTGCGGTCACTGACACGCAATGAGGCCCAGACACTCGAGCATCAGCTTGAAGGGGTTAATGATGATCGGATGGCTGCCGCCCTGCGCCGTTTTGGTGCTGCCGTCATGGCCAAGGGCTGACGACCAGGCAATCAAACTGACCATGAATAACAGCGCCCAAAGGCGCCTTTCACTTGTGAGAGTTGCTCAATGCATAGCTCGAGGCTGTTTTGGGGCAAGGCGTCAAAAATCGGTTCGGCAGCTTGATTTTTTGCCGATTCTCGATTTACTTTGTGCGATAACTAAATAAGAACCACTGTGTTGCCTGCAAATCACCCACACAAAACATCCATGCCGAACAACGAGACGCGCCCAATGGCTGACAGCATTCACGACGATCCATCTGCCGGCCCTGCGCCTTTGAGCAAGCAAATGTGTTTTGCGCTCTATTCCGCTTCGCTCGCCTTAACGCAGATCTACAAACCTCTGCTGAAACCACTGGGACTGACCTATCCACAATATCTCATCATGCTGATCCTGTGGGAGAAGGACGGGCGGACACTGAAGGAAATTGGCACCATGCTCGGCCAAAAATCCGGCGCATTGACCCCGGTCCTCAAACGCATGGAGCAGGAGGGGTTTCTGGAGCGTGTGCGCGATGAGGCGGATGAACGGGCGTTGAACATCCGGCTCACCGATCATGGACGGGCGCTCAAGGCTCAAGCCGCGAATGTTGGCACCGGTGTGGTTGGGGCCTGTGGTGTTTCTTTTGATGGCTTGATGGATTTGCATGGCCAGCTGATCGAGTTGCGGGACAATCTGATCAACTCCATTGATGCATCACAGGAGGCTTGAACCGCCTTTTTGTGCAGCAAAAGCCCGAATAATGCCCTTGTTCTGAAAACGACACCCATTCTCAAAAGGAGTGGCCGAGAGCGCTGTTGAAATAGTTATCGCGATAACAAAGGTGTGGATTACAGGTTGTTCAACCGGGTTGCGCAACATTTATGGGTTGAATTAATTATCGCGATAACTAAATATCCGTTTCAAGACAAGTAACCACCGAATGAAAGAGGAACGAATATGGGCATTCTCTACACCACCAAAGCGATGGCAACAGGCGGCCGTGAAGGCAACGCAAAGTCTGAAGACGGAAAACTGAACGTCACCCTGAGCACGCCAAAGGAAATGGGTGGAGACAATGGACCGGGTACCAACCCAGAACAATTGTTTGGTGCCGGGTATGCGGCATGTTTCCTCGGTGCAATGAAATTTGTCGCAGCACAGGAAAAACTGGCTCTTCCATCCGAACCCACGGTTGCGGCGACTGTAGGGATTGGTCCGAATGACAAGGGTGTTGGCTTTGCAATTGAGGTAGATTTGGAAATCGATCTGGGCGATCTGGAGCGCAACGAGGCCGTTGCACTGGTGGACAAGGCCCATCAGGTTTGTCCATATTCCAACGCGACCCGAGACAATATCCGCGTCGGTCTGACTGTGAAATAACCTATTAGGCAGCACTCGTTTGTCCCCACACGAGTTGCGCTCGAGGCGGCCCAATCAAACTGGGGCCGCCTTTTTCATGTCTGAAGACGCCAACCGATGATCAAAACGGCATCAATTGCCGCTGATGGAATAAAGACCAAGCATACCGTCATTGTCGCGCGAGAAGGATACTTCAACCCAGTATCGCCGGCCGATACAGGAAAACTCCCATCGCTCGATGAAGGACAGTGCATCCAGAACATAGGCTGGTTGATTGATCGTCTCGGTACGCTTCTTGCGGATCAGATCAATCTTTTCGACAAAGGGTTGTGTGCATTGCCGTGGGCTGTGAGATTTGGCAATGGACTTCAACACGACCTGCTGAAAAGCGGGCAAGGCGTAGCTTTTCAAGAGCTTGTTGCTATCCAGCGGCACGGGTTCAATTTTCACGTCAGACCGCGCAGCATAGGCGCGCAACCAACGACGGGTGTCAAGGCGCTGGAAGCTGGCAATGACTTTCAGCAACTGGCTGTTGGATGCCATGGTGCAGAGCCGGTAATCACTGGTGTTTTTGGCCTGACGACTGAGCCACATGCGCACTTGACCGGCGGCAGCATCACTGGTCAGGCCCGGCGACAGTTTGGTGGCCCTGCTGGCAAGGCTGTTGATCAGAAACTCCCCGAACTGGGCGATCTGGCTTTGCCGTCTGGTAATCCGCTCATCTGCTGACGCAGTTGGGCAGCGCTTCAGCATTTCCGATGCCATCAGATAGTTTCGAATGAGAGGTCGGGGTGAACCGATCTCCGCAGCAGAAACACGCGTCGATGTGGCTGGCAGACAATGAAGAAGAAACAGGGCTAGGAGGGAGATTTGAACAAAAGTGGGCTTCATGAATTTCATCTACAGGTTAGTGCGTAACCTCTCATAAAACCGATGGTGTGTCCATAAGCGGATGATTATATTCAGCGCTTCCATATTTATGCTGCCCCAGCCATGGCATGGGCAGGGAATACACCTATATATGGGGCATTGTTACAACCTGAAAGTAATTGCCCATGTCTGAAACCACGCCCAAATCTGCCGTTTTCTGGGATAAGCTGGCGCGCCGTTATGCTGCCAGACCAATCTCCAATGTCGAGGCTTACGAGCAGACCTTGGATCGGGTGCGACACTATCTCTCAACGGATGCGTCTGTGCTCGAACTGGGCTGCGGCACCGGTTCCACCGCTTTGCTTCTGGCGAATCATGTCGGGCAGTATCGTGCCAGTGACATTTCCGGCGAAATGATTGCCATTGCCAATGAAAAGCTGGCACAGTCCGATCAGGCCAACCTGGAATTCGTCAAGGCCGATCTCTACGCCGAAAGCCTCGATGAGCAAGCGCCCTATGACGCGCTTCTGGCCTTCAACGTCATTCATTTGTTCGAAGACACGCCGGACGCCCTAAAGCGCATCAATGGCTTGATCAAGCCGGACGGTTTGCTGATTTCCAAAACCGTTTGCCTGTCTGGACTGTATGGCTTGTTACGCATTCCCATCTTCTTCATGCAATTGTTTGGCAAGGCACCACCCGTCCGCTTCATCTCGGCCAAGCGCCTTGCGCGCATGATGCGGGAGGCCGGGTTCGAGATTGTCGAAGAAGGCAATTTTGCCAAGGTGAAGATGGCCCATTTCGTGGTGGCCCGGAAGGTGCGTTGAGCATAGTTGCGATAGACTGAAAATTACAAACATGTAACGAAAAGAAATTGCTTGAACCTTGCCCTTTCATCGCCAAAATGTGATTGAAAAGTAGGAAAATACCAAGGACTGACGGGCTCTGGCTCGCTAAGATGCCCCAAACCCGGCTGACCCAGTCGCCAATGATTAGGAAGAGACAATGGCCCTGACGCGTAGAGATTTTCTTGTATCGGCATCGAAATTAAGCCTCGGCGTGGCTGCCCTTGGCAGCTTCGGCCTTGCCACCAGTCTGCCCGCCCATGCCCAGAGTGTCGATCTCGATGCCTTGATGGAAAAGGGCACACTCGACGATATCGTGCTTGGGCCGGAAGATGCGCCGGTGACTGTTATTGAGTATTTCTCGATGACTTGCGGTCATTGTGCAAACTTCCACAACACCACTTTCAAGCATCTGGAAGAGACCTACATCAAAGAAGGCAAGATGCGCTTCATCCTGCGCGAATTCCCTCTTGATCCGCTGGCCGCAGCCGGAGCTATGCTGGCCCGTTGCACGCCGGGCGACAATGCGGTTGCCATGATCGATGTGTTGCTTGGCAATCAGAGAATTTGGGCCTACTCGGATAATCCGGTCTCGAGCCTGTTCAACTTTGCCAGACAGGCAGGTTTTACACAGGACAGCTTCAATGCCTGTCTGACCGACCAAAAACTGCTGGACGATATTACAGCAGTGCGGGAACGTGGTACGAAGGAATTCGGAATCAATTCAACGCCAACCTTCTTTGTGAATGGCGAAAAGCATGTCGGAGCCCTGTCGAGTGAAGAGTTCGACAAAATTCTGGAGCCTCTGCTCACTTAGGTCCGGCAACTTACCCAGTCAAGCCGCTTCAAAGGCGTGCCCGCAGCATGATGTGCTTTGCGCGGCGCGCCTTTTTGTATCCGTGCCTGAGGGCCGGAGGCGTGCGCGATGAAATTCACCAAACTGCGCCTGTTGGGCTTCAAGTCCTTTGTCGAGCCGATGGACTTTCACATCGAGCCCGGGCTGACTGGCGTGGTCGGTCCCAATGGCTGTGGCAAGTCCAATCTGGTCGAAGCCCTGCGCTGGGTCATGGGCGAGAATAGCTACAAGAATATGCGCGCATCGGGCATGGATGACGTGATCTTTGCCGGTTCAACCAATCGGCCGGCCCGCAACACCGCGGAAGTCACCGTCTATCTCGACAACAGCACCCGCACCGCGCCCGCCGGCTTCAATGATGCCGATGATCTGGAAGTCTCCCGCCGCATCGAGCGCGAGTCAGGGTCCAACTACAAGATCAATGGCAAGGATGTCCGCGCCCGTGACGTGCAATTGCTGTTTGCCGACGCTTCCACCGGCGCCCGTTCCCCGTCGCTGGTCGGGCAGGGCCGCATTGGCGAGATCATCAGCCAGAAACCAACCCAGCGCCGTGGCCTCTTGGAAGAAGCGGCTGGCATTTCCGGTCTTCACAGCCGCCGCCACGAAGCAGAATTGCGTCTGAAAGCTGCCGAGAGCAACCTTGAACGGCTCGAAGACATCATGGCGCAGATATCGACCCAGCTTGAAGGCTTGAAGCGTCAGGCCCGACAGGCCAGCCGCTATCGCAATTTGTCGTCCGATATCCGGTCCATGGAAGCGACGCTATACCATTTACGCTGGCGGGAGCTCCTGGACGAGGAGGAGGCCGCACGGCAGGACCTGCGCAAGGCGGATCTGAGCGTTGCCGAAGCCACCACCGCACAGGCCACAGCCGCCCGCGAAGAAGCCATCGTCAGTCACAAGCTGCCCGAGCTGCGTGATGCCCAAGCTGCCAAGGCTGCGGCGCTGCAGCGCTTGACCCTTGCTGCCCGAGAGCTGGATAGCGAAGAAACCCGGATCCGTGAAAAGCTCGCCGATCTTGGTCGGCGCGTTGAGCAATTGAAGGCGGACGAGCAGCGCGAGCGCCAGCTGGTCGAAGAAAATGCCGATCTGTTAAGGGAACTCGATGACGAAAAAGCCCAATTGATGGCAGAAGATGCCGAAAGCTCCGAGGTTGAACAGGAGGCCAAAGAGGCACAGGCCGCAGCAGAATATGAGCTGCAAGAGGTTGAAACGACAGCCAGTGAGCTGACCACACGTCTGGCTGAAGCCGAAGGGCGCGCGCGCCAATTGCATCAGGCAACTGAGGCCGCCCGCGGCCGGGTGGCCCGTCTGGCCAGCCAGTCGGCCCAGACCGCGCGTGACTTGCAAAGGGTCAATGACGAACTCAACAACGACGATGGTCTGGAGCCACGCCGCGAAGAAGTGGAAGTGGCAATAGCGCAGCTTGAAACCTTGGAGCTGGCAGCCGAAACTGCCAGCAATGATGTTGCAAAGGCACGCGACGCGGAAACCGATGCAAGGCGGGCCCGTGCCGACGCAGAAGCCGCATTCAACCGACTGGACACCGAGGCCCGTACTTTGGCCAAAGTGGTTCATGCGGGACAGGACGATCGCTTTCCACCGATTGTTGGCACTCTCAAGGTTGATGCAGGGTTCGAAGTGGCTCTGGCCGCTGCCTTGGGCGAAGATCTCGACGCACCCATCGACGCCAATGCGGCGCGTCATTGGGGGGAAATGGATCCTTTGGAAACCGATCCGTCCCTGCCGCATGATTTGCCATCCTTGGCCAACCATGTCGAGGGGCCTGAGCGGCTGACGCGTCGCTTGCAGCAAATCGGTATCGTTGAGTCGGATCTCGGTGCAGGGTTGCAAGCACAGTTGGCTCCGGGCCAACGGCTGATCAGTCGGGAAGGGGACCTGTGGCGTTGGGACGGGCTGGTGATCAAGGCAGGCGCTCCCACGCCCGCCGCCCAGCGGCTCGAACAGCGCAACCGGCTGGAAGAAGTGGAAGCCAGTCTCAATCAGGCCGAAAGCAGGCTCGATGCCGCCTGTCAGGCTTTCCAGATCATGCGAGACGTCGCCGTCGACAAGGCCAAGGCGGAGCAGACCGCCCGCATGCAGGCACGGGACATGCAAAAACGCCTGTCGAACCTGAGGGACATGCTGGCCAAAGCCGAACGTGAGGCCAACCAGCTTTTGGCCCGCAAGGCCACTCTGGAAGCGACATTGGCCCGCTTGCAAGAAGAGGAAGAGGAAGCCCGCGCAGCGCTTTTGGAAGCGGAAGAGCAACAATCTGACCTGCCGGATTTTGACCATTTGAAACAGGAACGCGACGAAGCTCGCCTGCTTCAGAGTGAACAACGCAGTCATCTGGCAGAAGTGCGGGCTCACGCCCAAGGGCTGCGTCGGGAAGCCGAATTGCGCGAGCGTCGCCTGTCGGCCATTGCCCGTGAGCGCAGCAGCTGGGAAATGCGCGCCAAGAATGCCGATGCACAGATCGCCACATTGCGCCAACGTCTGGCCGACACTGAGGCCGAAATCGAGACCCTCAAGGACAATCCCGACGCCATCGACGAAAAGCGCCGTGCACTTTTTTCAGAAATCTCCAAGGCTGAAGACGCCCAGAGACAAGCAAGCGATGTTTTGGCCACCGCAGAACGTGCCGCTATGGAAGCCGGTGTCGCTGCAAAGCTGGCGATGGAATCACTGGGCAGTACGCGAGAAGCCCGCATCCGGGCCGATGAACGGGTCAAGGCAATTGAGGGGCGCAAACAAGAGCTGACGCGCCAGATTGCCGAAGCACTCGACTGTTCTCCTGCTGCCACCTTCGGTCTTGCGGGCCTGAAGAAGGATGCGCCCCTACCAACCATGCAGGCCGTAGAGGGCAAGCTGGACCGTCTGAAAAACGAACGAGAACGCCTTGGCGGCGTCAATCTACGCGCCGATGAAGAGGCCAGTGAAATTGCCGACCAGCTCCAGACCATGGAGACCGAACGAGACGACCTGATCGAGGCAATCAAGAAACTGCGGACCGGTATTTTCAACCTCAATAGAGAAGCCCGCAGCCGCCTCCTTTCCTCATTCGATGTGGTCAATGAGCACTTCAAGGCTCTCTTCTCCAAGCTGTTTGGCGGCGGTCAGGCCGAGTTGCAACTGACCGATGCCGATGACCCTCTTGAGGCAGGCCTTGACATCATCGCCCGCCCTCCGGGCAAAAAGCCGCAAACCATGACCCTGTTGTCCGGTGGAGAGCAGGCCCTGACGGCAATGGCGCTGATTTTTGCGGTGTTCCTGACCAATCCGGCCCCGATCTGCGTGCTCGATGAGGTTGATGCACCGCTGGATGATGCCAATGTGGAGCGCTTCTGCACCTTGCTCGAAGAAATGCGGGCGCTGACTGAAACCCGTTTTGTCACCATCACGCACAATCCGATCACCATGGCCCGGATGGACCGGCTGTTTGGGGTGACCATGGCCGAGCGGGGCATATCGCAGCTGGTCTCCGTTAGCCTTGAAGCGGCCGAGGAACTGATCGCGGAAGATGAACAAAAGGCCGCTGTCGCCACCATCCCACCCAATCATCCTTCGGTAGGTTCTTAATGATCATTCGCCCAGCCCGCCTAGACGAATTGTCCGCCCTGTCGGATCTTTGCTTAAGATCCAAGAGCCTGTGGGACTATGAACCCGCGTTTTTGGAAGGCTGCCGCACGCCTTTGACCATTCATCCTGCGGACCTCACAACGGATCATGTCATGGTGGCCGAAGAAGGAAGCCTGATATTCGGAGTCGTCCAACTTGGCATCGAGGGGGACGAGGCGGAGCTTGAAAAGCTGTTTATTGATCCTCAGTCCGTGGGCAAGGGCGTGGGAAAGATGTTGCTCGAATGGGCAATGGACAAAGCCCGGAGCGCAGGCGCCAAGCGCATGATGCTCGCCTCGGATCCTTTTGCAGAGCCATTCTATCGCAAATATGGCGCGCAACAAATCGGAGCCGTTCCGTCCGAAGTGGACCCGGATCGCTCGCTTCCGCAAATGGAAATTACGCTGTAGCTGCAACGCCAACCTTCATTCTCCACCCGCTTTCCAAGGCAAAAATCCTTTGCTTTGAAGGGGATTCCCACTAGTCTGAGGTCCCAATGAGAAAGACGGGAGAAACAAATGTCCGATCAGGTTGCCTTGACGCTTTACATTGCCAACAAAAACTACTCTTCCTGGTCCATGCGTCCCTGGATGGCGTTAAAGACCAAAGACATTCCCTTTACTGAGCATTTGTCGCCCTTTGATGAATCCACCGGGCATGCCCATTTCATTGAATTCTCCCCGACCAAGAAGGTGCCTGCCCTCAAGATCGAGCGCGCAGGCAAGGACCCCGTCACGATCTGTGAGAGCCTCGCCATCGTCGAGGCTGTTGCCGACCTGTTCCCGCAAGCGGCGCTCTGGCCAACTGATCCGATTGAGCGTGCCAAGGCTCGCGCTTTTGCAACGGAAATGCATGGCGGTTTCTTCGGTCTGCGCGGGTCCTGCCCGATGAATATGCGACGTCCGGTCAAAGCGCTTGATCTCGATCCCTATAGTGCCGCCGCAGTGGTCAAGAATGTCGAACGGATCGAAGACATCTGGTCCGAATGCCTTAACGCTTCGGGCGGTCCATTCCTGTTTGGTGCGTTTGGGGCTGTGGATGCGATGTTCGCTCCGGTCATCAACCGGTTCGAGATCTATGCTCTTAGTGACAGCACAGTCTTTCACGCCTACAAGAGCGCCATGAAAGCGCTGCCATCCTGGCAAGCGTGGGAAGCGGCAGCGCTTGAGGAAAGCTGGATAGTGGAGGAGGATGAGGCATGAGGGGTCTGGGGTATGCCGCACCCTCCTCCTAAGGGGATGACTGTGTCTGGGATGCGAAATACAGCACAGTCTGTCCCCAATCTGGTTGAAAATAGTGAGCCTGGAAAAAAGAGATTTCTCGGGCATCTGTCTTACTGGCCCTCGGCTTGCCTGTCGGCACGCTGCAGCAGAGTGGCAGAGACACAAAGCCAAGCCAAATCACTTGGCGTCAAACAATTGTGAGAGGGATGCTGAAGAGAGATCGAAACCAGACCGGCTAGGTCAGCATGCGTGTTCCTGACAGGATTTTTTCGATCACCGCCAGCGTGCCATCGGTCAGGGCATAGTCAGAAAGCGCATCTGGAGACACCCATCGCACGTCCATGGCATCGTCACCAGCCACGACAGGGGGCAACATTCCATCGGCGTCGCGCGCCGTGCAGAAGAAAACCGCAATGACAAAGTGCCGCTCACAGCGCCCACTGGCATCATGGCGAAGAATTTCGACAAGGTCGGCAACATAAAGAGGGTCTATCTGTAGGCCAGCTTCTTCCATCAGTTCCCGCTTGATCGCTGCTGAAAGGGCCTCGCCTGTTTCAACCGCACCACCGGGCAGGCTCCAGACGCCCATTGCTGGTGGGTTGCCGCGCTGAGCCAGCAAAACACGGCCATTATGCAGAACTAGGGCAGACACGCCCAAGAAGGGACGAGCCGGATAGGAGCGATCATTGGCCATGGTGTCGATTCCTCTCATCACTCCGGTGACGTATCAGGATCCGAGACGATCCAGCAGCATCATCCGAAGAGACGATCAACCTCATCCTGAGCGGTTGGATGATCAATGGCCAGCATCCAGTCGGTCACCGTATCCGCATCATTGATCAGCGCGCTTGCACGGTCAATCAAGGGGCGAATTTCCGTAGAGGCGGAAAAGGCCAAGGCTTCGAATGAGGCCACCGTTGGCGTGCCATCCGACGCGCTGATTTTCTCGATCAGAAGCAAAACCTTAGCGTCGATATCCGCGATCAAGTTTTCGAACCGTTCCCGAATGGTCAGGACAACCGAATCGTAGAGCGAAATCGCCAACTGCTTTTCTTTGAAGGTGGATTGGGCGAAATAGTCGCAATAGGTCATGGGCCGCCAGGAAAAAAGATCCTCGGCGCAATCAGGCATATCCGGTAGCATTTCAATCAGCATCAGAACTTCATTGAAATGATTGAGATAATCCGTCGCAAGCAACGTCGTCGGATTGATGTTTGCCGCGCGAAGTGTTGCTTCATCAGGAAGGGGTGCTTGTTCTGACATACTGGGCCCGCCTTGACCGTCTGTTGATTGACAAGGTGCAATCAGCCCTAGACTAAAAGCGCTAGGTTTCCAAATGCTTGACGAGATGTCGAAAATTGCCGGAAAAGGTGAGCAAAGTCTCAACAACACCAACATGCTGCAATGATCCTGCAGTCAGCTCAGCATAGTAACAACACAAAAAGGGCCCCGAGAGAATGAACTCTCGGGGCCCCTAGAAACTTGCGTTTCTAAATCCAAGCTAGGCTTAGATTAGAAGTCACGCTGCAGGCGGATTTTGCCTTCCCAGCTTTCCAGGTCGTTAGCTGCTACAACAGAGTCACGATCTTTGTAGAGAACAGCTGCTTTAACAGTGAAGTTTTTCACTGGGGTGTAACCAACTTCAGCAGTGATCTGCCATTCGTCATAGTCTGGAGTAGCGCCAACGCCGTCATATTCGCCGTAGCCAGCAGCTACCAAGCCGTATGCGTTGTCAGCGAATGCATACTTCAACATACCGGAGATGGACCATACGTCGCTGAGGCTGCCAGCCAGAGCGTCTTCGCCACCAACCCACGCGGTGTAGCCCAGAGCGCCTTCGGAATATACAGCGTTCAAAGCAGCGGTCAGAGCGTCGAATTTGCCGGTGATACCAGCAGCAACTGCGAAGCCGAGATCGGAGTCAGTAGCAGCGTTGTTGTAGTTAACCTGACGAACAACAGCACCCAAGGAAGCAGAACCCCAAGCCTGGTCTACTTTGATGCGAGCAGCAACAGCCGGCATGGACTGACCAGCTTCGATACCACCAACAACAGCAGAAGCACCTTCTACGATTTCGTTTTCAATCGCGATGTGTGCGGATACGCCGTTGCCGAGGTCAGCATTGTAGCCGATTGCGCCAACAGTCTGGTCACCAAGGTCGAAATCGCCGAGATACATGCCGCCAACGTGGTCAACTACGGAAGCGGAAGTGATGTAACCAGCATACATGCCACCGAGGGACAACCAAGCTTTGGTCATTTCGATGCCAGAAGCATCGGTGTCGCCCTGAATTTCGATGAAGGAAACGAGGGTACCGAGTTCGGTTTCTTCTTTAGCGGTAACGGTTACGAGACCACGAGACCAGATTTCAAACTTGTTGTCAGCACGTGCGAAACGCTCGGTGAACTGAGCTTCTGCACGAACATAACCGCCGATTTTCAGGCAGGTGTCGGTGCCTGGGATGAAGTGGTAACCAGCGCCGTATGCGTCACATACTTTAACGTAGTCTACTGGCTCAGCTACAGGCAGATCTGCAGCCATTGCAGGAGCTGCTACGAGAGCAGCTGCGGAACCAAGGATAAGGCTCTTGATGTTCATGTTTCTGACCTTCATTTGTCATAAAAACTTTTTTAGGGCAGTGACCAGTCCAGTCAGACATTTGCGTTCACTGCTTGCGACAAGGGAGACAATACTCGTTTCCCACGGAGTTGCAATCTTCTCCACCCTTTGCCCGGATCGCTTTGCATCGACTGTTGCACAAAAAACACAAAAATGCCTCTAACCCCCGGATTTCTGCCAATTCGTTACCGAATGGTTAATGGAATTTACCTATATGATCGCCTTGAACAAAAGACGACATTCTTGCATCAAGGCCGATCCGAGGGCCTTCACAAGAACGAATCCGAGAAACTTATCTGCTTGCCAGATACGGAATCACCGACCGAAAACCGATTTGGGTAGGATGCGAGTCGCAAAATGCGCGCGGAGTGAGGCATACGGCAGTGGCGATTCCCCCAAGGGCTGCGACACAATAAAAAACCTGCCGTGGTGATACCAAGGCAGGTTTGTTGTCGATCTGTGGCAGAGGGCGGGGCGACGCAATAGAACTTATAGTCAGAAAGGCCAAAGGCGTCTCAGTCCACCTTTTTTCTCTTCCTTTTGTTTTTCGGTCGCAAGCTTGTCCAGTTCCTGCTGCACTTCCGGGCCAACTTGTGTCACGCGTGTCGGCGGCTGGGTCAGATACTTCCGGCCTTTTGTATTCTCGCCATTCCTCTCCTTGATCAAGGCGAGGCGCTCTTTCACCTGACGACTATAGGCCTTCGCCTGAGCGGGCGAGACATGCGTGCTATAGTCGGGTTCCTCGATCTGATTGGCAAATTCTGTTGACGCGGGGTCATTCTTGAAGATTTGGTCGCGCTGTTCCTTTGGAAGCTTGCGGATTTCGGCAAGCAAGGCTTTGCGTTCCTGCTCTGTCATGTTGGTCAGGCGGTTGTGATAGAGTTTCCGCAGCTTGTCCGGATCCTGTGGCCAGTCAGTCGCAACACTGTTGGAGGCGGGTTGGCTTGTCTGCGGTGTCGGCATCGGTGCGCCTTCAGGCGGTAGAACCAGTCCTCCGCGTGCGGAATAGTCGATCGGCTCTTTCTTTTCTTCATCGCCGAGAATTCCGAAACCGGTGGTGACCGTTTTCAGCAGTTCTGCTTCCTGGCTTTTGCCTGTGCCATAAGTGGTGCCGCCAATGCTGGAGCATGCGGTTAAGGCGATGCTGACCGAGCCGATGATAGCCAGAGTCGCAAAACGAGACGCGACCGGAGCGGTCTGGTCGGCCGACGCTTCGGCAGCAGGAGCACTTGCGCTCTGTTTCTTCACATTCAACATGTCACACTCACTTTACACACGCGCTGGCGAAACCGTCCGGTCGGCAGCATTTCGTCTTGGCGCTTCAAAGGCAGCAATCCCGTCTTAACGGGACATTGAGCCATGCAATGAACCAAGTGTCGCTAGACATACTGCGCATTGATGCTTGAGATCAAGACTGCAATCCGCCTGATTCATCGGCGGATGGGTAGTCAGGGCCGATTCTGCCTGCACTTGGCTTGCTCGTCGTCACCAATCACGACTTTGCGGCATCAATGCGGCGATCACTTTCCCGCCGCTTTTTCCGCCTTGGCGCTGGGGCCAAAGAAGCTGTCATAGACCAGCAACAGCACACCGAGGACAATCCACACATCAGCCAGATTGAAGACATACCAGCTGAAGTCACCCCAGTAGAAGTGAAACAGGTCAACCACCGCACCATGCATAATCCGGTCAAAGGCATTGCCAATGGCTCCGCCAAGGATCAGACCGGCTGCGGCAGCCGGCAGACCAAACTGCATCCGGCGGATCCAGGCAACCAGAAGGCCTGCAGCCAGAGCAGCGACCATGATCAGCACGATCTGTCCCAGCGGATCATCCTGTTGGAACAGGCCAAAGGACACCCCTTTATTCCAAGCGAGAATAAGATCGAAATAGGATGTCAGATGAATTGGGCCGTTATTGGCGACCTTGTTGTACAGATCAAATTCCAGCAACAGCCACAATTTCAAAGCCTGATCGGTGATTAGCCCAAAGGCGGCAACGGCAAAGCCGATAATTCGTGCAGACATAGCGCACTCCAATTGATACCTGATCGCAGCCGGGCCGCTAGGCCCGGCGCAGAATTGTCGGCCTGATCAGGCCGCTTCGATTTCACGCATGGCGGCCGCATCGCGCAGGCTAAGATCCGGATACTCCGCATCACTGCCCACTTCAGGCAGGATTTTCCAGCTGCGCTGACACTTGTTGCCCTTGGCAAGAGCAGGGACAACCCCCACACCAGCGACGTCATCAATAGCAAAGGCACCTTCAGGCGCATTGCCTTCGATCAACTCCGCTTGAGACGTGATCGCGATTTCAGCCAGATCGATGCCTTCCATGGCGGTCAGAATGTCTTTGTCGGTAACAAAGACCTGTGGCGCGGCTTCCAGCGAAGAGCCAATGCGCTTTTCTTTGCGCTCGATTTCCAGTGCGCCAGTGACAACGCGGCGCAGAGCCTTGATCTTGCTCCACTTGGCTGCCAGCTCGGCATCTTGCCAATCGGCAGACACATCTGGGAACTGACGGAAATGCACCGAATCCGTGTCAGACGGGAAGCGGCTGAGCCAGGTTTCTTCCATGGTGAATGGCAGGATTGGGGCCAGCCATGCGGTCAGATGCATGAACAGCTCGTGAATCACATAGAGCGATGCTTTGCGACGGGCCGAGCTTGGCGCATCACAATAAAGGGCATCTTTGCGCACGTCGAAATAGAAGGCCGACAGCTCGATGCCCATGAAATAGTTCAACTCATGCATGATCCGCTTGAAATCGAAATTGTCATAGGCAGAGCGCACCATGGCATCAAGCTCGTGGAGCCGATGCAGCATCAGCCGCTCCAGTTCCGGCATGTCAGAAAGCGCAACCGCTTCTCCATCATAATGGGCCAGTGAGCCGAGCATCCAGCGGATGGTGTTGCGCATCTTGCGATAAGCATCGGCGCTGGTTTTCAGGATTTCTGGCCCGATGCGCTGATCGTCCGTATAATCGCAGGTCGCCACCCAAAGGCGCAGAATGTCGGCACCATATTGCTTGATGATGTCCTGAGGCGCGATGGTGTTGCCCAAAGACTTGGACATTTTGCGGCCATCTTCTGCCATGGTGAAGCCATGGGTCAGAACCGCGTCATAAGGCGCGCGACCACGGGTGCCACAGCTTTCCAGCAAGGACGAATGGAACCAGCCGCGATGCTGGTCAGAGCCTTCCATATAAAGGTCGGCTGGCCATTTCAGATCTTCACGCTGCTCAAGGCAGAAAGCATGGGTCGAGCCAGAATCAAACCAGACGTCGAGAATGTCATCGACCTTGTCCCATTCGCTCGCATCATATTCATCAGCAAGGAAGCGTTCCTTTGCTCCTTCAGCGAACCAAGCATCAGCCCCTTCCACCATGAAGGCGTCAAAGATGCGCTGATTGACTTTCTCATCCTGCAAAACAACGGTTGGGTCGTCTTTTTTGATGAAGATGGTGATCGGCACACCCCATGCGCGCTGGCGGGAAATGACCCAGTCCGGACGGGTTTCGATCATGGAACGCAAACGGGTCTGGCCGGTGGCTGGCACAAAGCGGGTCGCGTCAATCGCATCAAGGGCCCGCTTGCGCAGGGTATCCCCTTCGCCATCAATGTTACGGTCCATCGCGATGAACCATTGCGGCGTGTTGCGGAAGATCAGCGGGGCTTTGGAGCGCCAGCTATGCGGATAGGAATGTTTCACCTTGCCGCGAGCGAGCAGGGAACCAACTTCCACAAGCTTGTCGATCACCGCCGAATTGGTGGTGCCTTCGCCGCCCTTGCGGTTGAGGATATAAAGACCTTGGAACAGGGTGACATGCGGATAATAAGAGCCATCCTCGGCCACCGTGTGCGGCACTTCCGGCGTGCCGCATTCAGCAAAGCGCTCGCGGTTGGCGATGAAGACGTCATAATCTTCTGCACCATGACCCGGAGCGGTATGGACAAAGCCCGTACCAGCATCGTCGGTGACATGGTCGCCATCAATCACCGGCACGTCGAAGTCATAATAGCCTTCAGCGCCTTCCACCCCGTTGAATGGGTGGGCACATTCGGAAATCTGGCTCGGGTCAACATCGAACTTGCGCTCATAGCCATCGACGCGAGCAGCCTTGAAGATGCTTTCAGCCAGCGCGTCAGCAACAATCAGCTTGTCACCCACCTTGCCCCAATTGTCGTCCGCAGCTTGCGTGACTTCATAAAGACCATAGGAAATGGCCTTTGAATAACAGATGGCGCGGTTGCCGGGGATCGTCCATGGGGTGGTGGTCCAGATGACCACATCCGCATCGAGCAGCGCATCCAGCTGATCTTCAGCCACGGTGCCATGGACACCGGTCACAGGGAAGCGCACCCAGATGGTGTGCGAGGTGTGATCCTGATATTCCACTTCGGCCTCGGCCAGCGCGGTTTTCTCAACGATTGACCACATGACAGGCTTGGAGCCTTGGAACAACTGACCGGACATGGCGAACTTCATCAGCTCGCCGGCAATCCGGGCTTCGGCATCATAGCTCATGGTCAGGTAAGGGGACTTGAAGTCGCCAATCACGCCAAGGCGCTTGAATTCGCCAGACTGGATGCCGACCCATTCTTGGGCAAATTCACGGCATTCATTACGGAATTCGTTGATTTCGACAGCGTCTTTATTCTTGCCCTTCTTGCGATATTTCTCTTCGATCTTCCACTCAATGGGCAGGCCGTGACAGTCCCAGCCGGGCACATAGTTGGAATCAAAACCACGCATCTGGAAGGAGCGGGTGATGATGTCCTTGATGGTTTTGTTCAGCGCGTGGCCGATATGCAAGTTGCCGTTGGCATAGGGAGGGCCATCATGCAGCACATATTTCTCGCGGTCCTTGGACTGGTCGCGCAGCTTGCGGTAAAGGTCCATCTCGTCCCAACGGGCGGTGAGCTTGGGCTCATTCTTGGGCAGGCCTGCGCGCATTGGGAATTCGGTCTGGGGCAGGTAAAGCGTCTTGGAGTAATCGCGTGCTTCAGTCATTTTTCTTTCACTCTCGTGAATGGATTGCCGGGGTGTCTCATTGAATGGGACCATCACTCTCTGTTTGTAAGGGGACGGTCAGGCCCGGCAAGGAAATTGGGTTCGTCATCTGATGAGTTGGGGATGAGGGCAGCAGGCGCGCGTGATAAACGCTCCGACCCTTCTATCAATCCCGGTCCCTCGCGGGCGCAAGGCAATGCGCCGATCACGCGAAGGCCGGGCCAGTAATTCGACTGGCGGTCTGGCCTATGGCAATCGGGGAGAGCGGCGGCGGGCACCGCAAACTGGCAAATTTCATTTCAAACAGCGTGCAAGGCGCACTTTTCATCAGCATCATGTCTGCCTTCCGGTTCGGGCGCGACATTAATTCAAGCCTTTGACGAGCACAAGCCCTCTCTTTTGGCCCTTATACCGCCTTCCCCCCCTTATTCCCACTCGCTGCGGCCATGCAAGGCTCAAAGGCAATTGCCAACCGACAAAAGGGCCTGTCATGACCGATCTTTTCGCACCCAATCCCTACACGATCCGCAATCACCGCCTGTTCCATTTGGGCAATCCGATCCGTTTTCTGCGCTCCCCCAACCAGTCTGCAGACTTTGCCCCCCGCGGCATCATTCTCCATGACACTGCCGGACGGTTGGAGAAGGGCCATGCGGTCAACTGGTTCCTGAAGGCCGAGGCCCGCGCCTCCGCCCATCTGACCATTGAGCGCGACGGCTCGGTCACCCAGCAAGTGGGCTTTGATCGCCGCGCCTGGCATGCAGGCAAGAGCCACTATCGCGACATGGACAATGTCAATGCCTTCGCCTTCGGCATTGAACTGGTCAATGTCGGCAAATGCGTCAAGTTGCGCGACAGCCACCTGCAAAGCTGGTTCAAGGAGCGCTATCGCGATGGCGCCGATGGCCTGTCCTTTGCCTTTGCTTCCAGCAAGGCCCATGGCAAAGGCTGGTGGCTTGATTATACCGAGGCACAGTTGCGCACCCTCACTGCGCTCTGTCAGGTGCTGATTGCGCGCTATGATCTGTCATTTATTGCAGGGCACTGGGAAATTTCGCCGGGTCGCAAGATCGATCCCAACCCGCTCTTCCCGCTGCAAAACCTGCGTACCACCTTGTTTGGAGAGAAAGACGATCAGGCCGGACCACTTCTGATGGCCGACGCCAATCTGCGCCGCTGGCCATCCTATCACGACAATATCATCAAGGTTCTGGCGAAAGGCGCGTCGATCCATATCATCCGCTCGGGCACCTACAATGCCCTCGGCCATCCGGAAATCTGGCATCTGGTCGAAGCCGATGGCCAGCAAGGCTGGCTTCACCATTCACTGGTCGATCTCGGTGGTTGATCCGTGGAGACAAGGCCTGAAGCAAGAAGGCGTGGCAGTTTTTCCCGCTGGCCACGCCTGCGCTTGCGCTAGAGCCAGAGACGCTGCTCCAGCTCGGACAGGGGAGGGACGGCAGACAGCAGACAACGAGCTTGGGCGCTGTCGCGGTCCATTTGCTGGACCAACGCATCAAGGCTGTCAAATTTTGCCTCTTCCCGCAGATGGCCAAACAGGATCACCTTGACCTCTTCGCCATATAGATCATCGGAAAAATCAAACACATGGACTTCAAAAATACGCGGTCCGTTGTCAAACATCGGCCGCCGACCAAAGCTGGCAACGCCATTATGCATCTCGCCATTCTCTCGCACCAGTCGCACCGCATAGACACCCTCTCGCAGACGGCTATTGTCCGGTAGGGTCATGTTGGCGGTGGGATAGCCGAGTTTGCGGCCATTCTTGGCGCCATGAACGATGGTGCCGGTAAAGAAATGCCTGTAGCCAAGCAATCGGTTGGCGGTGTCAACCGCACCATCTTCCAGCGCCTGCCGAATCCGCGTTGAGGAGACCGCGTCCCCTGAACGATCGGCTTTCATGTCGACAATGGTAACGCCAAACTCCCGTGCCTTGCCAGCATCGCGCAGATAGTCAGGCGTGCCGGCCCTATCCTTGCCAAAATGGAAGTCATAACCGGAAATCACTTTCTTCGCAGCCAGCCCGTCGATCAGCATGTCTTCGATGAAGCGATCAGGGGATTGCTGCGAAAAGGCAGTTGTGAAGGCCAGTGAGACCATGCCGTCAAGACCGAGCGCCTTGGCCAGTTGGGCTTTTTCCGCGTGCGGTGTCAGCCGGAAGACCGGATGGTCCGGGCGAAAGACCGAGCGCGGGTGCGGCTCGAAGGTCAGCATGATGGCTTTCAGGCCCGCATCGCGGGCTTCCAGCATGGCATCTTCCAACACTGCCTGATGGCCGCGATGCATGCCATCGAAATTGCCGATCGCCACGACTCCGCCGCGCAAAGCTTCAGGCAGCGGCTGCTGGGGATGCTGGAGATCGATGAAAGAAGGGGCTATGGCCATCATGCGGGCAAGGTCCGTCCTGCCGACTGTGTCGAAAAGGCTGTCGATTGAGTGGGATGACGGACAATTCGGCCATTGGCGGCCCGGACTCTCCATCCTGTTTCTGGCGGGACGTTGCCCAACTCGCAAGGCAACGTCAAGGGAGGACTTCTATTTAGGCGTTTTTCCACGCACATCAAGGCAGCCGATTGGGGAAAGCGCAGACTTGCTCATTCCGATGGGCTTTCAGGATCGCCTTGCTGGGTCTCCCCAGCGGTGGTGAGAACGATCCGCACCTTGCCACTGCTCTGGTAGGCGGCCTGACCGCTCGCCAGCACCTGTTCACCACGCATCAGGCGCGCCGAATAGGCGCACAGACCATGCGCACAGTTTCGGGCATCCGCATTGGCGGGGACCAGATCAAATGGCACATGCTTGGCACCGGGGGTGGGTAGCAATTCCTGCGCGACCAAAGTGCGCGAGCCATCCTGAAGCGAGAGATAGACCACGTCTCCCTGCGAAGCCGCAAACAACCATTGCACCTCGCCGGAAACCCGCGTGCCGCTCGGGAACATCGAGCCAACGCCCTCGGTTACGGTCTGACATGCCGACAGTCCCACGATCATCAGCAGGGAAAGCACTGGGAGAAATCTGGTGTTGAGCATGAAATCCTCTTGCATCGGTTTGAAAATAAACTGGTCACTATGGGGTCTGGTCTTTCGATTAAAGCGCGGGTGAAACGCCACGTTCAACCCTGCGACAGCAACGTGCCAATGTCCAGTCACGCCGTCGTAAAGCAGCAAACTTTATGCCTGTACTTCTGTTGGCAACATGGATAGTGTGTCGGCTCAAGTTACAGTTCCGGTGCTGCCGGATTATGGCGCCCTTTGGCAGGCGAGCCGATTCACTCTGTTGGATGGGGCCTGTCGCCAAGCGTTTGGCCCCCAGATCACGCAGTCATTCCGGATCTTCAGTTCAATTGGTGATACATTATGCTCGACCAGTCCAATGGGCCTGAAGGGCAAGGGAAATCTGTCTTTGACGCATCCCTTGCTTACACGCCCGATGAAAAAGGCACCTATATATCTGTCGGCGCAGAGTTCCGCGCGACATTGGCGCTTGCCTGGCCGCTGGTTCTGACCCAAGTGGCCCAGTTTTCCCTGCAAACCACCGACGTCATTATGATGGGGTGGCTGGGGCGTGATCATCTGGCCAGCGGCTCGCTGGCCAGTGCCTTGATGCACCCCCTTCTGGTCTTCGGCATCGGGGCTGTGACCGCAGTTGCCCCGATGGTCGCTCAGGCGATTGGGGCCGACGATACGCCATCCATTCGCCGCACCGCCCGGCAGGGCATCTGGATTGCTTTCCTGATTGCGGTCTTGCTGATGATAATCCTGTTTCAGGGTGAGAAGATCTTTCTTCTCGCAGGGCAGGAACAGGACACCTCGGCCATGGCCCAGTCCTATCTCAATTATGCGGCCTTTGCCCTGTTTCCGGCGCTCGGCTTTCTGGCGATGCGCGGACTGGTGGCTGCCCACAGCGAAACCGCCGTCATTCTGTTGATCACCATTGTCAGCATTTTTGTCAATGCGGCGGGGAATTATGTGCTGATGTTCGGCCATTTCGGCTTTCCGCGCATGGAACTGGCTGGCGCTGGTTTGTCGACCTCTATCGTCAACAGCTTCGTCTTTGTTGCAATGCTGTTCTATGTCGCCAGAAAGAAGACCTACCGCCCCTATGATCTGTTTGCCCGTTTCTGGAAGCCCGACTGGCCGCGTTTTTGGGAAATGCTGCGCATCGGGATTCCAATCGGTCTGATGATCATGATTGAGGTGGGGCTGTTCGCTGCCGCAACCATGTTGATGGGATGGCTGGGTAAGGATGCGCTCGCCGCCCATACGGTCGCCATGCAATGTGCCGCCTTTGCCTTCATGGTGCCACTTGGGCTCAGTCAGGCCACAACCATCCGGACCGGATTGTCCTATGGCCGTAAGTCCCGCCACGGCATCAAGGTTGCTGGCTGGGTGTCTATTGTCATGGGCACCGGCTTTATGGTCGGCACCTGCGCTCTGTTCCTGACCATGCCAACCTTCTTTATCGGTTTGTTCCTTGATCCGAATGAAGCGATCAATCTGGTGCCTTACGGCCTGGCGGTTACCTTTCTTGCTTATGCTGGCCTGTTCCAGATCGTCGATGGATTGCAAGCCATGACAGCAGGGGCGCTGCGTGGTTTGGGGGACACGCGTGGGCCGATGCTGATTGCCCTGTTTGGCTATTGGGGCTGTGGCTTCCCGATCGCCTATCTGCTCGGTTTCAAGTTTGGCTGGCAGGGTGAGGGGATCTGGGCCGGTTTGGCCATCGGACTGGCCGTGACCGGCGTCATTCTGGCGTTCCGCTTTCAATACAGAGAAAGACTGGGATTGGTCAAATTCTGATGGTCAGCATTGGCTTCAACACAAAAGGCCCGAACAACCGGTTCGGGCCTTTTGCATAAGATATGTATGATCAGGTGTCGGCGCGCCTAAGCGGCAAGGGGCTTTTTCGGTGCCAACACGGTTGCCTCACCGGTCAGCACCTCCACATCCCCCACCTTGGCCAGACAATCGAGAATGACGCGGCGACCACGTGGCACCAGCTCGCGGATGGTCACCGAGACGACCAGCTCGTCACCGGGACGAACGGGTGCCTTGAACTGCATGGACTGACCCAGATAAATCGTGCCAACACCCGGCAGCTGCATGCCCAACAGGGTGGAGACAAGGCTGGCGGTGAAAATCCCATGGGCAATGTTGCCTCCAAAGCGGCTTGCTTCGCCAAAGGCTTTGTCCACATGGATTGGATTATAGTCGCCGGACAGGTCCGCGAACGAGGCGATGTCCCGCTCGGTCACAATCCGGGTCAGGCTGACACTTTGGCCAACAGACATATCCTCGAAATAGACGGTGGTTGCTGGCTGACTGGTTTCTTGCACTTTCATGGGTGCCCCTCCTTCTTTTTTCTTGTTTGGCGATGATCTCAACAGGGCAACAGGACCATGGATGACTGATTGCATGGTCAGCCTGCTTTTTTTTACAGCGCCGTTTGATTTGAGCTTAGGCAACAATAGGAAATGGTGCAATGCAACAAACTGTCAATAAAACCAAAAAAGAGCGCTTGCCAACCTGTTTCTTGGCAGAAACCCGCCGTCAGCGCATGTACGTAAAGACACGTATTCGCACCTGTGGGGCGAAGCGGTGAATAACATCGCTGAAACATGGTTAATCAAAATAAAGGTTATGAAAGACTAAACAAAACCCTACAGTTGAGTAAATATTTGAGCAATTTCAGCCTGTTTGACAGTATTTCGGGTCAATTTCGTATAATTTCTACTGACGGCACGAGAGGCCAGTTAACCGCTTTTTTAAATCCTTGAGCTAGTCTCCAATCTTGATCAGGGAGGCGATTGACCCTGATGACATCAAAGAGACCAACAGTCTGAAAAGTCGAAAAGTCCGCTATTAAAGGCGGCAAAGCAGTGTGAGTTTGGAGTAAATAAATGGCCCTCGATCTTTCAATGCCGGTACTGGTTGTCGACGACTATAAAACCATGATCCGGATCATCAAGAACCTGCTCAAGCAGCTGGGTTTCGAAGATGTAGATGATGCAGCAGATGGCACCGAAGCGCTTGCGAAAATGCAGGACCGTCGTTACGGCCTCGTGATTTCCGACTGGAACATGGAACCGATGACCGGCTATGAGCTGCTCAAACAGGTGCGCGCAAGCGACAGCCTGTCCAAGACCCCATTCATCATGGTCACGGCCGAGTCCAAGACCGAGAACGTGATCGCTGCGAAAAAGGCCGGTGTAAACAACTACATCGTGAAGCCATTCAACGCGGCAACGTTGAAAACCAAAATCGACGCTGTTTTCGACAACTAAGTCAAACCAGTGCGACATCGCATCAACGCCAGACTGTTGATGTGATCATGTCGCCATTTCGATTGGTTGGTCGGGCCAGGTGCCGGGCGATATGCCCGGCCCAACGCCCCGGACAGGACCAGACAGATCGGATGGACGGTAAGCGCGCAGTTGCAGACCCATTCAACACAAAAACGGCAAGCCATTTCGTACATATCCGTGCGAAAAAGAGCCGGTGTAGCTGTTGAATGCGAGATTGTGCGGCCGATAACGACGATAGTGTTTTGGGCGCCGGATAGGGTGAAGCCTTTTCGTCAGCAAGGGCTGACACGCAACAGACGAACCGACCTGTGAGGGCATAAAATGTCGAAGGCAAAACAAATCAGCGCGGACAAAGTTGCGCAACTGGTCGCCTTTCTTGAACAGAATAAGGGCGAGGACGTCTCCCTGACAGACATCATGTCTCTGGCAGAGGTCATGGCGGACAGTCTGGATTCCCATCTTAAGGGCATGGACGGCACGCTTTACAACGAGTTTCTGGCAATTGCCGCTGAGATTTCGAATATGAAAGACGAAATCGCGGCGCTTCGCCCAGCGCAAATGCGCCACAATGCCATCCCCGAAGCCGGCCGTGAGCTCGATGCTGTGGTCGAGGCGACGGAAAAGGCTACCAATGTTATCATGTCCTCGGCTGAGGAAATCATGTGCGCCGATCCCAGTGACTCAGATGCCTATCAGGCTCTGGTCAATGACAAGGTGATCGAGATCTTCGAAGCCTGCTCGTTTCAGGATATCACCGGTCAGCGCATCAGCAAGGTTGTCCATGCTTTGAATGTCATCGATGAGCGTGTGTCCACTTTTGTGGATCGCATGAAGATGCAGAATATCGATGGCGATGACTTTGAAGAAAGCGAGCATGATCGCCGCAAACGCGAGCTAATCCTGCATGGTCCGCAACATGACGGCGAAGGTGTCAACCAGAACGACGTCGATGCGATGCTGGCCGATCTCGATTTCAACGCCAAGCCGAGCAAGTCAGAAGAGGCGACCGCTCAGGATCAGATCGACGCCCTGTTTGACTGAGTGTTGATCGGCGTAGCGATTATTCAGACAAAATGCCACTTGGAGCCGCGCTTTGCGCGGCTTTTTCGTGCTGGCCGGAAATCCCTCAGCCCGACAGGGACAAGCAACAGACCAAGAAAGACAACAAGCCGCATAGGACCCCATATGCGGCTTGCTCGTTCGGGATGACGGAATCAAATCACATGTTCGGATAGGTCGGCCCACCCGCGCCTTCCGGCACGGTCCACATGATGTTGCCATTCGGGTCCTTGATGTCACCAGATAGGCCATGAGCGCTAGGCGCTCATGACAAACCTATCGGCAGGAATGCGTGTGACATCCTTACATGTTCGGATAGGTCGGCCCACCCGCGCCTTCCGGCACAGTCCACATGATGTTGCCATTCGGGTCCTTGATGTCACACGTCTTGCAGTGGACACAGTTCTGGGCGTTGATGACATAGTTGACCTTGGACGGATCCTGCTCGTCTTCAACCCATTCATAGACACCGGCCGGGCAGAAATTCTTCGACAGACCGGCATAGACATCATGCTCCGACGTCTTCTGCAGCTCCATATTGCCGACCACCAGATGGCAAGGTTGGTCTTCCTCATGGTTGGTGCCGGACAGGAAAACCGAACTTAGACGATCAAAGGTCAGTTTGCCGTCCGGTTTTGGATAGTTGATCGGTCGGCATTTCTCGGCGGGCAGGGTGCTTTCCGCATCGGTTTTGCCATGTTTCACAGTGCCAAATGGCGAGAAGCCAAACAGGCTGTTGAGCCACATGTCGAGTCCCCCAAGGGAGACGCCGAACGTCAGGCCATATTTGGCCCACAAAGGCTTGACGTTACGCACCTTGAACAGATCCTTGCCAATCGGCCCTTTGCGCCAGCCATCTTCATAGGCGGTCAATTCATCATGGCTGCGCCCTTCGGCTACAGCACCCATCAAGGCTTCAGCCACCTCGATGCCGGAATCCATTGCGTTATGGATACCCTTGATCCGTGGTACATTGACGAAGCCTGCTGAACAGCCGATCAGTGCGCCACCCGGGAAAGTCAGGCGCGGCACAGACTGGTAGCCACCCTCGGCAATACAGCGGGCACCATAGGATACGCGCGTGCCACCTTCAAAAGTTTCGCGCACAGCCGGATGGGTCTTGAAGCGCTGGAACTCCTCAAATGGTGACAGATGCGGGTTCTTGTAGTTGAGATAGACCACGAAACCGACCACCACCTGATTGTTTTCAAGGTGATAGAGGAAGGAGCCTCCGCCCGTGCCTTCAGACAGAGGCCAGCCAAAGGTATGCTCGACCAGTCCTTCTTCATGCTTGGCCGGGTCGATTTCCCAGAGTTCCTTGATGCCGATGCCGAATTTCGGCACGTCGCAATCCTTGTCGAGGTCATATTTGGCAATCAGCTTCTTGGCCAGCGAGCCGCGCACCCCTTCACCGATCAGGGTATATTTGCCCAGCAATTCCATGCCGCGCATGTAGGTGTCTTTCGGCTGGCCATCTTTGCCAACACCCATATCGCCCGTGGCAACACCGCGCACCGCGCCATGCTCGTCATACAGCACTTCGGCAGCGGCAAAGCCGGGATAGATTTCGACGCCCATGGCTTCTGCCTTTTCGGCCAGCCAGCGGCACAGATTGCCCAGTGAAATGATATAATTGCCGTGATTGTTCATCAGTGGCGGCATCAGGAAGTTCGGCAGGCGGATCCCGCCAGCAGGTCCAAGCAAACGGAACGTGTCTTTTTTGACGGCAACTTTCAGCGGACAACTATCGTCTTCGCGCCAATCGGGGATCAGGCGGGTCAAGGCAACCGGGTCAATGACCGCTCCGGACAGGATGTGCGCACCGACCTCGGAGCCTTTTTCAAGCACGACGACGGAAACATCCTCGCCCTTCTCTTCAGCCAGTTGCTTGATTCGAATGGCCGCCGACAGGCCCGCAGGTCCGGCTCCGACGATCACAACGTCGAATTCCATGCTTTCGCGTTCGGGGAGTTCGTTCATATCTGCCATCTGCAGGTCCTCTTCGTTCTTGGGTCGAGCGTCTTGGCGCTTCATGCATTTTCAAGTTGGCCGATGGTCACTTGTTGCCCTATAAGATATGTCTAGCGGAAAACGAAGCCGGAATCCAAGTGCACAAAATGCTAAACACTGTCACATCTGCTCATGACCTCGCAGCCCTTATCGAATGGTATGGCGCCATGGGGGCTGATTGCGCCTTGGATGACCTGCCTCAGGATCGGTTCGAGGAAAGTCAGCGTCAGGCCCGTGAGAGAGCCTCTGCGCGCACCGCCAAGGCGGCTGCTTTCGACAACAGGGCAAACGCGTCTCCTTCCCAACCTGTCGGGTCGACGCTTACGTCAAAGTCATCATCAAATCAATCCCGTCCTTCGTTGAATGCACCGCAGCATGGCCAACAGGAGGGGCAGGCGCCAGCCTTCCTCAATCCCGGCAGTGCCTCTGTGGTGGAGGATGCGCGACAGATGGCAGCTCAGGCTCAGACCCTTGCCGATCTGCGACAGGCGCTGGCAACCTTTGAGGGCTGCAGCCTGAAACTATCGGCCAAATCACTGGTCTTTGGGGATGGCAATCCCGACGGTGAGGTGATGTTCATTGGCGAAGCGCCGGGTCGGGATGAGGATTTGCAAGGCATTCCCTTCGTTGGGCGGGCCGGGCAATTGCTCGACAAGATGATGACAGCGATCAAGCTTGACCGGTCCAATAGCTATATCACCAACATTTTGCCGTGGCGCCCCCCGGGGAACCGCAAGCCCAGCATCGATGAACAGGCCATGCTGCAGCCCTTCATTCATCGCCATATCGAACTGGTCAATCCCAAACTGCTGGTCTTCCTTGGGGGAACAGCGGCGCAGCAATTGCTCGACAGCAAAGAGGGCATTATGCGGCTGCGGGGCCGCTGGCGGACCTATGCGGTGTCCGGGCGTGAAATCCCGGCCATGTCGACGCTTCATCCCGCCTTCCTGTTGCGGACTCCCGCTCAAAAACGGGCGGCATGGCAGGATCTGCTCGAAGTGGCCGCCAAACTCGACAGCTTGCGATAACCATCCGCTTCGCTCAGCGAAACAAAAAGCCGCTCCCCCGAAGGAGAGCGGCTCTAGTGGTTTGTCTTTGTTGGACTGACTTAAGCAGCAGCAACATCATTGAGGAAGCCGGAAACCAGCTCTTGCAGATCGTCCGCTCGTGCCGACACGTCGCGTGCTGCGACCAGAACCATTTCGGAGGCTTGCAAATTGCTGGCCGCGGCATGGGTGACACCGTCAATATTGTGGTTGACTTCATTGGCCCCATCTGCGGCACGCTGCACATTGTGGGAAATTTCGATGGTTGCCTGTCCTTGCTCCTCGACCGAAGAGGCAATCATCGTGGCAGCCGACCCGACATTCTGCATCGTGGTGGCAATCTCGCGAATGGCGTGGACTGCATGGTCGGTTTCCGACTGGATCCCAGAAATCTGCTGTGAAATGGCTTCAGTGGCTTTCGAGGTCTGATTGGCCAGCTCCTTCACTTCGGCAGCCACAACCGCAAACCCCTTGCCAGCATCGCCAGCGCGCGCCGCTTCGATGGTGGCATTGAGCGCCAGCAGGTTGGTCTGTTCAGCAATCGACTGGATCATGGTAACCACTTCACCCACCTGTTGCGCGGCATTGGCCAGACTAGCCACCTTGGCATCGGTTTCCGAAGCCGCATCAACGGCACTTTGAACAACCTGCGAGGTTTCCGAACTGCGCGCTCCAATCTCGGCGATCGAGTTGGACAATTGCTCAGCAGCTGCGGCAACGGCCTGAATGTTGTTGCTGGCCTCGCTCGATGCACGCGCTGCTGCTTCGGCTTGGGATGAGGTCTGGGTGGAGTTTGACGACAGGCTGGTGGCTGTGTCTTCCAACCCGTCGGTGGTCGCGACGACGCCATTCAGCATCGATTGCGAGGCCTCGCGGAAACGGCTGATCAGGTCTTCAATCTGACTCTGACGCATGGCACGGGCTTCCTGCTCCTTCTCGGTCTCGGACATCAGGCGACGCCGTTCGACGGAGTTGGACTTGAAGACCTGCACCGCCTTGGCAATATCTCCGATCTCATTGCGTCGATCTCGGAAGGGGATGTCTGTTTCAATGTCACCAGACGCCAGACGGCTCATCGCCGAGATCAACTCACCAATTGGACCGATGATGCTGCGGCTGATGACAATGCCCAGAGCAATCGCGCACATCAGGGTCAGGCCACCAATCCAGAGAAAGGACCGATTGACCAGATTGCTCGCAGCCTGAAGATCCTGATTGGCTTTGTCGAACCCGTCATGGGCGATCGTGAGCAGCTGTTGAAAGTCCTGATCAACTTCGACAAACAACTGATGCAGGGCAGCCTGTTCCGCACTCGCAGTCAGTTGTAAATTGCGCCAGGCATCCAGAGCTGCCTTATACTCCGTCAGCAATGCGGAAAAACCCTTCTTGTCCTTGCTCGACAGCATCGCATATTTGAGCTGGCCGAGAAAATCGTCATGCAGCGTGTTGAACTGCTGCCAGTTGGCATCTTCCTGACTGATGACAAAGGATTTTTCCTGTTCGCGCATGGCCAGCATGGGAATGATCAGCTTGCTCTGCGATGATTTCAGCACGGATTGCTCCAGCGCCGCCGCCGACTGATTGACCGCCCCGAGCAATCCATCCTTGCCGTGGGTGCCAAGGGTGTTGATCTGCGCGACCAGTCCGTCGAAGGCTTGGTCGTAATGCGCGAAATCCTCGTCCACTTCCTTCAGATCGGCGACCACATGAGTAGCCGCGCTATGGTTGATCAGATCTGCAAGTGTTGATCGGATGGTTGCCATCTCGGCCTTGAAGTCTTTCAGTCTGGCCGCATCGCCACTGGTCAGGAAGGATTGCTCAAACTTCCGCAAATGCAGGAAATCAATCTCGATATCCTTGACTTTGGAAACCATGTAATTGTTGCCTTGCATCGTCGCCAGGGCCTGACTTTTCATCGTCATGCCGTAATAGTAGGTTCCCCCCAAAATCAGGACTGACAGCACCGCCAACAAGGTTAGACCGGCGATGCGATAATAGATTTTCATGTTTGTCAGGAAACCGAAACGGGTCGGAGCGGAGGCAATCTTGGAGGCCTCTTCGGGGGAGGGGACATAAGCGGACTTGAGCATGTGGATACCTTGCTGCGGGCAATCATTGATGCGCACCCCTGCAGCAACAGTGGATCACTTGATCGGGGAAGCCATTCAAAGTCGGGCATCAAACAAGGATCGGGCGCAAACGGCCTCGTTGCCGCGCGGGGAAGCGACTTCTGTCAGCACTATCCAAAAAGTCTGAACAGACAGTTATCATTCGTATAATGCGACAATATGCAGCGTGGCTGTGCGGCTGTTGCAATCATCAAGAGAAATGCGGATTGCTAACAATCCGCCTTTTAACGTCTGACTGGTCCTGTGGGGAGCCTTAGCTCCAGCCGCCGCCATAGGTCTTGTAGAAGACATGCAGGCCGATTTTTTTCAGCCGCTTCATGGTGCGTGCCCAGCGCGGACGCACATAGGTGGCATGATAGTGGGTCGAAGAGCCGATCGACTTCATCCAGACCTCGCCATTGACCACCTGATTGGCAACTTTCCAAGCGGTATCCCAAGCTTCTTTCGAGCGGATGCGATCAGGAATGCGATCGCAGGCAAAGGAGAACTGACAAGCATTGCGACGGTGCTTGTTCTGATAGACAACCCCGCAGATTGTGTTCGGATAGGTCGGATTTTTCACCCTGTTCATCACGACCTGTGCGACCGCAGTCTGGCCTGCAACAGGCTCTGACCGGCTTTCGAAATAGATTGCGTTGGCAAGGCAGGTTTTCTGTTTTTTCGAGAAAGAGGATTTCGGCAGAGGATTGGTGACCCATGCATGCTCGCCACGCGCATCGATCTTGGCAACTTTCTTCTTTTTGCTTGAAAAGTTGAACCAGCTAGCGAAGGGAGATTTCTTCTCTTCGACCACATCCTTGTCACCGGACAGAGAGGCCAGTTGCAGCTCGGCCCGTACGGCCTTGCTCTTGGCCAGCGTCAAGCCTTCATTCTTGGTCTGAGCTGTCTGTTCTTGCTGTATTGCGGCCTCGTGCTTGGCCTCAAGAGCAGCAACCACAGGGGTAACATCAAGGGGCTGGGACACTTTGTTTTCTTCCTCGCGCGGTGCACGCATGCGAGGCAGGGTGGCAATGGTCACGGCCTCGGACGTGGCATCGGCAGGCGCAGACTTGGCCGGTGTCTCGTCGCCATCCAGCTGGCGATTGAGGTCTTCTACGGCGCCCAGAATGGTCACCTGATTGTCTTCATGAATCCGACCGGTCCGCTGTTCTGTCAGGATCGCATCAAAGGGGGCATCCAGCCCATCGGCGGAATTGGGCGCATAGGCAAGCGCAGTATTCTCATTGCCTGTGGTGGCAGCAATCTGCTGAACAGGCTGTTTGGCATCATTGCTCTTATTGCTGGCGAAGAGGATCTCCGGGGCTTGTTCAATCACTTCTGGCAACAGGAAGCGAGAGGCGTCCGCCATCACCAGCTTCAGATCATCAGAAGGAGCAAAGGCTGCTTTGGGCAGTTCGACATGGGAGGCCTGTGAAAAGGGTCCACTCATCGTCCAGACCGACCCGGACCAATTGAGAGCGATGGCGCGGCGGCCATGGCTGACCCGATAAGGTTCCCAATGCCAGCGCAGGCGCCGGGCGCCCTTGGCCGAGCGATCGACTGCCAGCGTTTCGGGGAGCATGGCTGCGGTTGGATCTACAAATTGCGTGTCGCTGTTGCTCTCGCCTTTGCTGGTCGTCGCCAGTTTGATAATGGCACCATCCAGTGACGCCTGCTCAACAGGACCATTGGTTCTGAACCGGGAGACCATCGATCCGGTGACCAACTCATCCTCTCGCGCTTGAAAAGCAAGGACGTCCTTGTCGCCACCGCGCAAGCGCGGCGTGTGGCCTGCGAGAATTTCCTTTGTCCATGCTTCCTGCCGAAGCTCGGCCAAAGACTTGCCTGCCATGCCTCTTTCGTCAAGAGATTGCGTGATGGAAAGGACCAGCCCGGATGCCAGCAACATGCGGGTGGTAAGACCAAGGCTCTTCTGGCCAAGCGTGGTTTTGGACATTCTGTCACCAATTTACACAACGCAACTACACAACACACTCACGCCGCCAAACAGGGCGGTTTGAGCCGGGGAACACCAAGACACACGGGTCCCGTTGGAGTTATAATGCGCTATTAACCTTGAAAGAGCGTTAACGCCGCTCTTTCCCACCGGGAGGCTCTTAAGGGGACATTAAGGCGAGGGCGTGGCGAGCGAGGAGGCGTGGTGCATCCCGCTTGGCGTGTGTTCCTACGAGCGGATAAAGGCTCACGCACACCCGCCATCCAGTAACGAGGTTGAGCGGCATTTGAACCGGGAGCTTTCAGGATGGGCTGCCAGCAGGAGTGATGTTCAGAATCGGGACGTCATTGCTTAACGACTGCGAAAGGATCTCTGAAAATTGAAAAGGCACATATGCAATTTGCAAAGCCGCGTTGATGAGAGGCACGCAGGGAATGTCGTCAAAGGAATGCTGAATGAAATACGCTGACTGAGGGAGGGTTTTGGGGGAAGGCCTCAGAAGGAAGGCGACTGTGGTCCAGACGTAAAAATGCCCGGACCTATATGATAGGCCCGGGCAAGTGTGTCTGCATATCGGCTCACATATCGGATTCAAACCAGCAAAGAATTCCGACATCAGGAGCGAAAGAAGAACAGTCCCCGCAGAATGTCCAAACGGCACCAAGAGCCAAAGCGGTGCCAAGCTCCGAGCCTTGCTGCAGACTTGACAAACTTAGCTCGAAATGGCGATGAAATCACCTGAAAAGTGTGCATTATTAGGGGTGGGTTATCAGATTATGGCAAATTTCCATATGTGATTGTGACTATCAGAGGTGCAATTTAAACGCTTGTTAGGTTGCTTGGTTGCCTGAATATCTACGCATTTGCGGGCGTAATCGGTCATTTCTGCAACTGTACGAAAATAGGCAAATCGCGCTTGTGAGTGATGTAAATTTCTTGTGTATAGGCGTGTATTGCCGCCTGAATTTCGGACCTGAGCCGCCACGACGTGTCTTTTACGCACCCGTCAAACGGTCGGAAAGGGTCTTTGTAATATTTGAATCGGCGGAAAAGGGACCATTGGATCGCGATAAAACGGCATCTGCATCAACCACCGTCAGGCCAAAACTTCCGAATTTGCAGCGGATCCGGTCAATCAACCATGCTCTGGTTTGTGACGCTCGTTGCCTCGCCAGTCTGCCCCCTTCACATAGATGATGATAATGGTGCTGAACCGCTTTGACCAAGGCTTCCAAACCCTCCCCTTCGGTGGCGGAGACCAACAGCACCGGCACGCTCCAGCTTTCCGCCTTGCGCAGGGCCAGAGACAAAGCACCTTCGACATCTGCGGCGGCGCGCCGGGCAGGCGCTCCCATGTCCGCCTTTGTTACCGCGACAATATCGGGCAATTCCATCACCCCGGCCTTCATGAACTGCAAACTGTCGCCTGAGCCGGGCTGGATGCACAAAATGATCGTATCCGCTGCATAGGCAATGTCCGCCTCCGACTGACCGATGCCGACGCTCTCCACAATCACCCGATCAAACACGGCCCGCATCAGTACGATGGCAGCCAGTGCCTCGTGAGAAAGGCCGCCAAGTCGATCCCGCGCCGCCATCGAGCGAACGAAAATCTTCTGATCTCCTGGATCGGTATCGAGCCGCGTTCGGTCGCCGAGCAAGGCCCCGCGGGTGAATTTCGAAGAGGGATCGACAGCAATCACCCCAACGCTCAGGTCTGCGGCGCGCCAATGACGAATGAGTGCATTGGTCAGGGTCGACTTGCCCACGCCGGGCGGTCCGGTCAGCCCAACCACATGCGCTGCAGCTGCTCTGGTCGCGTCATCCAGCAAGGCGGCGACATCCGGACTGCCGTCGCGGGCCTCGATGTCGCTGAGGGCACGGGCAAGAGCCCGTTTGCCGCCTTTTCGGATGCTGTCAAGCGTGAGGGGGTGGGGCTTTGCCACGAGGGTCTGACCTCTGCTGCTGGAATGGCCTTGAAAATGTGCTGTCTTCAACCTCTAGCACATGTGGCAAGGCGCTTCTAATCTACCATAGGCTTAAGGCGGAACTCCCTTGCCAAGCCATCCATGCCCCCCAGACAGCAAGGATCGCACCGGACAGAAAGTCGATCATCCGCATCAGCCCATCGGACACAAAGTGGCGCATCATCGCTGTCATCGACACCAGAAACAGCCACCAAAGCGCCGATCCGCTGAAGACGCCGAACACCAGCCAGTAAGCAGCCCCTTTCCCTGCCGCTGCCCCCACGGTCAGACCTGAAATCATGCCGACAAAGGCGAGGATGGTTGACGGGTTCGACAGGGTGAGAAGAAAAGTCGTACCATAGGCTTTCAATGGGGCATGCCCAGCGGGTGCTTTGGCCGGATCATGCGGCTGGACGTCAAGGCCACGCCGAAAGCTCGCAATACCCAGATAAAGAATGAGCAAGCCACCGCCGATCCGCATCCAGTCTCCGTGGCTGATCAACAGTCCGGACACGGCCAGCCCGGTTGCTGCCACCAGTCCGTAAAACCCGTCCGCTGTGGCAGCCCCCAACCCGGTCGCCAGTCCGACCAGACGCCCGTCACGCAAGGTTCTCCTTATACAAAGCAATCCGATTGGCCCGACTGGTGCAGCAATCGCCAGACCGATCAATCCGCCTTTCAGGAATATTTCCATCATATTGCCGTCCAATTGATTAACTTGACTGAATTTCTCTCTGTTTCAATAAATTATGTCAAAAAATGTGAGGCAGTCAATAATTATTGCTGAATTTTAGCTTCGTGAAGCGAGAAGAACGCGCAACCCCTTGTCCATATAGGGTTTGGATGATTTCAATATTCCACGCTGGTCCGAACAAGTGCAGGATTGCTCATCTCGATCCAAAATGTATGATGACCGGATATTTTGTTAGAGATGGTTTTGTATGTTTAGGCTCCCCTCAGTCCCCGGCTGGCCCTCTTCAGAGGCGCGCCGATCATGGCTAGATGTCGGGTTTTCAATTGTCTTGTTGCTGTTTTCCGCAATGGCTCTGACAGGCTGCAAAACCCTCTCGCATGGGGAGGGTGCGCTCAAGCCAAGAGCGTGGGTGGCCGAGCCGCATGAACTGGATGAGGATGAAACGCTCTACCGCAATATCGGCGCAACCTATCAGCCCACCGCAACCAAATTTGATTGGGCTCGCCACAGCCTGAAGCTGTTCTTCGGAGGCTATCCGGGCAAGGATGGATTGCCTGATCATCATGTGATGGACGAAGAGACGGCCAATCAGCAGTTCCGGCAAGCCCTGCTCCAGCCGGACAGTCTCACATGGTTCGGCCATGGAACTTTTCTGATCAATATCGGCGGCAAGCGCATCCTGACCGACCCGACCATTGCCCGCCGCATTGGCCTGTCGCCTGCTGCCATTGGACGCCTTGTGCCAACCCTGCCCAACTGGCGCGATCCGATTCTGGGGCTTGATCGTCTTGATGCGGTGCTGATCACCCATGCGGACTATGATCATCTTGATCTGACCAGCCTGAAGATGTTGAGGCAGAAATTTCCCCGCATGCAGATCATCGTGCCCGAAGGGACTGCACGTATGATGAGGGCTATCAAACATACCCCTATCAATGAAGTGGCATGGTACGACAGGCGGCAACTCGGGGCTGTTGGGATCGATTTTGTGCCCGCCATTCATGGTGTCCGGCGTCCGCCATTCGACCTCGATACAGCCCTATGGGGGGGCTATGTTCTGAGCCACAACGGGCGCAAGCTCTATTTGTCGGGCGATATTGCACTTGGCAGCGTCTATGAATCCATTGCCCGTCGCTACGGGCCGGTCGATGTCGCCATCGTGCCTGTCGGTGGCTACCAGCCGCAGCACTTCAATCGCGCCTTTCACACAACACCCGGCGGCGTCATTGGCATCGCCCGCAAGATGGGGGCCCGCAAGATCATTGCCAGCCATTGGGGCACTTATGCCCTGTCCGAAGAAACGGGGCGCACACAAAAAGCGGCCTTTCAGGCTGCAATGGCCAGCCAAAAAGGCCGCTCTGAAGGCGTGATTTTCAAAATTGGTGAGAGTCGACCGCTTTGGTCGCCCGGTCAGTGAAGGGTCGCGAACTGACTGTCATCCAGCAGGCTTAAGGGATCGGACGGATCCAACTGGATCGTCCAGGACGAAATATAGTCCACCTCTACAATTGCCCCGCTCTCGATCATCTGGCACTCGCCATCCTCGGCGATCTCCATGCCTTCCGGGTCATTGGGAATGGCAATCAGTCCCTCACCATTGGCCTGCTCGATGATCACATTGTCCGACTGGATTTCGGTAATCGGGCCATGGGTCTCCAGCCAGTCGATGACTTTGCCGTCTGCATCGACATAGGTGAGGCTGATAAACAGTTTTTTGCCTACAAGATCTTGCTCGGCCATGGTTTCAATCCGTAAGGCTCACGTCCGCTGGTGCCGTCTCAGCGTCGCTTGCGCGGCCGCCAGACGGGCAATGGGCACGCGGAAAGGCGAGCAGGAGACATAATCAAGCCCGATCTTTTCGCAGAAGTCGATTGAAGCCGGTTCGCCCCCATGCTCACCACAAATTCCAATCGTCAGATCTGGCCGGGCAAAACGACCCCGCTCGACGGCGATTTCCATCAATTCGCCAACCCCATCCACATCAATCGAGATGAACGGATCCTGCTCGACCACACCAGCCCGCAAATAATCCGAGATATAGCGCGCCGCATCATCGCGACTGATGCCATAGGTGGTCTGGGTCAGATCGTTGGTGCCAAAGGAGAAGAATTCCGCAGATTCTGCGATCTTGCGGGCCTGCAAGGCAGCGCGAGGCAGCTCAATCATTGTGCCAATCTTATAGCTCAATTCTTTGCCGCTTTTCTTCATCACCTTCTTGGCAGTGGCATCGATACGCGCCTTGACGAATTCCAGCTCTTCCTTGATTGAGACCAAGGGCACCATGATTTCCGGCTGCACGGGATTGCCGGTTTTCTCGGCAGCCTCAAGGGCAGCTTCAAACAGGGCGCGGGTCTGCATTTCTACCATTTCGGGATAGGAAATGGCAAGGCGACAACCGCGATGACCAAGCATCGGATTGAACTCATGCAATGCGTGGATCCGACTGGCCAGCACATCCTCGGCCACCCCTACAGCGCGCGCCACCTTGGCGATATCACCTGGCTCACTTGGCAGAAATTCGTGCAATGGAGGATCGAGCAGACGCACGGTGATCGGGAAGCCTGCCATGGTTTCAAACAGCGCGGCAAAGTCGGCCCGTTGCATCGGCAGAAGCTTGTTCAGTGCCCGTTCGCGATCATGGGCGTCGGTGGCGATGATCATTTCGCGCATCACCGAAATTCGGCCTTCCTGCAGGAACATATGCTCTGTGCGGCAAAGGCCAATGCCTTCTGCACCAAAATCCCGTGCAGCCTTCGCATCCTGAACGGTTTCGGCATTGCAGCGCACCTTGAGGCGACGGATGCCGTCAACCCATTCCATCAGGGTGGCAAACTCGTCGGTCAGTTCCGGCTTCTCCATCGGAACTTCGCCCTTGAGCACCTCGCCGCTGCGCCCGTCAAGGGTGATCAGATCTCCTTTGTGCATCACTTCTGCGCCAACGGTCAGGGTTTCATCCTGATAGTTGATGCGGATCATGCCCGCACCGCTGACACAGGGAATGCCCATGCCGCGGGCAACCACAGCCGCATGGCTGGTCATGCCGCCACGGGCGGTGACAATGCCTTGCGCCACATGCATGCCGTGCACATCTTCAGGGCTGGTTTCTGTTCGTGCCAGAATGACCCTCTTGCCATTGCTGGTAAAGAGTTCCGCATCCTTTGTCTCAAAGACCAGATGGCCCGACGCTGCGCCCGGTGAGGCTGCCAAACCCTTGGCAATGACGATCCGTTCGGCGCTTTCCGACAGAGTTGGATGCAACAATTCGTCCAGTGATCGCGGATCGACCCGCATCACGGCTTCTTCCTTGGAGATCAGTCCTTCGAGCGCCATATCGACCGCAATCCGCAGCGCTGCCTTGGAGGTTCGCTTGGCGGTGCGCTTCTGCAGGATCCACAGCTGACCACCCTCGATGGTAAATTCCAGCTCCAGCATGTCGCGATAATGATGCTCCAGTTGGTCGCAGATTGCCCGGAAGCGGGCAAAGGGCTCAGGCATCAATTCTTCCATGCTCGGCTCTGGTGAGCCATTGGCAAGCCGGGCGTCCAGCGTCAATTCATACGGCGTCCGGTTGCCTTCAAGGACGTCTTCCCCTTGCGCATTGAGCAGATATTTGCCGGTCAGGCGTTTTTCGCCGGTATCCGGATCACGGGTATGGGCGACGGCCGTGGCCGAGCTTTCGCCCAGATTGCCAAACACCATCGCCTGAATATTGACTGCTGTGCCCCAATCCTCGGCAATATCATGGACCCGACGATAAGTGATGGCCCGCGCACTCATCCAAGAGGAACAGGCCGCTCCGATCGCGCCCCACAATTGCGCCCGAACATCTTGCGGAAACGGCTCGTCGAGTTCCTGCAGGATCAGCGCCTTGTAGCGCTCAATGATGCCTTTCCAGTCGTCGGCGCTCAGTTCGGTATCATAGAAAAGCGCGCGCTCGTCCTTGACCTCTTCGACAATATCCTCGAATTCATTCTGATCGATGCCCAACACCATGTCGCCATACATCTGGATGAAGCGGCGATAGCTGTCATAGGCAAAACGCGCATTATCGGTCTCTTTCGCCAGGACCTCGACGGTTTCGTCATTCAGGCCAAGATTGAGAATTGCCTCCATCATACCGGGCATGGTTTCCGGAGCGCCCGCACGGATAGACAGAAACAACGGCTGCTTGATGCAGCCAAAGCGCCGCCCGGACAGCTGTGCCAGCCGTTCAAGCGCTTCTTCGATCTGTGGTCCAAGGTCATCTGGATAGGAATGGTCGGTGGCCAGATAATGGGTGCAGAGCGCGGTGGTAATGGTAAAGCCCGGTGGCACCGGCAGTCCCAGATTGCTCATCTCAGCCAGATGCGCGCCCTTGCTGCCGAGCAACGCACGCATGTCAGCGCGCCCGTCGGCTTGCCCACCGCCATAGCTATAGACCCATTTGGTCGGCCCGTTGGTCGGCCCGTTGGTCGATTGACCCATGCCACATTCCTCTCTGCTTCCGAGACTTGTGTACCCGCCTGACCGACCAGATCAAGACGAAAGTCGTGAAATTCTCTTTTTTCTGCCGGTTTCGCCAGGTTTGGCCTTGGTCGTGCACAAGCAAGGTTGGCGGCAACACTCGGGGCAGAGCTGCGGATTGGTGACTATAGTCAAGCGATTGCTGCAATGCAATATGACAAACTGCCCTCATCCGCATCTCTCCAATAGGCCAGATGCTGCGATCATCAAGACGGGGATGCAGGCCTTGCCGTCTGCTTTTGTCATGGGACTGTCATTAATCGTCGATAAATGTCGACAAAACGATCGCAAATGGTGGGGCAACAAGATGGCAGAACGCCAACGACAGGCAACCAAGACAGCAAATGAGGCCGCGCAGACAGACCTCGTGGATCAAGCGCGCCTTGAGGCGGACTGTCGTGAAGAAAATGCCCTGGTTGCGCAGCAGCAGGCTTTGATGATCCTCTCGGCCCTTGGACAGGAAACCCGGCTCAAAGCGTTCCGCCTTCTATCGGTGGCGGGAGACGAGGGGATCGGGGCAGGGGGACTGGCCAAACATCTGGGCACCCCGCACAACACCCTGTCGACCCATCTGGCGATCCTCAGTCGTGCCGGACTGATTACTTCTGAGCGTTCAGGGCGCAACATCACCTACCGGATCGTGCCGGAAAGCCTTAGCAACCTGCTGCTTTTCCTACTGGATGACTGCTGCAACGCCATGCCCGAGGCCTGCATGCCAAAGAGTCTGCTGGAGAGCTTGCGCCTGGGTGCCAGCTCGCCTGCCTGATTGGCGCTGATTGAGCGAAAAGACAAAACACAACAATGATGACAGTCCGGGTTGGCCCAAATGGCGGACCACCCTTTTTCGGAACCAAGATGATGCAGAACATTCTTTTCCTTTGTACCGGCAATTCAGCCCGGTCAATTCTGGCAGAAGCCATTCTGAACCGGGTTGGTGCAGGGCGCTTCACGGCCTTTTCCGCCGGCAGCCAGCCAAAGGGCGAGCCGAACCCATGGGCGTTGGGTCTCCTGCAAAGCCAGCAGTTCGACCTTTCTGACTTTCGCTCCAAGAGTTGGGATGAGTTCGCTGCGGAAACTGCACCTCAGATGCATCACATCATCACAGTTTGCGACAATGCAGCAGGCGAAGCCTGCCCAATCTGGCCCGGCAAACCCGCCACCGCCCATTGGGGCATTCCCGATCCGGCAGCCGCCTCCGGTGATGACAAGGACATGAAATTGGCCTTTCTCACCGCTTATGCGCAAATGTCCGACCGGATTGGCCGCTTTGTCTCGTTGCCAATTGAACAGATGTCCCGTCAAGAAATAGCCGTTGCCATGGCCGATATTGGCAGCTTTTCTGGCGCAACCGGAGGGCCGCGCTAATGGCATCGAGCAACAGAGCGCAACTGGCAGCAGAGTGCCTTGGCACCGGAGCGCTGGTCTGCACCGTCGTTGGCTCCGGCATCATGGCGGAAAATCTGGCAGGCGGAAATGTCGCCATTGCCCTTCTGGGCAACACCATTCCCACCGGGGCGATCCTGTTTGTCCTGATCACCATGCTGGGGCCGATCTCCGGTGCGCATTTCAATCCAGCAGTGACGCTGGTCTTCACCTTGCGCAAGGAACTGGCCCTTTCCAAAGCCGGGGCCTTTGTGACAGCCCAGATTCTTGGTGGCATTCTGGGTTGTTGGCTGGCAAATTATATGTTTGAGCTGAATGTCTTCCAGATCTCGGAGAAACTTCGCACCGGCCCCAGCCAGTGGGTGTCCGAAATCACGGCGACTGTCGGTCTGGTGCTGACGATCCTTGTTTGCCTGCGTTCCAGACCAGAGGCCATTCCGGTAGCTGTCGGGCTCTACATCACCGCGGCCTACTGGTTCACGTCTTCGACCAGCTTCGCCAATCCTGCGGTCGCGATCGCTCGGATCTTTTCCAACACCTTTGCGGGCATTCGACCTCAGGACGCGATGCTCTTCATTCTCTGCCAGATTGTGGGTGCGGTCCTTGCCCTTGTTGTCAGCCGCTTGCTGCTCGAAGAGGACAAGGACACCGTCTCGGACGTTATCTAGGCAAAGAGAGGCGCAAGGCCTGAACAAAAGCGATGCCCGCCACAAGCGCCAATATAACCCCAAACAGCCCGAACGCGCCTTGAAAGCCAAAGGCGGCGATCACCGGCATGCTGGCCAAGGGTGAGAGCAACTGACCGAGAAAGATTGATGTGCTGAGGATGCCACTGGCCCGCCCGCGATGGCTTTCCGGCGCCAGTTGCAGCATCAGAGTGACAAAATTGGGCATCACCAGAGCAAAGCCAAACCCGACGCTTGCCGCACCCGATGCAAGCCCCCACACGCCTCCATCCAAAGCCATCAGCCCCATGCCGAGCGCCATCAGGGCATAGCCGCTGCCAAAGACGATCACATAAGGGACGCGCCGCTTGAGCCAGCCATACCAAAGCGCAGCAACCCCTCCGAAGAACATCAGCACGGCAAGCAGAATGCCGGTCATCGCGCCGCTGTCATAGCCCAGATCCTGAAGGTAAAAGGGCAACTGGGTTGGCATCAGGAAAAAGCACAGGCTGGTAAAGCCTTGCAAGGTCGCCAATGCCAGCAATTGCCCGAACCAGCCTGCATGATCACTTTCGCTGTCCCTCTCTTGTGGATCGGTGTGCGGCCTGTGCGCCGCGCCGTCTTCTCTCTGATGAGCTGAGCTGATGTCATGCAGGCTGAGCGCCACCAGTGGCAAGAGCAGAATCGCCAGCCCATAGACCAGAAAGGGCAGGTGTGGCGACAGTCCGGCCAGCCATCCGGCCAGCGCAATAAAGACCAGACCGCCAAGGTTCCGTGCTGATATCTGCAAACCATTGAGCGTGGCCCGACGGGAGCCTGTAAACAGATCTCCAACAATTGTTGTTTGCGCCGTCATGATCAGAGCCACGCCCACCCCCAGCAGCAACCGACTGCCAAAGATCAGCGATAGATCCTCAAGGAAATAACCGGCAGGTCCCGCCAGCACGAACAGGACAAGCCCGAGCATCAGCACTCGTTTGCGTCCATGACGATCCACCGCCATGCCGGCCATGGATGCAAAGAGGATGATCGATAGAGATGGTGCTGGCACCAACAGCCGGATCAACAGGGCTGCATGGGGCTGATCGCCATAGGCGGCTTCCAGCCCGGTCAGCGCCGGGGCGATGGTGGCATTGGCCATGGTCGTCAGACTGGCGGCAAACAGCAAGGCCCAGACGCGAGGGTCGCAGGCAAGGGATGGCGAGTGGGCTGGATAGGCTATTGTCATGACACGTCCTCTTGCATGAATTGGTCTTCGATGGCAGGCTACAAGTTCAAGTCAACTTGAGGTCAAGCATGAAATTTCTCGATATCGGCACTGTCTCCGAACAAACTGGATTGCCCTCGTCCACACTGCGCTATTATGAAGAAATCGGCCTGATCGAAAGCGTCGGACGCAACGGGCTCAGGCGACAATATGAGCCGCGCGTGCTGACCCAGTTATCGCTCATCGCCCTTGGCAAGAGCGCCGGATTCTCTCTTGAGGACATAGCCAGAATGTTTGGCCCGGAAGGCCAGCCGGACCTGCCGCGTGACGAGCTACATGCCCGGGCAGATGCCCTTGATCAACAGATCAAACACATGACCGCGCTCAGCAATGCCTTGCGCCATGTTGCCGATTGTCCGGCCCCCAGCCACATGGAATGCCAGACCTTCAAGCGGATGGTGCGCATTGCAGGCAAACGCAATCCCGCTAGGAAGACATAGGACCGGGATTCCGGTTTATGCGCATAGCTACTAACCCTGCGACGCAATGTCCCACCGGTCCCGAATGGTTGACCCGGCCGCGCGCCTCGGGCTTAGTGACAGGGTGAGCATGGCTTGCAAGTGCAGGGAGGGGAGTGCCAAGATGACCGGAAAGATCCAACAGGGTGAGCGCAATTGGCAGCATTCCCTGCGCGAGCCAATGATCGATGAACTGCATGCCCGGCCATTTTTGCGGTTGAAAGCCCCTTGTCGGCTTGCCTATATCGCCTTGAAGCCGGAACAGGATGGCAGCCACACGGCCGATCTGTCCCGCAGGCAATTGACAGCCTTTTTGGCGCGATTTGGTGCCGCCCCTCCGGATGAAGACGCCGTCTATCACTCCGCCGATTTGGGGGATATGGTGCTCAAATGGGAGCATCATTCAGAGTTCGCCACCTACACCCTTTTCGGTTGCAAGGCGGTTGAGCATGAAGACAACTTTGCCCATTTTCTCCATCGCCATTTTGCGGCTGAATGGCTCAACGCCTTTGACGGCAAGATCATCAGTTCTGTGACTGCCCGGATTGATCTGGTGCCGGATGAGACAGCCCTTGATGCCCATCTGTCTGAACGGGCGGAAGACTGGTTCGGGGTCAACGCGACATATTCCGCTGCTTTCGTCACCGATCAATCCGCCGCCATCGCCGCGGACTTCACCACCGACAAAGACGGTCATATGCGGATCGCCATGCTGGCAAATGGCGGTATTGGTCCGGGTCGGACCGGCCGTGCCATGCAGCGGATGCTTGAAATTGAAACCTATCGCGCCATGTCAATGCTGACGCTGCCCGTCGCGCGCCACATTCTGGGCCAGTTGGGACGGTTGAACCAGTCGCTGTCAGAGACGGTCGAGGCCATGAGTGCCAAGCAGCGCGACGCTGGTGAGAGCCTTGAGGAATTGCTGCATATCTCGTCCGATCTGGCTTTGCTGTCGGCCCGCTCATCTTTCCGCTTCAGCGCTGCACGGGCCTATGAGACATTGGTCAGGCAGCGCATCGAGCTGCTGCGTGAAGAGCGGATCCTTGGACGGCAAATGTTCGCGGAGTTCATGAAACGTCGCTATAGCCCCAGCATGCGCACTTGCCATTCCGCCCATGCCCAATTGGAAGACATCTCTGACCGCACGGCCCACGCTGCCGATTTGCTCAGTACCCGCGTGTCGGTCACCACGGCTGAACAGAACCGCAATCTGCTTGCGAAAATGGATACAAGAGCCGCCCAGCAGGCCCGTTTGCAGGAGACGGTCGAAGGTATCTCGGTCGTTGCCATTTCCTATTATGCAGTCAGCCTGTTGAGCTATTTGCTGGCGCCTCTGACCAAGATGCTGCCCGTGAGCAAAACCATGCTGTCAGCCGCGCTTGTCATCCCTGTGGTGCTTTTGGTCTGGACTGGCATGCATCGCTTGAAAAAGAGACTGATCCGCGAGCCGAATGGCAAAATCGACAAGACCCAATGACGGCGTCACTGAACGCCTCCATGGCTCACCCACCAGTTGGGATGGGTGAAGGACAGACGGCGGGCGGCATATTCCGCATGCTTGACGCTGGCGAACAACCCAAAGCAGGTTGCACCAGACCCGGACATCCGGGCGAACAAACAATCCCCGTCGTCATTGAGGGCTTGTAGCACCGTCTCGATGATCGGGGCCTGCTCCATCGCCGACATTTCGAGGTCGTTGCGTTGGTCTGACAGCCAATCCGCCAGCGCTTTGGCAGACAGGAAAGCCGATGGCACAGGGCCCATCGGAGAATTATCCTTGCGCTTCAGACGTTTGAAAATACTAGGCGTCGAAATCGGCACCCGTGGATTGATCAATACCAGACCAAGGTCTCGTGGCATCCGGGGGCCGGGTTGCATCTCATCGCCGATTCCTTCGGCCCTGAGGCAGCTGCCTTCCAGACACATCGGTACATCGGCCCCCAAGCTCAACGCGATGGCCCGCAACTTGTCATCCTTGATGGTCCGCTCCCAAAGGCGCAGTAGACCAAGCAGAGCCGCTGCTGCATCCGACGACCCCCCCCCAATGCCAGAGGATATCGGCAGCCGTTTTTCCAGCGTCAGGGCTGCTTGTGCCGGCAGCTTCAACTCCTTGGCCAAAAGACGGGCGGCTCGGACAATCAGATTGTCCGGTTCTTGCCGCAGCCCTTCGGCGAAGGGACCCACGACCGAGAGATGAAGATGCCCTGATGGTTCAAAAACCAGTCGATCCGAAGCGCCGCCAAACACCACCAGAGAATCGAGCAGATGATAGCCATCTTCCCTTTGTCCAGTGATATGCAGCGTCAGGTTGACCTTGGCCGGGGCGTCCAGAACAAGTTTTGCTTGTTTCGTTGATTGAACACTCATCCTTGCCTTGTCCCCCCGTGTCTTCAGGCCTATGGGCCATGCGGTGCAGATGGAAATTGCTATTGGACAGTTTGCAGTGCGACGGGTTCGCTGAATTTTCAGCCAAATCATCGGCGAAGCAGTGTGTCTCTTTGTCATCAGTGTAAGGCTATGATCGGCGCCATGACAACCGTTCGTCTTTCTCTGATGTCGAAAAAAAAGCCGACCCCGCAAAGGGATCGGCTTGATCGGGCATTGCTCTAGGCAGATGTCAGTTCTTTTTCACTTCTGGCAGTTTGCCTTCATCAAGGCCATTGGCGATTTTATTCTCCACCTGCACCAGCAATTCCGGCTTCGGAGACATGGTCTTGACCCGCTGCCACTGGAACCGCGCTTCGTTCTTGCGGCCGGTCATCCAGTAGGCATCGCCCAGATGGTCGGTGATGGTTGGATCCTCCGGGCGCAGCTCAACCGCACGCTCAAGAAACTTCACGGCTTCTTCAAACTGCGACAGGCGGAAGTGCGCCCAGCCGAGGGAATCGACAAAGAAACCATCATAAGGACGCAAGGCCACGGCTTGCCGGATCATCTCGATTGCCTGATCCAGATTGAGGCCGCGATCCACCCAGCTATAGCCGAGATAATTCAGCACGGTGGGCTGGTTTGGAAAAAGCTCGAGGGCCTTTTGCATGTCCTTTTCCGTGTTGTCCCAGTCCTTGACCTGATCATAGGCCGAGCCACGCAGGAAGAAGAGAGACCAATGAAAGTCCCGTAAGCTTTTGATGCTGTCGATGCCGGCGCTCAGCACCTTGATGGCATCGCGATAGCGATCTTCGGACTGATAGACGCGCGAGAGTACGGACACGGTTTCCAGATCGGATGCATCGCCCGCCAGCAAGCCGTTCAGCCGCTCGATCGCATCTTCCGGGCGCTTCAGGCGGGTCAGCACGAACCCGGACTGACGCACGGCACGGCGATGGATCGGGCTTTTGGCTGTGACCTGATCATAATGCTCAAGCGCAACGGTATCCTGTTTCATCCGCTCGTGCAGTCGAGCCAAAGCATATTCAGTGCGGTCGAAATCTGCGCGCAGAAAGTCCGAAAACTGCAGATACAGCGCACCGCCCTCAATCGCGTTCTCTTGCGCAAGAGCATCACCCAGCGTGCCGAACAGTTCCGCGGCGCCATCCTGCGGCGTGCGGACCATGCTGGCCGCGGGTTTCATTTCGGCAAAGGCACTTCGAATCCAGTCCTTGTCCGCTTCATCGGCTGCGCTCTGGTCAAATTCCGCCAAAACCTCCGTTGCGCGTTCGGTATTGCCACCCTTCAGCAGGCTGTTGATCAGCGCATAGGCAGTGATTGGCGAATTGGGGTCCGCATCAAGGCTTTGCTGCAAATGCTGGGCTGCCTTTTCATAATCTTTGGCATAGGCAGCAATCAGGCCGGAATGCATCGAGAAGAAGAACTGATTGACCTGGCCCTCATCGACCGTGTCGAGAAGAGCGAGCGCTGCGTCAAGGTTTGCCCGATCCTGGCCGATCAGTGACCAGGCTTTCAAGACAGTCTGGGAAATCACCGCAAAGGGACCAAATTGCGCCGACGCACTAAAGAGCCGCGGATTGTTCAAAGAGCGCCGAAAAGGGGCGGGGCCAAGCAGATCAACCGGGTGATTTTGCATCACGTCAAGGCCATCACCAAAGCTCTTCACGGCACTGGCATAGTTCTTTCCCTTCAGCGCCTTGACACCGAGCGCCATCGAGATCATCGGTTTGATCCGATATTCCGCTTCCGATCCGGTAAAGATGGAAGAGGGAGCGTCGCCTTGATCATCCTTTTTGGACTCTGTCTGCGTCTTGTCAGGCAGGTTGGCCGCTTCCCGCGCGGTGATTTCTTCCATCCGGTCGGCCAGTTTGAAGGCAAGGTCATGCTGCCCGGTGGCCAGTGTCAGGGCAAAATTTCGCTCTAACAGCAGAGGATTGGTCGGATCCAACTCCATGGCCTGTGCGAAGAAGTGCGCGGCGAGGCCCAGATCCTGATCCTGCTGGGCGATGCGGGCTGAAAGATAGCTTCCCGTCAGCGTGACCGGAAGGTCGGCCAGCGTCTCTGTCAACTCGGTCATTGCCTGCTGCGCAGCCCGGCCAGAAGCAGGATTGCTGAGCAATGCAAGGCCACAAATGCCGGCAAGCAGAAATTGGCGGAACAGGGACGAACGACGTGGATGCTTCATATAAATGGCCTTGATGTCTAAGACTTTGACGGAACAATAATGGATGCTGCCTGTTTTCTAGGAATGCAGAATGGCTTTTTTAGGGCTGACGGGCAAGCCCTGTCGGGCGGGAAATTCGGATAAATTCGATCCCCTGAAACCAGATTGCCAGAAGGATCAACCAATCGTGAAAATAGATGGCAAAACACCGCCTCGCGGGCGGTGTTTATTGGCTGGAATGTTTGAGATGCTCGGCCACAAAGAGGCGTGTCCGTTCAAGGTCTCGATCAGTGTGCTCGGGAAATGCAGAACTCGACCGCATCGATCAGGGCAGACTTGATCGGCCCGTCCTCAAAGGCATCGAGTGCCTTGATCGCGGCGGCCCCATGATTGCGGGCCTGCTCCAGCGTGTCTTCCAAGGCATTGCTTTTCTTCAACAAACCCATGGCAAAATCGAGCGCGCCGTCGGTGACATCCTTGCGCTCTTCCATGACCCGTTTCCAGAAAGCCTGCTCTTCTGCATCGCCCCGTTCATAGGCCTTGATCACCGGCAGGGTGATCTTGCCTTCACGGAAATCATCCCCGACATTCTTACCCAAAGCAGCCGCCGAACCACCATAATCCAGCGCATCGTCGATCAATTGGAAGGCATTGCCCAGCTCCATGCCATAGGCGCGCATGGCGATGATCTTGTCTTCTCCGCTGCCCGCCAAAATCGGCCCCACTTCGCAGGCTGCGGCAAACAGGGCGGCGGTCTTGGATTCGATCACTTTCATGTAATCTTCGGTGGTCGTGGCCATATTCTGCGCGACAGATAGCTGCAACACTTCCCCTTCGGCGATCACACAGGCCGCCGTCGAAAGCACATCGAGCGCCCGGAGCGAGCCAACATCGACCATCACCCGAAAGGCCTGACCGAGCAGGAAGTCACCGACCAGCACACTGGCCTGATTGCCCCACAGCATGCGAGCGGCCAATTTGCCCCGGCGCATGTCGCTTTCATCGACCACATCATCATGCAACAGGGTCGCTGTATGCATGAACTCCACCGCCATAGCAAGCTTCACATGGCCGATTTCGTCTGCGCCATAGCCGCACATATTGGCCGCAGCCAGCGTCAACATCGGGCGCAGGCGCTTGCCACCGGAATCGATCAGATGCTTGGCGACTTCGGGGATCATCTCAACGTCCGAGCCGGCTTTCTCGAGGATCAGATCATTGACGCGACCCATGTCGCTTTTGACAAGATCGATAAGAGGCTGAATGCTGGCTTGGGACTTGTTGGTCTCGTCCAGAGAAGGGACAACGCTCACGCGGCGGCTCCAGATGTTCGTATGGGTCAAATTCGGGGGCGAGAATAGGGGGCTGACCCGATAACGACAAGGAAAAAGCGAGCCAATGCGCACAAATTCAATGGCAATTGGTCTTGAGTCCCCGGCCAAGCGTTGTTGGATTGGCATTTTTGTCACCAAACAGCCTGTCCGGTTGGCAAGCAGAATCGCATTGACACCGACAGGCCTTCCGAACGATGCCCTCTTTTCATCGCGACACCAAATCACTATCTTGACCACGCATGGTTTGCTTGGACCTGGATCAGGAATAAGGAACGTTCCGATGAAATTGCTGCTCAAGACCAATGACATGGTGACCCTGTCCTTTGCCGAAGCCTTGTTGCGGGATGCGGGCATTGAGCATCAGTCTCTCGACCACAATATGAGCATCATGGATGGTTCGATCGGCATTCTGCCGCGCCGTCTGCTGGTCGAGGAGGAACGCGAGGCCGAAGCCCGCCGTCTGCTCGAAGATGCAGGCCTTGGCGCAGAAACCGAAATCCCCAAGAAATCCTCCTGACCGTGACCCCGTATTAGAAGCTCTGTCTCATGCCCCAAAGCCCGGCCCCTCTGCTGCCTGACAGCCCCAATCTGGCCTCTGCCGCCCTGCCCGAGGATCTGGCGGTCAGTGAGGATGACTTTCTCGGTGGCCGGATCAATCTGCTGCAGCCGAAAAAGGGCCACCATCGCTCAGGCACCGACGCGGTTCTGCTGGCTGCCTGCTGCCCTGCCAAATCGGGGGAAGTGGTGGTTGATCTGGGCTCTGGCATCGGTGCGGCGGGACTTTGTGTTGCTGCCCGCGTCAGCGGGATCAAGCTGTTGGCGGTGGAACTCGAAGCCGAGGTCGCTGCCATTGCCGCGGCGAACATGACCCGCTGTGCGGAACACCTGGCCGAAAGCAGTGTCATCAATGCCGACGTTGCCTTGCGTGGAGAGGCCCGGATAGTGGCTGGCCTGAGGGAAAATATGGCTCATCATGTGATTGCCAATCCACCCTATTATCGCCCGGAGCGTTTTCAGACTTCGCCCAACGAGGCCCGTGCAACCGCCCATATGCTGACCGATGAGGGGATGGAGCCATGGTTCCGCACGGCAGTGTCGATTCTGAAAAAAGGCGGCACTTTCACAGTGGTCCAGCGCGCTGACGAGTTGCCCGAACTGCTGCAATTGATGCAGGGGCGCTTTGGCAATATCACAGTGCAGCCATTTTCCGCGCGGCAAGGAGAGGCAGCCCATCGGGTTGTCATTCAGGGCAAGAAACAGTCCCGTGCCCCCTTCCGCCTGTTGCCGACCATCGCGCTGCATGATGCTGGCAGCGACGTGCCTGCCGCCCGCATCGAAGCGGTGCACCGCCACGGAGCGGCGATTGATCTGTCCTGAAACGGGGAGGGGTTAGCCAAGGGTCTGGCGAATGATCCGCTCGAAAATCTGCACGCCGCTTGAAAGCAAACTGTCCGGGAAATCGTAATCCGGATTATGCAATTGCGGATGCGATTTGCCTGCCCCCAGCAAAAACAGGGTGGCCGGATGGCTCTGACCAAAAATGCCAAAATCTTCTGAAAAACGCATCGGGTCCGGCTGGTGTGCATGGGGAATGTCTTCCGCTTCCAAAGCCTGACGCACCATCTGGGTGGTTTCAGGGGCATTGGTGCAGGCGTCAAAGACGTCATCTTCGCTGATCGTAAGGGCAAGGCCTTCCGCTTTGGCGGTCTCAGTGGCAAGGGAATGGGCTGCCTCCACCAAACCGGCCATGGCGTCATCGGTCACCGTGCGCAGGGTCACCCAAATCTCTGCCCTTGCGGGAGAAACGCCAAAGCAGGCTTCCCCCATCTCGATATGGGTGATGGTGACCAACTTGAAATCCGCATCAAGCTGCTGGCCTTCATCAAGGCCATTGGACAAAGCCTTCAGCCCGGCAACAATCCTCATCACTCCATCAAGTGGCGAAATGCCGTCTTGTGGCAGAGAAGCATGCGATGTCTTGCCTTCCAGCGCGATGCGCATGCCGCGCGATGCGCAACACATGGCGCCGTCCTTCAACCACACCGTCCCAAGGCCAAGCCCCGGCAAATTATGCAGCGCGAAGGCCATGTCCGGCTTCAAGGCCTGAAAGGCCGGATCCTTGGCAACGGCGCGCGCACCCTTGCCGGTTTCCTCGGCTGGTTGGAACAGCAGGATCACCCGGCCACGCGCCGGCCTGTTCGTGGCAAGGCGCATTGCCAGTCCAAGCATGATGGCCATATGGCCATCATGGCCGCAGGAATGAGCCTGTCCATCAATCGCCGACCGATGCGCCGCGTCAGACTGCTCGCTGATTGGCAACCCGTCCAATTCGCACCGAAAGAGCAGCGTGGGACCGTCTTCAGGGTGCTCGCCGTCAAAAAGAGCCGCAATGCCCGTGCCACCCCATTGACTGCCGTCTGGTTCCTGCCAAGCGCCAAGACCAGTGACGAGCCGGTCAGGTGACAAAGCAGTCAGTGCTGCCTCGACCCTGTTGGCTGTTCCGATTTCAAGTCCCGGCAAATCCGGGTGGCGATGGATGGTGTGACGAAAGTCGACCAGTTGGTCGAGCATGCTGTTGCTCAATTGAAACGACATGGCCGGAGAGTGTCCCGATGATCAATGGCGATAAAGGCGCGTCATCGCTGACATTTGCAATGATGGCGACGGATGAGAGTGTCCACCATAAGCATCGGGACCAGAGAAGACAAGCGCGGCAGGGGGAGGGACTTCAAAAGGTCGAGCAATGACATTTTCAGGGCCTTTCTTGATTGATTTGGGCGATTGGGTGAAGCCAATCAGTCATATTGGACCAGCTCGAACTCAATGCCGTCATGATCGTCAAAATAGAAGCGGCGTCCCGGCTCATAGTCGCCATGATTGTGGGTCTGGTAGCCAAGGGCCTTCACCTTCGCTTCCATGGCATCAAGATCCTCGACGACAACGCCGATATGATTAAGGCCACCGATTGTTTCGTAGGTGTTGTCCATGGTGCTATCGGACCCTTTGGAATAAAGCGCGATATACTGATCGTCCGAGCCGACATGGGCGGTTGTGCCTCCATCCTTGGATGGTCCTTTCCAGCGCACATGCCAGCCGAACAGATCGATCAGCATTTGCGTGCTGCGCTCGAGATTGGCGACAGTGATGTTCGCGTGTTCCAGAGATGCGGGTGCCATTATGTCAGATCCTTTCAAGCAAGCGCTCTTGCAAGAAGCGCTCCGTTGCTCTTGACCCTTCAACGCACGAAGGCCCTGTTGGGTTCGAAATGGTTCAACTTTTTGTTTGCCTGCAGTAAGCCTAATTGCTAAACCTAACTTCAGGTCAAGCCTTTGCTTGGGGCTGTTGAAAAGCCTGCTGTGGCCAATTACATTCCGGGGAAATATCGAGCTAAGCCAAGGGTTTGATGTTTTTGAACGGGCAAAGGATCCAGATGACAAGGAGCTGGAAGGAATGAAGAAAAGTGACGTCATGTCCATCGGAATGCTGGCAGAGCGCACAGGCATTGCCATCTCCGCCATTCGCTATTACGAGCGAGAAGGCCTCATTCACCCGGCCCGCAATGCAGGTGGCCAACGGCGCTTTTTGCGCTCGGATATCCGTCGCCTGTCCTTCATCCGTCTTGCTCAGCAATTCGGTCTGACCCTGCCGCAAATCCGCGACGAGCTTGGCCGACTTCCCAACCATCGCACGCCAACGGCAAGGGACTGGAAACGCATCAGTGGCAGCTTTCGGGATCATCTGACGGAACAGATCGAGACCTTGACCAAGCTGCGAGATAATCTGGATGGCTGCATTGGCTGTGGTTGCCTGTCGCTCGACAAATGCAAGCTCTACAACAAGGGCGATGTTGCCGCTTCTCTGGGAGCGGGGCCCCGCTATGTGATGGGCAACTCGTTCGCAGATGTGAAGGATCTTGCACCGCAATCTGAAGAGAATTCCTGATCAGCACGGCTAAGTCTGGAAATTCCCTGCCAACCATCCTAGATACTAAGCAAGCGTCGGGCTTTGCCTGACAGGACCAATGACCCGAGGACGTCTGTCGTGAGCGTAAAAAAGACCATCCGTAAAGTTCTGCCGAACAAGCTGCTGCCGAAATCCTTCACCGAAGACGCTGCGGTCATCCCGGTCGTTCGGATGCATGGACCGATTGCCGCTGGGCAGCATATGCGCCCAACGCTCAACCTCGCCTCGGTGGCGGGGCAGTTGCAAAAGGCCTTTTCCGTCAAGGAAGCCCCGGCTGTTGCCATCTCGATCAACAGTCCCGGTGGCTCGCCGGTGCAAAGCCGCTTCATTTACCAGCGCATTCGCCAACTGGCGAAAGAAAAAGACAAGGAAGTGCTGGTTTTTTGTGAGGATGCTGCCGCGTCCGGTGGCTATATGATTGCCATTGCCGGCGATGTGATCATCGCCGATCCCAGCTCGATTGTCGGCTCCATTGGCGTGGTGTCCGGTGGCTTCGGCTTTGTCGAGGCTATTGAGAAACTTGGCATCGAACGCCGTATCTATACCGCAGGCACCCAAAAGGGCATGCTCGATCCATTCCAGCCGGAAAACAAGGACCATGTCGCCCATCTCGACGGTTTGTTGCAGGATCTGTTTGAAACCTTCAAGGACATGGTGCGTGACCGTCGCGCCGACAAGCTGACGCAAAGCGAAGATGTCCTGTTTACCGGTGCTTTCTGGACCGGCAACAAGGCGCTGGAATATGGACTTGTTGACGGCCTTGGCGACATGAGCACCTATGTTAAGCAACGCTTTGGCGAGAAAACCAAACTGAAGCTGATCGCGCCGCCTTCGGGCTGGTTTGGCTGTGGTCGCAATGGCGGCATCGGCTTGGCAATGGGCGATCCCGTTGACCGCATTGCCGCGGGGCTCTCCGCCGATTCCATGCTCAGCGCCATGGAGGAACGGGCTCTTTGGTCGCGGCTTGGCCTCTGAATGTCGTAACCCGTCGATCAGAAGAAATTGGCCTCGCTCTCCCACTATGCTAAGCATGGGCGAGGGGGGCTTTTTGTTTGGATGAGCGACCGGCCCCAAAAAACAAAAGTGTCAAGAGAACAAGTGGTGCCGCATAAGGCCTCCGGCGGAGACAAATTACGTGATTGGCAAAATACTGGTGTTGGTGTCGGCCCTTGGCAGCATCTGGCTTGTGGTCAAGCTGTTGGCCAAGGTGGGGGAGCAGAACAAGGAAATCCTGGTCCGACGCCAGAAAGAACAATTGGTGAAGAAGCGCGAGCATGAAAAGCGCGAAGCCGACATCATCGATCTGGAAATGGATCCCGATACGGGTGAGTTCGAAGAACGCAAAGACGGGCGCAATTCCGGCAAGTGACCGGACATGCGGAGCAAAAGGCTTATCCCAGATCTGCCGAGATATAGCTTCTGTCATCAAATGACACCCTACCGGGTCCCAAGCCCTTGCATTGCAAGTTGATGCCGATGCAAAGCGGATCTTGCGTTAACATGGCGGCCAAATGCGCCTCACTGTCCCCAAGGGTGTCAAACAATGCCGGATAGCCATCGGACGTGATGACCAGCCGCCCCGACTGGGCCGGATAGCGTTCGATGAAAGGCGCTGGCACCGCAGTGCCAATAATGGCCCCAAAGGCCGCCTCATCGTCGTCACGGTTCAGATAGTTGGCCTCACAGGACAGCGGCGCTGCAATCAGTTGGTCATACGCCTCATGCGCCATGATTTCCGCCTCTGACAAGCCATCATATCGCATCGAACGGATCATCATTGCCCGGGTTTCAGCACACAATTCTTCTGTCCGCCAGAATTTTGCATTCGTTTCGCCCCGCAGGCGGAACTTGCAGTCGCCAACCCGCCAGATTTCGTGGTGATGGGCAGAGTAAAGGCAAAAGACAAAGCCTCCCGTTCGCCGCAGATCGTCAAATCGAGCCTCGATCTTGCGCGCTCGCACCAAGGCGGTGAAGGCCTCGACCAGAGCTTCGAGTGTGATGTCTTTTGGCACGGCTCCCATCATCGACACGGCGTCATCCATGATTGCCGTAATCACATCCGCCTCGCCATAGCCCGGGCCACGCGAGCCGTCGAGCACTCCAAAGTGATGTGCGGTCCGGATCAGCCGATCTTCGCTATAGCCATCCTCGGCCTTGCCAAGACTGAAGGCTTCCAGATGGGTGATTTGCATGGATATTGTCCTTGTTGCTCATCCCCAGAGGGGTTCGACGATGGTGGGGGCGAGGAAACCGTCATCGCCCAGACGGCCATTTTCCTCAAGCCAGTCGAGAAAAACAATGGCATGCTTGCTCGGTCGTGGCCGTTCTCTCGAAGGCCGGACCAGGAGCCCCTCGCGAAACAGGACAAAGCCTGCGGGGGCGATCAGCGATCCTTCTTTCAACTCCCGCTCAATGAGGAATTTCGGTGCCAGCGTCACCCCCATTGCCCGCTCTGCCGCTTCATAGGACAGGGCAGACAGATCATAAATGGTCTCATGCGACGACACGATGTCGATGCCACTCAGTTCCGACCATTTTCCCCAGGCTTGCTCAAAGCCGCGTCGGCTGATCCGGGTTTGAAATCTGAGGCTCCCCCCGTCATAGGCATGATCATAGACCGGTGAGAGAACCGGGCCGATATGCACATCGCCAAGCGAGATGGCGTTGGGATGCTCCGCAAGGGGGCTTGTCAACCGATCCCACGACAGCACCAGATCCACCCCGCCATCACCGTTGCTTGCATTTTCAACCGTGGTTAGTTTGATTTGCACCTCGATTTCCGGATGATCGATATTGAAGCGGGCGACCGTCGGCACAGCCCAAAGCCGCGCAAAGGTGGAACTGACCTTGATGGTGATCCGCTGCGCGCCATCATCACCGCAAAGCTTGTGATAGGCCTTGCGCATGTCCTCAAGACTGTCCGAAACCACTTGCGCAAAAGCCCGCCCATCCGGTGTGAGCTGGATGCCCGCGCCGCTTTTCTCGAACATGGTTACCCCGGCATGATCCTGCAATTGATGCAGTTGTTTGCTGATCGCGCTATGCGTCCGTCCGAGCATCGAAGCTGCCTTGGTGACGGATCCTGTGCGATAGACCGCATCAAAGGCGATCAGGGATGCGAGTGGTGGCAGATTGTCCATCAGATACTCCAACTGGATGTAACGGGTGTCATGTCACTTTTTCTCACATGATCCGTTCATATTATTCAATTTTTTTCCTTTCGAAAAGGCGTCATAGTAACGACCTAGAAAAGGAGTCCCCCCAAATATGGATACACGCCCGACGCGTCCATTCCGCCGCATCGACGATAAAGAACTGCGCCGCATGATGAAGGGCGCCCCTGTCCGCTATATCGGGCTCGGCACCCCGATGGCGCTCATTGCGCTCTGGTGGAACAGAATCAGGGAACGGCGGCAAATGGCCCGTGACCTGCGAACCTTCCCGCCCGAAGTGCTTGAGGATTTCAACATGACCCGAGAGTCAGCCCTCAAGCTTGTCAACAAGCCTTTCTGGCGCGCCTAACAAGGCGCGCCTTGTTTTTCTCCCTCCCACTCGTTCTTCCTTCTCCATTACTTGAAAATTGTTCTTGCTATGTTCCAAATCATTCGGCAAAGTCGAGAAGAACAAAAGTGAAACAAAACACGTAATGCGAATGCAAGCGACCGAGCAACCAGAGGTGCGGTGGCACCATCGTCATGAGGGAGAGAAGGGACATGGCAACCCGCCGTTCCAATGCACAATTGGATGTCACTGAAGATGCTGACCCGTTCGTCGGCTTTCAGGTCGATCCAGATCGCCACAATGGCCGTCGCGTCAAGGGGCGCGGCACGCGCTCCAATCGGGCAGGGCGGTTCGAGCCCTATCAGCGCGAGGCGGTTGATGATGGCTGGAATGTGGATTTTGACGAGGAGGAGCTGCCACCGCTGCGCACCAGTGTGCAGGAGGAAAAGTCGCGCACCATCATCACCCGCAACGACTCGCCCGACATATCCTTTGATCGCTCGATCAACCCCTATCGGGGCTGCGAGCATGGCTGCGTCTATTGTTTTGCCCGCCCGACCCACGCCTATATGGGCCTGTCCGCCGGGCTCGATTTTGAAACAAAATTATTCGCCAAACCCGAAGCGGCAACGCAGCTGCGCAAGGAATTGTCGGCACCCGGCTATCGCCCCAAGGCCATCGCTATCGGCACCAACACCGATCCTTATCAACCCATCGAGCGACGCTATCAATTGATGCCAGCCATTCTGGATGTGTTGATCGAAACGGGCCATCCGGTTGGCATCGTGACCAAGTCGAACCTGATCCTGCGGGATCTCGACCGCTTGAAAGCACTTAATGAACGCAATCTGGTCAAGGTCGCCTTATCGGTAACATCACTGGACAACACCTTGTCCCGCCGTCTGGAACCACGAGCAGCCAGCCCGCAAAAGCGTCTTGAAGCGATTGAGAAACTGTCCGAGGCGGGCATTCCGACCTGTGTCATGGTGGCGCCCATCATTCCGGCACTCAATGATGAGGAAGTGGAAGCCATTCTAGCCGCTGCCTATGATGCTGGCGCTCGTGAAGCGGGCACCATTCTTCTGCGCTTGCCAAATGAAGTGAATGCCCTGTTTCAGGAATGGCTGTTGAAGCATTACCCAGATCGCTATCGCCATGTGATGAATGTGCTGCGCTCAATGCGCGGCGGCAAGGACTATGACAGCCGTTCTGGTCATCGGATGCGTGGCAATGGTCCCTATGCAGATATCCTGCACAAGCGCATGGCAGTCGCGTGTCGCAATCTCGGCTATGCCACGCGCCGCACCCGTTTGGCGCTCAAGCATTTCAAGCCACCGGAATGCGAGGTTGCCCAATTGTCCCTTTTTTAGGAGCTATGACTTGATTCGATCAGGCAAGGGAGGTGCCAAAAGCCCGCAACAGCACCCGAAACGGCGCAAATATCAAAGTTTCCACCATTTCTTCCATGTTTTTTCATGTGAGGTAAGCATGTAGGTAACGGAAAAATCGGAGGTTTTTTACACTGACGTTTAAAATTCGTTGGATGGCCGTTGATTTTGATGAAACTCCAATTTTCCCAAATTGATTTTGGTTAACTATTTGTTTAAGCAAATGTCACAATTCGAAGCCTGAGTCTTTGGACTGGTATTCGAAAAGCATAGCAGGAACCCGCCGCATCGTTCCTGCTGCGCGATGACGATGGCCTTCCTGTCATCGCGCCTAACGCTGCCCTGTTCTGATCTCCGCCAATTTTGATCAGGCAGGGCAGCCTTTTCTTTCCCAATTGATTGGCTGTCTCCTGCCCCCCTCATGCCGAGATGCGCCCTGCATGGGTGTGAAATTGTCTGCACTCATGGGTGAAAGGCTGGCCAATCGGCGTAAATAGCCCACACCCGGCGCGAGAGCTCTTTTACATCTCAGCGCCACGGATTAGGTTAAGGATAGGTCAAATGCTTGATTCGTCGGGCATGTTGTTGATTGTCGTGATCCATAAAACCGGTCAAACATCAGGACAGTCGTCGCGTTCGGATGAGATCTGGTGGCTTGAAATGTTGCAGCCATCGGAAAATTAATCCGAGAATCCAAATGCATGGCAGTGTCATGCCGAACTGGAGCAGAGCAAATGCAAAGGCTTGGAGCCATATTCATCGCCGTTTGTATGGTTGCGATCTCCACCTCTGTTGGCGCGATGTTGTATTTCCGGTTTGGCCTTTCCATCCCGGAAGCCTCACCGGTTGCCTTCGGTATTCTGCTCACCCTTCTGCTCGTCCACTATCAGATCAGCCGCGTGCGCGATCGGATGATGATCGAAGAGCAGATGGATGACCTGACGCGCCTCAAGCTAACCCTGACCAAAGAGGTTCAGGATGTCCGCGAATTGGCCCACCGTCTGGAAAGCGATCTCGATGAACGGGTCAATCGAGACATCGAGCCGGTGCTGGCGGAGCTCGATATCATCGGCTCGCTGGTCAAGCAACTGGCGGAAAGTTGCGCCGAGTTGGATGAACGGGTGCAGGAAGGTGATAGCAAGGTCGAAGCAATCAATGCCACTGTCCAGTCCGCCAAACACTCGGTTCAGGAGCTGGAAAGCCTGCTGCGCTCATCCGTCCGTGCGATGCCGCAGCAATCCGAACGGGCGGCGTCTTTCTCCGAGGGGCCTGCATCTCATCCAAGACCGTCCCAGCCGAGTGCCCATGACATGGGGACAGCGCCTTACGGCTATCCCGAAGATCAAATGCCGGAACCGGAAGAAGAAGTAATCCGGCCTGAAGATGAGGCCGCCGTACGACGTGCACTGGCATTGGGGCAGATCGAGATGTTCATGCAGCCGATCGTCACGCTGCCCATGCGCAAGCCACAATATTATGAAGCGCTTGCCCGTCTGCGGTCGGAGGATGGCAGTCTGCTCACGCCAGACATCTTCCTGCCGGTCTGCCGCAAGAATGGCTTCCTGCCAATGCTCGACCGTCTTGCCATCAACGAAACCTTCCGCATGCAGCGGCGGCTGGCCGACCGGGGGCATATGGTCGATTGCTTTTGCAATCTGGCGCTGGCAAGTCTGGCGGATGGTGACTTCTTTGCCCAGTTGCGTGGCCTGTTCGAACAGAACAGAGATTTGGCCGAACATGTCATTCTGGAATTCTCCCTCGCTGACATGAACGCGTTTGGCGTTCTGGAAGACGAAACCCTGCAACTGCTGCGCTCGATGGGCTTCCGTTTCTCGGTCGATCAAATGACAACGCTGAATGCGGACTTTGATAAATTCGCCCGCAAAGGGGTGCGCTTTGCCAAAATCGCCGCGCCGATCCTCACCAGCCGCGATGTCGGCCACGGGCTCGACATCCATCCTGCCGATTTTTCCCGTGTTCTGGCCCGCAAGGGGATCGATTTGGTGGTTACCCATGTGGAAACCGAAAGCATGTTGGTCGGCCTGATCGACTTCAATGTCCAGCTGGCTCAAGGCAATCATTTCGCACCGGCCAAAGCGGTCAAGGGAGCTGGCAGTGGCGGGGATGGCGGGACATCCGACAATCGATCTCAAGCGGTCGGTGCGCGTGTCGGTGATAGTCCCCCTGTCCGGGTGCATGGTCAAAGGAACGATGCTCAAAGAGGCGAGGGTCCAAGGGGTGCGGGGCAAGTGAACGAGCGCCTGACGAATGGAGCCGTCGCTCAGCCTCAAGCGCTTCAGGCCCAACAGGCCCCCATGCCGACGCCGGACTCTGAAGCCAGTCAGCGTCGACTGGGTGACAATCCTCGTGTCGCTCAGGCCTTACGTGCCATGGCAAAGCGGGAGGGCGGTCAGAATTCCAGCACGCGCGACCATTTCCGCAATGTGCTGGCCGAAGCCGCTGGTTTGATGGATGACGGGCCCGCTCGCTCTGGTCAGTCGTTGCCCGGTGCAGCCAATGGCCAACGCGCCTCTGCAGCGCCCGATCGGCTGCCGGTCTCCGATGACTATGGCGTGAAGACCAGCACAGATCGTGGTCAGTTTCTGGATCTGGGCAATCAGCCTGCCCGCGACCAGCAGACCCGTGACTCACGCCCCGATGCAAGCGGTGGTGGCGCTGGTTTCGAACGTCTCATCCGTTAAAGAAACCGACCCCACTCATCCAAAAGCTGTAAGGGCCTGTGTATGGGCCTTGGCCTGCCCCGGTCCTTTCGCTCAGTGGCTGCAAAACAAGCTTATCCTGTGTTTTGACGCCCCTGCCTCTTGACCTAGCAAAAGGGAGAGGGGAGAAGTGTTCAGCAAGACGCTGTCATTGCCTGTCAAACTATTTTTGATCCGTCCTGTTTTCCAGTGTCCAAAGCCATGGGGTCTGTCATGTCGTCCCGTCTTAACGGTCTGTCCGAAATCGCACCGCGCTATAAAGGCATCCTGTCAGATATCTGGGGCGTCGTTCACAACGGGGTGACACCCTTTACAGGCGCGGTCGATGCACTGACGCGTTATCGTGAAAGTGGCGGCAAGGTCGTTCTCATTACCAACGCGCCACGCCCGTCGGCTCCTATCGCCGCCCAGCTCGAACAACTGGGTGTGGGGCGTGACAGTTACGACGACTTGGTGACCTCGGGGGATATTACCCGCAAAATGCTGGTGGATAGTGGCAAGACCAAGCTCTACCATCTGGGACCTGAACGCGATTTGCCACTCTATGAAGGCTTGGGCCTGTCGCTGGTCGCGCAAGAAGAAGCCGAAATGATTTGTTGCACCGGTCTGTTTGACGACACCAAGGAAACGCCGGATGATTATGATGATTTGCTCAAGAATCTTGCCAAGCGCCAGCTGCCGATGATTTGCGCCAATCCGGACCGGGTGGTTGATCGTGGTAACACACTGATCTATTGCGCCGGATCGCTGGCCGGTCGTTTTGAAGCCTATGGCGGGGAAACAATGCAGGCCGGGAAGCCGGAAGCCGCAATCTATGACGCCGCGCGGGCGGCACTGGACAAAGCAGCCGGGTCCGCAATCGACAAGGCTGACATTCTGGCCATCGGGGATTCGGTGCCAACCGACCTGCGCGGTGGACATTATCAGAAGATCGATGCCCTCTTTATCACCTCAGGGATCCACGCCCAGATGTTTGGTGATCCTGATGCACCTGATCATGAGCGGGTCCAGCATCGCCTCGACCATGAAGATGTCGAGACCGTCGGTTATATGCCCCGGTTGATCTGGTAATCGCACCTCACTCCGACCTTGCAATGCCAGCCGCCGGCAACTGCAACCTTGTGCATCCACACAAGGCTGCCTATCTGAGATGGGTCGGCTGGCTATCGCGGCCGTTCGCTTGTGCTCGGGCTTTCATCCTTCCGCATCTGGCCTACCCAGCAGTTCCTGCCTTGTTCCATAGAGGAAAGTGTCCATGTCCATCACCCTTCTAGAAGACCGCAAACTGGTGCGCATGACGGGCGCTGACACCGAGGCCCTGTTGCAGCGATTGATCACGACCAATCTCGACAAAATCACTGCGGGCGAAGCAGGCTATGGTGCCTTGCTGACACCGCAAGGGAAGATCCTGTTCGATTTTCTTGTCACGCGCCTGCCTGATGGCTTTCTGTTTGATCTTGACGGGCGCGTGGTCGAAGACTTCATCAAGAAAATGACCCTCTATCGTCTGCGCTCGGCCATTGCAATTGATCTTCTTGAGGATCGCGTTGGCTATAGCTTCGAGCCGCAACCCGATGGCATCCGGGATCCACGATCAGAGGCCCTTGGCTGGCGCCTTTATGGCCCGGCAGACGGTTGGCAGCCAGACGGAGGGCACGAGGACCTCAAGGCCCGTTTTGTCGCGGAAGCAATCCCGCAGGCCGGTGTCGATTTCGAGTTTGGCGATGCTTTCCCGCATGATGTCAATTTGGACTGTCTCGGCGGTCTTGACTTCGCAAAGGGATGCTATGTAGGTCAGGAAGTTGTCTCCCGCATGCAGCATCGCGGCACTGCGCGCAAGCGGCTGCTGCATGTTGAGGGGGCAGAAGCGCTGCCTGCGGCAGCTTCCCCAGCCGAGGTCTCGATAACAGCGGGTGGCAAGACTGTCGGTACACTTGGGCAGGTATCGGGCAACAAAGGTCTGGCGCTGGTTCGCCTTGATCGGATTGCCGATGCCTTAGAGGAAGGTCAAGTAATTGAAGTAATGGGCATTGGTTTGAAATTCTCCGTTCCAAGCTACGCAAATTTCTCTATATAAAGCAGCGATTATTGTAGTTTAAAACCCTGTCTATTCTGGATGGTTATGTTTTTATAACTTGCAGTCATGTTGTGTTCCACTTGGCAGAATGCAGTATTTTTATGATTAACCAAGCATAAAACGACCGCAATTTTTAGCTTTTGTTAAGACTGTTTCGGGCAAACTGACCCTATTGGGGAACGACTTTGGGGGTCAGATTATGCCATCGGATATCTTGGCATTGGAGTTGCTCGTCGCAGATATCGCGGCATATGCCAAACATCAAATTGACAACGGAACCTTGTGCGGGCCGCGTTTTGCCGCCTATGTCAAACTGGCATGGTTTGGTCAATCGGGCAGCCCTTGCTATTCCGACTGCAAGAATTTGCTCGACGCCCTGCAGATCCTGCGCGATCTCGACAATGACAGCGAAGTCGATACCTTCTATATCGCCATGACAGCCGCCTTGATGGAATGCTATCCGGAGCCGGATCAGGTGTTGTCTGACTTTGACGCAATCCGTCGCATGTCTGCAGAATTGAGACATGTCGCCTGACGAGAAATCTTCCTCAGATTCCAATAGGACAAAGCGCGCCTCGAAGCCCGAAGCGCGCTCTTTTTTTGCCAGTGAGCGGATAAGCGCAAGCACTAAGCTTCAGGTTTGGTCTGCAACTTGGAGCGTTTGAGATGCTCGTCAAGGCGCGGCATCATCTCGACAAAATTGCACGGCATGTGACGATAATCGAGTTGATAGGCGAAAATGCCGTCCCAAGCATCCTTGCAGGCCCCCGATGATCCGGGAATGCAGAAAATATAGGTCGCACCGGCAACCCCGCCCGTGGCGCGGGACTGGATGGTCGATGTACCAATCTTCTCAAAGGAAATCTTGTGAAGCAGCCAGGAGAAGCCGTCCATTTGCTTCTCAAACAGAGGGATCATGGCTTCTGGCGTGACATCGCGGCCAGTGAAGCCCGTGCCACCCGTTGAAATGATCACATCAATGCCTTTGTCTGCAATCCAGGCCTTGGTCTGTGCCTGAATGGCGTCGACATCATCCTTGACGATTGCCCGGTCTGCCAAAGCATGTCCGGCCGCCTGCAGGCGATCCACCAGCACCTGACCGGATTTATCATCCGCCAGACTTCTGGTGTCGGACACGGTCAGGATGGCGATATTCATTGGAATGAAGGAACGGGGGCCGGATGTATGGGCCATGCTACTCTCTCTTGATTGGCACAAAGGCGAGACTTGTCATGAAGACAGCATAATGCAGATCTTGTGACAAATCCCCTTGTCTTTCGTCAAGAGAAGCCAAGCGTATGAAAGGGCCACCTTACCGCCCGATATAGCGATCCCGGCGGTGATTGATGGCAATGATGGCATTGAGGATAATCGAGCCGAACAAAGACCAGCCAATCACATGGAGTGGAAGCAGGAACAGGGCTGTGCCGAAAATGCCCACATCAAACAATTGCTGGACATAACCGGCCCGAAAACCGGTTGCCTCCTGCACGGTCAACGCCAATGCCCCAGCGCCACCAAGGCTGCCTTCATGACGGATGATGGCCAACAGCCCCGTGCCCGTCAGCGCTCCAAAGGCGAGTGTACCAATGAAGGGATTGAGCGTTTCAAAGGTCATCAGCGGTGGTAAAATCTGCATCAAGACCGACAAGGCTGCGACACAAAGGGCGGATTTGACCGTAAAGCGCCAGCCAAGGCGCTGATAGGTGAACCAGTAGAATGGCAGATTGACCAGAAAGAAGACAATCCCGAGATCATACCCGGTGACATAGGAGATCAGCAGGGCCAGACCTGCGGTTTGTCCGGTGATAAAACCAAGCTGGGTAAGAAAGACCAGACCGACGGCGGCAATCAGCACGCCGAAAGAAAGACCCTGAACATCTTCAAGCAAAGAGTGCTTTTCCAGCGTGACCAGAGGTTCGGTGTTGGTGACTGCGCTCATTTCATCTCGCATTTACTTCAAAAAGGTGGGTATGGTCCGATAAATTGCAAAATAGAGGTATATTTGTCCTTCTATCATCGTGCCAGAGGGAAAATGTTATATCCAGATTAGACTTTGTGCAGTGAGGTGAAATTTCAGGCAAATTGCGCCTGCATCGGCATGCCTGAGCGCGACAGCCAAGTTTGACAAGGCCAAGGCGCTTGAAACGAGATCCGCCTCCGCACGCCAGGCTCGTCATGAACCCGGCCTGCTGGTGCGCCGAAAGGGGCGAACCCATTGTGGGGACGAACAGGTTGGCCCCGGCGCAGCGACGCAAGGTGCGGAGGCGGATCCGAGACCTGCGCGCAAAGGATTGATCGCGCATGGCCCCTTCACGCAATAGCGAACAGGATGTCTTGGTTCCGCTTGCCTTATACGCGACACAAACCAAAAGAGATCAGGGGCCTGGCATGCGCAAAAGCGGCGCATTATCGCTGTCGAGGGAGGTGCGCCAATCGGTGCGGATTCATGTCGCGGTGCGGGATTGTTCTTTGAACTGTTTGCGCGATTGCGTCCATCTGTTGCAAGCATGACTGAACAGGACCAAAAACCCGCTTTTCTTCTGCTGCCGATTGCATTAGGGTCCGCCCCAAAGCCGGGCCTTTGCCCGAAACAATCTGATGCAACCATGATGCAATAAGAGACTGACAGGAAGATGACCGACATTCTAGCCCCCCATATGCAGCCGGAACGCTCGTTTCAGGGCATGATCCTTGCGCTGCAGAAATATTGGGCCGATTACGGCTGCGCAATTCTCCAGCCCTATGACATGGAAGTCGGTGCCGGTACCTTTCACCCTGCCACCACTCTGCGTGCCCTTGGGCCGCGTCCATGGCAGGTTGCCTATGTTCAGCCATCGCGCCGCCCAACCGATGGTCGCTATGGTGAAAACCCGAACCGTCTGCAGCATTATTACCAGTTTCAGGTGTTGCTGAAGCCAAGCCCGAAAGACCTTCAGGATCTTTATCTTGGCTCGCTGAAAGCCATTGGCATCGACAGTGCCCTGCATGACATCCGCTTTGTCGAGGATGACTGGGAAAGCCCGACCCTCGGCGCTTGGGGCCTTGGTTGGGAATGCTGGTGCGATGGCATGGAAGTCAGCCAGTTCACTTATTTCCAGCAGGTCTGCGGCATCGAATGCGCCCCGGTTGCCGGTGAGCTGACGTATGGTCTCGAACGCATCGCCATGTATGTGCAGGGCGTCGATAACGTCTATGACCTAAACTATAATGGCCGCGAAGGCGATGAGAAGATTTCGTATGGCGATGTTTTCCTGCAGGCCGAGCAGGAATATTCCCGCCACAATTTCGAATATGCCAATACGGAGAAACTCTTCCGTCATTTCAAGGACGCGGAAGAAGAATGCAAAGCCATTCTCTCACAGGGGGCAAATGGCAATCTGCATCTCTGCGTGTTGCCTGCCTATGACCAGTGCATCAAGGCATCGCACCTCTTCAACCTGCTTGATGCCCGTGGCGTGATTTCGGTTACCGAACGCCAGAGCTATATTCTGCGCGTCCGTGAGTTGGCCAAGGCCTGCGGCGAAGCCTTCCTGCTGACCGAAGCGGGCGGCGTTGGTTACGAGCCTCGGTAACAAGACTAAGAGCGATTTGAGGCCGTATCTACCTGTTGGTCAATGCAGCTTGGTCGCATTCCACCGGCCCACAAACGACAAAAACCGCCCTGCTGGGCGGTTTTTTTATGAACGGCATCCTGCCTAGCACTCAGATGTGTGCACATGGTCACAATGTGATCATGATCGCGTTTTGTCAGGAATTGCCTTTTCCGTTGTTTGAGCTGGAATTATTGCTCGAATTGTTGCTGCTGTTTGAGTTGGAATTATTGCTCGAATTGTTGCTGCTGTTTGAGTTGGAATTGTTACTCGAATTGTTGCTGCTGTTTGAGCTGGAATTATTGCTCGAGTTGTTGCTGCTGTTGGAGTTGGAATTGTTGCTCGAATTGTTGCTGCTGTTTGAGCTGGAATTGTTACTCGAGTTGTTGCTGCTGTTTGAGCTGGAATTGTTGCTCGAATTGTTGCTGCTGTTTGAACTGGAATTATTGCTCGAATTGCTGCTGTTGTTGGAGCTGGCATTGCTGCTCGCGTTGCTCTTGCTGTTGGAATTGGCATTGCTGCTCGCGTTGCTCTTGCTGTTGGAATTGGCATTGCTGTTGGAGTTCGCGCTTGCTGTTGCGGAGGCGGCCGCCGATTCTGCTTTTGCGGCTTTGGCTGCAGCAGACTTTTTCTGTGTGAGGCTCAATCGTGGATTTTGTTGTACGGCAAGCGCCCATTGTTTGACGCGCTCGGCATAAGTCCGTTTTGCTGCAGCACGTTTTTGTGCTGCTGTCATCTTGCCGGTGCGCAGATTGCGAGAGACTTTGTCTTTCCCAACAGTCTGCTTGCTGGCTTTGGCGGTTTTCAGGCTGCCCGGCTCAAGGGTTTTCTCGACACCGCTAACTTTTCTGGTCGCACGGAAGTTGGCTTTGGATTTACGCTGCTTGGTTTTCCGAAGATTCAATGCTCTTGTGGCCGCAGGCGTGGCGGCCTTCAAGGTCAGCCCTGTGCTTGTTCCATTCACCGCACGTACGCTCGCTTGCTGCCCACGGGTGATGTCTGCACTTTCTCCGCTCTGGTGGTCTGACACGCCAACCGTGCCTTCAGAGACCGACACACGGGCACCACGCCCATTGACATTCACAGCAAAGGTCGTGCCTTTGACAACAGCAACAAGGAATGGAGTGCGGACCGAGAAGTGTCTGACATCCCTCTTATTGACCGTCAGGTCCAGTCGACCACTTTGATGCAGGATCGTCGTCTTGCCCGTTTCATTATACCGCGCGGGCGGGATCGCCATGATTGCGCGTGGCCCGACCTGAATCCGTTCCTTGCCCCTTTTGAGCATGATCCGGGTTTTTGTATGCGTTGAAAGCGTTTGACCGGGGCGCAACATCATGCCGCGTTTCACCCTCTGCGCATTTTCATGCTTGGCGGCGATATAGGCTGAGCCAGTCACCTTCGTAACCATCCAGCTATGCTCGTCTTGTGACATGGCTGTCTGAGGTGCCAAGAATGCAAAAAGAACGGCAATGCACAAAATGAGAGAGCGCATGATAAAGGATCCTCGATAAAAAACAGTCGCGCGATCAATATAGGGTGATGCGCTGAATGAACCCTTAAATGTTTGAATTTTCGAACCAAAGGGCTAGAAAGTCTTAATATTCAATTAATTGAATTTATTGAAATGTTGTGACCTTGGCCATGGTCTTGCAAATTGCAACAATGCAAGCTTTTGTTAACCATACTTGCTTACTACTGGTTAAGACATGATGCCCCGAATCCGAATGGAGCGGGGCCTGTCTTGGACAGGTGCAAAGCGAGACGAATGTTGTGACGGTGCGGCGCAAAAATTGGAAGAGGGTGGCTTCAAAAGCCGCATGTCTGGGCGCAGCCATTCTGGTGTCCGCCTGCGCAACCAAGCCCGATCGTCCCCAAGCGCCGCTCACCCAGCCGAATGAATCCTACATTCAAGTGACGAAGCAAAAGTCGACCTGGTGCTACACGCGGGTGATCGAGGGACTGCCGAAAGATGAAATTTGCCAGAAGGGGGATTTCATCCGTTACAGCCCGGACCCGCATCCAATGACTGTCTACCGACCAATCCCTAATTATGTGCTGGCCCTGTTCGGAACCATGTCTGCCATGGAATCTGGGACGGCAAGATCATCCTACCAATCTGAATCGGCGGAAGCCGAAGCCATGCGCAATTGGGCCATCGCACTTCAGAATTGAGATCCGAACGCGCGTTAACCCTTTGGCTTGTCTGGCACATCCTCGCCCGGCTTGTCGGAAGGGGGCGTTGTGAAGGTGACATCGACGCCGTTCAGGCGATAATCCCCCTCATCAAGAGGAATGTCGAAGAAGAGTTCGTTGTTGATCAGGATTTCCACCCCGTGCGGTCCGGCGCGATAAGAATAGAGATCCTTGTCACATTGGACTTGCTGCGGATAGGGGGGCTCACCTGTGGCATAGTCAAGTGCCTTGCAAGTTCCGATTTGCAGCTCAAAGCTCTTGCCTGACACAGGGTGCAGAATATAGGCCGCCAGGCTGTGATCCCTCAACATTGCCGTGCCGGGGGATATGTCATTGGCGTCAAGCCGTTTCAATAGGTCACTTCCCGAAAGCAAGTCTCCATCGGACAGATCCGGGATGTCCTTGTCTTGAGGGTCCAGCTCACCGTCTTCATCGCTTCCCAAGGTTGTTGTGAAAGCGAATTTCAGATCGCGCTCGTCCGGTTCGTCCTGACCTTCTTGGGCTTGCTGTTGGGCAAGGGCCTGAGGGGAAGGAAACATCACCAAGGCAGCGAACAACAGCGTAGCCGCACCAACCCAGCGGGTCTTGACGGGGGAGCGCTCGGTTGAGGAACTCACACGCTGTGGGGTGTTCATCCGATTGGCGAACAGGGCCGGGATGTGCTTGCAATGAAGCTTGGCAGTCATGGAATGAAAATGGGAAATAAGCATAAACAAATCTCTCCACCCAGTGATTGATGCGGCTACCGGAACAGGCAGCATGGACGAGAGCATATGCCCCGGGCACCAGACTGGCGCCCGGGGCCGTCAATGGATTAACGGCAGCTGGTCGGGATCAGCGTGTAATGCTGATCTTCAAGCACGCGAACAGTGCGGATATAGACCGGGTCATTATACTTGTTGGTCACGATGGAACCACCCCGGCGCATGTTGCCTGACCAGGAACGGCTGGCACCACGAACAAAAATGCCCTTTGTGTCATATTCGATAAGCTGCGGAATTTTTTCCACTTTGTAGCATTTGTCACGGTTGACGTGCCGATCGGCCGTGAAAGTGCGAGCTTCAGCGTCGGACGAAAAGCCAACGGCGGTTGCGACAGTAGCTGCTGCCAGAACGGCAGCCAAAGCGAGGTTGGTAGTGTGAATGGTCATATCGGTTCTCCCAAAAAAAAATTTGTGCCCTTATAATTTTCGTTGGGCCGCAAGATGATAAAAGCTAATAATCGAGACGTTGTCAAAGAAAAATAATTAATATTATATTAAGAGATAGACGTGTTTTCTGTAATTTAGACAAATATAGACTAAATCATGGGAATATTATCACATTTACATGTTTGAGATAAATTTAAACTATAAATCCAAAGGTTTTTATTGAATTTTGAAATTATTATAAATTTCAATACGTTAAGGACGAAGTTTTTGGAAATATGGAGGCAAATCAGGGGTTTTCAAAAAAGTTTCAACAACCAAAATTGCACAGAATGAACCCAGTTAGGTTGACACCTGAAAAGTCCCGGTTTGTCTGAAAATCAAGGTGTCGGTGACGGCAATTTGCAGAGAATTTTGCATGAATTGCGGAAATTTTATACACAACTTTTAATTTGCATTTGTACAACTTAGGATTGGATCTTCGCCCTGCAAGGAGGCGAGCCAACAGAGTTGGCGATCTATGCTAGTGGATTTTGTCCGCCTTGCTGCCCCCGGCATTTGTCCCATTTGCCTTCATTTTGGACTTCATCGCCTCCAACTGCGCACGGAACTTTTCGCACGGGTCAATTTCATCCAAACGCGGGGTGAACCAGACATGATCATACAGGGCAGGGTCAAAGGAGGGGTAGCTTGAGGCATCGGTCTCACCTCTGACCACTTCGATCAGGGCAACGGAGACGACTTTGTCTGCATCGTCAAGGAACATTGCGACGCCGCGATCCTTGCGGGTGTGCCCATTGCCGGCAATCAGGATGGCAACATCGCCTGCCTCTCGCCCCTGACGCAGGGCACGGGCCATGAAAGCATCCTTGAGCTTTTGCATGGTCACCAGCGGCTGCATGGCATCCCTACCCATCATGCCGCAATGGGCATCGACCAACTCATCGAGCAGATCATCCCGTTGAGGCTGAGCATAATCGCGCTCCCACCTCAGTTCTTTGAGCAAGGCGGTGTCCAGTTCCTCTCCCTTGCCCGCATCCATAAGGGTCGCCCGATCCGGGTTGCCTGCCTTCAGTGCCATACCCGCCTTTAGGGCCTCGGCAAAAATTGGTTGATAGAGGGTCCAGGCGGGCCAGCCTCTTTTCTCCCACTCGATTGCGTCACCCAATTGATCAAGATGGTCGGGCGAAGTCGTGTCGAGAGCCGACTGATGGCGCTGTTCGGCCATTTCCGCAACAAGTTGCCCCTTCGCGCCGGTCTCTCGCAGATGACGCACCAGCATGGTCTGCCTTTGGTGATGCAGCGGATTGTCATGCTTCTCGCCTATCATCACATAATCCTTGGCCTCGATGGCTTCGAACAGGGCTTGTTTGTCGATCTGCTTGCCTGTGGCAACTGACCAGATCGTGTCGGCAAGTGGATGATCTTCCAGCAACATGGCAGGTTCTCCGGTCGTGGCGGTAAGAGTGGACAATGCCAGTGACAAAATAACTAGACAGGCCGTGCTGGCTCTCTGGAAAAGGCGACGCGACCTGAAGTGTGACCTGAAAAGTGGACGGTGACTCTGTTTGGTTTGCTGGATCATGCTCTCTCTCCCCGACGGTGCTTCCCACAAGCTTTGCCTTCCTTGCCGATGTTGCTTTTTATGATACGAAGGCAACCGCATTTCCGATCTATGCCATAGAAAAGCGGCGAAAGGAAAGGCGCTCGGACAACCGCTGCAGGGTTTTGAGAGTGTCGGTCAACTGTCACTTGCACTTTGCTCCGTGTCCGTTAATCTCCTTGGCACGATTGACCCAATGGGTCATGCAATAAAGGGGAGAAAAGAAATGTCCATCAGTTGGGTCTTGCTAGGCGTGCTTGTGCTCGTGGGCTTCTATGCGGTTTCAATCTACAACAAGCTGGTGAAAAACCGCCAGATGGCTGATGAGGGTTGGTCCGGGATCGATGTCCAGTTGAAACGGCGGGCCAATCTCATTCCAAATCTGGTCGAGACCGTAAAGGGCTATATGGGGCATGAGCGTGAGACTTTGGAAAAGGTCACCGAAATGCGTGCCCGTGCTGCAGGTGCGGCATCCGGTGGGGCCGCCGAGCGTTCACAGGCAGAAGGGGATCTCTCCAAGGCGTTGGTCAATCTGATGGCAGTCGCTGAGAATTATCCTGACCTCAAAGCCAATGAAGGCTTTCAGAATTTGCAGAAGGAACTGGCGAGCGTTGAAGATGAAATCCAGCTCGCGCGCCGCTATTTCAATGGTACCGTTCGCAATCTCAATGTGCTGGTGGAGTCTTTCCCTTCCAATCTGATTGCCAAATTTTTCCAATTCTACAAGCGTGACTATTTTGAACTGGAAAATGAGGCCGACCGGGCAACACCACAGGTCCAGTTCTGACACACAACAAAGGGGCAAGGATCCGCATTGCGGCCCTTGCGCCTGTCATTTTGCTTTGCCGGACGAGACGGGCGAGCCAATGTGAATTTTTGACAGGTCCGCATTGGCTCAATGCGGGTCAATAATCCTTTGCAGGGAGAGGGGCTTGGTCCCTATCTTGCCATGTTTCCAACAACAGCTCGCGCGATGCGTTCCTTTTTGCCACTGATCGCTCTGGTCCTTGCGTTTCTTGTGGCCCCATTGGATGCTCATGCCCAACGGGGTGAGCGGATCACCGACTACAAGGTATCCCTGTCGGTCAATCAGGACCGCACGGTCGATATTGTCGAAACCATCACCATCAATGTCGAAGGCAACGTCTTCAAGCGCGGTCTGTTGCGGGACATTCCGGTGCGCTATCGCGGCAAGCTGGGCGAAACGGTCTATATCGATCTCGATGTGAAGGGCATTCAGCGTGACGGTCGCCGCGAACCCTATCACTTGTCCCATGAAGGCCGCTATGTGCGCCTGAGGATCGGTAGCGCCGATGTCTTTTTGCAACATGGCCTGCACACCTATGAGATCCGTTACAGCGTATCGGATTCCATTGGCTTTTTCGACAATTATGACGAGATCTACTGGAACGCCATCGGCACCGAATGGCCCTTTGGTATTGATCAGGCCCAAGTCTCGGTCCAGCTGCCAGATGGGGCCAAAATCCAGCAACAGGCCTTCTATACCGGTGGTCAAGGGGCGCAATCCGATCACTATGAAGTCGTCAATCGTTCAGACCGCCAGGTCACGGTCCGCTCCACCCGTCCCTTTGCGGCCCGTGAGGGCATGACGATTGCTGTCGCTTGGCAAAAGGGCATTGTGCCCGCTCCCACCGAGACCGAAAAGATGGTCGAAACGGCGTATGACAACAGCCCATTGGCGATCCTTTTGGTGGCGTTGGTCACCCAGTTGCGCTGGCTCTACTATGCTTGGAAGAAGGTCGGGCGCGATCCGCAAGGCGGCGCGATCATTCCGCTCTACCACCCACCCAAGGGCATTTCTCCGGCCATTGCGTCTTATGTGTCAGGCCTTGGGTCCTTTGCCAAAAGTCAGCAGGCCAGTTTCATGGCGGCCCTGGTGGATCTCGCCATCAAGGGCTATCTGACCATCGACAGCACCAGTGATGACGTGGCCGTTGAAAAGACCGGCAAGGGCGATCCCAGCCGCTTGCCCGCCGGGCAGAAGGCGCTGTTTGCCAAACTGTTTGAATCCAAGACGCGCCGGACCTTTGCCAATTTGTCCTATAAGACCATGGCAGGCATCATGTCTGCCTTCATCAGTGCCGTCGATGCGGAAACCGATCAGGTCTATTTCCGTCGCAATAGCGGCTACATGGTGCCGGGTTTCATCATCGCCATTCTCGGACTGGTGGGCTATTGCGTGGCGTCCGTTCTCTGGGCGCCGCCCTTCAATTTTCCGCTGCTCGAACTGGTTGCCGCTGGCTGCACCACCGGTGTGCTGGCAATTGTCATTGGCATCACCAAAGTTCTCAAGGGCAAGAAGAAAGTCAGCTCACTCTTCCAGCTTCCCTTCTTTGTCATCATCTTCTTTGGCACCATTTTTACCGTGGTGACGGGCGATGAAACCGTCAACATGATCAATATTGACTGGCTGCCCGTGCCGTTCATCGTGGCGATGATCATTGCACTCTATCTGTTCAACGACTGGATGAAGGCCCCCACCAAGCAGGGCCGTGAAGTGCTCGACGAAGTGGAAGGTCTGCGGCTCTTCATGACCGTGACTGTCGCCGAACAGGCGGAGCATGCCGACATGCCAGACCTCACACCCCAGCTTTACGAGGACCTGCTGCCCTATGCGATTGGGCTTGGGGTTGAGAAAAGCTGGTCCAAGGCGTTTGAAGACAAGGTCTTCTCGCAACTGCCACCGGACAAGACCTATCGTCCGCGCTGGCATAGCGGTCGCTTCGATACCGCTCGACCAACCGCGGCACTGGCAGCCATGACCACAACCCTTGGCACCAATCTCGCCAGCGCCATGACCCCGCCTGCTTCCTCGTCATCTGGCTCCAGTGGTGGTGGCTTTTCCGGCGGTGGCGGTGGCGGCGGTGGTGGCGGCGGTTGGTGAGGGCCTTACAGCTTGTCATTCTCCAGCGGAGTCAACCGATCGGCAATCGGCTTGAAGGATCGGCGATGGTGCTGGCAAACGCCAAGCCGATCCAGTCCTTCCATATGCGCCTTGGTGCCGTAGCCCATATGGCTCTCAAAGCCATAGCCGGGAAATTGTCTGCCAATCCGCATCATCATCCGGTCGCGGGCCACCTTGGCAACAATCGAGGCGGCCGCAATCGACAACGACCGTCCATCGCCCTTGATCACCGCTTCGCCGGGGCAGGGTGCACCGGGGGCAACGTCCCGTCCATCAAACAAAGCATAGGCAGGCGACAGGCTCAGACCATTGAGCGCCCGAACCATCGCCCACAAGGTCGCTCCGCGAATGTTCAGCGCATCAATCTGGCCCGGCGACGCCGAGGCAATTGACACATGGGCACTAAGGCAGATCTGGTCAAACAGGACGGCGCGTTTCTTCTCGCTGAGTTTCTTGGAATCATTGAGTCCCTTCGGGATGGCATTGGGATCAAGGATCACGGCAGCGGTCACCACTGGCCCTGCCAACGGGCCGCGCCCTACTTCATCCACGCCGGCGACGGGGCCGCCCGAGCGTTTCATTGCTGCCTGCTCAAGGCTGAAATTCGGCCCGTCTGCCAGTAGATCGAACAAGGCACCTTGCGATGGTTTGCGGGCTTTCTTCATGAACTGACCCTCATACGCCCCCCGAACTGCCTGAGCTACCAAGCCGTAGACCCGGGGCAGGGCGTTCTGCCATCACCGACCGGCGGAAGCGAAACAATTTGGCCGGACGCCCGCCCGTGGCGGTGGCACTGGCCCCGGTCGGTTCCACCAACTCCGCCTGCTCCACCAACCGGCGGAAATTCTGCTTGTGCAGGCGACGCCCGGAAATCGCCTCGACCGTGCTTTGCAGCTCGGTCAGGGTGAAACTGCCCGGCATCAGCTCGAACACGACCGGGCGATATTTCAATTTGGCCCGCATTCGCGAAATGGCCGTGGCGAGAATGCGGCGATGATCCATTTGCAGCGGCTGACCGAACAGCAATCCCTCGGCAGTTGAAGGCGACAGACCCCGGTCCCGATAATGCTCTTCCACCAGCCCCGCTTCATAGAGTAGCTCATAGCGGTCGAGCACCCGTTCCTCATCCCACACAGCTCCATCAAGTCCGAAGGACAGGCGTAGGCGCTGCTTTGGGCTGAGGCCCTTGTTGCCATCATCTGACGCCCCTTTTGCCCATTGCTGCAGAGCTGGCAAAATCTGGGAATCCAACAGGGCCGGGCGGGCCTCACGCCAATCTTCCCAAGGGAAATAGCGATACCAGCTGTGCCATCGCCCTCCGACAGGGGCCTGCAAATCACTGCGTTCCTCTGCCGCACTGTCATCCCTGTCCCGATAAAGTCGGGTGAGCGCCAGATATCCAATGGATACTTCGTGCGGACTGTTGCTGCCTTCCTCGGTGCGCCGTCCCCTGTCCCCAAAGGTATAGAGCTGTTCCACATAGCCAAGCTTAAGGCCCGTTTGTTGTTCAACCCAGCTGCGCAGACCGGTTTCCAGTGTGCGGTGGTGCAAAGGGTCGAACGGGCCAAAGGGAAGGCCACCACGTCTTTCTTTGTCATCTTGGTGGAGTGGAACAGCGGCAGGGGGTTTTGCTGGCTGACCGACCAATGCCGGATCGACCTCCAGAATCAACGGCATGGTGCCATGCATGGCGATGATCGCTGCATTCAAACCCACCGAAATCGGATGGGTCGGTGAAGAAGGGACTGGATTGGTCACAATGCGTATGGCCTCTTGCATATGCGATCCGCCCAGCGCCGAAGCGGGGCGAATCCATATCCCAAACTATAAGCAAAAGCATGGGCAGGAAAAGGCAAAGATCGATGATCAGCTCATACGGTGGATGCGAGCAAAGGAGCTTGGGCATCTGCTGCCGAGGCGATTGTTACACCCGATGCCGGAATGTGTGGCATTGCAAAGATATTGCCTTCATAACAATCCGCACCGCGACCAATCGTTTCAATCGCATCGACCATGCGTCCATCGCGCCCCATCAACGCATCGGCCAGTGCGATCAGATGCGAATTGGGGGTCGCGCGTGGTGAGGCTTCGCGCAGGGCCTTGGCCAGCTCCATTTCGCTCAGATCTGGTCGCAGGCTGCAAGCGGCAATATAGGCCGACGCCGTCGAGCGGCTGACCCCGGCCCAGCAATGGACAACCAGTGGCGTGGTCCGGTCCCATGCGTGAACAAAGTCGATCAGTTGCTGCACCTGCTGTTCAGACGCCAGCTTGAAGCCGGGCAGGGTGGCAGCAATGTCATTCAGACTGAGACGCAAATGCCGTTCAGGCGCAATGCCGGTCGGGCGCTCCATATCCATTTCCGGGTTGAGCACCGTAACCAGATGGGTCGCTTTGACGTCATCGACAACTTGCTGAAGTTTCGACAGCGAGCAGACATAAAGCATGGTTTGGCCTCCGGGCTCAGGCATCAATCGGGTTGGGCAGCTTTCCGGGACTGGAAAAAGCACCATACTGCTTTTCTACGACAATCGCCCAAGATGGAAGTTAGCCCTTTGGTCGCATCAAGCTTCATGCGGCGTCGAGCGGCGCTCGATGGGAGGTCAGATCAGAGTCCGACAAGGGCAAACGGCTACTTAAGCTGATCATGCAATTGGTGGAACCGCTCAACAAACGCTGTCTGGGCCTTTTGCGTGCTCCAGGGGGTAATCGGCAGATCGCTGGGGTCAATGCCATTGGGGGAGCCAAAGAGTATTTCCGCCTCGGCCTTATCAAATCCGGCCAAATGCACCGCCTCAAAATAGGCAGACACGTGATCGGCACTCTTGATCTGGCGCTTCAGTTCCCGATTGGGATGGGCAGGCAGGCCAAACCGCAAATGGATTGCAGCCTCCAGTTTGGCTTCAATGGCTTTGTAGCCTTCCCCGATGGCGGATTTGAAGGGAGAAATCATATCGCCGATGACATATTCCGGGCCGTCATGTAACAAGGCCATCAGCGCTGCGTCAGCGGGCATGTCGGGAAATTTCTGTCGCATGACCGCCTCGACAATCAAGCTGTGCTGGGCGACAGAGAAGGGATGATTGCCAACCGTCTGTCCATTCCAGCGGGCAACGCGCGCCAGACCGTGCGCGATATCCTCGATCTCCACATCAAATGGAGAAGGGTCGAGAAGATCAAGGCGTCGTCCAGACAACATCCTTTGCCATGCTCTTGGGGGCTGTTTGGGTTTGGGCATCAGAGTCTCCGCATTCAATTGGTCGTTGCTTACCGCAAATGCCTGTCAATGCCTATGACAAAATTTTTCATCCTAACCGTCTTTGCCTGCGGGTTTTCTGCGATCTACGTAGAAATGCGGGGAAGTGTGAAGTGATTTATGTCGTAAAGACTGCTACAAATCTCTAAAAATTTCTACGCTTGTCAAAATTGCGTAAAAAAATGAAAGAAATTGAACAAACGATCTTGTTGAAGGAGATTCTTCAGAGTAAATTCATCTCCCATGATCATTTTAGGATCATCGAACCAATATTGCGCCGGAACAGGCTGCATTTGGTTTGGAAGGAATTTAAGTGGGGACCTAAATTCCTTAGAGAAGGGGCGCGACCTTGGTCGCGCTCCTTTTTTTGTTTTGTCGGCCTTCAACCGCATTTTTCTTGCTAAAGCGGCTGTGGCTTTGACACCCTTGGGGTGACAAATGTCCGAGGGAAATTAAATCTGAGTATGTTTTTCAACAATTAATCCGACACCTGTCGACATGGATAACTTGAAAATGAAACCCAACAATCAAAAGGGTTTATTCAACTTACTTGGAAAAATTCTAATATGTTTCTCTTTCTTAATATCGTAACTTACTGTTTTGTTAGAACTTTCGATTTGACTTTGAGAACCATTCGCATCAGTTTGAGGCCATAACAATTTAGGTGAGAGCCAATCGCCAAACCAAACTGGCAGGCTCAAGCATCCGATCTTGGGCCTTTAACCCATTCGTTGGAGAGAGACATGAAAAAGACAATGCTTGCAGCACTGGCTGCGACACTGGGGGTGAGTGCACCCCTGCCTGCATTGGCCGCTGGCGAGGTCAATATCTATTCCTACCGTCAGCCCTTTCTGATCGAACCGATTCTGGAAGCCTTCACCAAGGAAACCGGTATCCAGACCAACGTTATCTTTGCCAAGAAGGGTCTGGAAGCCCGCATGAAAGCAGAGGGCGAGAACAGCCCCGCCGACCTGCTGCTCTCCGTCGATATTGGCAAGTTGAATGGCGCCAAGCTTGAGGGCGTGGCCCAGCCGGTAAAAAATGCCGTGCTGGAAACCAATATTCCCGCTCAGTATCGCGATGTCGACGGCCAATGGTTTGGTCTAACCACGCGTGCCCGTGTGATCTATGCCTCCAAGGAACGGGTTGAACAGACCAGCATCACCTATGAAGAGCTGGCAGATCCGAAATGGAAAGGCCGTATTTGCACCCGCTCCGGTCAGCATGTTTATACCATCGGCCTGATTGCCTCGATGATCGCCCACAAAGGCGAAGAGGAAACCAAGACATGGCTTGAAGGGGTGAAGGCCAATCTGGCGCGCCGCCCAACCGGCAATGATCGTGCGCAGGTCAAGTCCATCTATGCAGGTGAGTGCGACATTTCTCTGGGCAACACCTATTATATGGGCCAGATGCAAACCAACGACAAAGAGCCTGAACAGAAAGACTGGGCCGAGTCGGTACGCATCCTGTTCCCCAACAGTGAAGATCGCGGTACCCACGTCAACATTTCCGGCGTCCTGTTGGCCAAATACGCTCCCAATAAGGACAATGCCATCAAGTTGATGGAATATCTGGCCTCGGACGCAGCTCAGCATCTCTATGCGGAGGTCAATTTCGAATATCCGGTGCTTGAAAGCGTCGAACCTTCGAAGTTGGTCAAGTCATGGGGCTCATTCAAGGCTGACACGATCTCTTTGAACAAGATTGCAGATGCGCGCACAAAGGCATCCGAGTTGGTCGACATTGTCGACTTTGATGCGGGGCCGAACTGATCGGTCACGCTTCTTCACTCCACCATTCCTGCTGTCCTTTGTTGCCTCGATGACAAAGCCGGCGGGAATGGGGAGACAAGAACGGCAATCAAAGGAGTTTTAAAGAATTGGAAAAAAGAGTTTGTGTCACGCTTTGTGACAGCCTCGATGTCATACTGGTCCTATGATCACGGGGGTATGAGCCCTTTTTCTCCAATAGCGCTTGACAGATTTGGATGCATTTCTGGTCCTCTTGCATCCAGTCGTCTGGAAAGCGCACTTCCCCGAAGTCCCGCATGCGGTGATGAATAGCAGAGCTGGTCCCTTTGCCCTTCAACCGATCACCGTACTGGCAGCATTAGCAGCACATATCTCACCTTGGTGAGATGACTTGTGGGATTTGCACATGAACTTGTCCGGCCAAAGGTCTTTGAAAGCTGGTCCCTTTCAAACACTCCCTCCGGCAAGCGTTTTGTGTCAGTGCCACGATGTCTCCCGACATCGTGGCACTTTCTTTTTGGCCACCTTCTCGAACTTATTGTTGAGGTTTGTTTGATCGCAAAAAGGATCGGCCTGCCTTGATCTTTCTTTGCAAATATCCCTATAAGATGTATGTAACAATCAACAATAGTCGCGACGAGACCGGCCTGTGCCCCACTTTTCTCAAGATCCCGTGCCAGACGCTGTCGATCAGCCCGCCGTGGCAACGCCCGGCCTCTGGCGACTGGTCGCTGTGACACGGCAGAGCGCGGTGGGGTGGGGCCTTTTGTGCCTGTTGACCCTGTTGGTCGTCGCTCCGATCCTGTCGCTTGTCATCATTGCCTTTGGTGATGCCGGGGATGTCTGGCCGCATCTCGTGTCTACCGTCCTGCCGCGTTCGGTGATGACCACCTTCTGGCTGATGCTCGGGGTGGGCAGCCTGACAATGCTGATCGGGGTCTCGACCGCCTGGCTGGTCACCATGTGCCGCTTTCCCGGTCGCTCCATCTTTCAGTGGGCCCTGTTGATTCCACTGGCCATTCCCACCTATATCGTCGCCTATGCCTCGGTCGAGCTGTTGGACTATTCCGGCCCGGCCCAAAGTGCCTTGCGCTGGCTGTTTGGCTTCAAGAATGCCCGCGATTACTGGTTTCCCGAAGTTCGTAGTCTACCCGGTGCGATCCTCGTGATGAGCTTGGTGCTCTACCCTTATATCTATCTGACCACCCGGGCGACCTTTCTGCTTCAGTCGGCCTGTGCGCTGGATGTCTCGCGCACCTTGGGAGCGGGGCCAATCCGTCTGTTCTTTGCTGTTGCTCTGCCGCTTGCCCGCCCGGCCATCGTGGTCGGGGTGACACTTGCCATGATGGAATGCCTCAATGACATCGGTGCGGTCGAGTTTTTCGGGGTCAAGACCCTGACTTTCAGTGTCTATGACACATGGTTAAACCGCTCCAGCCTTGCAGGAGCTGCACAGATTTCGACCGTGATGCTGCTGTTTGTGCTGATGCTTTTGTGGTTGGAACGCAATGGCCGACGACAGCAGCGCTTTGCGGTAACCACCCGTCGCTATCAGGCCTTGCCCAGCTTCCACCTGACCGGGCTTCGCGGCGCCTGCGCTGTGGCAATCTGTGCTCTGCCGATTTTTCTCGGCTTTCTCCTGCCTGCGATGGTGCTGACCCGCTCGGTATTTCTCAATTGGCAAGACAATCTGACAGCCGATTTTCTTTCGGCAATGGGCAACTCCCTGTTTCTGGCGACAGCTGCGGCGATCCTGACTACCATGATCGGCACCAGTCTTGCCTATGTCGCGCGCATCCAGAAAAGCCAACTTGCCGAAGCCATCACCCGCACCTCGGCCATTGGCTATGCGGTGCCCGGCACCGTGCTTGCCGTGGGCATTCTCATTCCGGTTGCCATGCTGGACAATTTTATCGCTTCGACCATGAAACAATGGTTCGGCATCGCCACCGGCCTGATCATCATCAGTTCTGGTGCAGCGATGCTCTATGCCTATTGCGTGCGCTTCATGGCGATGTCTTACGGGGCAGGGGAAACCGGATTGCAACGCATATCGCCCAACCTCGAGGCCGCAGCCAGAACCCTTGGTCGCTCGCCCATGCGTACGCTGATCGAAATCGACCTGCCAATGATCCGTCCGGCTTTGATCTCCGGCGCGTTGCTGGTTTTTGTCGATGTGATGAAAGAACTGCCCGCCACCATCTTGCTCCGCCCGTTCAATTTCGACACATTGGCCACGTTGGTCTATGGTCAGGCGTCGCTTGAAGCCTTTGAGAAGGGCTCGTTGGCCGCGCTTTCCATCGTGCTGGTCGGCATCGTGCCGGTGATCCTTTTGTCACGCACAGCCAATAGGTCGCACGCGAACTAGGTCTTTGGCGCTGCAGTGCAGAGGTGGCACCTGCTTGGCCATCAAGGGAACTGGCGGGAAAAAGGCAACCCGGCAAAGCCGGGTTATTGAGTTGACGGAATGCACGACCTTATCGCCAGCCGCTTCACAAGTCAGGTCATATTCCTCACCATTCCTCTAGGCGCTTGGGGACCAGAATGCGCCCTGACATTGTAGTTCCAGTTTATATGTATTCTCGCTTGCGGAGAACATAAAATTTTATTTGATTTCTAATATTCGAAACAATTTGTTACTCGGTTCACCTAGCGAAGGGAAAAAGGTAAACCGTCTCGGCCTTTAGATGAATCTGGATCAATCCGGGCTTGTAAATTGGACAAACACTTGTAAGTCTGTCACCGCTCCGGTTCGCAAGTCATTTTGCCTCTTTTGCCGCCGGGATGGACGGTTGGGGACAACAAAGGACAAAGCAAGTGAGCGGGAAATTACCACTATGACAAGAGCCTTCGTTTGTCATCTTGGGCTGTCACGCTGGCTTCCATCATCGTGTCTCGATGAGCGGCTGAGTCCAGTGAAACGTCAATGAACCGGAAACAGGAGTTAGATCCGGCAAGCTCCGCTAGCAGGAGCGCCGGGTCGAATGTGGGAGAACACAATGAAAAAGGTTTATGCCAGCGCTGCTGAAGCGCTGGAAGGGCTGGTATTCGATGGCATGACAATCGCTGTCGGTGGTTTCGGCTTGTGCGGCATTCCGGAGAATCTCATTCTGGCCTTGCGCGAAACCGGCGTAAAGGACATCACGGTTGTCTCAAACAATTGCGGCATTGATGATTTTGGCATGGGCCTGTTGCTCAAAACCCGCCAGATCAAGAAGATGGTGTCTTCCTATGTTGGGGAGAATGCCGAATTCATGCGCCAATATTTGTCTGGCGAGCTGGAGCTTGAATTCAATCCCCAAGGCACGTTGGCCGAGCGTCTGCGCGCAGGTGGGGCCGGGATTCCGGGCTTCTATACCAAAACCGGTGTTGGCACGATCATTGCCGAGGGCAAGGAACATAAGGACTTTGACGGCGAAACCTACATTCTCGAGCGCGGCATCAAGACCGATCTGGCTTTGGTCAAGGCATGGCGCGGTGATGAGAAGGGCAATCTGACCTACCGCAAGACCGCCATGAATTTCAATCCCGAATGCGCGACGGCTGGCAAGGTGACCTTGGCTGAGGTCGAGGAAATTGTCGACACCGGCTCTCTCGACAAAATGGCCATCCATACCCCTGAAATATTCGTTCAGCGCATTATTCAGGGTGAGCACGAAAAACGCATCGAACAACGCACTGTACGTGCCAGCTAAGGGGAGAGACGGATATGGCATGGACACGCGATCAAATGGCCGAACGCGCAGCGCAGGAACTGCAGGACGGCTTTTACGTCAATCTCGGCATTGGCATTCCCACCCTCGTTGCCAACTATGTCGGCGACAAGGAAATCACCCTCCAGTCGGAGAATGGCATGCTCGGCATGGGGCCGTTCCCGACCGAGGATGAAGTGGATGCCGACCTGATCAATGCGGGCAAACAGACCATCACCGAACTGAAGCGCTCATCCTATTTCTCCTCCTCCCAGTCCTTCGGCATGATCCGTGGCGGTCACATCGACCTGTCGGTGCTGGGCGCAATGGAAGTGGCAGAAAATGGTGATCTCGCCAACTGGATGATCCCCGGCAAGCTGGTCAAAGGCATGGGCGGTGCGATGGATCTGGTCTCTGGCGTCAAGAAAATCGTCGTCGTGATGGACCACACCAACAAGAAGGGTGAGAGCAAGATCCTCAAGCAATGCACTTTGCCACTGACCGGCAAGGGCGTTGTCGATCTGATCATCACCGATCTTGGTGTGATGCAAGTGCGCCCGGACGGGCTTGCGCTGATCCAGCTGGCACCAGACGTCACTGTCGATGAAGTCGAGGCGAAAACCGACGCCAACCTGATCATTGATTTGAAGAACTGACACGGCGTTCCCACATTCTGACCAAACTTGGCCCGCGCTGCTCCTGCAGTGCGGGCTTTTGCGTTTCCAGAAAGGCAAAAAGCGAGAAAACTCACGCATTCGTGACCAGAAACAGCAGCCGCTTGTCTTTACCCATCATGTTTTTTGCCGGTTAAATGAAAGACGGCATCGGGAGAGGGCCGGCGCATGATGACCAGATCAATGCCAATCAGTGGCTCGACAATGGGTCTTCGCTTCAAGTTGGGCCAGACATTGAGTCAAACAATGAACCGGATGGGGCTTTGGGCTTTTTGGGGTGCCTTGCACTGTGTCTTTGCCACCTTTGTATCGCTGATATCGCCTTCGGCCGCCTTGGCCGCAAAAATCGAACAGAAGACCGAGGTGCGGGACTATCGTGTCTATGGCACCACGCCGGGGCAGCTGGTCTCATACATGAAAAGGCGCCCGTTCCGCGGTGACAATGGCCCTGCAATGGCCAACATCAGGCCACGTTACAAGCTCAAAACCGCAACGGCCAAATCTCCCAAGGGGTGTAAGGTCAAGCGTGTGCATCTCAGCATTCGCTTCATCATGACGCTGCCCCGTTCCATGGAGGCACGCAAACAGGATCGCAAAACAAAATATGCCTGGCGCAGTTTTCGGGCATTTGCTCGCCGTCACGAGGAGCGGCATCGCCAGATCTATCTCTCCTGCGCACGGCGCTTTGTGCGTCAGGCCACGCGCCTTGCCCCGCAGCGACAATGTCGAACATTGACCCGTCAGGTCAAGAAACTGCTCAAGGAGCAGGAGAAGGCATGTGATCGCAAGCATCTTGCCTTTGACCGTCGCGACTTCCCAAGAGTGCCAGCCCTACCGCTCTTCCGGCATGCCCGTTTCGAAAAGACCCACAACAGCCGCACCCGGCACCGTGCGTCTCGCACCAGCGCTCGAACACCTCGAATGCGTCGGGCTGCCCGCCGGTAAGCAACCGCAAAATGCCCGGATTGCTCCACAAATTCAGCACTATATCGCCCCCTACAGGGCTTTGCGCTTGTATCCCTGAAAGCGGAGCGTTATTGAGTCAAGAAGACATCCTTGCCTTGTCTGTCCTTGCATCCGCATCCGACTCTTGGCAGCCTGTTTTGCACCAGAGTTGCAGCAAGCAGCCGGGCAGGGCAGGTCAGAAGGAGAGAGGCTGCGATAGGCGTCGGTACTGAGGATTTGCGGCTACCGATTGCAGCACAGTGGGGAAAGGACGGCAGTTCCATGTCGCGGACGTTGCGTATCAGGATTTTTTGGACATTTTCGGCCTTCCTCATCATGTTGATAGGGCTGATTGTCGCGACGCCTCATCTGATCAACACGCAGGTGGTCAAAAACCAGATTTCGCGCCAGATTTCCGACTGGATGGGCCTGCCGGTTATTGTCCGCGGCGAACCCATCGTAACGGTCTTTCCCTATATCACCTTCAAGCTGAAGAATGTGCAGGTTGCCTCCCGCATCGGCCTTGATGAACCCGATTTGGTTTCGATGGAGGTGTTGCGGGCTGAAATGTACTGGTTGCCGATGCTGATCGGCAAATTTCAGGTACGGCGTTTCCATCTGGACAATCCGAAATTCGAGTTTGTGCGCAATCAAGCGGGGCAAACCTCATGGGACATGACCGGCGGTTCGCTGATTTCCAACGACCCCGACGATGGTCGCCTGAAACTGTCCGACATTTCCCTTGGCCGCTTTGTCATCACCAATGGCAGTGCCCACATTCAGGATCACAAAACCGGATGGGACGAACAGCTCGACGCGATCAATCTTTCCTTTGATTGGCCAAATACCGGGGAAGCCGCGTCTTTGAATGGCTCCGTTGTATGGCGTGAGCAGCCGGTGAACTATTCCGTTCGCTCCGGCAATCCGATGGATCTGTTTGGAGGGGGCCTGTCTCCGGTCTCGCTGGCAATCAAGTCGCCCATGTTTGAAGCGTCCCTTGATGGCTCGGCCGCCACCATGGCGCAATTGCAGCTGGAGGGTGATTTCGCCTTCGAGACCACTTCGTTGCGCGCATTGCTCGACTGGCTGGGCAAGCCGTTGCCTCCCGGTGCAGGCTTTGGGCCTGCTGCCTTGAAGGCGCGGGCCAATTCCGTCGATGCATCCGTGTCTTTCTCGGACATGACCTTGAGCCTCGATGATCAGCGCGCCGATGGAGTGATACAGCTTGATTTCCGTCGTGATCGCCCGATGGTGCAAGGCACGCTGGCCAGTGATCGACTGGATCTCGGCCCATATCTGGCCTATTTCGATCAGGACCGCTCGTTGCTCGATATCAGTGTCTCCGCTGAGGATCTGTTGCGCACCGATCTCGATATACGCCTCTCCACGGACAACCTTCTGGCCGCACCTTTGCGCTTTGGCCGGACGGCGGCGTCGCTTGTCACCCGCAACAGCCAGCTGGCTTTTTCCATCGGGGAAACCTATGCCTATGGTGGCCGCCTGGAAGCCAGCCTCGATTTGCATCCTGCCAAAAGCAATCCCGAAAGCATGTATGGCCATCTTCGTGCCAAGGCCAATGGAGTGCTGGCGGGCACCTTTGCCCGCGAACTTGCCAATACTGAACTTGTTACCGGCACGACGCTGGTCGAATTGGATGTCGAGGGCGAAGGGCAGACCGTGCGCGAAATGGCCAATCAGGCTGCGGGGGAAATATCCCTTGTGGTCACCGAAGGCGGTTTCGAGCACTTTAATCTTGATCGCCTTGAGACCAGTTTGAAGAATGCCGCGGATCCCTTGAGTGAAGAGGCGACCAAAGACCTCTATCAGGGTGGCACCGAATTTGATGTTCTCTCGGTGCGTGCCGCCTTGCAGGGCAAGGCGCTCAATCTCAATGATGTCCGGCTAACCTCTGGCAAACGGGCGATCAAGGGAGATGCACGTATCTCTCTGTCCGACATGGCTGTTGATGCCCCTGCGACCCTGTTGCTTTATGACAGCGCGGATCCAGCAACGCACGCCACGGATGAGGCCGCGACAAAGTTTCCGTTTCGCCTCAAGGGTCCGCTGGCAGAGCCGGTTCTGAGCCGACCGACTCAGGCACAGCCTCAGGCCCCCGCGCAGCAAGAGACAACCGCAACATCTCAGACGCCAGCCTCAGATTTGGAACCGGCCTTGACCTCTGCGCCAGAGACAGAAGCAAATGACGCTTCCCGCCAGCCGTTGACATCACCGGCTGATCAGGCGCCTGCCCCTGTTATTGTGGTCGAGGAGACCCCGCCAACAGATGCAGGGCAGGCCGAACAAAGCACCACAGAGAAGCTGAAAGAAGCCATCGGAGATGCTGTCAACGGGCTGTTTCAGAGCGATAGCGCGTCGGATGGTGATCGCCTCACTCCCAAGGGTGATTTCTGATATAGGGGTGGCCTTCATCGTTAACCGATGGTTACCTCTTCGCTGGTACGCTACCTTGGCAATGGCACGAAAGGCCCAAAGACAGCATCAGCGTTTCTCTGGCCTCTGTCCAATCCCACTGTGGTCTGGACTGACTGCCTTTGACATCAATTTCTGATCAGAAAACCGCACGAGAGGAGAGGACCATGCGTTTTGCCAGAATGCTGTCCAATTTGGGCAAGGCCCTGCTCGCGTCGCTGGTGACCGGAACCGTACTGACATTTCTGGGCATTACGACAAAAGATATCTTTCCCGGCATGTCGAGCTATATCGACCAGCTCACAGATGCCCTCGAACTGACCATCAACTGGTTGGTGATCTGGGCTGTACCCAACACGCTGGTTGGCATGGTGGTGATCATGCCGATCTGGGTGGTCCTGAGCCTGTTTGGTCCCAAGAGCTGACGCATATGCGCTAAAAGGGAGACGTGTCCGCTAGGCGTTGTCGCCTCGCTTGGACGGGTCAATCCAACGCTCCATCACCTGCGTTTCGCTCACATTGTAGCCCAGATCCTCATAGAAGCGGATCACCTTTTCATTGCCCGTGCGCACCATCAGGTGGGCTTTCCAGATGCCTTTGGCCAACAGCCACTCTTCGGCGGCCCGCAGTAACTGCTTTCCAAATCCCTGTCCCTGCTGGTCCGGAGTAACTGCCAGATAATAGAACCATCCCCGGTGGCCATCATGGCCGACCATGATGGTTCCGATCGCATGCGTCGGATCACAGCCGCTCTCCGGCGAGAAGGCGATCAGGATATGAGATGATGGCTTGTCGAGCGCAAAGCCAAAATCATTGTCCGGGTCATTCCATGGCCGTGTCAGGTCACAGGCACGCCACAGGGCAATCACCGCGTCTCTGTCTTGCTTTGATGCTTCACGAATGATCAGGCTGGTCATTGGTATCTTCACTTGTCTTTGATTGGGGAGGCTGCAAGCACCTTGCCCGGATTGAGCAAGCCCTTCGGGTCGAGCAGGTCCTTGATCTGGTGCATCAGTTCCATTTCAACCGGGTCTTTGACATCGGGCAGAAGATCACGCTTCAAGGTGCCGATGCCATGTTCGGCGGAGATCGAACCGCCCATCTCCATCACGATGGCATGGACAATCTCGTTGATCTCTTCCCAGCGGTCCAGAAAGGCCGCCTTGTCCGCCCCCACGGGCTGGGAGAGGTTGAAATGCAGATTTCCGTCGCCCATATGGCCGAACGCCACCGGACGGCAACCCGGAATGGCTGCTTCGCACGCTGCCAGAGCCTGATCAAGAAAAGCCGGAATGGCGCTGACAGGCACGGAAATATCGTGCTTGATCGAGCCGCCTTCTTCCTTTTGCACTTCGCTCATGCCATGGCGAACATGCCAGAAGTCCATCGCCTGCTGTTTATTTTCAGCCAAGGCTCCATCAACCACATGGCCCGCCTCAAAGGCCTCGGACAGAATGGCTTCGATCAGAGCGCGCCCGTCAACCGCGTTTGAGAAAATGGACAATTCCAGCAGACAGTACCATGGATAGCTGTCGCTCAGCGGGTCCCGTGCTCCCTGCAGATGGCGAATGGCAAACTCCACCCCCATACGGGGCATCAGTTCAAACCCGGTCAACATCGACCCGGCATGGGACTGCGCCAGATTAAACAGTTCGAGAGCCTGCTGCGGGCTTTCAACCGCCACGAAGCCGACCTGCTGGTCGCGCGGGCTGGGATAGAGCTTCAACGATGCCGCCGTGATGATGCCCAATGTTCCTTCCGCTCCGATGAACAGATGCTTGAGGTCATATCCGGTATTGTCCTTGCGCAGACTGCGCAACCCGTTCCAGATCCGGCCATCGGGCAAGACCACTTCCAACCCCAGCACCAGATCGCGGGCATTGCCGTAGGCCAGAACGGCTGTACCGCCTGCATTGGTCGACAGATTGCCGCCGATCTGGCAGGAGCCCTGCGCCCCGAGTGAAAGTGGAAACAACCGGTCAACTTCTTGTGCTGAAATCTGGACAGTTTCCAGTATCACCCCGGCTTCGGCGACCACTACATTGCTCAGGGGATCCATTGACCGGATGCGGTTCAGTCGCTCGGTTGACAGAATAATCTGACGCCCCGTGCGATCCGTGATCTGTCCACCAACCAGCCCGGTATTGCCCCCCTGTGGCACGATGGCGACATCAAGCGCATTTGCGAGTTTGATGCAGGCACTGACCTGTTCGGTGGTTGTTGGTCTGAGAACGAGAGGGCAGACGCCAAAAAACTTGTTTCGCCATTCCCGGCAATAGCTTTCTATGTCGCTTGGGTCCGTCAGGCAGTTGGCAGTACCCAGCAGCGTTTGAAACTGGGCAATGATGGCTGGATCCAAAGAGGACACAGCTTGGCAGGAACGGGAAGTATCTGTCACGGATCTGATCACTCGGTGGGCACGGATGGGTGCCGGAGAAGGGAGGGAACAGGCAGACCTGAGGATTGCCTTGCGTCTGCCCCTGATTGGTTTCAAATGTAGCAGAAGCAAATTACAGTAAGCAATCCATGGCGAAAGCCCTTCGTCATTGGGAGCAGTGTCAATGGCGGGCGGGTCCGGATAATTGACTAGGGTGAGCGCCTGCTTTTGGGTCCAAGGATTGACCTAAAGGTATGTTAATAGCGAGTTAAACTTTTAAAACTTTTTCTTCCGCCGCGACATATGGCCTAGGGTCGCTAGATTTTGGATGTCAAGTCTTTTAACGCACCGGAGAATGTGTCACTTCTAGCTAAGTTAAAATCGAATCACTTATGACCAATATGATGAAGTGGGCAACCCGCAATTGTTCGATAGTGGAAAACCCTTATGAGTGTAATCGATTTTGACCCAGTTACGCACAGAAGGACGCTTAATTTGTTCTACAAATGATGCGATTATTACCAAATTTAGACGGATTGGTACGAAAAGTTGGAAAAGTTGCCAAGATTGTCTATACAATTGCGTTGCACAATATAACTGCATCACAGCAAGGGGACAGCTGGATGCCTACATTAGGTATATCAAATCGAAAGAGGCCTGTTCAGCGTATGAACAGTGCTCATCGACAGGTGGAAATTGTCAATGCGGCCTTTGACTGCATCGCGACAACTGGCCATTTGTCACTCTCAACAACGGAACTGGCTTACAAGGTTGGCATTTCTCAGCCTGCCATTTTCCGTCACTTCCGTTCGAAACAGCAACTTCATCAGGCTATTCTGGACGAAGCCAATAAGCGTGTGATCGAGGACTTGAAAAGCCTGATCGGTCATTCCGAACGTTGGAATGATCCATACGATCTCTTGCAGGATGTCGTCGTTCAAATGGGCGTTGGTTTTGAACGCGCTCCGGGCGTCTGGCTCACATTGATCTGCCAACGCAGCATTGCTGCGGAAGCCGAGATTGCCAGCGAAGAACGGCGACCGACTGGCAACAAATGCGCCATCACGCAGCTGTCTTTCGCCCTGCAGCGCCTTTGCAATGCGGCCATTGAAAACAAGCAGCTTGTTGCTTCCACACAGCCGGAAATCATGAGCAATACGTTCATTTCTTTGCTGTTTGGTATCGGTCAGCTGTGGCTCAACAACGGATGTGACTTCAACATCAAGGAGCATCTGGAATTGTCGGTAAAGGGCATTCTTGCGGGCCATATGGTAAAGTTGGAAAGCCCAGAGCGCCGGATGTCAGCGATCGCTTGATATCTTCGCGAAGGGGGCGACTTTACCCAAGTGAAGTTGGCTTAAGATCTCAAAAGCCGGGTGCAGGCCGCACCCGGCTTTATTGCGTTTGTGGCTGTGTTCTCCGTCGCTTTCATCGCTGCTGAGACGAAGTGTTTCACTTGTCTATTTCCTGTCCCTCCCAATTTAAGGGCAGTTGCCAAACCTGTTTCACGGACCAGTCGATTGTCTCGTTCCTTTGCCTTTTTTGTGGCTCGACCATGACGCGGTTAAGAAACTGTAACAAAGATTGAGCATAGCTCTTCATCGGCTGTCCATTTTGGCATTGCTTTTTCGGCATCACATGATGGATAAAAGCCGGACTAAAGGCGAAGTGGTTCACACCGGAATCATCCAGCGCAGCTCCTTCTTTCAGAAAACTGCGTATCTCGCACACATTACCAAGGTGACTTGACCTTGAGCACTGCGCCCGTGCTGTTGCAGCTTTGGCGTGTCTCAAGTTTGGTGTCATTCCATCAGTGGCAACAAATGCGCCACGCCGATGCGACTGAACCGCTCGCATATGACGTTAAGAGGATTTCTATGTCTGATATACCGCAATTGATGAAGGGTAAGCGCGGCCTGATCATGGGCGTCGCCAACAATCGCTCCATTGCCTGGGGCATTGCCAAGGCCTGCAAGGACGCCGGTGCCGAACTGGCCTTCACCTATCAGGGTGATGCGCTGAAAAAGCGCGTGGAGCCGCTCGCCGATCAATTGGGCGCCTTTATGGCTGGGCATTGTGACGTGACGGACGCCGCTTCCATCGATGCCGTTTTTGAATCGATTGAAAAGGAATGGGGCAAGCTGGACTTTGTCGTGCATTGCATCGCCTATGCGGACAAGGAAGAGCTGTCTGGTCGCTATGTCGACACGTCACCTGAGAATTTCTCAAAATCCTTGTTCATTTCCTGCTACTCCTTCACCGCCATCGCCCAGCGGGCCGAGAAGTTGATGACGGATGGCGGCTCGATGCTCACCCTGACCTATTATGGTGCTGAGCGTGTGATGCCACATTATAACGTCATGGGTGTCGCCAAATCCGCGCTGGAAACCTCCGTGCGCTACCTGGCCGAAGACCTTGGCAAGCAGAATATCCGCGTCAATGCCATTTCCGCAGGCCCGATCAAGACCCTGGCCGCATCGGGCATTGGTGATTTCCGCTATATTCTGAAATGGAACGAATATAACTCTCCTCTGCGTCGCACCGTCACGATTGAGGAAGTGGGGGATTCCGCAGTCTATTTCCTGTCGGACTATTCCCGTGGTGTGACCGGCGAAGTGCATCACGTCGATTCCGGCTACCATATTGTCGGCATGAAGGCTGTTGACGCACCGGATATAACCACCGGCTGACGGAAAAATGATATCCTGCCCGCCATAGCTTGCCAGCTGGCATGCATGGGCAAGGGATGAGAAACGAAATGACCCGTGGTCACGGCAAACTGCCTGTTGACCACGGGTCTTTTTTTTGGCCTAAAGTGGGGCGCGCTTAACCGGCAGACGAAAGACATGCCGGGATCCGTTCTTGTTGATGCTAGGAGAGACGATGTCCATCCCGCCACTCTATTTCATCCGCCATGGTCAAACCGACTGGAACGCACAATATCGCTTTCAGGGCCAGCGAGATATTCCGTTGAATGAGAAGGGACGGGGCGAAGCGCGTCGAAACGGCAAGCGTCTGTCCGAACTGGTATCCGACCCCAGTGCCATGGCGCTCTATTGCAGCCCGATGACCCGCACCCGCCAAACGCTGGAAGGCATCCTTGAAGCCGCTGGTTGGCAGGATCTTGCCTGGGCTAACAGTGCGGTTTTTGATCCAAGGCTTGTCGAAATCACCTTTGGTGACTGGGAAGGGTGGACCAAGCAGGAAATCAAGAAAAACGATCCGGTCAATTACAAGGCTCGCGCCAAGGATAAATGGTCTACTTGCCCTCCCAACGGCGAAAGCTATGCCCAATTGTCTGACCGCATTCGTCCATGGCTGGAAACCCTGACCGGCCCCTCGATCGTCGTTGCTCACGGGGGAACGTTTCGGGTTTTGCGCCAGATTCTGGAAAATGTTCCCATCAATGAAGCTCCGCTGCTCGAAGTGCCCCAAAACAAGGTCTATTGTTGGACCGGCAGCGAGGCGACGTGGCAGTGAGGCCTTATGGCGACGGGTGACCGGTGGCGCCTTTTGCCTACAATTTTAGTCAAATTCTCTGCAAATTCTCTGCAAATTCAGGGCAAATTTGCCACAAACCTCACGTTTCATTCTGACGAAAGTGAAAGATTCCTCTGCTAGGTTGCCGATTGCGAAACCAGCGATGACTGTGCGGCGCTGGGTCAATAAATCCGTTGACCCACCAAAGAGGACGGTGCGCCGTTCAGCAGAAAAGGGGATTGGACAATGAGAGTTTGGAGCAAAAGTCTTGCCATGGTGGCCTTTGGCTTTCTCTTCATGTGGGCTGGGCCCGGCAACGCCACGGGGGGCGTGCTGAAGGCATTCGAGAACCGCAATTTCTACTGCAAGGGTGGCAATGAATCCGCAGGCCACTATTATCGTTTCAGCGTGCATGGCAGCAGCATTGAGCGGATTGACTATCGCTTTCCAGACAAAAAGGTTCGGTTTGAAATCGGTCAGGCCACCAAGGGCCAGTTGGACAGCAAATGGAGCTTCGAAACCCTGAGTGAAGTCAGAGGCGACCGGATGCATCTGTATGAGCGCGTGTCGCTGCGGGACCCAAAAGAAAGCAAACATGTCTACCGTACCTATGAGATGTATAGTCGTGGCAACCAGATGTTCATGGTGCTCTATGACGGCGTCAATGGTGCGCGGGACTGGAAAATTCGCATGACACGGACCTGCGGTTACCTGCGTGGTAACCGCATCGTCCAGAATGGCAACCGCTACTGGTCCACCACCTTCACGAAATAACGAACCCCAAAGGGAAGGTCGACGCGGTGCTTGCCCGATGGCGGCAAGAACACCTTGGGCGTTGGTTTTTATTTCCCCTGATATGTCAGGTTCAAGAGCCAGCAATGGCGAAAGTCGGTCAACTGATGATTTGACCTTTGCGCCACCGCTCTTTAATACATCCGTCAGCAGAACTTATGAAAAGCGTCGAGCAGGGCGTTGCAATCCCCTGTCTTGCGCCTGAATGACGGGAACAAAGCCATCCATGTCGCATAACAGTTTCGGACATCTTTTCCGTGTCACCACCTGGGGCGAAAGCCACGGCCCGGCCATTGGCTGCACCGTTGATGGATGTCCATCCCTGATCGAAGTGACGCGCGAAGAAATCCAGCAGGATCTTGATCGCCGGCGGCCCGGTCAGTCTCGCTACACCACCCAGCGACAGGAAAAGGATCAGGTTGAAATCCTGTCCGGTGTCTTCCCCCATCCGCAGACCGGCGCGCAAGTCACCACGGGCACCTCTATCGGTCTGATCATTCAAAATACCGATCAGCGCTCCAAGGATTATGGCGATATTTCCGAACGCTATCGTCCCGGCCATGCCGACTTTACCTATGATGCCAAATATGGCGTGCGCGATTATCGCGGCGGCGGCCGGTCCTCGGCCCGCGAAACCGCCATGCGCGTCGCCGCCGGTGCCATTGCTCGCAAAGTTGTCCCTCACATCACCATTCGTGGCGCGATGGTCCAAATGGGGCCACACAAAATCAATCGCGACAATTGGGACTGGAATGAAGTCAATAACAATCCCTTCTTCTGCCCTGATGCCGAAGCCGCAAGCTTGTGGGCCGACTATCTCGACGGCATCCGCAAGGCCGGCTCCTCCATTGGTGCGGTGATCGAAGTGGTTGCTTCCGGCGTGCCGGTGGGTCTGGGCGCGCCAATCTATGCCAAGCTTGATCAGGATATCGCCTCGGCCATGATGTCGATCAACGCGGTCAAGGGGGTTGAAATCGGCGATGGCTTTGAAACGGCAGCCCTGACCGGTGAAGACAATGCCGATGAAATGCGGATCGGTCCGGAAGGCAAGCCGGTCTTCCTGTCCAATCATGCGGGGGGGATTCTGGGGGGCATCTCCAATGGTCAGGACGTGGTCGTGCGGTTTGCGATCAAACCGACCAGCTCTATTCTGACGCCAAAACAGTCCATCACCCGCTCCGGAGCAGAAGTGGATGTGATGACCAAGGGGCGCCATGACCCATGTGTCGGTATCCGTGCCGTGCCTGTCGGAGAAGCCATGCTGGCCATCGTTCTGGCGGATCATACCCTTTTGCATCGTGCCCAACAGGGCTAAGCCTCAACAGGACCGGTCAAACGGGGACGAAGGAGCGTCGGGGGCTTGATAAACAGCGCCCGATCCCTACATCGGATTTTCCCGCTAGAACAATCGGGACACAAATAAGACGGCCCGCAGAAGCACTATGCCGTCATCAGTTTGGGAGACTAGAAATGTCCAAGATGGAACGCGTCGCGAACGCCATCCGTGCCTTTGAAAAGGGCGAGATGGTGGTGGTCACGGATGATGATGATCGTGAAAATGAAGGAGACCTGATTGTCGCCGCCAGCAAGGTGACTGCTGAACAGATGGCCTTCATCATTCGCCACAGTTCCGGCATCGTCTGCACCCCGATGACGGTGCAGGACGCAGCTCGCCTCAAGCTTGATCCGATGGTGGCGAACAACAATGCCCCCTTGTCGACAGCTTTCACCATCTCCGTTGATTTCAAGCATGGCACCACCACCGGCATTTCCGCTGAGGAACGCTGCACGACGGTGCATGGCCTTGCCAGTGGCAACACCCAGCCTGATGACTTTGTACGCCCGGGCCACATTTTCCCGCTGGTCGCCAAAGATGGTGGTGTGTTGGTCCGCTCCGGTCACACCGAAGCGGCCGTTGATCTGTGCAAGCTGGCCAACCTGCCAGCGGTCGGCGTGATTTCTGAGCTGGTCAATGACAATGGCTCCGTCAAACGTGGTCAGCAGGTGCTCGATTTTGCTGAAGAGCATGGCCTGCAACATGTGTCTGTCGCCGATCTCATCGCTTATCGTCAGCGCACCGAGCGTCTGGTGGAGAAGGTGGAAGAGTTCACCATCCAGACCCGCCATGGGGACGCCAAAGCGATTACCTTCAAGGCCCAGTTCGACGATATGGAGCATCTGGCGCTGATCTTTGGTGACATTCGCGACGGTACGGACATTCCGGTGCGCCTGCATCAGGAAAATGTCATCGGCGACGTGTTTGGCAAAACCGATACCCTCGACAACATCGTCGCTCGCTTTGCTTCGGATCGTGGTGTGGTGGTCTATTTGCGGGATGGTTCTCCCGGTGTTGTCACCGGCTCCATGCGCCCGCGGGAAGGCTTGGAACTGGCCGAAGCCGAAGAGCATGTCAGCGCGAAAGGTCGCGACGAAGATTGGCGTGACATCGGTTTGGGCGCTCAAATCCTGACCGAACTCGGCATTTCCTCAATCCGCCTCTTCTCTTCCAAGGAACGCCACTATGTGGGCCTTGAAGGCTTTGGTCTGGAAATCACAGGCACCGAACTGATCTAGGATCAACAACTGCGCTGAGACAACAAAGGGGACGGTTTATCACCGTCCCCTTTGACATTTGAGAGGGGCCTGCTGGCTTTCAGCTTTATACAGCGACCATGGTTTCTGTTTCACGAGGCGGGAAGGCGACAATCGGCGAGACAGACGTCTCGCTTGGCCGGCTCTCATGGCTGCGCAGCGAACTGATCAGGTAATCATGCAGCGGATTGGTCGGCATCGGATTGACCAGAGCGCGGGGCAGGATTGTCGGGCTCTTGGCAATGCCGCGCTTGAGCAGATCGTCGATCCGGTCATAGGTGGCAAAGGATCCCTTGCCGATCAGCAATGGTTCCCAACTCTTGCCAGATCGTGCATGGGCAGCAGCCTTGGCTAGTCCGCGCAAATAGACAAAGTCCTTGGTAAAACCACCTCCACGGAACACCCGCACAGCGACCATAAAGGCCTGCTCCGGCTTGGCTCCGTGATCCTCGGTCAGACATTGCCATGTGCGCACGAAGCTGTAACCATCCAGCAGGCAGCGCACGGCAATCACCCTGAGGGCAAGGGTTTTTAGCCGCATCATGGTCAGGTTGCCCGAGAGATACTCCACCAAAACCGCAAGACCTTCCTGCGCTTCGGTCGAGCCGGACATGCCCAGTCGGAACAGCTCAAGCGGTTGACGACGGGCAATCGCTGCGGTGACCAGATGCAACCCCACCTCATGGTGACACAGGGCACGGGCCGCCCGCTCCGACGATGTGTGGCCCTTGCGCACCAACACCCGATAGCGATTATTTTCAACCATCGCCCCGGCAATGATCCGGTTGGACAACAGCACCTTGGCGTCAAGTTGGTAATAGTCTACCTCATCCTGAATCATCGCCAGGATCTGACGGTCATTCAATTGTCGACCTTTCACTCTTTCCGCATCGGGGATCGCTGCGTGAATGAGAAAGCCTGCATTGGCCATGTCGAACCGGTCCGGCTCGCCATAATAGCGCAAGGAATTATACAGACAGTCCTTGCTGCCAATCACCGACATCAGGTCGACCTTCATGCTCAGGCTGTTGATGGCATGACGATAAAGGCTCTGCAGGGTTGGGTCTTCAATCTCCTCGAACGGCAGACGAAAGAGCTGTTCCTTGACCAGAAACGGGTCGATATCCAGATGCCGATAGCGGAACTGCGGTTCATAATGACCTTTGCGAGCGAAGAATTTCTTCCGCTCGCTGTCCAGATTGACAGGGTTGATATAGAGCAGCGGATCCAGATTGCCTGCGATCCGGTAAAGCGTCTTGTCCAGCTCCCGCACCCGCTTTGACAGGCCGTTGGCCAAAAGCTCGTGGCGTAGGAACTGGCGGATTTTCGACCGCTTGTTCGCCGCATAGGCAGCATGCGACGTGATCGAACGGGTCAGCTCTTCCTTCAGTGCTTGCACCATCACCGGCCAGGCAGCACCGCTTTTCTCGTCGCAGAAGAATTTGCGCACTTCCAGCGGCACACACAGCACCAGATTGGAATGGGCTCGGCAGAAGCTGGCGAGATAGCCGCGCCCCTCAAACACTTCATCAATGCCAACCCGGATCGGTTCGGTTCCGACTTTACTCTTTTCGAGTTGGCGCGCCAGATACTGGATCGATGCCCGATGCCGCCGCATGTCGACCTGAGCGGTGCCAATATTGAAGGCTGGCGCAGCAGAACCGCCCCGCCGTTCGCCATTATAGGAATGGAGATCATAGACGACACAGCCCCCATGACGCCGCGAAAGCGCGGTCAAGACCGCTGCCACCATGTCATAAAAGCGGGTATGCTTGGCAAGCGAACGCTCGACCAAAACGTCCGGCAGGCTGTCCTTCCAGACCACCTTGCCCCAAGCCGTGCCATAAATGGCCTGATCGGGCGCGCGGTTGAGGTCATATTCATAGCGGCTGTCGAGCCCGACAATCCGTGTCGGCAAGGCCGAAATCAGCTCTGCCGTGTGCGGGTCCTCTTCATAAATCCGCTCTGCTTCGTCCAGATTGCAATGGGCTTCCAGATCCGCAGAAAAGCTGTGACCATCATGGATGGCGGTGCAGAGATACGGCATCGATGGGTCGAAATGCAGCTCGAAGCAGCCCTCCTGCTCCCGTGCCTGAAAGGGGTCCCCCGCCTCGATTTTGGCGAGGATCGCATCAAGACTCAGTGACTGCATCTTCGATCAACCTTTGATATTGCGAGCGGCGCGCCATCAGGACTTCCCGCGTGGCGATGACCGATTCCACGAAATCGATGACTTTGACCTGCAAGCGCGTGCGATTCAGCTTGTTGATGCGGACAATGCCGCCCGGACTGAGGACATTCACCTCGATCAGCTTGCCGCCGATAATGTCGAGCCCGACAAAGAACAGCCCGTCCCGCACGAGCTTGTGCCCGATATGCTTGCAAAGCGCCTTTTCCTCCTTGTTCAGGACATGTTTGACCGCTTTGCCACCCTGATGAATGTTGGAACGCAGGTCCCCGTCTGCGGGCACGCGGCGCATGGCGCCAATCGGCTCACCATTCAGCATCATCACCCGGACGTCCCCCTGTTCGGCTCCGGGGACAAATTCCTGCAGGATCACATATTGATCATTGCTGGCACCAAGATAGAAATCGAGCAGCGAGCGGAAGCTGGCGCGTGATCCTTTCTCGACAATGATCACCCCTTGACCGCCATAGCCGCGCAAGGGCTTGAGGATCATCCTGTCCCCTTCGGATTCCTCCAGCACGCGCTCCAGATAGTCCCTGTTCTTGGACACATGGGTGACGGGGACGAAATTGTTCGCCGGATCATAGAGTGAAGCGGTGTAGATCTTGCTGCTCGCCAGTCGCAAGCCGTTGACATCATTGCAGATAAAGACATCCTCCTTGACTGCGTCAAGGAAGTTCAGCACCGTCGGATCAAGCGGTGGATTGGCGCGCATGAAGATGGTGTCAAAGCCTGCCAGTGGCAGCATCTTCTTGGTCAGAACAGCTTGTTTGTAGAAATGCACCGCAGTTTTCGGGGTGCCGTTGCAGCGGATCACCTGACAAAAGCCATAGGCTTCGGTATCGCGCAGCGTCAGGCTGGTCTGGGTGGCCATTGTCACGATATGGCCGCGCTGCCACGCCTCGAAAATCAGGCGAAGAGTCGTGTCCGTTTCCGGCTCGATCTGCTCCCACGGATACATGAGAAAGCAGATTTTCATTGGACGAGAGAGAGTTGTCACCGTTGGTGATCCTGACATCAAGGCAGCGCCTCTGAGATCCATGCTCAAGGCCTGCTTGCAGTTAAGAAGACGGGCGGCTTCTCGCTCTTCTGTGAGCGGAAAATCAAGGCACGCCCTCGATAAAGGTTCGCCATCCTAGTGGAGCCAAGGGGCAATCGCTATATAGAAAATGAGACCTCAACTTGTAAAGTGTGGATATTGGAAGAAGTGATAAAGTGTTCATTCTGGTTCATTATGGATTCTGTGGGTAATATTTAATTTTTATTGCGAAATTCGATATTTTAGATCCAATGGTAAGTTCAGGTTTTGCAATCGCCTGTCCGGGTTTCTCGTGCTGCCCCGGATGATCAAGCTGCAGTCGACCCTCGGAGACATTTTGGAAATGATCCTTCCAAGTGACGGTTCGGCATCGTGTCGACGCGCGTCAGCGCGTGCGCGATTCCGTGTGCCGGTCGTGCCGGGTTTCTCCCTAACTCCATCGATGAGGCTTTCCGATCATGACGGAAACACATGCCGAAGCACAACCTTTGCAAGGTACTAATATACTGAATTGTAATAATAAAAATAGATATCTTGGAATGGATGCCGTGCGTGGATTCGCGGTCTGTGGCATCCTGATGCGCAACATATTTGCCTTTGCAATTCCACCCTACGCTTATTCTTTTCCAACCATCTGGAACAGTGGCGAATATCGCGACATCCTCAGCTGGGCCTTTGTTGAGGTGTTTGTCGACGGGGTGATGCGCGCGCTGTTTGCCTTGTTGTTCGGTGCAGCGGCCATGTTGGTGTTCTCAAGTATTGATAAAGTAAATGTAGAGAAGATTGATTTATACTTCCGTCGCTCCATGTGGCTCATGGCGTTCGGGCTTGTGCATTCCTTTCTGTTGCTCTGCTCATTTGACATTCTGTTTATTTACGGATTGTTGGGCCTGTTTCTCTTTCCATTTCGAAATTTGTCGCCAAAAGCCCTGTTAGGCATCGCAGTCGTAGGGATGGTGGTCTCCGCAACTATGCTTAATCTGCAGAATGGCGATCTTTTTACTGCCAGCCCGACGCAGAATGAGAGCGTTGAAAGCGCACTCAATGAAGCCGAAAATGCGACCGAGCAATCCCCTGGTGACATTGGCGCAAACTCTGGAGCCGAGACCGACGGTCAAGCAGCGCCTACCGCGCCACAGGCTGCTCAACCGGATGCAAATCAGCCAGAGCCAAGCCAGCCCGAGAGCAATACCGAAACCAACGAGGAACTGCTGACCGGCTATTTGGGTACGATCTGGGCCGGTGAGGTTGACGAAATGCAACAGGGTTACGGCGTGATCATGCGCAACCTGTCTCAGACCAGCCTTGCAAACTACTCATCCGAGTTGCTGACCAACCATTTCACGGATATTGGCATTCTGTTTTTCATCGGCATGGCCTTCTTCAAGCTTGGCATCATCACCGGGCAGAAATCGCTATCCTTCTATCTCAGTCTCTGTTTGGGAGGCTATGCCGCCGGATTGCAGGTCAATGGCTTTGAAACCTTCTCCGATCTGCTGCAGGTCACTTTGAGCCTTGAGGCACCGCTTTGGACCAATTTCAGCTATGATGTGGGCCGGATCGCCATGGCAATGGGGCATCTGGGGCTGATCATGACCTTGTCCAAGGTGCGTCTGTTCAATCTGGTCACCCGCCTGTTTGCCGCCGCTGGCCGCATGGCACTGACCAACTACATGATGCAGACAATCATCTGCACCAGTTTGTTCTTTGGCTATGGGCTGGGGCTATATGGCCAAATGGGACATTTTGATCTGCTCATGATGGCCTTTGGCATTGCCTTCGCGCAGCTGATTTTCTCTGCCATCTACCTCAGATACTTCCGCCTTGGTCCGGCGGAATGGCTCTGGCGTCGCCTGTCAAAGGGCAAGGCAAAGCCTGCAAAGGATGCTGTGTCCAAGCGCAAGGCAGACGACAATCCGATAGCGGTGCAAACTGCCTGAGGGTCATTCATGGCGTTCAAACATCTGCGGTGGCGCTTCTCCGGCGTTGCCGCGGATGTTGAACTTGTAGCGGATCGCAACACCGCGCAGGATCAGCGCTGCACTCATGCCCACAAGGGCACTGACCGAGCGATCCATGTCAAACTGCTGCAGGATCACATAGAGGGTCGATCCCAGCATGGCCGCCGTGGCGTAGATTTCTTGACGCAGCACCAGTGGCACCACATTGCAAAGAATATCCCGTACCAATCCACCGAACGTCGCGGTGATCATGCCCATCATGATGCAAATGACCGGATGCAATCCCATTTCCACCGTCAGGGCGGCGCCGGTGATGCAAAAAACCGACATGCCGATCGCGTCGATCCAGTTGAAAATCTGCCGCTGCTCCCAGCCGATCCGCTGAATGCCGTAGGCGGTCAGCGCGGCAGGCAGAATGATGGCCAGAGGCATCGGATCCACCACCCAATTGACCGGCACCGAGCCGATCAGGATGTCGCGCAGGGTGCCGCCACCGGCCGCTGTGACAAACCCCACCATCAACACACCAAACAGGTCCATCTCGGCCTGAATGGCTCTGAGGCCCCCAGACATCGCGAAAACGATGATACCGGCATAGAAAAAGACCGGGGCGATATTGTCGAATATGAAGGCGGGGCTCGGGATCATGGGCGTCAAATGTGTTTGGAGGTGGTAGAAGCGGTTGGTGCTGCTCTGCCATGGCGCACCAGTGCTTGCAGCAGAAATCCGATGAACAGGCCATTGAGGCTGTGCCATAGAAAGTGCGTCCCAAGAGGAAGCGCATCACAGACCATCATGTCAATGGTCCGGAAGAAAATAGAGGTGGTGAAAGTCACCGCAGCGGCCAAAATCCAACCCATGGCCGGGTGACGCCGGATCAGCATAACCAGTGCAAAACCATAAAGGGCGATCATCCCCGGCAGATATTGCGTTGAACCATTCAGCCCGTCGCTGCTGGCCTCGGTCCCGTCGGATGCCAGCAGAACCGTGGAAACCAGCCAGAGGGTCGCGGCAATGGACACAAGTGTGATTCCATAAACCCGAACCGCCCGCCAAAACGGCAATCCGACAATCCGGTACATCGACAAAAACAGATAATAAGCAACGAAAGTCCAGATCGGGATCACATCGGCAAGGGACGACCAGACAGTGGCGTGGGTGTGAAACAGATAGGAGCCAATGCCGATCAGACCTGCCATGACAATTGCAACCAGAACAAGCATGTCCGGACCGCCGGTTGGGCCTTGTTCAGCCTTGATCTTGCGATAGGTCCAATAGGCCCACAGCGCAGCAAGGACAAAGGACAGATTGGTCAGGGCATTGATCGGCTCTGACCAATAGCTCGCATCGGTGCGTTCGCAATAGATGTCGACAGAACTGAGCATATTCATGGGGGTGTCCAAAACCTCGGATAAGGGGGATTGTCAGAAGAAGGTTAACACGCTCTTAATCGGTTAACTGAGTAACAAATAACAAAGAAATTTCAACGTCTTTTCAAATGCCCTGATCACTCTTTGTTCTGTCTAGGCATTCAAAGGTAAAAAAGCGACTCGTTTGTTTGATTTTTGTTCTGTCTATGTCTCGACAATCATTAAATGGATCAAACCAGTTTTACCCGCTTGATTCAGGTTACTACATATTGGTCACCAATATATCGAACAAATGACAAATTCTCCCAATGGCGGGAATGTGGGAAAAGGGGACTTGTCCGGCGTTGTTTTTGGGCTGCTGCGCAAAATCAATCAGTGGTTGCCTGGTGACCGATACCCTTTGATACATTTCGATAGGCTGAGATTACACTTCGCCTTTTTCTGTCGATATTTGATCGCCATTCTCTGAGCATCGGGCGAAGCAACAAAGGGAGAGCAGGGCCCTTGCCGGACAATGCGAAATTGGCCAAGAAGCGGACCTGCCTCCCGAGGCAACGCCTGAAAAGGGAAAATCTGATCCGGCATATTGAAATTGCCGTAATAAAGCCTAAATGACCGATTAGGTCATGGTTAAGACACGTTAGAGATAGAATCCAGTCACTTTGACCCGTTGGGACGCCCGTTGTGGCGAAGACTTATTTGGGGGCAGACATGCGCACGATGCTTTTTTTGACCGCTCTTTCAGCTCTTTTTGATCACACCATCTCGGCACTGGCTGCCTTGAAGGACCGTTGTTCCTGCGAATAGGATCATGCATGCGGATTGTTGGCGCGCCTCGCAGACGGCGATGCGCTGCCCTTTGATGCGCCTGAATGGCGTGTGACTCCTGCCATTCGCAGACTGTTACCTAGCAAGACGAGCACAAAAAAGCCCGGCACAGGCCGGGCTTTTGCGTTTGTTTTTGGGCGTCTGATTATTGGGCGCTATGGCGTTAGCCCTTTCCGAACAGTTTGGCAGGAGCCAGCGCTGCAATGGCAATGAAGGCAATGCCAAGTCCAATGCCGATCACTTCACCCGACAAGCCGCCAATCAGGAATGGATAGTCGGTGTCCGTCACCATCCCCAACGTGGCCTTGCCGCCTGCAATTTTGTCCAGCAAGCCCGTGGCTTTGACACCGCTATAGGCCAGCATATAGGCCGCTGCACCAAACAGGCCGCCAAGCACGAAGAACAGCGCGTCCTTGCGCCCGGTTGCGGCCGCGGTGACGCTGGTGCCCGGACAATAGCCTGCAATCGCAAAGCCTGCCCCAAGCAGCAAGCCGCCAACGAACACCCCGATATAGGCATCCTTGACCGATAGGTGACCGGGATCGACCAGACCAGCCAGAATGCCAGCAAACATCAGCACCGACGCTGTGCCGATTGCCAGCATGATCGTTTTGAGCAAATGCAGGTTCGACAGGTTGAGCATGCGAATGATATAGCCCGGATTGGTCGCGCCGATCCGGTCAAGGGTGAAGCCAAACAAGCCGCCAATGACGAGTGCGAGGAAAATGGCCATGGATCAGTTCCCCTTTTTGAAGACGAAGAGAGCAATCGGGAAGGCGGCAAGAAAAGCACCCGCAGTGAAAATATAGCCTGACAGAGCGGTCTGCATCATGCCGCTCATCATGTGTCCCGACGTACAGCCGCCAGCCAGACGCGCCCCAAACAGCACCAGAAAACCGGCAATGAAAGCCCAGACATAGCGTTTGGTGGTCGATGAGCCGAAATTCTCCCGCCAGACTTCTGGCATTTCCCGCTCCTCAGCCGACACGCCGCCACGAAGGAATGCGGACAGAGCAGCGCCACCAATCATCGCCAGAACGAATATGAAGCTGTAATTCATCGGTTCGGCGACATTCTTGGCATATTTGCCGCCGCTCTTGTTCAAATAGGCGTTCGGGCTCGCATAGCCGCTCTTGGCGGTTTCATCGACCACCACAATTGCCGGATTGACGGCATCCCACAAAATGCCATCAAGGATGACGAACTGTGTCGAAACCCCAATGGGCTTGACCAGCAGGACCGCGAGAAAGAACACGCCCCCCAGCAAGAGCCCACCCACTTTCCAGTTGAGAACCATCTCACACCTCCGAATATTTCTGGCGCCCTTCACCCATCCATAGAGGAAGACACGCCAAACCAACCTGTGTCAGCGGAGCATCAATAGGCGTCCGTCCGATCTTATTTTAGTATTTTCTACTATTCGAAAATAAAGAATTTAACCCTGTTGGCAAGGAGAATATGGTCGCAAGCGCAAAGGAATGGGGAAGAAGCGTGCGAACGTGACAGACTGGCCGGAAAAAAAGGAGCTCAGGGACGCAAACGCCTTGCTGGGATGCCGTGCGCCGATTGGTCCGTGAGCCCCTATAAAAGAATGGCAACATGATCAACACCAGATTGCTGCCCGTAGGAAATGCGAAAGAGCGGTGTCAGGCTGAATAGTTGAACAGAAATGAAGACTCGCCCGAGACATTGCCCGAGGAGGCATAACTCGTCGCCGATTGTTCCTGAAGATTCTGCAGAAACTGTTCGAGCATCGCATTGGTGTCGCTCTCTTCGGAGTTGCTTCCGCTCGGAGGAGGGCCGCCAGCGCCGGGGCCACCAGGTCCACCCGGAGGCGGGCCGCCTTGCGGAGCAGCGGCCTGAACGCTTTCGAACACGTCACTGAGGGTTTCTGCCTGCTCCTCCGTCAGCGTCCCGGCTTCGACCTGTTCGCTGATCAGGCTGTCGATTTTCTCGCTGATTTCGTCCCCTGTTGGAGGGGTTGAGCCGCTTTCGGGGCGCGAGCTGTGCAGTTCATTGCCAATTTCATAGACAGCGCTTTGAAGCGCCACCTTGTCCTCGGAGCTGATTTCACCGCTTTCGGCCATCGACTGCAGCTCTTGTCCGATTTGTGCTCCCGGACCCATGGGCTGCATGCCGCCATAGGCCTGAGGGCCTCCAATTGCAAACATGCTATCCTTCCTTTCCGGTCTGGCGAGACTGATTCTCTCCCAGACCCAAGTCGCGTTGCTTGTGACAAAACTGACCCTGCGCCCCATTCGTTAACAGCCATTTACCTTAGCATTTCGGGGTGTTTCTCATTGTGTTTGAAGGGCTTCCCAGAAATATCGAGAAACAAAAAAGTCGAAAAATGTGCGTGAAGCAGAGGATCTTCTTTGCTTTTCCGCCAGTGCTGACAGACATTTGCGCCATGCAGAAGAGTGTTCACATCCTGATCATCGAAGATGATTCCGAGATCCAGAAATTGTTGGCCGGGTTACTGGTCCGCAATGGCTGGCATGTCTCTCAAGCCACGGACGGGCGCCAGGCCGACGCTATATTGGCCTCCAGCAGGATTGATCTGGTGCTGCTCGATATCATGTTGCCCGGCGAGGATGGCTTGAGCATCTGTGCCCGGTTGAGGGCGATCTCGACGATGCCAATCCTCATTCTCTCGGCCAAGGGCGATGACATTGACCGGGTGGTGGGACTGGAAATGGGGGCGGATGACTATCTCTCCAAACCGTTCAATCCCCGCGAACTGGAAGCCCGGATCAAGGCCTTGCTGCGGCGCAGCCGCATGGCCCAGAAAGAAAGCTGGCTGAAGGCTTCCATCCTCTATTTCGCTGGCTGTTGGCAACTCGATGTGCGCAAACGCGAACTGTATGACAATGACGGCGTACAGACCTATCTCACTCCGGCGGAGTTTGATTTGCTGCGGGTTTTTTGCGAACGCCCCGGCATCACTCTGAGCCGGGAACAGTTGATCGAGCTGACGCAGGGCCGCAAGGTGGTTAGCGCTGAACGCTCGATCGATATTCTTATTTCGCGCTTGCGACGCAAACTCGAACGCGGGGAAAAAGCCGAAAAGCTGATCCATACGGTGCGCTCGGGCGGCTATGAGTTCATTGCCACGGTCAGCGAGATCCCGCAATGAGCCTGTCCCTTCACCGTTGGCGTTTCTTTCTCAACTCAATTGCCGGACAATTGATGTTGCTGCTGTTGCTGGCCACCGGTTTGCTGGTAGCCGGTACGATCATACTGTTGCAACTCGTCTTCGAAGAGCGCACGCCGCCGCCGGTGATTATTTTCGTCGAGCGGCAACTGGTCATGGCGGACATGCTGCGGCGACAGCCACCCGAGGACCAGGTGGCTTTGTTGCAGGAATTGTCTGACGACCACAAAAGCATCATCTACCGATGGGAAGAGACCGGCTTCACCCTGCCAGAAGGGCTCGCATGGGGGACGAGAATGGGCCCGAAGCTTCCCCCTGCATCGCGCGGAACCAAGCCGTCGGTGGCGGCCAGAAGCCCGAATTCCGAAAGACCTGTCGGGGGACCGATGATGCAAACTAGCCACATCCCCTTTGCCCCCCGGATTGAAACGATCGACAAACAGCATCTCAAGGTTACCCTGTATTTCAAGTTGCCGGACGGGCGGATCTTCAGCACATCGACGCGGATCGAGCATCGCCCGCCAATCCGCTATCCGATCATCACCATTCTGGGGGCCGTCGGCATTTGCATGATTCTGCTGATGCTTTGGGCCTTCTTCTTTCTGGTTCGACCGATCCGCCAGATTTCACAAGTTGCAGACCACATCGCTCTGGAAGGGGCGACGCCGCATCGGGCTGAAGTGAGCGGGCCTTCTGAACTGCGCGGTGCGGCCAAGGCGATGAACCGGATGCAGGATCGCATTCATCAGCTGCTGGAGGATCGCACCCGGATGCTGGCTGCGGTCGGGCATGATTTGCGCACCCCGGTGACCCGCCTGCGCTTGCGCGCGGATCTGGTCAAGCCCGATGACATGCGCGACGCTTTCCTGCGCGATATTCGTCAAATGGATGATCAATTGTCCCGCCTTTTGACCTTCTTCAAGGGTGGCCAAAGCCGAGATGATGCCAAGATTCTGGAGCTTTCGAGCCTTGTGGAAAGCCTCGTCGATCAATGGAGCGATGCAGCATATGAAGTCACTCTGGAATTGTGTGAGCCTGTTCGGCTGAAGGCGCAATCCGGTGATATGGCACGGATGATCGACAATCTTATAGACAATGCGGTGAAATATGCCGGGGCATGTTCCCTGTCCCTCAGCGATGAAGGGGAGGTGGCCTGCCTGCGCATCATTGATCATGGCCCAGGCATTTCCGACAAGGACAAGGAATTGTTGCGCGAGCCATTTGCGCGTGGGGATGAGGCCCGCACGCTGGATGAAAAATCCGGCTTTGGCCTTGGCCTCGCCATCGCGCAACAGGTCGCCGACAATCACAAGGCAGACTTGACCCTGCACGATACGACCGGCGGTGGCCTGACGGTCGAAATCCGCTTTCCCAAAATCAAATAAGGGCAGCTTGGACGCTAGACCTCCAACTTGCCGGTATGCTTGACGGCGCGCAAGGTGAGTGTTGAGTTGACGCGCACCACACCGGGCAGATTGGTCAGGATATCGTGGTGGATGCGCTCCAGATCGGCAGAATCGCGATAGATGATCCGCAGCAGATAGTCATATTGCCCCGCCAGCAGGTAGCAGTCCTGAATGACACTGATCTGTTTGATGGCGCGCTCAAACCGGTCCAGCGTTTCCCGTCCCTGACCATCCAGTGTGACAAACACAAAGGCCGTGCCGGTCATGCCGCAGGCTTTCATGTTTAGCTGCATTGCATATCCGGCAATCAGCCCGCTTTCCTCCAGTTGTCGCACTCGGCGCAAGCAGGCAGACGGAGACAGATTCACCGCTTCGGCCAGTTCGGCATTGCTCAGCCGCCCATTATCTTGAAGCAAATTGAGGATGGAACGGTCGCGTTTATCAAGATCTTTCAAGTTCATGAAATTCACCGAATTTTGAAATTCTTGAAATTTTATTCGAAACAGGGGGCGTATAGCAAGGCAGTTTCGCGACACATTGCGCAAAAATTCCGCCATCATCGAAAGATCGTTTAATTTCCGGAAGCGTCGTCGGTTCTCCCTGTGATGCCATTCATATCGGGGCTGAAACCAGAAAAACAAGGCGCGACGGTCGCAACGCCCAAACAGAGAAAGTATCACACATGTTGATCGGATGCCCCAAAGAGATCAAGGATCACGAAGACCGTGTTGGCCTTGTGCCATCCTCCGTTGAAGAACTTGTCATGCATGGCCATCAGGTAATGATGGAAACCAATGCCGGTCTTGGCATTGGCTGCTCCGACGAGGATTACATCGCGGCAGGCGCAACCATCGTCGCTAACCCGGACGAGATTTTTGCCAAGGCCGATATGGTTGTCAAAGTGAAGGAGCCACAGGCTGTGGAACGCGCCAAGTTGCGCGAAGGTCAGGTTCTCTTCACCTATTTGCATCTGGCTCCGGATCCGGAGCAGACCAAGGATCTGGTTGCCTCTGGTGCCACCTGCATTGCCTATGAAACCGTGACCTCGCGCACCGGTGCGCTGCCTTTGCTGTTCCCTATGTCCGAAGTGGCTGGGCGTCTTGCCCCTCAGGTCGGTGCGCAGGCGCTGGAGAATAACGGCGGTGGTATGGGCATCTTGCTCGGTGGTGTCCCCGGCGTTGATCCCGCCGAAGTCGTCATTATCGGTGCTGGCGTCTCTGGCACCAATGCAGCCCGCATCGCACTGGGCATGGGGGCCGCAGTCACCATGGTCGATCGCAACACCGACGCTCTGCGCGCCGCTGTGGATCGCTTCGGTACGGCCGTTAAAACCGTCTATTCCAACAAGGGCAACATTGCCCGTCTGGTGGAAAAAGCCGACATGGTCATCGGAACGGTTCTGATTCCGGGTGCGGCTGCACCAAAGCTTGTTACCCGTGAGATGATCAAAACCATGCGCAAGGGCTCTGTCATTGTCGATGTGGCGATCGATCAGGGCGGCTGCTTTGAGACCTCCAAGGCAACCACGCACTCCGACCCGACCTATGTGGTTGATGGCGTGGTGCACTATTGCGTTGCCAACATGCCGGGCTGCGTGGCCCGCACATCGGCCTTCGCGCTCAACAATGCAACGCTGCCTTTCACCCTCGCTCTGGCTGACAAGGGATGGCAGCAGGCACTCAAGGATGATGTTCATTTGCGCAACGGCCTCAATGTCCATGAGGGCAAGGTGACCTATGAAGCCGTGGCGAAAGACCTTGGCTACGACTATTTCTCCGCAGAAGGTGTTCTGGGTCTGTAATAGTCCCTCTTGATAGCGGGATCGGCACAATCCCGCGCTTTACAGACACCAGATTCTGCATGAAGGGCTCGGTATTTCGCTATATCGAGCCCTTTTTTTATTCTGGGCCCATGGGGCGGCCGAATTTACAGGCCGTGACTTGAGATATCTCAACGATTGGAAAAGTGAGGCGGGATATAGAAAACCCGCCTTGGGCGTCTACTCCAAGGCGGGCCTCATATTGCTCTAGCGCGATCAATATGATGAATGGCGATCACCGATATGCAAGCATGTCACGGTCACCATGTCAGTCTGGTCTGCAGCAATCATGCTCGTTGGCGCGAGGATGATTGCTTTAGCAGACTAGAACCTGGTCAGTGCTTCTCGGCACGTCTTGCCGGGATTACCGGCAAACAGGTTCCAGACCCTGGCATGCAGTGTTAGCTAGTTCCACCTAATTCCTACGCCACACGCCTGTAGACCATATTTGGTCATGCATGGCTTGGTTTCAAGATCTGCAATACGAAATTATCTACTTTTTTGTATCCGACTATTGCTGTCGCGCTGAAATGCCCCACGATGATTTGCATTCATTGCGTCTATGGGTAAGGTTAGTACGTGTTTGACCGGGGCCTGTGCACAGAATTCCCACCTTTTAGGCAGGCCGAAGCATAGGCATTGACGAAGATATCATCCCACCCATTCTCGTACCCTTCGCGCATGACATGCGACAGCGCGCCATAGCTTTCCCACCCCGTGTGAACCAGCTTGACCATCGTCGCTTCATCGCCCAGATCGATGAAGGCAATTACCAGATGGGTGGCATGTTCCTTGGGGTGGCCCATATGAAAGTCGATTTCGAGAGAGGCAGGGGCATCGCAGTCTGCAAAGACACCCCAGACATGGCGTGTGTCATCCGCCCCGATCTCGACAATCGCGCCGCCGGGCTTTGGGTCAATATCGATCCGTTTGGCTGGCAGGTTGGTTGTATGGAATGAGATCGACCGTGTCTGCAACGGCCACCAGCTGTTGATATCGACAAAGACATCATAGGCTTGAGCAGGACGTAGCGGGACTTCTATCACCTTGACAATTGGTTTGAGCATCTGGGACCTCGCTGAAAACACGGCCTGAGGATAGGTCATGAAGGCTACCCTTTTCCGGCATTTGTCACAACACGCCAATGGTCGGTCTTGATGGGAGAAAAAGCTGGTTCACAAAGCGTCAAAGCCAGACCGCCAGGGACGAAAACGGCAGGATCCGGGGACTTTGGTCCTGTCTAGGCTGGCCCGTCTTCGGTGTCATGCTTGATGGTATGGGCTGCGTCAGCCGGTATACTCCGGATGGCTTTCTGGTGGGCTTTTTGTCTGTGGCGGGTCACCAGAGGGCGGGTGGTCTTCAGAACACGGCCAAAGGTGCGCCCGGCCCGCTCTTCCAGCCACAACGCGCTCAAATCCAGCCAGCCGATATGCTTGCGCAACCTTCGGGCATAACTGCGCCCGATCCGACTGTTGGCAATCACCAGAAAGCTGCCCAGTGCCAAGAGAGGCACTCCGGTTGGAATTGGCAACCAGACCGTGGCCAAACCACCAATCAGGCAAAGAATTGCGAAGCTCATGATGACCCAGTGCTTGAGATTGGCAATCACGAAACGCTTCCTTTGTTAGTGACACGAACCACCAGACCGCGTCAGGTCATCCGTCTGCAATAAGCTGCACAGATCTTTCCATTAGGCGGCATCTGTAACAGTTTGAAGACAGTTCGATGACGCTCAGGTCAGGTCCAACGGGCATTTCAGAAGGGGGCACCATACAGGCGAGGGATCAATTGGGCCCGAGCCGTCGCTCCAGCGGGCGAGTTGTCTTGAGAACGCGCACCATCTTGATCTTGCTGCGTGCCTCGAACCATGCCATCCGCGCATCGACAAAGACAAAGCGTCTGCGAATGTTGCGGACAATCTGGCGCCCCTTGCGGCTGTTGGTGATCAACAAAACCGTCGCGAAGGTCATCAACACCGCGCCAATGGGAAAGGGGGTCCAGACCGACGCCAAGCCGAGCAGAAACAGCACGATCGCAATCGTGATGATTAGCCAGCGTTTGATTCGACGCATATAGAGCATAAAAGCGGTCCGTTCCTAAAGCCTAAGGCCTGTGCTTGCGGGTATCTCGTTAAATAAGAAGAAGAATGGCGCAATCAAGGCATCCGCCGCAATTTCAGCTGTTGCGACGGGCTGCCCCCAGATTGTCCTATATTCTGCTAACGGCGTAGAACTGCAACACATTCAACGTGATGCGAGAAGAGAAACTGATCGACCGGCGTGACATGATCAAGTCGATAGCCGCCATCGACCAGAAGGCGCAAATCCCGCGCCAATGTGCCGGGATTGCACGAGACGGCCACGACGACGGGAACCTTCGACTTGGCAATTTCCTCGGCCTGCGCTTTGGCCCCAGCCCGTGGCGGGTCGAACAAGACCGCATCGAACTTCTTCATTTCCATCGCCAGAACCGGTCGTCGGAACAAGTCGCGCCGCTCGATCTGGATATCCTTCAGGCCTTGCCCGAAGCGCCAGCCACGTTCAAGCGCCTTGAGTGCTGCTTCATCGCCTTCCAAGGCCCAGATCTTTGCCTTGCGCGCCAACCGCAGCGCGAATGTGCCTGAGCCGCAAAAAAGATCAATCACCTTTTTTGCGTCACCGATTGCCCTGATAGCCAGTTCAACCATTGCCAGTTCCGCTTTGCGATCCGCCTGAACAAAGGCAGCAGGTGGTGGGGAAACTTCAGCGGTGCCCATCTTGAGCAAGGGAGAACGACGCTCCAACAAGACATCGCCATTGGCAGACAGCCGAGCAATGTCGAGTGTTTCCGCCATTTCCACTGCTTTGAGATAATCCGGGCCGCCGGTCATGTTTTTGACATCTTCCAGACAGACATCCACCCCGGAGCGGGTGGCCAGAAGGGTAATGCGCGCCTCGCCCTTCTTGGTCATGAAGAGGGGCAAATAACCAGCCAGTTTTGGCAATATTGCATTCAGGGGAGCAGCCAACAGCGGGCAATGCTCGATGTCAACAATCCGGTTCGAACGCGTCTCATGATAGCCAAACAGCAACCGCCTTCCAATCAGCCGGGCGGTCAGTACCGCACGCCGACGCCCACCTGCCTCGGTGGTGATGGTCGGACGAATGTCGACATCATCAAAGCCACGAGCAGACAGGGCCTCGCGGACAATGTCGCGCTTCCAGTTGTCATAGGGCTCTTTGGCCATATGCTGCATGGTGCATCCACCACAGGTGCCAAACAGAGGGCAAATCGGCTCAATCCGGTCAACAGAAGGCTCGATCACCTCTTCTAGGTCACCCCGCTCCCCCATCGGAGTAACCAACACCCGCTCGCCTTCCAGCGCAAAGGGAACATAAAGGCTCTTGCCATCGTGATAGGCAACGCCATCACCTTTTGCGCCGAGGTCGTCAATGATGATTTCTACGGGGTCTGTCAATGGTCCAAGGTCCTTTTGGAGGTCGTTTTGCTCAAAGAGGGGTGGTGCATTGGTCCTCTTGGGCAAAGAAGCTGCGATTGTCTGCGCAGTCAAGTCTTTGCTGTGTATCAGGCAGTTGATCGGTTGGAAATGGCCGATATGCATGGATGCGGTGTTGAAGGTGGAAAACACGCATACAAAGAGCCCGTGTGGCCCAATCCCCCTTCGCATCTTGTTTACCTTTGATGAACCACAAAACAATAATATTCAGGATTAGCCAAATAAAGCGGTTAACTTTCACCACCGGTTTACCCTCGATTGCTAGCTTTGCGGGCACGTAAAGCAAAAGTTGCCCAAAGGTTCAGGAACGGGTCGGAAACAGGGTTCCGACTTGATATGCGATGCCAGCGCAAAGCACTGTGGGCGACAGGGGGCGCGACCATGACCAGATTTCCATTCCTCGCTGCATTGATAAGCGCTGTTTTTTGCCTGACACAGCCAGTCTGGGCCAAAGATGACATCAAGGCGTCTGACACCGCATGGCGGATCAGCAAGGTCAGCGGGGACGCTTGGATCGAGGTACCCAACCGGGAAAAAATGCGACTGATGCGCAACCGGGTGTTGTTTCCCGGTCAAACCCTGATCACTTCTGACAGAACCCGCCTGCAACTGGTCCATGGCAAGCAGCGCATACAGGTTGGGTCGAACACGGTTCTGTCTTTGCCTTTGTTGCAAGAAACAGATCCCAGCCACACCAGGATCCTGCAAACGAGTGGCACAATCCATTTGTCGGTCGATAAGCAGAGCACGAAGCATTTCTCGGTCGAAACTCCATACATGGTCGCCGCCGTGAAGGGCACCCAGTTCACCGTATCGCTTGGCAGCGGATGGGCAGATGTGCGCGTTCATGAAGGTCTCGTCGAAGTGTCAAACAAGTTGGCAAAGGAAGTCTTCGACGTTGCCGCCGGGCAGGCTATCTCGATGGATTTAACTGCTCTGGGGCGCAAAACCCAGCATGCGGTCAAAATGGCCTTTTTTGATCGTGGCGAAGACATTGTTCAAGGCAGTTCGCCTTCTCATCCAGCGGACCAGCCGCAAGCGGTGATGGATGAGCCGCAAGGCATTGTATCAATGATTGGCGGGATGATTGCTGCCATGACGCTCTATGTCGGCGGAATGATCAATGCGGTCGTTCAGTCGGTGACTGGCTCGATCACCGGTTTGGTGGTGCCATTGGCCCAGAAAGTTCAGAACGACGGTACGCTGCACTTCCTGATTTTGGGGCTGCTGGCCGCAGTGACACTGGTCTGTGTGATCGGATTTATCCTCTATCGCCGCAAGCGCTTCCGGGTCGACCTCTCCCGAACCCGGCTCTGAGATCTGCCGCACAAATTGCCAAACGTAAAAAGCCCGCTCGGATCATCCCGGCGGGCTTTGTCTTTCAATCGGACTGTCGTGCCAATCAGCTGCCCTGCTGTTCACGCTCAACGGCCCGCCAGCCAATATCGCGGCGGCAGAAACCATTCTCCCATCGCACCGCATCCACTGCCTTGTAAGCAAGCGCCTGTGCTTCGGTTACACTCTTGCCACGGGCACAGACATTCAGCACCCGGCCACCTGTGGCCACCAACTGACCCTCCTTCTCGCCCGTGCCTGCATGGAAGATGGTCACGCCGTCAAGGGCTTCTGCTGCGCTTAGATCCTCGATCACGGTGCCTTTCTCATACGATCCGGGATAGCCCTTGGAAGCCAGCACCACATTCATCACCACATCATCGGACCATTTGGTTGTCATGCCTTTGAGCGTGCCGCGCGCCGAGGCCAGCAGCAACTCCAGCAGATCGCTTTCCAAACGCATCATCAGGGTCTGGCATTCCGGGTCTCCAAAGCGGACATTATACTCGATCAGTTCAGGGCCTTGCTCGGTGATCATCAGTCCGACAAACAGCACGCCCTTGAAAGGAGCGCCACGGCTGGCCATGCCCTTGATGGTGGGCTCGACGATCCGCTGCATCACGGCATCCGTCAGGGTGTCTGTCATGACGGGAGCCGGGGTATAGGCCCCCATGCCACCGGTATTTGGGCCGGTATCGCCTTCGCCAACCGGCTTGTGGTCCTGAGCGGAGGCTAGCAACAGAGCGCTTTCTCCGTCACATAGCGCAAACAGGCTTGCCTCTTCCCCTTGCAGGAAGGCTTCAATCACCACTTCGGCACCGGCCTCGCCAAAGGCGCCGTCAAAGCAATCCTTGATCGCCGCCTCAGCTTCCGCATCGCTCATGGCAACGGTGACACCCTTGCCTGCGGCCAGACCATCGGCCTTGATGACGATCGGGGCCGGGTGGGTTTTCAGATAGGCCAGCGCGTCCTTTTCTGCGGTGAAACGGGCATAGGCAGCGGTCGGGATATTGAACTCGGCGCAGAGATCTTTCGTATAGCCTTTTGACCCCTCCAGCTGGGCGGCTTCCTTGGACGGACCGAAGGCTTCGATGCCCGCAGAAGTCAGGCTGTCAACCAGACCATCCACCAAGGGGGCTTCAGGGCCGACAACAACAAAGTCGATATTCTTGTCCTTGCAGAAGGCGATAACCGCCTCATGATCTGCTTCACTGACATCGGCTTTTTCGGCCATTTGCCAAAGTCCAGCATTGCCCGGTGCAACATAGAGTTTGCCCAATCTGGGCGATTTCTTCAGGCCGAAGGCGAGGGCATGTTCGCGGCCACCGGATCCGATGAGCAGAATATTGAGGCGATCAGACATGAAAAAATCCTTTCCGAAAGGCAGAGCCGATGCTTGTTGCAGTTCAGGCTGTTGCCTGTCTGCTAACGCTCAAGACAGGCAAAAGCAAGCCGCAAGACGTGCATTTGCTGTCCATGATGAGGCAATCTGTGCAGTTTGTCTGCCTGTCGATCCAAACGCTCCCCTTGTGGCATCAATCAGGGGTAAATTGTCCGTTGATGGTTTTCACAATATGTCTACCGATGCATTCTTGCGGTTGACGCAAGGCTGTCGATGGGCGAAACCTCTCCACAAAGGAACAACAAAGGCCACAAATGGCACGAGGCGGGACAGAGGACTATGAGTGGGCATATCTCGATGAATGAGAAAAAAGGCACGATCGATGGTCGTGTGGCCGACGCGGTGTCTGACCATTGGGTCGATCGATTTCTGCCGCTTGGCTTCCGTCCCTATGCGCGTCTTTCGCGGCTTGAGCGCCCCATCGGTTGGTGGCTTCTGCTCTGGCCCTGCCTGTGGTCTTTGACACTGGCCGTGGCCACCAAACCCGCAGATCAGCTCCCCCCTGTCTGGCAGATTCTTTGGTACGCCTTTGCATTCTGGCTTGGCGCCGTGGCCATGCGCGGGGCTGGTTGCACCTATAACGATCTGGTCGACCACAAGATCGATCAAAAGGTCGAGCGCACCCGCTCCCGTCCTTTGCCTGCCAACCAGACGACCCGGATGCGGGCTTGGCTCTGGCTGGGCCTTCAGGCCCTGATCGGCTTGTTCGTGCTGTTGCAATTCAATCAATTCTCGATCCTGCTCGGCTTCTCGTCGCTGGGCGTCGTGGCGATTTATCCTTTCATGAAACGCATCACCCACTGGCCACAGCTGGTGTTGGGGCTGGCTTTCTCATGGGGAGCCTTGATGGGCTGGGCGGCGATCAATGGCTCATTGTCTCTTGCGCCCGTCCTGATGTATGCCGCTGGCATCGTCTGGACCATCGGCTTTGACACCATTTATGCCCATCAGGACAAAGAAGACGATGTCATGATCGGTGTAAAATCGACCGCCTTGCTGTTTGCCGATCACACCAAGCAATGGCTACTCGGTTTTTATGCGGTCATGGTTTTGCTGATGGCTGGGGCGTTTGTGGCTGCCGGTGTGGCATGGCCCGCTTATCTGGGCTTGATAGCCGCTGCCGCGCATATGGGCTGGCAGATCTGGAAACTCGACATCAACAATTCTGCCCAATGTCTCGACCTGTTCCGCTCCAATACCCAGATTGGCTGGTTGCTGTTTGGCGGTCTTGTCGGTGCGCTGTTGGTCTAGACTTTCCTAACAGCGGTCCTTGATCGCGCCGAGCAGAAATTCCGCATTGCCGTCTCCGCCCAAAATGGGGGAGGGGACCATATCCAGCACACGCCAGCCGCGACAGGCTTGCTCTTCTTCGCTGTCGATCCATGCTGCAATGGCTTGCGCTGCCCGCAATCCTTCCGCAGGGTCGCGCACCAGCCCGCCCTTGCCAATGCCATCCTTGCCAACCTCGAATTGCGGCTTGACCAGCAACGCAGCCTTGCAGCCAGTCGACGCCATGCTCAAGGCGGGGGGCAGCGCCAGCTTCAGTGAAATGAAGGACACGTCGCTGACAAGCACCGAGAAGGGCTCTGGCACATGGCTTTGATCCAGATGGCGGGCATTGACCCCTTCGAGCACATGAAGTCTCGGATGGGATTGCAAGCTCTTATGCATCTGACCATGGCCGACATCGACCCCGTAAACACTGCGGGCACCGCGTTCAAGCAGCACCTGACAAAAGCCACCGGTCGAAGCGCCAATATCAACACAGATCTGATCGATGGGATCAAAGGCAAAATGGTCGAGCGCATGGAGCAGTTTCAATGCGGCGCGTGACACATAGCGGGCGGCCGGATCGTCATAGGTCAGTTTCGCATCCAGTCCGACCATCTGGCTGGCCTTGGTCGCAGACAGGCCATTGACCTTGACTGAGCCGCGCTTGATGGCGTCGCGAGCCCGAGCTCGGGTTTGCACCAGACCACGAGACACCAATGCCTGATCAAGCCGCGATTTGCTCATGATGTTACTGAACCTGCCGAGAAAGGGATATGTCGCGTTAGAAACAGTTGGCGATGGCACCGGCAATGCGGTCGTAGAAAACCGCAATACCGACACGAGACCAGATAGCCATGCCAACGAGCGCGACCACGGCCAGAATGCCTGCGGACCAATAGATCAGCCGGTTCACTTCGTCGGCCTGCTGTTGTTCGCTCAAGTCATTCATGGCCTGCTCCTGTTTGCCAGCACATGATAGCATAGAGGCAAGAGTCGCTCCAGCTATGCGCATGGCCATGTCTGCGTTGGAAAGGATCACTCGGCGCTGGCAATCAGTTTTCTCAGTTTGCCGACCGCACTGTCATGGCTCTCGCCATAAGCAATGGTGCCGGAAAAGACATTGCCTTTTTTCATCAGGAAGACCGAAGCGGTGTGATCCATCACATAATTGCTGTCCGCCTGATCGTCTTCCACCTTGCGGGCATAGACCCGATAGGCTTTGACCACAGCATCCGTCTGTTCACGGGTGCCGCGCAAACCCACCAATTGCTCAAAGAAGGCATCAGCATAGTCTGCCATCGATTGCTGGTCATCCCGCTCTGGGTCAACGGTGATGAAAAGATAGTTCAGCTTGTCAGCCTCTTCTCCCAGCTCCTGCACCCACATGGTCATTTCCGCAAGGGTGGTCGGACAAACGTCGGGGCAGAAGGTATAGCCAAAATAGATGGCCATAGGCTTGTCGGAAAAGTCCGCTGCAGTCACCTGCTTGCCCGTGTGATCGGTCAGAGTGAAATCGCCCCCGACGGCAGCCGTGGTTTGACCAGCCTGAGTCTTTTGAACGGTCAGTTCCTGCTGATACCAGTCGATCATCATAAAGGCCAGGCCCAGTGCCAGAAGGGCGCTGAGGGCCCAAGCGCCATAACGGACGAATTTCATTCTCGTTTGTTCCTTCTGTTCGTTGCCTTTGCCAACTGGGGCATGTGGCACGGTCTCACCACATCACCCGATGCCTGTCAATGCACCATTCTGTGTGTTCCCAGATCTGGTGCTGCTGGCAAATTCCAGCGAGGCCGGATCCTGATCCATTGACGCCATATCAGATAGCGGCGCATTAAGGCCGTTCAAAGACGGCAAGTTGCCCTCCAAAGCCGATCAGCAGAATACCCGCACAACCATTGAGCAATCGCGACATCAAAGGTCGGGCAAAGACACGCCGCGCCCCGTGGACTGCAGCTGCAAGACCTGACAGCCAGATCATGCCCAGCAAGAAATGGATGGCCGCAACAAGCAGAGCTTGTGGTAGCGCCGCAGAGGCAGGGTCGATAAACTGCGGCAGAAACAGCATATAGAAAACAATCAGCTTGGGATTGAGCAGGTTGGTGAAGAAACCGTCGCGAAAGGCACGCAGACCTGTCAATTTCGAGGTGCCAGAGGTTTCGACCACCAGCGTTTCCCCACGCCATGCGGCCAAAAGCGACTGTGCCCCCAGATAGATCAGGAACAGGGCCCCGGCAAACTTCATCCATCCAAACAGGCTCGCCGATTGCAACAGGATCAGCGATAGGCCAAGTGCTGAAATTGTCCCATGCACAAACAGGCCCGAACAGATGCCCAAAGTGGTCAAGACGCCCGCTTGCACGCCGCCACGGGCTGCATTGCGCAACACCAACACTGTATCAAGTCCCGGTGTCAGCGTCAGGGCCGCCAATGCCAGAAACACCGAGACAAAAGGGAAATGGTCAAACATGCTTGCAGGATACCAATGCAATGGAAGAAGAAGGGCAATGGAAGAGGGAGGCGGGCAGGACGCCTTGGGTTGTGGCCAAGGCCGAAGAGAGGCAGAGCTTAGCGTCTGCCTCTGCTTCAGGCAAGTGTGGCTGGGTGTCAAGCCATCACCGCCTCTATCCTACATCCTTGCCTGTATCCTCATCGAGTGCGGTATCGTCAATCATGCCCTTCGTTAGGGGAAGCATTCCACGCCATGGCCTCAATCTTGTGCCCATCCGGATCTCGAACGAAGCAGCCATAATAGGCCTCTCCATAATGCGGCCGCGGGCCGGGTTCTCCATCGGGGCTGGCTCCCAGTTCGATGGCCTTGTCCCAGAAGGCATGCACGGCCGCATTGCTGGGGGCAAGAAAACCGAAATGGGTGCCATTGCCAACGCTGGGCGCTTGACGGTCATGGGGAATCTGAACCCAGAATTCAGGAAAATACTTACCAAAGGCAGCCGCTTTCATGCCGTCCTCATCGACTTCCATTATGATCTTGGCACCGATGGTCGCCAACACCGCCTCATAAAAAGCACGGGACTTCGTATAGTCGCTGACCCCAATCGATGTGTGCGACATGATCGAGGGGATGTCGTCTTCGAATGCTGTGGTTGTCATGGAAAAACCTGTTGAATGGATAGAGCAATGTTCACTAAATGTTCCTTGTACAGTGCCCGCCTTGTGCACACTTGTCAAGGCGGGCGATGTGCTATCGAGGCGATGGCAAACAATTATCGCGAGGTACAGGCCCAGCGTTTAATATAGCAGCCACCAAAGCGGTTGTTGCAGTTTCTCAGGGCGATATTCTGAGCGACACCGCGATTGGAACCCCATGCGGTTGCCCAATCATTATAGTCATTCATTGCCAGTGCTCCGCAGGCATTGCGAAACCACAGGGCTGATCGACATCCGCGTGCGCGGTTACGGCATTCATTCATTGCGCGGTTGGTCGCAGCCCCGCGTGTCGAATAGTCCCATGAAATGCCATAGGCACCATTCGGGGCCACGGCGATGGCACCAAAATAGTCTCTGGCATCAGCTGTTTGTGGTGAGGTAAATGTTAAAAAAGTTGCAATCAGGGTAAGGAATACTGGTTTCATCATCTGGTTCCTTCCAATCCAATATTAGGAATATATACTATATTACCGCACAAATTGGTAAGTGGCGACTCAAGATATAGTCGAGTGGGTTCGCGACCATTTGGCGAGAGGCCATCATCTTGCCCTGACGGCATAATCAGTATAGACCTGTCCGATTAGAGACATTGCTTTCTGACGCGCCTGAAAAAAGGCTTGTAAGATCATAAATTGGTCCCGCTTTGGGGCTATTTCGTATCAGGGAAGACAGATTGCGAACCAGCAGCGCTTGATCCGAAGCCAGGCAATGGACATGTAAGAGACGGTCTCTGACGGCCTAGGCCGACTTGTGTCAGGGACAGCGAAAAACAGAGACAGGTGAAACCAGTGTCCAAAACACCAACACTTGATGCCATCTCAACGATTGATGATGTGCGATCCCTTGATATGGCTGGATTGAAGCAGCTGGCTGATGACGTCCGGACCGAGATGATCGATGCGGTCTCCGTCACTGGTGGTCATCTGGGGGCAGGGCTTGGTGTGGTGGAACTGACCGTCGCTTTGCATCATGTGTTCAACACGCCCCATGATCGCGTGATCTGGGATGTTGGTCATCAGGCCTATCCTCACAAGATCCTGACCGGACGCCGGGACCGCATGCGCACCCTGCGCCAACCAAAGGGTCTGTCCGGTTTTACCAAGCGGGCCGAGAGCGAGTTTGACCCCTTCGGTGCAGGCCACAGTTCAACCTCGATTTCCGCTGGTCTGGGCATGCAGGTCGCCTCCGATCTGGAAGGCACCGAGCGCAATGTGATTGCCGTGATCGGCGATGGTGCCATGAGTGCCGGCATGGCGTACGAAGCCATGAACAATGCAGGCGCCCTCGACAGCCGCCTGATCGTCATTCTCAATGACAATGACATGTCCATCGCCCCGCCAACTGGCGCGATGAGTGCCTATCTGGCTCGGTTGATTTCGGGCAAGACCTTCCTGTCGTTGCGTGATGCCGCCAAGCAGATGGCCTATTCGCTGCCGCGATTCTTCAAGGAAAAAGCGCAGAGAATGGACGAATTCGGCCGCGCCTTCTTCACCGGTGGTACCCTGTTTGAAGAGCTTGGTTTCTATTATGTCGGCCCGATTGACGGCCACAATCTCGATCATCTTCTGCCAATCCTGAAGAATGTCCGCGACAGCGAAAAGGGACCATTGCTGGTCCATGTCGTCACCCAAAAAGGCAAGGGCTATGAGCCAGCCGAGAATGCCAGCGACAAATATCACGGCGTCTCGAAATTCGATGTGGTGACGGGCGCGCAGGTCAAAGCCCCGAGCAATGCACCAAGCTACACCAAGGTGTTTGGCTCCAGCCTGACCAAGGAAGCCCACAAGGATGACAAGATTGTCGCCATCACCGCCGCCATGCCAAGCGGCACCGGCGTCGACATTTTCGAGAAAGACTTCCCGGACCGGACCTTTGATGTCGGCATCGCCGAGCAACATGCCGTGACCTTTGCCGCAGGTATGGCCTGTGAAGGCTACAAGCCTTTCTGTGCCATCTATTCCACCTTCCTGCAGCGTGCCTATGATCAGGTCGTTCATGACGTGGCAATCCAGAATTTGCCCGTTCGCTTTCCGATTGACCGGGCAGGCTTTGTCGGCGCTGACGGGCCAACCCATGCAGGCTCCTTCGATGTCGGGTTCCTCGCTTCGCTGCCCAACATGGTGGTGATGGCCGCAGCAGACGAGGCCGAATTGGTGCATATGGTCGCGACTGCCGCCGCCCATGATGATGGCCCGATTGCCTTCCGCTATCCCCGTGGTGAAGGCGTGGGCGTTGATATGCCAGAGGAAGGCGTGCCGCTCGCCATTGGCAAGGGTCGGATCGTCAAGGAAGGGGGCAAGGTTGCCATTCTCTCCTTCGGCACCCGCCTTGCCGAAAGCCTGAAGGCGGCGGAACGCCTTGATGGCTTTGGGCTCAGCACCACGGTCGCCGACGCCCGCTTTGCCAAGCCACTTGACAAAGACATGATCCTCAAATTGGCGGGCGAGCATGAAATGCTGATCACCGTTGAGGAAGGTGTCGCTGGCGGCTTCGGCTCACAGGTGCTGCATTTGCTGGCCAATGAAGGTGCGCTCGACACCGATCTCAAGATCCGCTCCCTGACGATGGCCGACAAATATACCGACCACGGCAAACCGGACGCCATGTATGCCGACAGCAATCTGGATGCTGACGGGATTGTCCGCTCTGTTTTCGAGGCTCTGGGCCGGGATATCAACGAAGCGCTGGAAGCGGGCGAGATTGCCTGAGGCACTGTTGCCTCAGTGCTTTAGAATAGCCAAAACCATATGAGCGGCAGCAAAATGGCTGTCGCCAGTGCATTCAGCCCCATGGCAAGGCCAGAGAAAGCACCTGCTTCCTCATTGACCTGCAGGGCACGCGCCGTGCCGATGCCATGGCTGGCCGTGCCCATGGCCACGCCGCGGGCCGCCCAGCTCTTTACCCCCACGAAATTCAGCACATAAGGCCCGAGGATCGCCCCGATAATCCCGGTGGTAATCACCAGAACCGCAGTCAGCGAGGGCAAGCCACCCAGCTCCTTGGTGATGCCCATCGCCACCGGCGCGGTGACAGATTTGGGTGCCAGCGAAAGAAAGGACTGCTCCGATCCCCCCAAGGCCCAAGCAATCAGAACCGCGGTGCTGGCCGCCACAAAGGAGCCGCTCAGCAGGCTGACCATCAGCGCGAGACCGGAGCGTCGCACTTTGTCAAATTGTCGATAGAGCGGGATGGCCAACGCCACCGTTGCCGGGCCAAGCAAAAAATGGACAAACTTCGCCCCATCGAAATACCGCTCATAGGGTGTGCCAGACAGGGCCAACACCGCCACCACAATCAGGATCGCCAGCAGCACCGGATTGAGCAAGGGCGTCATGCCGGCTTTCTGGTAGAGCGTCAGCCCCAACAGATAGGCAACCAGCGTGAGAGTGAGATGAAACAACGGGCTGGCACTGAGATAGACCCAAAGGGAAGAAAGGTCGCTCATTGACTTGTCTCCTGCGTGTCCGATTTGCCATCCTTCATCAGCCAGCGCATCATCAGCCCTGTTACCGCAATAGCGAGCAGGGTGCTGACCAGCAACGCAACGGAGATGGGCAGCAGCTCCGTCCGCAACAGCTCCGCATGCAGCATCACCCCGACACCCGCCGGAATGAACAGCAAGGAGAGATGCTTCAACAGATTGTCTCCAACCATGGCGATGTCGGCTGGTATCCCGCCTTTGATGGAAAGGCCAACAAACAAAAGGGCCATCCCCACCACCGGGCCGGGCACCGGCAGGTCAAGCAGGGTGACGATGCTTTCGCCAAGCAATTGGCAAAGGAAAATGAGTGTCAGGGCGAACAGCAAATCGATACCTCCTGCGCGCATCATGTGGGCAAAGCTGTCTGCACCATAAAGTGCTCGCCAGCTCTTGCCATTGGTCTTTCGCAGGCCTAACACAGATCAGGTCTGAGCGGAAAGCGCCAGATGGGTTTTGAGCCGTCGAAATGGCAAAGGCAAGATCAAGGGGGGAAGCCACTGATATGGGCAACAGGATCAGCGAAAGCTACTTGCAGGCGCTCGTCGGTGAAGCGCATGAGCGAGGCGCCGCCCATCCAGATTATTGGGGCATGGTTGCCGACTATATCCCAGAGCTTGCCCACATCAAGCGCGAACAATTTGCCATTTCGGTGGCGCTGGAAGACGGTCATGTCCTGTCGTCTGGCGATTGCGACACCGGCTTCTCGATACAATCCATTTCCAAGGTCTTCACCTTGTCGATTGCGTTGGGGCGCATTGGCGACAGTCTGTGGAAACGGGTGGGGCGCGAGCCATCCGGCAATCCGTTCGATTCCATCATTCGTCTGGAACAGGAGAAGGGCAAGCCGCGCAATCCCTTCATCAATGCTGGCGCCATCGTCACCACCGATGCATTGCTGTCCGGCCATGCCCCAAAAGAGACCCTGTCCGAGATCATCCAGTTCGTGCGCAACGCTGCCGAGGATGATGACATTCACATCAACAAGAAAGTTGCCGCGTCCGAAAAAGCCACCGGCTATCGCAATCTGGCACTCGCCCACTATCTGCGTTCCTATGACAATCTGCTCAATGAGCCGGACTTCACTTTGGGTGTCTATTACCACCAATGCGCCATCCAGATGACCACCATCCAGTTGGCGCGGGCCGGACGGTTTTTGGCGGGGTTGGCCGATGCGCCCCGGCTGATTGCCCCGTCCAAGGTCCGCTCATTGAATGCGTTGATGATGACCTGTGGCCAATATGACGGGTCAGGGGAGTTTGCTTATCGCGTCGGCCTGCCGTCGAAATCCGGTGTCGGTGGCGGCTTGTTGATCATCGCCCCACGCAAGGGCGCGATTGCCATCTGGTCGCCGGGGCTCAACGAACAGGGCAATTCCAAAATGGGAACGTGGGCCGCTGAGCGGCTGTCGCGCGACTGGGACTGGGGTGTGTTTGGATGATCTGGTCTCGCGGTGAAGAGAGGCCACACGCGCTCCTTGCATCGTGCGAGGGGAGGAGTCTTAACCTGATTTCAGGTGTGTTCACTTCGGTGGGCGTGTTTCAGAAACATGGTTAACAAGAACTTTAACAATGCGGTATATCGCTTCAGAAGCGCAGGGCAAGTGATTCAAATGACTCATGATTCCGGACTCTTAAAGCAAAGCCTAGAGAGATTGATTCAAAGTCTGAAGGGCCACCCTATCGTGGATTCAGATTGAATCGCTTTCTCAAAAGCCGCGGCCAAGTCAAAACCACAGGTAAGGAAACGTTAAGCAATTCGTTTGAACCGGATTTAACGATTCTCCTTTAGGTTGTTGGCTGGATCAGGCCACTCCCACCGAGAAACGACCCATGTTTGCATTGTTCAATCCCTTTTATGGCGAGATTTCCCGCAAGTCCTGGTGGACATATCAATCGGTGATTTGGGTGATTTTTGCCCTGTTGGCAGCAGCCTTCTACTTTCTGCTTGCCGCATTGCGAATGGGCGATGGCATCGCTGAAGCCTTCTCATCGCTGTTTGGCGTTGTTGCTGCAAGTGTACTGGCGATCGTCGCGATCTATATGAATTTCTGTTCCTGCGTCAATCGCCTGCGCAATACGGGGCGCACCGGCTGGTGGTGGTTGATCTTTCAGGTGCCGGTCATCGGTGTCCCTCTGATGCTCTATTTCTGCGGCATCGAAGAAGGCGATCCGGTCCAGAGGCCGATGAATATTCAACGGGATCTTGATGCTCTGAAGGCACGCTATGAGCCGCAGGTTGAGGAGACGAGCGATCCAGACTCCCGGTTTGTAAAAGCCATTCCGTCGGCGCCATCTCCCCACGACTATGGCAAAAGAAGCCTGCGTCAGACGGGCCGCAGGCCGGTTTCGATCGGAGGGGGGCAGCCGCGCACCAGCTTTGGTCGCCGTGGCGCAATTTAAGGTTCAATCAGATCATCCATCAGGGCATAAAAAAGGGGAGCCACGCTCCCCTTTTCGCATTCATTTGCCCCAAAGGTGCAAAGCTTACTTGCTGCCGAGATAAGCCGCGATGATATCGCGGGCGGCAATCAGATCGTCTTTTTCGATCATCTCGGTGACCGTATGGATATAGCGGGTGCCGACCACGATGCCGATGGCACGGGCGCCAGACCCAGCCTGCTGACCAGCCGCCCCATCCTGACCGCCTCGGGCAAGGATCGTGCGCTGGCAAGCAATGCCTTTGTCTTCGGCCAAGGCTTCGATTTCTTCCACCAGATCAATATCGGCGATGAAGGAGCCGTCCTTCACATGCAGGCCAAAGCCCTTGCCCTGAACGGTGACGGTGTCTTTTTCCGGGGTGCCCGGCGTGTCACAGGCCAGCGTCGTGTCAATGCCGAGGGCAATGTCCGGAGCAACGCCGAAGGATGCGGTGCGTGCGCCGCGCAGACCCACTTCTTCCTGTGCGGTGAAGGCAACCACGATCTCACAAGCATGCTTGACGTCTGCTTCCACCATCTGGCGGATGGCTTCGATGCCAAGCCAGCAGGCAATGCGGTTGTCGAGCGCCTTGGAGACGACTTTCTTGTCGAGATCGAGCAGCGGCTCGTCCATGACGATGTAATCGCCAACCTTGACCTTGTTCTTGGCCTCTTCGCCCATGCCCAGATCGACGATGAAGTCTGTCACTTCCGGCAGCTTCTTGCGCTCTTCTGGGGATGAGATATGCAAAGCCTTGCCGCCCGCATTCATCACGCCTTTATAGTCGCCATCCTTGGTGCAGACGAGCACGCGGCGGGCAAACAGGGTGCGTGGATCAAATCCCCCGACCGGGTCGATATGCAAAAAGCCCTTGTCGGACACATGGCTGACCAGGAACCCAATCTCATCCATATGGCAGAGCAGCAGAATGCGTTCCGCTTCCGAATCGTCCGGCAGATCTGCGGTCGGATAGCGGGTGCAGATCAGCGACCCCATCGGGTCGACATAGGTCTCATCGAACAAGCCTTCAATTTCAGACTCAATCAGGGCACGGACCCGATGTTCACGACCCGGAACACCCGGCGTTTCGCAAAGACGGCGAAGAAGATCGATATTCATGGTTTCTAGCAATCCTATGGAAATTTGCGTTGGAACTCTCTATATCAGGGGTGACATGAAAAGAACAGCGTGACGGATTCGCCCGCGGTTGCTTGTTGAAGGACTGTGGCCGTCGCTGTGCTGCTTTTCACCGGATCGAATGGTCGCTGATGGATGGCGAGCGTAAGGGTCGGGTGAAGGGCATTTGACCTTGACTGCAAGTTCGGCCAGAAGATTTCTGAAGGCCGCCGACGGGCGCCGTGACCGGCTTGCATCACGCAACCATAGACACTGCCATCAGGTGCCAACCGGGCTGGATGGTGGGGGTGAGGAAAGACATGAGAGATCCATATAGCGTTCTTGGGGTGCCAAGGTCGGCGAGCGAGCGTGAGATCAAAAGCGCCTTTCGCAAGCTTGCCAAGCAATATCACCCGGATCAGAACAAAAACGACCCGAAGGCACAGGAAAAATTTTCTGAAGTCAATCAGGCCTACGAGATTGTCGGCGACAAGGAAAAACGCACCCGTTTTGACAATGGCGAAATCGATGCCGAAGGCAAAGAACGGTTTCAGGGCTTTGGCGGCGGCGGTGGTGATCCGTTCGGCGGTCGCGGCAATCCCTTTGGCAATGCGACAGGCGGCGGCTTTGGCGGCGGCGCGGCAGAAGACATTCTCAATGAGATTTTCGGCAATATGGGCGGCGGTCGTCCAGGCGGCAGCCCCTTTGGCACAGGTGCCCGAAATGACCCGTTTGGAGGCACACGCCAGCGTGCCCAGCCACAAAAGGGGCAGGATGCCGAAGCCAAATTGTCTGTGAGCCTTGAAGACCTTGTTTCGGATGACAAACGCCGGGTGCATCTGCCCACCGGTAAGAGCCTCGACATGAAGGTGCCCAACGGCGTCAAGGACGGCCAGACCATCCGCATGAAAGGGCAGGGCTTTGAGTCCCGCACCGGTCCGGCTGGCGACGCTCTGGTGACCATCGAGATCCTGCCGCACAGGCTGTTCAAAGTTGAGGATCAGAATATCCGCCTTGACCTGCCATTGACCCTTTATGAAGCGGTGCTCGGTGCACGGATCCGCATCCCGACGCTGGAAGGCAAGGTGGAGATCAAGGTGCCTGCAGGCATGAGTTCGGGCAAATCGATGCGCCTGAAAGGCAAGGGCCTGCCGGACCGTGATGGCAACCGGGGAGACTTGTTTGTCACGGCCAAGATCATTCTGCCCGAAGGCTCCGATCCGGGCTTGCGCACCCTGATGGAAGATTGGCAGGACACCAACACCTACCGCCCACGCGGACCGGATTTCGGGTGATTGGATCGAGTGCATTGACCAGACCAAGCGGCCCTTCGGGGCCGTTTTTTGTTGCTCCACGCTCCGCCTCTTGACCATGCTCAAGTGACAGATCCCTGCCTTTCTGCTTTAGTGGCCCTCAAACAGAAAGCCCAAGATCAGGGCAGGGGGAGCGCATGCGGAAATTGATACTAGCCGGTTTGGCAACATGGTTTCTGACCGGATCGGCCTTGGCTGAAGGTTGGAACCCCAAGGAGCCGATCAATGGATTTTCACGCGATTCCTTTTTCCGCTCCATCAAGGCCTTGTCGCGCCTTTTGTCCGAAGACGAACGGGTAATCTTCCGGCGCGGGTTGAATGCCCTGATCCTGAGTGATTTCCCGCTGACCCATGGAATGACTGCCCAAGAGGCCGCGCCTTTCCTGCCGATGGCACTGGATGCCGCCCATGTGACACTGGATGGCACGTCGCTGGGCGCTGTGATGGCCGCTGGAGAGAGACAGCCCTCCGTTCCCGCCCCCACAAACGAGAATGCCGAATCCTCCGTTGCCCGCAACAAGCAGCCAAATCCATTCGAGCGCATCGCTGCGCTGGATGCCGAGGCGGAAAAGCGCCAAGAGCAGCTCGAACAGCATCTGATCGCGGTGCGTCAATGCCTGAGTGACAAAATCCCGCTTGCTGTGCATTTCGTGCGGAAAGAAGGGCTTTATGACGATCTGGAGCTAACATTGACCAACGGCCTTCGTTGGCCCATCGGCTCACTGGCTTTCAGCTATGTCATCACCACAGAAGGGCGTCGCCTGCCTTTCACGCAAAAGGAAATGTCCCGTACATTACGGGGTGGATTGAAACCCGGCGAACAACGAACGGTGCGGATCACGGTCTCATCGGTCCCCGCCGACTTGGTTCCGGCTTCTCTTGCCATTGCCGTCGATATTCTCAATGTCGGCGACATGGAAGGCAAGTCTCTGCTCAACCACCCCAAAAGCCTTTTCACAGGTGGCCTGACTGATCAGACCTGTGAGTGAGGCCCCAGCAGGGGAAAGGAAGCATAGTGCGAAAAATGCGGCCCGTCATAGCCTTTGGGTGGCTGATGGCCGTCCGGGCAATGCAGCAGATATTGCATGCCTGCCGCCTTGGCCGCCTCAATGCCGGGACCGCTATCCTCAATCACCAGACAGGCCTCTGGCGCAACGCCCATCGCCTCGGCCGCATGCAGAAACAGATCCGGCTCCGGCTTCCAGCTGTCAATGGCATAGGAGCTGAACAAATGCGGCTCGAACAAGGGCAACAGGCCTGTCAGCCCCAGCGAATGGCGCATCTTATTCAACGGGCCTGATGACGCGATACAGCGCGGGAGATCAAGTGCCTTGACCGTTTCCGTCACATCGGGGAAGGCTTGCAACTGGCTGTCAAACAGCTCGGCCACCCGTGCGCGATAGCGAAGTTCATAATCTGCGCCCAGTGATTGCCCGATCCGGTCTTCGATCGCCCGGACGATATCCACCAGCTTGATGCCCCGATAATGGTTGATCAAATAGGCAGCGTCCCAGTCGAGGTCCGGTACCACATCGCAATGGGCCTGTTGGCACAAAACCTCGCTGTCGACGAGGGTGCCATCAAGATCGAAAATCAGGCATTCGATCCGGTTGATGTCCAGTGTCATTCGCAGCTCCTGTCAGCCTGTGATGTGCCTTCTATTCACACCTCACGCTCTGTTCATGATGTCGTGATCAAAGTCAACCGGTCGTGATTGGCCAGTGATAGATGCATGCGGGTAAGGTTCGGGCATCATTAATCTTCAACCCTCAATGCCACGCGGAACAAAGTGAGCAGACCCATGACACCTTATCATTTGCCTAGCATGAAGCCATCACGCCTGAAATATGCCCGACTGGCCTTTTGCACGTTGATGATGTCAGCGTCGACCGCCTTTCGCACCAAGGCATAACAGACCCGATCCGGCCAATGAGTGCCTCCCTGTTCATTGGCCAAGCGGACCCCGTCTGACGGGTTTATGAGGATTTTTGTTCGTTCTAACCTCTGGCAACCTTTGGGTGGAAATTCTGGCCATCGCCTCGCCGCTTTTTCGGGGCGTGACCACCCTATGGGGATGCCGGCAACTCAAAGGGCCGGTCGCATGCATCCCTGAGGACAAGGATTGCCACGCACTTGCCCAATACGAAAGCCCGCGCATTGGCTTTCGGGCCCGAATGGTGGCTTCACCACACCGCCGCCATTTGGGCTCCTTTTTTTCTATCCCGCGCTTGCCTGTTTGAGGCTTGCTGCCAGATCCCCCTGTTTATGGATCCGGATATCGGACAGGCCCATCCATTGCACCATCATTTCAAGCTCTGCGATCAGTGCTTTGGCCACTTTTCCCTGATCAATTTTCGGTTCACCATGGCTGGCGAAGACTTCCAGAATGCCCTCCTGACGATTGGCCTTCAAGTCAAGCCGTGCCACCAACCGGTCGCCCATCAGGAAAGGCAGCACATAATAGCCAAACTGGCGTTTTTCCTTGGGCACATAAATCTCGATCCGGTAACGGAAGTTGAACAGGGACTCCGCCCGGTCGCGCATGAAAATCAGGGAATCAAACGGCGCCAGCAAAGCCTGACACTGGGCGCGCGCAGGGATGACAGCGTCCTTGTGCAAATAGGCCTGTTTGGCAAAGCCCTCCACCTCGACCGGCTCCAGAACACCCATCTCGACCAGTTCGGCAACCGCTTGCTTGCTGTCTTTGGGTGATAGACGGAAATAGTCGCGAAAACAGGCCTCGGTCCCGACACCGTGGCTGTGTGCACCGATCTCGATCAACTGCCGCTTGGCCTCAGCGGCGGGCAAGGTGCCTTGGGCCAGAATATCGGCGGGCAACACACGCTCCGGTATGTCATAAAGCCGGGCAAAAGTCTGCCGCCCCGCCGAAGTGATCCGGCCTGACCAGAACAGAAACTCCAGCGCTATCTTGGTGTCGCTCCAGCCCCACCAAGCCCCTTTGCCCTTGCGCTCCTTGTCCAGCGCTCCGACCCCGATCGGGCCTTGTTCTTCAATCGTGCGATAGACCGCTTCCACCCGCTCGGGATTTTCTTTCGCAAAGCGACCAATGCCACCCCACAGCCCCTGATGGCGCGCCGCATCCTCCATCCGCCAGCGAAGGGCCGGATACAGGGCCACGGGCAGGATCGAGGCCTCATGCCCCCAATATTCGAAATAGGCCTTCGGTTTGCTGAGGGACGTCACTTCATGGGCTGCCCGGTCGATCAGCTTGCGATCATAAGCCCCTAGCCGGGCAAACAGGGTGAGATAGTGCGCCCGGTCCAGCACATTGACGCTGTCGATCTGCAACAGCCCGATGGAATCGAAGATGGCTGCCAGATGGCGTTGATCCGGGCGCTTCAGGCCACGCATTTGGGGTAGAAAACCCTGCGCCTTCAAGGCGATTCGCCTTGCCTGTCGATTGGAAAGGGATTGCATGGTCATGTCGCTGTACCGAAACCTCAGCAAATAGGCGAAAATGCGGATGGAAGGGACGCAGGAGTCACGTCATGTGGCAGTGCCATTGGGCATAGTCCCTATCCTACAGAACAGGTCGCGTCAGGAAAGGTTAATTTTTCCAAGCATTGCCGGTGCTTTGCCTTTCACCTTGTCACCGAGTGGGTTAGTCTGGCATCAACAACAGACGGGCCGCGCCGCCCGGTCGGACAATGTGGGGCAGGCGCAGACATCACGAGAAGGGACTGTCAGAATGTCAATGTTGAAGAACTGGGTGATTCCCGGTGCCTTGGCCGTCGGGGTCGTCACTGCGATCAGTCTATATACCAAGACCGCGAAGATGGAGGCCGACCTGACCGAACGGGCGACTGCCATACTTGCCGACAAGGGGATGGATTGGGCAACAGTTACCTTTGATGGCCGCGATGGCGTGTTGACCGGTGTCGCACCGGAAGAGGGAGACAGCGCTTGGGCGGTTGAACTGATCGACATTGTTTGGGGCGTCCATGCCATCACCGACGAAACCTCCTTGCTGCCAACGCACTCGCCCTTCACCTGGGGGCTGGAGCGCGATGGCAACAAGCTCGCCATGATCGGTTACCTGCCTTACGATCTCTCCAAGAGTGTTCCGGCCGACATGCAAACGCTGTTTGATGGCGTCGTCTTCGCCTCCAGTACCGAAGCTTCGCGCGGCGCGCCGGATGGGATGGACAAAGTCGTTGCCCTTTCCGCTGATCTGGCTAGCCAACTGCCCAATGCCAAAATCATGCTGGTCGATGACACCTTGACCGTCACCGGCACGCTGGAAGACGGCAACAAGGATCATATCGAACTGTTCAACGCCATTCAGTCCCGACTGGCCGCCGCAGACCTCGGAGCCATCAAGCTTGACCTCAAAATTGCCGAACCCAAGGCCCCGGCCGAGGACACCGACAAGGGGGGCAGTGCAAAGGCAAAAGATGGTTTGCTGATCAGCCGCACCGAACAAGGGGTTTCTATTTTCGGCACGGTGCCGAGCGAGGAAATCAAAAACCAGCTTGTCGATCAGGCAACCCGTAAATTTGGTCAGACTGGCGTTAAGTTGGAGTTGGCGATTCAGGAAGGCGTCAAGATTGCTGGCCTTGGCTATGACGAGTTCAAGCAGGCCGCGCTGACCAGCCTTCAGGCGGTTTCCCGCCTTGATGCCGGGATTGCCGATCTCAGCCCCGAAGGCCTGTCGCTGAAAGGCGGGGCTTATTATGATGCCGCCATGCAGAAGGTGAAGGACAGCCTGACTGGCATCCTGCCGGACGGGTTCGCATTGAATGCGGATTTGTCGGTGGCCGCTCCCGGCGAAGTGGTCGATGCAGGTGTCTGCCAAACCCTGATGCGTGGTGCTCTGACGGACAATACGATCCTGTTCGACTCTGGCAAATCGACCATTTCGGAAGATTCCTTCGGTCTGCTTGATGGGCTGATTTACACCGCCCGCCGTTGCCCTGACAGTCGTATCCAGATTGCTGGCCACACCGACAGCGACGGGGACGATGCCACCAATCAGCAGCTGTCTGAACGTCGCGCCGATGCCGTGGTCGCCTATCTCAGCGAAGCGGGGCTGTCGCAAGACCGCCTCGAGCCGAAAGGCTATGGTGAAACCATGCCCGTTGAAAGCAACGACACTGCCGAAGGCAAGGCAAAAAACCGCCGTATCGAATTTGTCATTTTGGCTCAATAAGGTCCTGAGGAGATAGAAATGGGATATCTAATTGCAAATCTCTATCCATTGCTGCTGCTTGGGCTGGCTTTGGGTGCGGTTATCGGCTGGTTGGCCAGTGACCCTGAAAAAGACCAACGCTAGGGAAGGGGAGAAGATCCATGACCGCTCTATTCTGGCAGGAACTTGTCCTGATCATTTTCGCCGTCGTCATTGGCATGATGCTCGGTGGCTATTTCCGTCGCTACTTCTCTCCTGCCGCTGCAGACCAGCGCAAGGCAACCAAGGAGAAACTGGCCGCCGCAGCAGCCAGCACCGCCGTTGGCTCGGCCACTGTCTCCAAGCTGACCGACGTGAAGGACAAGGTCCTCACCAAAATGGCCGAAGCCCATCTGGAAGCCGAAGCTGAGGCCCTTGCCGCAAAGACCAACAAGGATCTGGAAGGCCAGACCGTCGAGGTCGACAAGGCCGTGCTGCGTGACATGACGGTGGTCGCGATCGAAGAAGACAAGGAGCCGCCGGTCGAGACGCCGGATGACGCGCATTTCGAGCAATATTCCGATGCGGATGCGAGCTTCCTGAATGATGAAATCGCCGCCAAGACCGAAGAGGCCCGTGAGGCCGTGGTGGAAGCTGCAAGTCTTGGTGCCAGCGATGCCGAATTGACCCAGTTGGGCACGGATTATGCCGCCGCCAGCGAAGCCGGTGATGCCAATCAGGCACCAAAGGCGGAGGAAACTGTCGAGGCTCCCTCTGCGGCAGAAAAAGCCGAAGAGGCCCGCGAGGCCGTGGTGGAAGCCGCAAGTCTTGGTGCCAGCGATGCCGAACTGACCCAGTTGGGCACGGACTATGCCGCCGCCAGCGAAGCTGTCTCTGACGAAGCAGGTATGGCTGCAGCCCTTGCTGCTCTGCCAGCCGACGCGTCCGATGAAGACCGCGCCAATGCGGTTGGCTCCCGTCCAACCCTGCTCAAAAAGCCCAAGGGTGGCAAGGCGGATGATCTCAAAAAGATCAAGGGAATCGGCAAGGTGCTCGAAGGCAAGCTCAACGATCTGGGCATCCATCACTTTGAGCAGATCGCCAACTGGAGCCAAGCGGAAGTCAATTGGGTGACCACCTTCCTCAGCTTCAAGGGGCGGATCGAACGCGAAGAGTGGATCCCGCAAGCCAAGGGCTTGCTCGCCGCAGCCGCGCCAACGACCAAAGCCCAAACGCCGGCAAAGGCCAAAGCCGCTCCCAAGGCAAAAGCCCCAGCAAAAGCAACTGCAGCAAAAACGGCTCCGGTAAAACCAAACGAGACGGTGGATCTTGCGGCTGAAGAAGCAGAGGTCGCTGCCGCCCTTGCTGCCCTGCCAAAGGATGCTTCAGCGGAAGACAAAGCCAATGCCGCCGGGGCCAAGCCGCAAATGCTGGCTGCACCAAGGGACAATGCTGCGGACGATCTCAAACGCATCAAGGGCGTTGGCAAGGTGCTCGAAGGCAAGCTCAACGATCTGGGCATCTATCACTTTGATCAGATCGCCAATTGGTCACGCAAGGAAATCAACTGGGTGACCACTTTCCTCAGCTTCAAGGGACGCATCGATCGCGAAGAGTGGATCGAGCAAGCCAAATTGCTGGCCGCCGGTGAAGACACAGCCTTCTCCAAGCGCGTCGACAAGGGTGAGGTGGACAGCTCGAAAGCTTGACATCCACAACTCTTGATTTATCTTGATCAAAAGCGACATGCCCCAGCAACTGGCTCTACGGGCATGCCGCTTTTTTTGTCTCTTGGAAACTGGCTCGACCTTTCGCACGCCAAGGCAACAAATCTCAATCGGAGCAACAGCATGACCCAAACCGCAGCAACCCAAGGCATTGACCATGTCGGTCTCACTGTTTCGGACCTGATGCTGAGCCTGTCCTTTTTTACCGATTGCCTTGGTTGGGAGCAGTTTGGTGGCAATCCTGATTATCCTTCAGCTTATGTGACAGACGGTACAGCGAAAATCACCCTCTGGCAGGTGAAAACCGATGATCCGACCAATTTTGACCGCCACCATAATATCGGCCTGCATCACATTGCCCTGAAGCTCCCCAGTGAAGAGGCGCTCTTGTCTCTCTTTAAACAAGTGAGTGAATGGCCGGATGTGGTCGTCGAATTTGCTCCGGAATTGTCCGGCAAGGGCCCCAAAAAGCATTGCATGCTGTATGAACCGGGCGGCAATCGCCTCGAACTGAGCTATGATCCACGCTGACGATCCGAGGGGCTGACAGGCGCCTTTTTCACGCATCCTGCTATCATTGACGAATGGCCTTTTGCCAGAAAAACGGGGATAGTGGGGTATGGCTTGCCTGTGATTGCCTGTGATTGCCTGTGATTGTCTGTGATTGTCTGTGGCACCCGCGATCAACGGGCTATTGTGCGAAATGGAGTCCAGCATGCTCAAAACCCGGTTCGCTCTTCCCTTCGTTGCCTTCTGCATCGGTTCGCTGTCTGGCGGGCGGCAAGCATTGGCAACTGACTGTGCAAAGCCGGTTGACTTTCTCACCTTGTCCCTCACCAAGACCAGCAATTCGGTGCATGATGCTCTGACGCAAGCCTATCCCGGCCTGACCATCAAGGCAGGCGCGGTGCATCTGGTGACAGGCGAGGTGGTTCCGCTTGAAGGACCGCGCAAGGTTTCCAAGCCGGAGCGGCTCGAAAACGCCACCATCGGCGACATGTTCGTCTATCGCTACCCTCTCGATTTCTCGCTTGAGCAGAGAAAGACCCCATTCCACGATCCCGGCCGGGTGCGCAACGAGGCTTTCTTCCGCGCTCTGATGTTCGACAACAAGTCTGCAACCCGCAAAAGCCTGACCACAGTGCGCTATCGCGGCGCAAAGCTGACGGCCAACTTCTCGGTGACAAAGAAGCATTGCGTTCATACCCAACTGGCCGCAGCGCTTGAGGAAATAGCCCTCCAAAAGCCAAGCCGTGACAAATATTTCCGCAAAATCGGTGGCAGCTTCAACTGGCGAGTGATTTCCGGTACCAAGCGCCTCAGTAGCCACTCCTTCGGCTCAGCAGTCGATGTGAACAGCCAGTTGGGCAAATATTGGAAATGGTTGGGTGTCAAACCCGGCAAGGCGGCACGCTATGACAATGCCATTCCGCATGAGATCGTCGAGGCCTTTGAACGGCGCGGCTTTATCTGGGGCGGCAAATGGCATCATTTCGACGGCATGCACTTTGAATACCGCCCGGAATTGATCCTCTATGCGCGCCTGATGGGACAATAGCACTCAAAACGGCTTGGCTCAGCGCCCTTGCGCTGCTCGCCGCAATCGATCGTTGATCGCTTCGCCCAGCCCCCCATTGGGAATCGGGGCGACCGCAATCGCTTCAACATCGTCGCGATCCAGCGCCCGCAGGGCAGCGAACAATTTTTGTGCCGCTTCCATGCTGTCACCACGTTCAGACAGATTGATCATGGCAACCGCATCGCTGGAATATTCAGGCAGCTCCGGCCCGAAAGCCAACAACGCTTCGCCATCTTCAATCTCGGTGGCATTCAAACGCACCGGAATGGAAGGCGCATAATGCGAGGACAGCATACCCGGCGATGCCGGTGTCTGATCGTTTGTTCCCGCACGGGCCAGCGGGCGATGCAGCACAGTTTCTATTGCATCAGTGGCGATCCCACCCGGTCTTAGCAAAGTGACCTGCGCACCATCGACACATAGTATAACGGTGGATTCCACACCGACCCGGCACGGGCCGAGGTCTGCGATAAAATCAATGCGCCCGGATAATTCTTCCAGCACATGCGCGGCACTCGTCGGACTAACCCGGCCAGACCGGTTGGCCGACGGGGCGGCAAGCGGCTTGTCAATCGCGGCCGACAAGGCTCGCATCAAGGGTGCATCCGGCACGCGCAAGGCCACAGTGTCGAGCCCGGCGGACGTCAGATCGGCAATCGGGCTGTCCGGCAGACGAGGCACCACCAAAGTCAAAGGTCCGGGCCAGAAGGCCTTGGCCAAAATCAGGGCTTCTTGATTGAAGAATCCATGGCGTTGGGCGGCAGTCAGGTTGGGCAAATGCGAAATCAGCGGGTTGAAACTTGGCCGATCCTTGGCGGCGAAAATCCCGGCCACGGCTTCCGGGTTGGTGGCATCGGCTGCCAGTCCATAGACTGTCTCGGTGGGGATGGCCACAAGGCCACCGTCGCTCAAACAGTCGCGCACACTGACAAAGCCTTCATCGCGGGCAAGGCTGTCGAGCGCCGCACCCGTGGCAGGGTCGATCAAACAGAGTTGCGGATGCCAGATTTCGGTCGGCTTGGTCATGGAGGCGGCTTTCCTTGAAGTAAGGTGGATGCTTTTTATAAGAGCCCTGTCAATCCGTCCAGCATTGAACGCAAAAGCAGGCGCTTCGCGTCGCAATTGCCCTTCAGGAAGTGGAAAAGCGCCTCTTTTGCTGCGAAGGAATGAACAACATTCCCTTGACGTACTCGTCAACATAGTTACTCTTCCTGATCAATAGGGGCACCTGAAGGTTGCCCGGACGATTGATCGGGGAGGAACAATCATGACTTATCGCACGCCTGTTGCGGATATGGCATTCACGCTCAAGCATGTTGCCGGTCTTGCAGAGATGCTCGGGGAGGGACTTTATCCCGACCTGTCGGACGATCTGGTCGATGCGATTATGGAAGAAGCCGGTCGCTTCAATACCGAAGAGGTCGCACCCAAGCTCGCCCATTCCGATCAGCATGGCTGCAGCCTCGAAGATGGCAAGGTGACCAACCCGCCGGGCTGGAAAGAGCTTTATCACGCTTGGGCAGAAGGTGGCTGGAACGCTCTGACCGGACCGGAAGAGTTTGGTGGGCAGGCACTGCCCCTGCAAATGGCCACTGCGGCCATGGAAGTCTGGAATCAGGGCTCGATGGCCTTTGCCATTGGTCCGACCTTGACCATGGGCTCGGTCGAGGCGATGGAACGGCATGCTTCCGACGACCTGAAGGCCAAATATCTCGAAAAGCTGGTTTCCGGTGAATGGATGGGCACCATGAATCTGACCGAGCCGAGCTGTGGCTCGGACCTGTCGGGTATGCGCACCCGCGCCGAGCCGGTGGGCGATGGCACCTACAGGATTTCTGGTCAGAAGATTTTCATCACCTATGGTGAGCATGACATCACCGACAATATCATTCATATGGTGCTGGCCCGACTGCCCGATGCACCGGCAGGCACCCGCGGTATCTCACTGTTTCTTGTGCCGAAATTCCTCGTCAATGAGGATGGGTCGCTCGGCGCGCATAATGACGTTCGGGCCGTCGGGTTGGAACACAAGATGGGCATCCATGCCTCGCCCACCTGCACGATGTCCTATGGCGACAATGGTGGGGCCATTGGCTGGTTGATCGGCGAGGAAAATCGTGGTTTGGCCGCCATGTTCACCATGATGAACAATGCCCGACTGATGGTTGGGATTCAGGGCGTGGGGGTTGCCGAACGCGCGTTCCAGATGGCCCGCGACTATGCTGCCGAGCGCAAGCAGGGCAAAAGCGTTACGGCCGCAAAAGATGCCGAGATGGAGCCGATCATCGTTCATCCCGATGTGCGTCGCATGCTGATGACCATGGCTGCGGCGACGGAGGCCATCCGTTCCATCTGCTATCTTTGCGCCAATGCTCTTGACCGGACCAATGCCGCCGCAAAAGCAGGCAATGGCGAACAAGCCAAGCTTTGGGGCGAGCGAGCTGGCCTTTTGACACCGATTGCCAAGAGTTATTCCACCGACATGGGCACCGAGGTCGCCTCGCTTGGCATTCAGGTTCATGGCGGTATGGGATTCATTGAGGAAACTGGCGCAGCACAATTGTTGCGCGACAGTCGCATCGCCTCGATCTATGAAGGCACCAACGGCATTCAGGCCATCGACTTGGTGACCCGCAAGCTGCCCCTGTCCGACGGTATGGCGGTCAAGGAACTGTTTGTCGAAATGGGCATCTGGGCCAAAAAGGCTGCCGAAAGCGAGGACGCGGTTCTGGCTGATGCAGGCGAAGAGCTGGGCGAGAGCCTCGAGGATCTGAACTTCACCACCGAATGGCTGCTATCCTGCCTGAAAGAAGGCCGCACCGAACTGGCGCTGGCAGGGGCGACCCCGTTCCAGCGCATGTTTGGCATCACCCTTGGCGGATGCCTGATGCTCAAGGGAGCGCTCAAGGCTGCGGAAAATGACGATCCTTCAGCGGCCCGCCGCAAGGCACTGGCCAGCTTCTTTGCCACCAACATAGCACCGGAAACCACCGCCCTTATGGATCTGGTGATCAATGGTGGCGACGCAACACTTGATAGCGACCTGATCCTTGCGGGCAACTAGCCGTCCACACCGTGTTAGATATCCAGAGGCGCCTCGGTTCTTGCCGGAGCGCCTTTTTTGCTGGCCAACTGGTGCGTTGGGGACAAGGCACTCAGCTCGGTTTTCGCGGGCGTCTTGAGCTTCCTAAGGAAATCTACTAGGCTATGAATTTGTTCCTATAGCATGTGACGACGTTCCCCGACGTTGTTTTTTGTCGCATGCCAATTGATATTGTCAAAATGATCTGGGGCGGTTTTTCGTGCCAGTTTTCAAATGAGGATTGAGCCCATGAAGTCAGGCAAGCATGTTGGCCTGTTTGCAGCAATTCTTTTTACGCTCGGCTTTCTGTATCAACCGGTGGTGCAGGCTCAAACTGCGGGCGAAATCGCCTTCTGGGAGACGGTCAGTCGCAATGCGTCACCGCGTATGCTGCGGCTCTATCTTGAAAAATATCCCGACGGGCATTTTTCCGACCTGGCCCGGGTGATGCTTTCCGATGACACGGCTTCGGATCCATCCAGCAGCCAGTCATCCCGTCCCACGCCGCGACCAGAATCCCAAAATGGGCTGACAGAATGTGATCGTCTGGCCACGCATCCCGATGATCCAGATGGAACAGGGGCGTCGGTGTCCTGGTCGCAATTGAAAAAGCAATCGGAAAGCGCCGTGCAGGCCTGCCTTCGGGCGGTCGAGAAAAAGAATGATGGCCGATCCAACTATCAGCTCTATCGCGCCTATCTGGCCAATGACCAACCCTCTTTTGGCAAGGACTATCTTCTGAAAGCGGTTCGCAAGGGCTATTCCCATGCGCGCTTCATGCACGCGCAGAATCTGGCTGATGGGGACGCGAGTTTCAACAAAGATATACCCAAGGCCGTGAGGTTGCATCTGGCCAATGCCCGTGACGGCAACAGCTTGTCCGCCTTTCGCGCTGGTTATTACCTCACGCTCAACAAGGATGTCCCGGCTGATTATGGCAAGGCCCTCCGGCTGCTCAAGCAGGCTGAAAAAGCTGGTCGCAAGGAGCCATTTTACAGCCTCGGCTGGATGCATTATGCCGGCAAAGGGGTTTCCAAGGACCCGCAGCGTGCCCGATATTATTATCGAAAGGCCGTGGAAGCTGGACGATTTGGCGTCAACTCTTCTCGCACCCGTCTTGCCAAGATGATCATGGCGGATGTGGAGAACCGTCAGCGCAACACCGTTCGACCTGTTGGCCTTTCTGGCATACGCGAAGCTGCCACCTTGTATCGGGATGCACGCACCAAGAAATCCAAGAGCCATTCGGACTATATCCGCTTTCTGTCCGAAGGCATCCGCAAGGCCCATTACAACATCGCCAAGGCCAGAGCCAATGGCAATGGACTGTCTCAGAATGACCGCCAAGCCTATCAAAATTTTGTCGCCGACATGGAAGGCCGTCTGATGAGGGCGTTGCCGGAACGGGCGAAGGCCTTTCCGTCGAAATACCGGCAGCATTCCAGCAAGGCCATCAAGGCCAAGCTCTCTTCCTTCCGCAAAGTCGGCACACGCTCCGAAAACCGCATCAGCACGATGAAGCGTTTCCAGTCCTGGTACTTCAAAAACAAGCAGGCCATGAAGAATAGCGGCGGCTCGTCCAAATATTGTTTGCGTACAAAGGCCAAGGCCAATCGCGACAACTGGTATATGCGGATTACCAACAAATGCCCATTCCCGATGACTGCCTCTGTCTGGGTCAAGGTAACCTCGGAAGGCAGAAAGAAGCATGAGAGCACCAAGACGGTTCGGATCCCTGCCAATGGCTCCAAGACCCGCAAGGTCTATTATCGCTACACCAGTCGTGCCATCCGATCCACAAGCCGCATGCGGGCCTGTTTTGAACGATTGGGGGCCCCATTCGACATCAGGGGAGCCAAGTTCAAATGCAAGGGTGTGCCCAGCACGGCACGTCAAACATCCGTTGAACTGTCGCAAATTATGAGCAATCTTCGCTCGGTTGAAAATGATCTTGTGTCCGGAAAATTCTAGGCCCCACGCCAAGAGCATAAAAGAAAAGCGCGGATCTCGGATCCGCGCTTTTTGTTGACTGACAATCTGACGGTTTCGGCGCGTTGGCCTGTCTACTGGCTTTTGGCAGTCTGCTGCATCTGGTTGTCGTTTGCAGCGGCCTTGGGCTTTGACGGAGCGGTGTCTGCGGTTTTCATCTGCTTGCCGACAGTGATCATCAACAGCTTGTTCGGGTTAAGCAGTTGGGCGGCCACACGTTTGGCATCCTCAAGGGTCACTGCCTCGATATAGCTGTTGCGGCGTTCGAAATAGTCTTTGCCGAGCTCGGAATTTTGCACAGCGACCAGCTGACGAGAGATTTTCGACGAGCTGTCAAAGCGCAATGGATAGCTACCGATGAGGTACTTTTTCGCCTCGGCCAGTTCCTCTGCGGTCGGGCCATCCTTGGCCATGCGGGCGATTTCCTGCTTTAGCAGCATGATCGCCTGCTGGGTATTGTCGGTACGGGTCGACATTCCGCCGCCAAACAGGGAAATATGATCGAGATCGGCAAGATAGCTATAGACCCCGTAGGCAAGGCCGCGTTTCTCGCGCACTTCGTTGTAAAGGCGAGATGAGAAGCTGCCTCCACCCAGAACGTGATTGACCAGATAGGCGGGGAAGAAATCGGGATGCTTGCGATCGATGCCCGGCGCGCCAAACCGAATCGTCGTCTGTGGCGCGTCAAACGGCACTTCGATCAACCCGGTGCTGGAGAGCGTCACATCTTCGACCACTTTCAGCGCACCTTTTTCTGGCAGGGGCGCAAAAACCTGATCAAGGATCTTGGCCAGGCTTTCTGCATCAATCGCTCCAACCACTCCAATCGTCAGATCCTGACGGGTAAAGATGGACTTGTGCATGGTCGTCAGATCGTCACGGCTGATGGCTGTGAGGCTCTCAACGGTGCCGCGTGATGGCTTGCTGTAGGGATGACCCGGATAAGCCGCTTCGCCCCAGGCCTTGGCAACAATCGTCTCCGGTTGGGTGGAGGCGCGACGCACCGAGGAGATCCAGGTTGCCCGCATCCGCTCAATCGGATCGGCATCAAAGCGCGGCGCCTGAACGGCTTTGGCCAGGAGATCGAAACCGGCTGCCTGATTGGGGGTCAGAATTCTCAAAGAACCGAAGAATCGGTCGCGTCCCGCATCAAAGCCGAGTTTGATCGCATCCTTTTCCAAAGCGGTCTGAAAGGCCTTGGCATCCAGATCCGCAGCACCCTCGTCCAGCAGGCTGGTCAGCATATTGACCGTGCCTTCCTTGCCTTCGGCATCCTGTGCCGTGCCACCGGCAAAGGAAAAGTCCATCGAGATGATCGGAACAGTATGGTCCTCCACCAGCCACGCTTTAATGCCGGACGGTGAGGTGACTTCCTGAATTTCCTGAGCTTTGGCAACAGACAGGCCGATCAGCATGGAAAGCGTTGCGATGAAAGTCACCAAGGTCAGATAGACCTTTGAATTGAGTTTGCGCGACGCGGATGGCTGCGGGGCACGCGGATGGCTGTCGGCCTTCGATCTCTGGAAATGAGGGCCATGGTGAAAGGCAGCTTTATTGGTTTTCATCAGGTGATTCCCTTATCCTTTGATTTCGGTCTTCTGGGACGGTTTCGGCTTGGGATGTCCCTGAGGTCGCGATTGCGGTGCAGGTACCTTCGATGAGTCTTTCGGGGCGTGTTTTGGCATCGACATCTTGCGCGCCTTTGGACCGGGCAGGGTCACTGCGTCCTTGTCTGCTGCAGGCTGGGCTTTCGACTGAGTCTCAGCACTGGTCTCTACTTGAGCGTCATCCTCTGGCTTTGCCACCATAGGCTTGGTATCGGCCGACTGCATTGGCTGCGCAGCTTTTGCGTCCGCGTCTGATGCTTTGACCATTTTTTCCGCTTCCGGTGGCAGCAAGTAGCCGGTTACCGAGCGATGCTCCTGAAAATAGGTTTTGGCAGCTGTGACCACCTGATCCGCCGTTGCTCCGGCAAGGCGCTGTGGCCAGCTTTTGATTCGCTCCAGTGTCGAGCCCGAGGTCAGGTTTGTGCCAACAATCCGCGCCAGAGTTGCCTGATTGTCCTGCGCAAAGAAGCCATCAGCCAGCATCGAGCGTTTGGCGCGTTGCATTTCCTCATCGGTGACCCCGTCGGCAATGAGCTTGGCAATCTCTCCTTTGATGGCAACGAGCACATCCTCGACATTTTTGCCTTCAGCGGGGGAGCCATAGAACAGGAAGCTTGTATCATCGAGGCCGCCGGACATGTAAAATGCCCCCGCAGACGTCGCGACCTTCTGCTTGATCACCAAAGACTGATAGAGTCGGGAATTGGTGCCGGAACCCAAAATGTAGCCAAGAATATCAAGGGCTTCAGCTTCCCCCGGTGCGGCGGAGGTTTCCGAAGGCGTCATGTATGAGCGTCGCACACTGGGTTCGCGTACCCGCTCGTGGCGCAAGGTGACGGTACGGGCAGTGCGCTGCGGCGGTTCGGAAACCCGAATTCGCTGCGCGATATCGGCACGTTTGGCAATTTTCCCGTAAGTCTCTTTGGCCAGTGCTTTGACTGCATCCGGGGTGACGTCCCCGGCGACAATCAGGATGGCATTGTTGGGTGTGTAGAACTTCTTGTAGAAATCGAGCGCGATTTCGCGGTTCAATCCCTTCATTTCATGTTCCCAGCCAATGATCGGAATGCCATAGGGGTGATTGCGATAAAGCGCAGCGCCCAACGCCTCGCCCAACTGGGCTGCAGGGTTGTTGTCAATCCGGCTGGCGCGTTCCTCGAGGATCACCTGCAATTCAGGTTCGACCTGTTCCTTGCGCAGTTCCAGATTGATCATCCGGTCTGCTTCCAGTTCCATCATCAAGCGCAGATGCTGTTTGGCAACCCGTTGAAAATAGGCGGTATAGTCTTGCGACGTGAAGGCATTTTCCTGCCCGCCGATCGAGGCCACGATTTTGGAAAACTCCCCGTCCGGATGGGCTGGAGTACCCTTGAACATCAAATGCTCGAGAAAATGCGCGATTCCCGACTTGCCCGGTTCTTCGTCAGCTGCTCCGACCTTGTACCAGACCATATGGGTGACCACGGGCGCCCGATGATCGGGAATCACCACCACCTGCATGCCATTGTCCAGCGAGAAACTGGCAAAATTGCTGCCAAGCTCTGGCAAATTGGAAAGATCCGAGCCCAGCAACGCGGAAACAGAAGGCGTGCCGCTTGTCTTGGCTTCGGTCTGATTGCTGGTTGGGACCGACGGGGGAGCGGCGGAACCTGCCACTTCGGCCGACGACAACATCGTGCTGCCAAGAAAGCCACCAGCCACTAAGACCGTCAACAGGGCCAGTTTCGGGGAACGACTGTTAAGCAAGGAGCGAATTGGCATCAAACCTCCACCATTCGATTGATTGCGATCCCCCACATCGCCTGCTGTCACCGGTGCCCGGCTTTCCATGGTGATTGTGACCATGGGGTTGCTGGGTGCCGAACGGGGGCATGAAAGATCGAAATATGGTCCGCTTTGGGCGAAGATGAGGCCAAAGCGGCCTTTTCTTGCGCTGGAACATGAAAATTTCGTAATTTCCCTAAGGTAGGGATCAATTCGATCACTCCCAAATGAAAAGTTCGTAAGGACGATCCATGTGGGGTGCACGAATAGATTCTTTTTTGGATGGATTTCTTCTCGATTATCCAGAATTATCCCCTCAATGGCCAAGACTAACAGCTAGGCCGGAAGGAAAACTGTCGGAAAAGCTTCTACTTTCGTGGTATATCGGCAGAAATCCGGATCAACGTCGCTCCGAAATCACGTGTTTTTTCGTGGATTTCCACCTGTTTTGCGCCGCTGAGACCGGTTTCGCATTCGCAATTGGGCGGAGAATGTATGGAAAAACGGTGTCGAACGATTGATAAATCAACAAATTCAACAAGATAGGATTGGTTAGAGTTATCTTGACACCCCTTGCCCCCCCGATTATGGTGCGCCCGTCTTTGACAGTGGCAGGAACAAACCGGATGACCGGACAGAAAGATACGGAAATTCTGGGCGAAACTGCTGGTGACAAGGGTGGGAAGCTGGACAATCGCTTGGAGCAACTGGACGCTGAACTCTCTCGTTTGAAAGAGGATCAGGCGACAGATGCCCGCAAGCAGAGCCAACAGCAATCCGGTGCAACAAGCCTCGCTCTGGCGTGGCGTTTGGGCTCGGAGTTCATTGCTGGCGTTCTGGTTGGCGGCGGAGTGGGCTTCCTGATTGACACATGGTTTGGGCTGGCACCTTGGGGATTGATTATTTTCCTTCTTCTCGGTTTTCTGGCTGGCATGCTAAACATGCTGCGCTCGGCGGGCAAAATTCCACCGCCGGGAGCTTGAATGAAACGGACGGAAGCTGCTAAAGGCATACCGATCCTAAAAAACACGTGCCGGATCTGCGGAGCATTGAGGCTGAGACCTTGTGCCCCGGATAGGCTGAACCAGATTTAAAGAGGGCAATAGTCGTGGCCGGTCCTATTGAGCAATTCAAGATCAAGAACTTCTTCTCGCTTGGTGAAGTTGGCGGCGTCGAGTTCGCGATGACGAACTCCGCATTCTTCATGATCTTGATCGTTTTGACGATCTCCAGCTTCCTGATCCTGTCCACTTCTGGCCGTGGTCTGGTGCCGACCCGCTGGCAATCGGCGGCGGAACTCATGTATGAGCTTGTGGCGAGTACCTTACGAAACACCGCCGGCACGGAAGGCATGAAGTTCTTCCCGCTGGTCTTCTCGCTCTTCGCCTTCGTGCTGACGGCCAACCTGATTGGCCTGTTCCCTTACTTCTTCACTGTGACCAGTCACCTGATCGTGACTTTGGCACTGGCCCTGTTGGTGATCACCACCGTGATCGTCTATGGTTTCATGCGCAACGGCATCGGCTTCCTGAAGCTGTTCGCGCCATCCGGTCTTCCCGGTGCCATCGCACCATTCATTATCCTGATTGAAATTCTGTCATTCCTGTCGCGTCCGGTCAGCCTCTCTTTGCGTCTGTTCGGGAACATGCTTGCAGGCCACATCGTGTTGAAAGTTTTCGCCGGTTTTGTGGTTTCGCTGTCTGCGATGGGGGCTGTTGGCTGGTTTGGGGCTTTGTTCCCGTTCGCCATGACCATCGCTTTGACAGCTCTGGAGTTCCTGGTTGCAGTCCTGCAGGCCTACGTATTCACGATCCTGACCTGTGTCTATCTGAATGACGCGATCCATCCGTCGCACTAGGATACACAGCAAGGTCCGTGTGGAACACAAATTCAACCCAACGAAAACTCTAATTCTCGAACTTCTCGATTGATGTAATAGGAGAGATTACAATGGAAGCAGATGCAGCAAAGCTGATTGGTGCTGGTATCGCATGTGTCGGTATGGGTGGCGCTGGTATCGGCGTTGGTACCATCTTCGGTAACTATCTGAGTGGCGCGCTTCGCAACCCTTCCGCCGCCCCTGCACAGTTCACCAACGCTCTGATTGGTGCAGCTCTTGCAGAAGGTCTTGGCATCTTCTCGCTGGTTATCGCACTCCTGCTCCTCTTCGTAGCTTAATTCGTTTCACCGATTTAAGCCGAACGAAGACTCAAAACACGTCAGAAGCCGTCTGACGCGGCCACCAAACTGTTCCGACAACGGAGCAGAAAAAGTGACCAAGTGACGACAGCTCTTTCACCGCGAACAAGCTTCACGGCGGCTCTGGCTCTTTTGACTGGGAGATGACGATGGCGCAGCAACAGAGTGATGCGCACGCAGAAACTGAACAAGCAGCCGAAGTCGGTCAGCCAATGGCAACCGAGTCCGGCCAGCCAGTGAATGCGCATACGGAAGTTGCCGGGCACGGTGGTGATCATCACGACGGCGGGGCTTTCCCTCCGTTTGATTCCACCACCTACGGCTCACAGCTTCTGTGGTTGGCCATCACCTTCGGACTTCTGTATTACATTATGTCCAAGGTGGCCTTGCCACGCATCGCAAATATTCTGGAAGTTCGGCGTGACCGAATTGCCAGTGATCTGGGTGAGGCTGAGCGTCTCAAGCGGGAGACCGATGAAGCAATTGCTTCTTACGAGCAGTCTCTTGCGGAAGCGCGCCAGAAAGCCCATGGCATTGCCCACACCGCCCGCGAAGAAGCCAAGACACAGTTCGACGCTGAATTCGCCAAGGTAGAGGCAGACATTGCCAAGCAGCTAACGGCAGCGGATGAGAAAATCACCGCAGTCAAAACAGCTGCCATGGGTGAAGTCGACGCCATTGCCCAGAGCACAACCGAAGCCATTCTGGAGCAACTGCTTGGCTCCGGGGTCGCGAAAAAAGACATTGCAGCGGCTGTTTCGGCAGCTAAAGCGAACTAGGGGAGTGACCAATGGGTGATGCTACTTTATGGGCCCTTGTTGCTCTGGTCTTGTTCCTTGCCCTCATCGTCAAGATGGGTGTGCCGGGCAAGATCGCTGACGCTCTGGACAAACGCGCCAAAGGCATCGAAGACGAGCTGGATCAAGCCCGTCGCTTGCGCGAAGAAGCTCAGGCCCTGCTCGCTGAATATCAGCGTAAGGCCCGCGAAGCCGAAAGCGAAGCTGAGGAAATCATAACCCTCGCCAAGCGTGAAGCAGAAGCGATGGAACGGGAAGCACGCGCCAAGATCACGGACTATGTGGCCCGCCGCACCAAGCAGGCCGAAGACAAGATTGCACAGGCCGAAGGCCAGGCGATCGCCGAGGTCAAGGGCGCAGCGACCGATCTGGCCGTCAAGGCAGCTGAAGGCATTTTGACGAAGGAAATGGCTGGCAAGTCCGGCAAGGACCTTTTGAAAGCCTCTATCGCCGAGCTCGGCACCAAGCTGAACTGAGCGATCCGCGTTTCGCAATAGCCGAATGCAAACAATTGAAAAGCCGTGGCAGCAGTGCCGCGGCTTTTTTGTTGACTTAGATGCATTGTGCATATTTTACTCGCCAAAATTGAATTGGAGGGCTGGCATGAAAAAAGTATTCGTGTTCGGAAATGGGCTGGGTATGGCACTAGCACCCAACTACTTTGTGCTAGATAAGGCTCTGCGTGAAGTTTGGGATGACGAAGGATTTTTGCAGAAAAAAGAAAAAGCTTTGATTGAAGCATGTTTGCCTGCAGCCAACGAAATTCGTAGACCAACAAATGAAGACGATCTAGATCTGCTTCAAAGGGTTCTCGCTGCTTGTGATACATTGAAGAGTATTCAGCCGAGAGAAAACTATCATTGGTTGACCGATGATGGCCGAGAGTTTCCTCGTGCAATTAGAATGTTTGTGCATCGAGTTGCATGCTATTTCCATACTGATAATTACTCTCTTCCCAAAAAATTCATTGAACCTCTGGTCGGATATGTCAAAGAAAACAAGCCGCATGTGGCAACGCTAAACTATGATCAGTTATTGTACGATCCATTTGTTGAAGAGGAGGTACTTAAAGGATACTGTGGGGCGCTGGTTGATGGGGTAATAGGGCGAGGGTTTGATCCTGAAAACCTTGATCAAAAGTATGGCAGGGATTTTGGTTTGTATATGCACCTGCACGGCTCTCCTTTGTATTACAATGAAGGGCCAGTTATAAAAAAACGAGAACGGGGTGAATTTGATGGAGGGGCTAACGAAAGCACCCACATCGTTCTTACCCATGTTAAGCACAAAAGCTCTATTATATCGTCATCTCCGATTTTATCGGAATACTGGGTAAGACTAGAGGATGCTTTTAAAGAGTGTGATGAAGTCACTCTTTTTGGATATTCAGGGAATGATGATCACCTCAACTTAAGATTGGCTAAAGTTAAGAAGGTGACGAAGTTGAGGATCGTAGAATGGGAAGGTGCTGAAGGAAATAGAAATCAATATTGGTCCGACAAAATACACGATGAGGCTGAAATTATTCGTTTAAAAAATATTCTGGATTTTACTGACTGGTAGACGAACTAATGGAACTTATACCCCATCCCCCAGCAACCACTTCACCCCTGTGCGAAAACCGACGACACAGATCCCGGCAAAGACACCATTGCAGGCGCGTTTGACATCCTTGAGGAACTGCGGATCATCCAGGCGATAGGAGAGGGCGCGCGGTTCCTCGCGCAACCAGATGATCAGGGTGGTGTGCGGTTCATAATGCTTGGCGGCCTTGCGCAACACCGCACGCAACACTTCCTGTTCAACTTCATGAACTTCATAGCCAAACTTCGAAGCGATTCCCATATGCATGCCGATGCGCGAGATTTCCCGGTCACGTCGCACCAGATCCGCGCCCTGACGGGGATTCATCGCGCGGGTGATTTCCAGATACCCTTCCCGGTCCGGCGAAATATGCGGTTGATTGGAGACAATGCGATAAAGGGCGTCAAAGCTGCAGCCATTCTGCGTTTTGGGGTCCGCGCAGCCTGTTCGACACGTGCAGACCTCCACAGTCGAATCCCAATAACGCATGTCTCCGGCAATATGCTTGCCAAACAAAAGCAAAGGGAGCCACTCATCAACATGCTTGGCTCCCGGGCCGACGTGGGAAGTGGATGGATGTTGCTGGACAAAACTCGGTCGTTCGTTGGCCAACGCGCGGTCGAAATTCTGTATTCGGATGCTCTCTTCCCAAAACAGCGCTTCAAAATCGCAGATGTTGAGCCAGTCCGTTAAAGCTGGGTCAGATGGACTTTCATAAATCATTCGACTGCTTCCCAGAATCGTTTGATCACATCCATTCGTGCTACTATTGAGCCATAAAACCGGAACTAAAATCAACTTCTATGCACTTTGAGGCGTACAAGACTAAATCTTGTAGGTGCGTCGTTTGTACTTTCAATGCTGCAAAGCATGCCCCAAAAGCATGGCCTGTATGCGTGACTTCCCTTTGACAGACCTTTAGAAAAAGTGTTTCGATGCACGTCGAATGCGAGGGAAGCGAGTTGCATGGCAGTTCGTGGATAACCCGTCATAATTGCGCTCTAGATTTCTGTCAAAAACAACGCCTTGCGGCATAGAATATTGGAAGGGAAACGTCCCCATGGGCTCATTCAAAGCCATCGTTATCGATCGCGGTGAAGACAAAAAGCAGACAGTCTCCGTTCGACAGTTGACAGAAGCAGACCTGATGGAAGGCGATGTGACCATCAAGGTCAGCCATTCCACGGTCAACTACAAGGACGGGCTGGCCATTACCGGCAAAAGCCCCGTCGTTCGCCGGTGGCCGATGGTGCCTGGCATTGACATGGCTGGCACGGTTATGAAATCCGACAATCCGGATTTCAAAGAAGGCGACGCGGTGATCCTCAATGGCTGGGGCGTCGGTGAAACCCATATGGGTGCTTACAGTGAAGTGGCCCGCGTCAAGGGTGACTGGCTGATCCACAAACCTGACGCGCTGACCCCGGCTCAATGCATGGGCATCGGCACAGCGGGCTATACTGCCATGCTCTGTGTGTTGGCGTTGGAGAATGCTGGTGTCACCCCGGACAAGGGGCCTGTATTGGTCACTGGGGCCGCAGGTGGTGTTGGCTCGGTAGCAGTAGCTATTCTCTCAAAACTCGGATATCATGTGGTCGCGTCGACCGGTCGGCTAACCGAGGAGGCCTATCTGAAAGGTCTCGGTGCGGCAGAGCTGATCGATCGCAACGAACTATCGGGAGAAGGCCGACCGCTGGGCAAGGAACTCTGGGCTGGCGCAGTCGATGCGGTTGGCAGCAAGACTTTGGCCAATGTGCTTTCACAGATCAAGTATGGTGGTGCTGTGGCAGCCTGTGGTCTGGCTCAAGGCTTTGACCTGCCGACGACGGTGATGCCATTCATTCTGCGCGGTGTCAGCCTGCTGGGTGTCGACTCGGTCATGGTCGAACGTTCCAAGCGGATCGCCGCATGGCAACGTCTGGCGACAGATCTCGATCTGGCAAAGCTGGAAAGCCTGACCAAGACCGTCAATTTCGATGATGTCATCCAATCCGCCGAAGACATCGTTGAGGGTCGTGTGAGAGGTCGTGTAATTGTCAATATCGGTGCCTAACCGCGTCTAGACTATCGAAACAAAAGCAAATGGTCGCTTTTGGCGACCATTTTTGCATCAAAAGCGACCTGCAATAAGGGAGGGAGATGCAGTTAACATTCCGTTTTTCATTTTGTCACTAAGACCAATGAGCAAAGACTTGTTGCTTGTTCAGATTTTAAAAAAATGAACAATGGACGCGAGAGTTGATGCAAATGCCAACCTTTGATGGCGTTTGGGTGCATCACTCACAAGGCAATTGCATAGAAAGAAGCTAGGGCGCATATGGAAAGTGAGTGAACGAGACATAAGAGCAATCGAAGACCCGAAACGGGATCGCCAATTGCCAGTAGGTTCATCTCTTGACCGCCCAGCATAAACAGGCAAGGCAAACCCGGACGACATCATGCCACACAAACGCAAGAATTTTACCAATGAGGCCCGCAAGACTCGCGATTTGATTCTCGATATCGCGGAGGTCGAGATTGCGGAAAAAGGTGTCGAAGGCTTGCGCTTGCGGGACATTGCGGATCAGGTTGGCATTCAGCTGCCCTCTCTGTATGCCCACTTTGCCAGCCGCAAGGAACTGCTTGAGGCGCTGGCTGATCAACTGATGGATGAGCTGATTGCAGTTTACAAGCAGCTTGACGGCTTGCCGCCACGCGAAGCCTTGCTGGCCAGCGCAGATCGGACAATCGATTTCTATGTCGCGAAACGGGGCTATGCCCGCCTGCTTCTGGCGGACTTCCCCGCCCCCTATGATCATTCGATCTTCAACAAAACCAACGTGAAAATCGGGCGTGTGATCAAAATCATCAACCAGTCGATTCAGCAAGGCATTGCCGAAGGCACCGTGAGGGACATTCCACCTGACTTGTTCCTGTCCTTCCGGATGGGGGTGACATTGTTTCCTCTCTTCATGCGTGGCAACAGTGAGCAAAAGGAGATGGTCCGCGATCCCGAAGTGATTGAGCGGATCAAGCGAGAATCCAACCGCCTGCTTTCCCTCTATATCACGCCGTCCTGATCAGCACGCGACCTCGAACCATTTACTGGCTACATCGTGAGCATTTCTGTATTTCTGCCCAAGAAAAGAGCAGGGAGCGGAATTGCTTGCCTCCGTGCGACTGCTTAATCTTGGGGCAACCGCCCTAAGAGTGGTCAAAAAAAGACAGCTCCCCCACGAATTACGACTTCAGTCGTATGCCTCTAGCGCATATCGCGCATGAAATTTTTGCATATGTGTCGATAAATCTGGAAAAATCCGTTCGTCAGTCCCATCTCTCGCAAAGCTTCGGTGAAGTCTAAAGGGGTGGAATGAAACAAATGAACTTATATGTGGAAATATTTTAAACAATATTTCAATTAATGCATTGATGATTAATATTTGTTGTCCATGATGGAGTGATCGAAACTGGCTTTAAATTTGCAAAGCTGAAATGTGAGCCATGCTGCATCCAAAATTGGGACTGAAATTTTTCGGGGATAGAAAAGCGGTGTCAGGTTTGAGTCAAACTGATGCCCTACCATCATGCGGTATAGTTCGTTCAACCCTTGTTACCTTGGCAAAAGTGCGTGAGAGAAAGCCATGACTGAACAGACCAAAAACTACGTCAAAGAAGACCAACTGGAAAAAGAATACCACAAAATCGGTATTGGTGCGATTGCCGCAGCATCTTGCGTCAAGAAGCATCACGAACAGAAGCACACCGATTACGATCCGCATCCGGAAAACTACTAAGTTTTCCCATGTTGGTGCTGACAGCTGGGTGACGTCCTGTCATCTACGCCAGTTGGTGGCCTGTTCGATCGATCGCCGGATGACCGGAGCGCATGCCTGCAGTCGGTCACTGACAGAACAGGGCTGTTGGGCAAGATCATCGGCTACAGATTATCAAAAAAGCGCATGCCTGCCGGATGCGCTTTTTTTGTTGCCACCCCGGCGCGCCCCTGCATGCCCCGGAATGACCAGAAGTTCCCAGAAGTTTCATGCCTGATGGCATCAACGGTGATGGTCAGTCTGCGATGAAGCTCCAGATCAATGTCAAGGCGATCGTCCACATGACGAGGCCAATGAAGAAATCAAGAATGCGCCAAGCAAGGGGTTTTTCGAACAACGGCGTGAGAATGCGGGCGCCATAGCCCAGCGCGAAAAACCAGACAAATGACGCTGACATTGCCCCGATGCCGTAAATCCAGCGGGCATGTCCTTCCCATTGCGCTGACAGGCTGCCAATCAGCAGCACCGTATCGAGATAGACATGCGGGTTGAGATAGGTGAAGGCCAGCACAGTCAGGATGGCGCGTTTCAGACTGATTTCACCTCCATTGCCGACATGCATCTCTTCGCTTTTGAAGGCACGCAGAAAGGCCTGACCGCCATAGACGGCAAGGAACAGAAAACCACCCCAGGTGATGATCGTCAGGATCATCTCTGATTGCTTGACCAGCACCCCCATGCCAGCGACGCCAGCCGCGATCATGAGAGCGTCTGACAAGGCACATACGAGGACCACAGGCAAGACATGCTGTCTCTGCAGGCCCAGTTTCAGAACGAAGGCATTTTGCGCGCCGATGGCAATGATGAGGGACGCACCGATGATGAAGCCCTGAATGAGCGGGGCAAGGGAAAAAGTCATGGGCCTGAGATCTGTGATGATTGGAAATGAGGTGAGGGCAGGGATCCCCTTCATACTCCATTTCCGTGGGCAAATCAGTCACTGACTTGCCTCGTCTCCCCTCCATTGTTGATAACACGCCTTCGCCAATATCGGATGCATGTGGCGTGGGGACCTCCGCACGCTGTGAGGCCTCAATCGAACCAGTGGCCGCTGGGATCATCCAACTGATAAAGCTGCCCGTCTGCCAAAACCAGCATGACAGATTGATGCCCACTGGTGTCCCTTTGGACGCCGAAATCGCGCACAGGCCGTGCAGGCAGAGGCACGAAGGCCAGAATAGTGAGTTGATCCCCATCCAGCAGCAACAACCGCCTTTGCCGGGCGTCTGGTAGCAAGATGCGCCGGGCCTTGCCTTTGGAAAGCACGGCTGAAAGCCCAAGCGCCCGGCTGCCGATGGTATGGTTTGAAAATCCCTCAGCGACGGCGATGCGGCGGAATGTGCCTCCAGCATAGCGCCAAATCTGCAACTGCCCGCCGATGTGCGGTGTGCGCACCAGCCCGACCCGCACCTCCCCGGTGTCAGGGGCATCAAGCAGAATGGACGGATTGAGCCAGCGGTTCGCCGTGCCAATGGCGGTATTCTCGGCCAAAATTTCAAGCTTGCCGTTGCGCAACCCCAAAATGCTAAGCGCCGCCCCTTTGGTCAGATAGGACCGCACCAGAACGATTTCTGTGCGCCCGTCTCCATCGAGATCCGCAAGGCGGGGATGCAGATCCTCAAAGACGGAATCGCCAGGCAGAACAAAGCTGACAAGCATGCCATCTTTGCGCCGAACCGTAACCGCTCCGGCCTCGATGGCATCTCCCAACACTCCGTGGCGATAGCGGTCTGTGGGTTGGCTGAGCCAGACTGCTCGAATGTCGCCATTGGCCTTGGCGACGCGCCCGTCAGGCAATGGGTCACCATGAGCGCGCCGCTCACTTTCAGACAAGGCAGGACCTACAGGGACAACGGCGGCCGGCGCTGTGCCGATGCGGTTGAGTCGCAGGGATTCTGCTGCTTCGGCTGTCAGAGGCAGACACAGCAAACCCGTGAGACAAGAAACAAGGATCGTTCGGACAAGGACCATGCACTGCACCCTTCAGATAGCAAGTTTGACCATACTTACCACGCAAGCGGAAAGCCGGGAGATAACGTTCCGTCCGTGTTGGTCACACCGCCGTGAAGTCGCGTTTGCTCAGACAAGCAAAAGCCCGGAACAAGCAAGGCTCGTCCGGGCTTTTGCTATGTGTACCGGATTGACAGCAGTCCGTCAGATCATGGATAGAGCTGGCTCTTTTGCCAGCCACCTTCAACGGCGTTGAATTGAACGCGGTCATGCAGGCGGAATGGGCGATCATGCCAGAATTCCATCTGCTCTGGTTTGACAATGAAGCCGGACCAATAGTCAGGCCGTGGCACCTTGCCCAAGCCATATTTGGCGGTATATTCCGCAACAGCTTTTTCCAGCGCAAAGCGGCTTTCAAGGGGGCGGGATTGTTTCGACGCCCAGGCACCGATCCGGCTGCCACGAGCGCGGGAATGGAAATAGGCATCCGCTTCTTCCTGCGTCACCACACTGACCGGGCCGCGAATGCGGATCTGGCGTCTGAGGCTCTTCCAATGAAACAGCAGGGCAGCCTTTTGTGAGGCCAGCAATTCCCGTCCTTTGGCACTTTCGAAGTTGGTATAGAAGACGAATCCCTCTTCAGAGAAATCCTTCAACAGAACCATGCGGACATTCGGCATACCACTTTCGTCTACCGTCGCAACGGCCATGGCGTTCGGGTCGTTCGGTTCGCTGGCTTCAGCATCCTTCAGCCAAGCAGAAAACAGCTCCAGAGGCTTGTTTGCCTCAATAAAGTTACCAGTCATTAACTTTCCTAGCAGAAAATAAAACGAGGTGTGACAGGCGGGTTTCGTTGCGACAATGCAGCTTTGCCCGGCTATTGTAAAGGACAGCAACGTGATTGGTCAGAGCTACCATACATCTATACCCACCATCCTCAAGAAGGGTGTTCGGATGTGTGCCTTGGCCGCCTGTTGCTCGCTTGGCGCCTGCGCATCCATCGGAATTGGTGGCCCTGAGGTGGATACAGCGACAACCGGATCCATCGGCACCACCCCGTCTCTTCTGGCGGGCATTGATCCGTCTGACTGGCAGATTTTGTTGGCCAAGATTTCATCCTTCGATCAAGGGGATTTAAACACCGATTTGGCGACCGGCAATTGGGACAATCCCGTGACCGGATCAAAGGGACGCATCACGCAAGTCAAAATGCTGCCCACTCTGGTCGATCAGGAATGCCGCTTCTTCAAAAGCTCGATGCATCGTGTGACCGGGGTTGAGAATATTCAGGGTGAAATCTGCCGTGTGCCAAACGGCGATTGGCAGATTACCGGTTTTGCCAGTGGCACGCCGGCCTGATTCAGCAGAAGCAGACATGCAAACGAAAGGGCATTAGAGCACCTGATGGGTGCTCTTGTTGTTTGTGCCTCAGGCTTCGTTGGTCTGAAGGCGAGCAACAGCTTCTTCCTTGATCGGCCAATGAACCAAAGCGGCAAACACCCCCAGTCCGATAGAAATGAACCAGATCACGTCATAGCTGCCAAAGGCATCATAGAGCACACCGCCAAGCCAGACGCCAAGAAAGGCACCAATCTGGTGGGACAGGAAGACAAACCCGAATAAAGTTGCCACATAGCGGGTGCCAAACATCTTCATCACCAGCCCCTGTGTTGGCGGCACGGTGGAAAGCCACAGCAGCCCCATCAGGGCAGAGAATACAAGAATCGACGGAACGGAGACTGGCAGGATTACAAAACCGGTAATCACGACCGCCCGCGCCAGATAAATGAAACTGAGCATGTAGCGTAGCTGCACCCGCCCGCCAAGAATGCCTGCCGTGAAGGCCCCGATCATGTTGAACAGGCCAATCAGCGCAATAGCCCAGCCACCCCATTTGGCATCTATGCCATAGTCGGCGATGAAGGGCGGCAGGTGGGTCGTGATGAAGGCCACATGCCAGCCGCAGACAAAGAAACCGAAGGCCAGCAGAATGTAGGAATTGTGGCCAAAGGCCTCCCGCAAGGCGTCGAGCAGGCTCTGGTCCGCCTGACCACCTGTCGCGAATGCAGCAGGTTTGCCGCGAAAGATCGGTGCAATCAGCGGCACGATCAGCACGATCACCGCCATGATGGCAAGGGTCTCACGCCAGCCATAGGCCGCCAACAGGCCTTGACTGATCGGCGCAAACAGAAACTGACCCATCGAGCCTGCTGCGGTTCCCAGACCGAAAGCAACGGAGCGATAATGTGGGGGCAAGAGGCGGGTAAAGGCAGCGAGCACCAGAAAGAAGCCTGACCCTGCAATGCCGATCCCCATCAGGACGCCTGCGCTCATGGTGAAAGAGGTGGGATCGGTTACGCCGGACATCCAATAAAGCGATACCGCATAGGTCAACGCCCCGGCAGTCAGGACCTTGGCCGTGCCAAACCGGTCAGCGATCATGCCGACAATTGGTTGTGCGACGCCCCAGACCAGATTCTGCATGGCGATGGCCAATGAAAAGACTTCACGGCTCCAGCCATTCTCGACAGTGACGGGGTTGAGAAAAAAGCCCATGGTTGAGCGCGGCCCAAAGCCAATGATCGCGACAAGACAACCCAAAAATATGATCAGGCCATAGGGTAGGCGGCTTTTTGGTAGTTCGGTCATGGATCCGTCTCCCAATATCGGATGGAATCACAAGGCATGAAGAGTGCTGCCGATTCCCAAGAGGCGCCAGTTTAAGCGTCAAAAGGCCTCAGGAAAAGTGATTATTCATGATCAATGCATCAAATTCTTTCATCAATAAGCGCTGTCTCATAGGCAAATTTGTCATGTATCTGTCACGTCACGGTCTTATGGTCATAGCCATTGAGTGATCATCAAGAACTTTGAAGCCAAGCTTTTTTTACATGGTTGCTATCATCCGATTTTCAGAGCGACAGTATATTTGAAACTCTTCGAAAAACCCGTATCCCTTTCAAGAGATACGGGTTTTTCACCTTCCAGCCTCTTGAAACAGCGTCCTTGATGGCGTCATAGCAGCCCTTCCGTCATGCATACTTACGGCTCCGACTTAGGTAGCACTTATCCCCTGTTGCTCGGTGGGGTCTGGAATTTTCAATAGTCTGCACCTATATTAGCATTCGAAAAACAATCGAGACCTGCCATGCGGCAGGAGGACCAGCGGAGCGCTGGTTGTTTTATGGCCCCCTTTATGCTCAAGTTGAGTATAAGTAATGAAGCGCAAGTTGGCAATTTACCAGTGTCATTACATGTGCCGATAAGCCATCAAACACCAGACAGTCGAGCCGGGTTGCAATCACACCGGCAAGACCCGAAGGCGGGAGGCATCATCCTCCGGCCATCCGTTCCGCAAAAGAGAGGAGGCTCAAAGCATGATGCCTGCACAAAGCGCGACCGATTTTGCGACCCGTAATCCGAGCAAAGCCGCCAAGGAACGCGGTATTTTGCCGATGCCTTCGCTCGAATATACCGACGAAGTGGCTGCCGAAACCGCGCCCATCTATGAGCTGGTCAAGAATGTCATTCCTCCGATTGAATGGCCATTCCATGCGCCTTACATCTCCGCCATCAACAAGATCAAGAAAGAGCGCGGCGCGGTCATTCTGGCCCACAATTACCAAACCCCGGAAATCTTCCATGGCGTTTCGGACTTCAAGGGCGACAGCCTGCAGTTGGCTATTGAGGCGGCCCGCTCGGACGCGGATTTGATCATCCAGTGTGGCGTTCATTTCATGGCCGAAACCTCGAAGATTCTCTGCCCGGAAAAAACGGTGTTGATTCCCGATGCGACGGCAGGTTGTTCGCTGGCCTCCTCGATCACCGCGGCTGATGTGCGCGCCTTGCGTGACAAATATCCCGGTGTTCCGATCATCACCTATGTCAATACCAGTGCCGACGTGAAGGCCGAATGTGACATCTGCTGCACCTCTTCCAACGCCGTGCAGGTGGTAGAGAGCATGGGCACTGACAGGGTCTTGTTGATCCCGGATCAGTATCTGGCCAAGAATGTTGCCCGTCAGACGGATGTCGAAGTTCTGACCTATGCGGGATCCTGCGAAGTGCATGAGCGTTTCTCGGCAGATGAAATCCGCTCCTACCGTCGCCAGATGCCGGATGTACAGATCATTGCGCACCCGGAATGCCCGCCAGAAGTGGTTGAAGAGGCCGATTTCTCCGGCTCCACCAAGGGCATGATTGACTGGGTGCTCAACAACCGGCCGGAAAAGGTGATGATGATCACCGAATGCTCGATGGCCGACAATGTGGCCAGCGAAGCGCCGGACGTGAATTTTGTCCGTCCCTGCAATCTGTGTCCGCACATGAAGAAGATCACCCTGCCGAAAATCCTCGACAGCCTGCTCTATATGCAGGAGGAGGTTACCGTGGATCCGTTGGTCTCCGACAAGGCCCGTTTGGCGGTTGAACGGATGATCAATCTGAAATCTTAACCGAGCCGCGGCCCGGTCTACTCGCCTTTTGCAGAGGTATGACCGGGTCTTTTTCGTTTGCGTGCCCTTGGTTCCTGTGATTGTGTTTTCACTGGTTCAATTGTCTCACAAGCCATTGTCTCACAAGTCAGGGACACCTCGCGATGATCTTCTCCGCGCCCGATGATTTCCGTCCGGCAAGCTGGCAAACCAACGATGATGTGATCATCGTCGGTGGTGGCTTGGCTGGCCTGTTCTGTGCCTACAAACTGGCCCCGCGCCCGGTCACCGTCATTTCGGCGGCCCCCATTGGCGAAGGCTCGTCCTCCGTCTGGGCACAGGGAGGCATCGCCGCCGCCGTGTCCGAAGGCGATAGCGTCGAGGCCCACCTCAAGGATACGGTTTCGGCCGGTGCTGGCATCGTTGACGAGCAGATTGCCCGTTTGATGGTCTCATCTGCGGCGGATCGTATTCTCGATCTGCTGGAGGTTGGCGTGCCGTTTGACAAGGATTTGCGCGGCACCCTCAAACTGAGCCGTGAGGCAGCCCATTCCGCTAACCGCATCGTGCGGGTGTCCGGCGATATGGCAGGCGCATCCATCATGCGTGCCCTTATCAAGCGGGTTCAGGATTTGCCATCCATCCGTATCGTCTCGGACTATCAGGCCGAACGACTGCACATGAATGGCCGCTATGTTGAGGGCGTCATTGCCCGTGCACGCACCAGTTCCGAGACCGAAAGCATCAGCACCGTTCTATTCCCCGCCCGCGCCGTTGTGCTGGCGTCCGGGGGCTGTGGCCACCTATATCGGGTTACCACCAACCCAATCGAATCCAAAGGCGATGGCATCGCCATGGCTGCCCGGGCGGGTGCTGTTATTGCGGACCCGGAATTCATGCAGTTCCACCCCACAGCGCTTGACTTTGACAAGGATCCGGCCCCTTTGGCAACCGAAGCCCTACGCGGCCACGGCGCTCACCTGATCGACAATGATGGCCATCGCTTCATGCTTGATGAGCATCCCGATGCCGAGTTGGCCCCACGGGATATTGTCGCCCGCGCCATCCATCGACAAGTGGAACAAGGCAAAGGCGCCTTTCTTGATTGCCGAGCGGCGATCGGTGAGAAATTCCCCGAAGACTTCCCGACGGTCTTTGCCTATGCCCAGGCGGCAGGGCTCGATCCGCGTAAGGACCCGCTGCCCATTGCGCCAGCGGCCCACTATCATATGGGCGGCGTGCTGACCGACGCCATGGGGCGCACGACGCTGGACGGTCTTTGGGCCGCAGGCGAGGTAACCTCGACCGGGGCGCATGGTGCCAATCGTTTGGCCTCCAACTCCTTGCTTGAAGCCGTCGTCTTTGCGTCCTTTGTTGCCGAAGACATCAATCGACAGGTCAACAGCCCCCAAATTCACGTCCGCGAGCCACTGGCCAATCAGGACCAGTTGCCCGGCGTGCCTCAACCGGCAAAAGATGTGAAAAAGCTGCGCAAGACCATGAGCCGCTATGTTGGCGTGGAGCGCAATGGGGAAGGGCTGGAAAAGGCCTTGCAGATCATTGTGAAACTGGAGAAAAAAGCAGTCAGCAACAGCTTTCGCAATCAACTGATCACAGCAAAATTGATGACGGCCTCTGCCTTGCAACGCACCGAAAGTCGGGGTGGCCATTATCGCACTGATTATCCTACGCCAGATAAGGCGTGGGAAAAGCGGACCTACATGACCCTGAAACAAGCCGATGCCATCGTGGCAGCCGTTCTTGAGAAGCATCACGGTGAGGAAGATCTGGACTGAGCGGCACGTCAATCGGACCAACTGACATCTACCCACCCACCAATGAGCCATAGCAATTTGTCTCGACCGGAGCGTCGACTAGGAGGATATCTCGCCCATGAGCGAAGCGACCAGCTTTTCAGCAGACAAGCTCTATCTGCCACAACCCATCATTGACGAGGCAGTGCTGGCGGCGCTGAAAGAGGATCTGGGACTGGCCGGGGACATCACGACCCTGTCGACGATCCCCGAAACCGCCCACGCAAAAGCCGTGATTGCCGCCCGTGACGAAGGAGTCATTTCCGGTATCCCGCTGGCAGACAGCGCCTTCCGGTTGATCGGCAAATGGCATGGTGAAATTGTCACCTTCAGCCCACAAATGGAAGATGGCACGGAAGTCAGAAAGGGTGACGTGGTGGCCCGCATTTTTGGCCCCGCCCGTCTGGTGCTGTCAGCCGAGCGCATCGCCCTCAACTTTATGGGCCGCATGTCTGGCATTGCCACGGCAACCAACCAGATGGTCAAGCTGACCGAAGGCACCGACGCCAAGGTGACCTGCACCCGGAAGACCACTCCGGGTCTCAGGGCCTTTGAAAAATATGCCGTGAAATGCGGCGGCGGCTCGAACCATCGGTTTGGCCTTGATGACGCGATCCTGATTAAGGACAACCATATTGCCGTCTCCGGCTCTGTTACCGAAGCGATCCGTCGTGCCCGCGATTATGTCGGCCATCTGGTCAAGGTGGAAATCGAAGTTGATACCCTCGAGCAGCTCAAAGAAGCCATCGCAGCCAAGCCCGATGTTGTCATGCTCGACAATATGGGCCCGGAGACCATTCGCGAGGCGCTTGCCATGATGGAAGGCACGGGCATCATTTCCGAGGCTTCCGGTGGTGTCAGCCCTGAGACCATCCGTGCGGTGGCCCAAACTGGCGTTGACTTCATTTCCGCCGGTTACATCACCCATTCGGCCCCCAACTTCGATTTGGGCCTCGATATCACGGTCAGCTGATCGGGCCTGAATACGCCAAAAAACAAACAAAACCCCGGTGCAGTGCATCGGGGTTTTGTGTTTTGCTCTCAAGGATGACGGCTCAGACGACGCGAAAAGACAGCGCGGCAATATCCTCCACCGCGCAGTCAATGCGGTCGCCGATCTGAACAGAGCTGACCCCGGCTGGTGTTCCGGTGAAAATTACGTCCCCGGCGGCAAGTTCAAATTGCTTTGACAGTTCGCTGATGACCTCTGGTACGCTCCAGATTAAGTGGTCGAGCGTGCTGTCCTGTTGCAGCTCGCCATTCCTCTTGAGCCAGATGCGCCTGCCCGTAAGCGAGGAAACAGCGCTGGCAGGCACAATGGACGAAGCGGGCGCTGAGGCTTCAAACGCCTTTGCTGCGGCCCAAGGGCGACCCTGTTTTTTTGCCTGAGCCTGAAGATCCCTGCGGGTGAAGTCGACCCCGACGCCATAGCCGAAGATCAGGTTTTCAGCCTCATCGACCGGAATATCGCACCCACCTGCCTTCAAGGTGACGAGCAACTCGACCTCAAAATGCACGTCCTTGCTCAGGGGCGGGTAGGGAAAGTCCGCATCACACAGGATATTGTCCGGATTTTTCTGGAAGAAAAAAGGCCGTTCGCGGTCGGGATCATGTCCCATTTCGATGGCATGGGCGGCATAGTTGCGACCAACGCAGTAAATCCGCCTGATGGGAAAAAGCTGATCTGATCCGGTGATTGGCAGCGTGGGAACGCTCGGTTGCGGGATGGCATATGGGGAGCCAACATCCTTGCTGTTCATGGCGAGACCTGCTGTATGAAAGAGATGAAATTGATTTGTTGTTTCAAGTCAATACACGGTTTGGCCTGTGCGTCAACAGAGCAGTATGCGGCCCGGTTCGCTAAAGAACACCCTGGCGCGCTTCAACCCGTGAGACGCAAAGTCAGGTTTTTTGTCCTATTTGTCCTTGAACCGTTCCTGCGTCGTCTGGAACCCATCCTTGCGGGTGGATGGGGTTCGCCATGAGGGGCGAGACGGAGCTGTCTCCTTAGCCCTCGGTTCGGGTTTGGGTTCGGGTTCGGGGTTGGATGGAGGGCGCCGTCCTGATGCTTCGTCCTCAACGATATCTTCTGACATACGGTCGTCTGGCACCGCATCCTCATCCCTTGGCAGGCCTCGATAGCGTCGTCCCTCATGCTGGGCTGGCGCATCGCTTGTCCCGCGCTGCCAGTCTTGTTGGAGATTAGAGGTCGGGTCAAGCGGATCGGGACCAAACCGGTTGGGGCCATCGGTGCCGCGTCGGATCAACAGATAAAGAAAGAACAGCATCCCCAACAGGGGCACAAAGACGATAAAGAACCACCAGCCGCTCATGTCGCTGTCATGCAGGCGACGCACCATGACTGCCAGATTGGGAATTATGGTTGCCAGTGTTACAATCGTTGAAAGTGGGCCATTATGCTCCACGGAAAAGGCGCCCGGACCTCGCATCATATGCACTTGGGTCGCCAGAAATGAGATGTCGACGATCTGCGCCGCAGTCGCGATCAGAATTATCGCCAGCGTCCACCACCAATATTCCGAACGCAGGGCGCGGCCCTTGAAGGTGCCATATTTCTTGAAAAAGACTGTTTGAACCGCTGTCGTGAAATGCATGATGACCATCCAGCAAAAGACATATGGTCAAGCATTGCAGTGATCATTGTGTCTGGCAAGTAGACGGACAATTTTATTCAGCGGGTGCGTAAGACGAACCGGTCGCTTCGCTATGGGTGTTCTGGTTGTTCGTCTCGGACTGCACCACATGGGCCAGCGCCAGAGGGTCGGCCCCAAAGCGATTGAATCCTTGCTGTCCCTTGCGACCCAAAAGATAGGCCAGCGGCAGCCAGCCCAACAGCGGCAAGAGGCCAAGCAGCGACCACCAGCCATCAAACCCCCGATCGTGCAGGCGGCGCACGGTGAGAGAGACCAGTGGTGGCGTGAAGACGAGCAGGAACAAAGGCACGAATGGTTCGCGCCCTCCAAACAGGTCTCTCAGCACGATCAGCAAGCCCGTTGGCTGTGCCTCGCGAAAATAGGTTACGTCAGCACCAATCGCGGCAAAGAACATCAGCACATAAACCGTCAGGAACAGCCAGAATTCTCTGCGAGGCGCGCGTCCCGAATAGAGGAATGTCGCCCGAAAGATCATGAATAGCTTCTGATAGAAAGAAAACATCGGCTGGCTCCGGTCGCCTTGCTTGGTAAGCGAACTCTAGTCAGGAGCTTATGGTTAATCAATTCTTAAGGGAACTATTTTGCCGCCCATGGTTAATGCGGTGGACGAGTGAGCCATCACATCTCGTTCTTACGCAAGGCGAGGGGCCAAAAAAGGGGCACCCTGTGAGCAGCAAGGCCTCTCCCTTTGGCGAGGATCGGGGCGTGGATCATCTCGCAATGCTTGTATTGTCATCGTCTTGCCCCAAATGTTGCATTGACTTGCATGCCCGTCCTCCCGTTGGATAGGGTATCCTGAAAATTACGGATAGCGGGGAATCTCAGCCAGCAGTCAAAGATTGGCGAGCCCCTTGGAGGAGTATCCGACTGTGTCCACGGTCTATATCACGCACCCGTCTTTTCTCAAGCACGAGACCCCGGAGGGGCATCCCGAACGCCCCGATCGCATGCGAGCGGTCAATATGGCGCTTGAACATGAGAAATTCCACTTCATGCCGCGCGAAGAGGCGCAGATGGGACGGCGTGAAGACATTGTGCGCTGCCATCCGGAAAATCATGTTGGCATGCTGGAAAGTGTATCGCCCGAAACTGGTCTGGTCTCGATCGACGGCGACACCACTTTGTCGCCGGGCACGCTGGATGCTGCCCTCTATGCCGTAGGCGCGTCGACGCAGGCCGTCGACGAGGTAATGCAGGGGCATTCCCATAATGCCTTTTGCGGTATTCGCCCTCCGGGTCACCATGCGGAAATCAACCGGGCTATGGGCTTTTGCTTTTTCAACAATGCGGCCGTTGCAGCCCGATACGCTCAGGCCAAGTATGACGCCGAGCGGATCGCTGTGATCGACTTTGATCTCCATCACGGCAATGGCACGCAGGACATTTTCTGGGATGATCCGAGTCTGATGTATTGCTCCACGCACCAGATGCCTCTTTATCCAGGCACCGGTGAATGGAACGAGACCGGCAAGGATGACGAGGGCAACATCGTCAATGCGCCCCTTGCCGCAGGCAATGGCTCCGATCACATTCGTGAAGCATTCGAGACCCGGATTCTCCCGTCCCTATACAATTTCAGCCCCGATCTGGTGATCATTTCCGCCGGATTTGACGCTCATATCCGCGATCCCCTAGGGGATCTTACGTGCACCGAGGCAGATTTCTCGTGGATGACTGGCAAGTTGATGGACGTGGCTGACAAATGCTGTAACAATCGCATTGTCTCCCTGCTGGAAGGCGGCTACGACCTGACGGCGCTTGCGCGGTCAGTGGCTGTGCATGTCGACAGGCTGATGCATGGATAGGGCATTCTGCCAGCGGGGCAAAGTTGGCGACATCTTGACCAAGAGCAATCCTGCGATCCTGTTCGTGCGATTGCGATAATAGGCGGAAAGACACAAGGCCGACTCCGGGGTCCACGTTCTGGCAGGCACTGGGCCCTTTTTCTTTGCCTGATGTTCTCTTTTCCAAGCCGAATTTTCCATGTAAGAAAGAGAGTAAGAATCGCGAACCCATTCGTGATTCTGGCGTTTCAAGGCTACCCCGTCATCAAAGGAACTTCACCATGTCCGACCTTTCCAATCTCACCTTCGAAGCCGCATTGGCTGAGCTGGAGCAGATCGTGCAGCGCCTCGAGCGGGGCGATGTCGCACTGGAAAAGTCCATCGAAGCCTATGAGCGGGGCGAAGCACTCAAGCGCCACTGTGACACTTTGCTGAAAAAGGCAGAAGAGAAGGTCGAGAAAATCCGCCTGTCCACCGAAGGGCAGGCAGCAGGCACCGAGCCCCTCGACGTCGACTGACTGACTTCTCGCCGACCGATTGCACGGCCACACCTCTCTTCTGTGACGCAATGCGCGATGGTGGCAAAAGCGCTGTCTTAGCGTTTCGCTCTTGTTTGAACGAATTGTTCCGTTTACGTTAGGTGTAGATGTGATGGCTCTGAGGGAGAGAGACAAATGAGTGAATGCGCTTGGGTCAAGGTTGAGGTGAAGGACGGTATCCGCACGATCCGGCTGGACCGCCCTGAAAAGAAAAACGCCCTGACCGCCGATATGTATGATGCCATCGCCAAAGGCTTGCGCGAGGCCAATCTTGACGACGCAACCCGCGTGACGGTCCTGCTTGGCGTGCCGGGGGCCTTCAGCGCCGGCAATGACATCGGTGATTTCGTCAACATGGCTCAGAGCGGTGCCTTGGGCGAGCCGATCATCGCCTTTCTCGACACATTGGCTGAGTGCGGCAAACCACTGATTGCGGGTGTCGATGGATTGGCAATCGGAGTTGGCACCACCCTGTTGCTCCATTGCGATTATGTGGTGGCGTCTGACCGTTCTGTGTTCAAGACGCCTTTCACGGACCTCGCTCTTGTGCCCGAAGCGGCAAGCACTTTGCTGGCGCCTCGCATAATGGGACATGCGCGCGCCTTCGAGCTTTTGTGCATGGGCGAGGCCTTTGATGCTGCCGCAATGGAAAAGGCAGGTGTGGTCAACAAGGTGACCTCTGCCGAGGCGCTGGAACAGACCGCGTTGCAAGCAGCAGAAAAAATCGCATCCAAACCGGTGGGGGCCATGAAGTTGTCCCGCGATCTGATGCGCCAGAGCCATGTGGCCGATGTGAAGGCCCGCATCCGCGAAGAAGCGGACTGTTTTGCCAAACAGCTCAAATCAAGCGAGGCGATGGCCGCCTTTGCGTCTTTCCTCAATAGGAAATGAGACCGAAGAGGGCAGGTCAGTCTTCTGACGGCTTGCCTTTATTCTCAGTATCTGGCGCGTTTGTCGGACCTTTCGTGACAGCTGGCATGAACAACACCACCAGAATGCCGAAACCGCAGGTCACAACACTGAGCACGAACCAGAGAAAGCCCGAGCGTCCCTTTGCCTTGGCGGTGATGGCGCCTATGGTGCCAGCCAGAATCAATACCTGCAGAACGATCATCTCGTAACTGCCGATCTGAAAAATGCCGGGTAGGGAAGGCATACGCGTCTCCTTGGTCTGAGCTCAGTCATGGATTAGGCGTTGAAGCGGCAAAAAGCAATGGGGTGGGCTGCGAGATACGCACAAACCTGAACATTGAGCTGGTAGCGCGAATGGCTCGATCAGAGTATAACCGCGAGGCAGAAGAGCCAACTGGCTTCCCCGTTTGCCCCATTTGGGGGAGGGGATGCTAGTCTATTGGCCAGGACAACCAGCCCCAAGGATCCAACATGTCTCTACTCATCACGATTTTGCGTGCCATTGCTGTTGTCAGCATTCTTGTCGCTCTGGCGATCTATCTGGAATTCTGGAATGTCGCCGAGATCATCACCGCTGCCGAGGGACAGTCGGAGCGCATCATGCAGGTGATGGTCATCGCTTCGGTCTTCATGTTTATCGGTGCGGCCTATATCGAGGAAAAGATCCTCAAGCGCAAGACACGCTAGGCCCAGCCTTTCTCCAACGCAGCCTTCCAGGCACTCCATGCCCCGACCTGATCGGCAATCACCTGATAGCCCATGCCGGTCGGGTGCAGACCATCCGCTCCTTCACTCAAGGATCGGCGATAGACAGGACTTTGGCTGAGCGCCTCATAAAGATTGAAGAAGGCGATGTCATTGTCCTTGCAGATGTCCCGATACAGGAGGCTAACCGCTGCGATATCCTCAAGGCGGAAGTCAAGGCTCGGTTGCTTCTCCATCTTGAAAGGCATCCGGTCTTCTTCAATCAGTGGCGGCCCGATCACCAGAAGCGTCGCAATTGCGCTGAGATCTGAGACCAGCTCGCGAAAATTGCGCAACAGGCTGGCCTGAGGCGTGCGTGGTTTGCCTTGGTAGTCCCCTTCGGCAAAGCGGCTGAGATCATTGGCGCCTGTTCCCAAAATGATGATTGGTCCCATCGTGCGCTGAAATCGCTGCTCGCACTCCTGGCGCGCGCGTTTCCTGAACTGGTTCAATGTTTGGCCGCGGATACCCAGATTGTAGGAGACAAAGGCACTGTCTTCGCCCCGATGGGCCTGCCACAACCGCCCCGGCCAGCCCAGACCGGCCTCATCCCCCATCCCTTCAACGGTGGAGGCTCCGACAAAACAGATGCGGCGCATGATGGTGCTCCTTGGCAATGGGCAGGAAAGGGGAAAGGGTATCAGGACAGGCTTTGCTTCAGCCGGTCTTTTTAATACAAGGAAGCAGGAGGCAAGAAAAGATGGTAGAAGAGGATTAATGCACTTATGAGCAACGCACTCTGCCCATGCGGCACTGGCCAGCCACTCTCTGCCTGTTGCGGCACCTTTCATGATGGGGCAGCCCTGCCGCAAACCGCTGAACAGCTGATGCGCTCTCGCTATGCCGCTTTTGCCTTGCAGCGGATCGACTATCTGCGCGATACCCTCTGGCCCGCCTATCAAGCCGGTTTTGACCCCTTTGCCACCGCCAAATGGGCCGCCGACAATCATTGGGTTGGCCTAACCATTCTGGGCAAAAATTCGGGCGGGGCGAAAGACCGAAAGGGAACGGTTTTGTTCGAGGCCCGCTATTTGGCCGGGGGATCACTGCAAACTCACCGTGAGAATAGCCTGTTCAAGAAGAAATCCGGTCGATGGTATTATGTCGAAGCAGTGGAAGAGACCTGAAAATACTGTGAAATGTGCAAAAATACGGGTAAGTACCAACTAGACGATTGGTCTATCTGATGCTTAGCTTGATTCCATGCAGAACAAAGGCACCCACACGCGCGATCACATACTCACCATCGGACGGGATCTTATGTCCGAGCGAGGCTTCAATGCGCTTGGCTTGGGCGAATTGCTCAAGACCGCCAAGGTGCCGAAGGGCTCCTTCTACCACTATTTTGAATCTAAGGAAGATTTCGGCTGCGCTTTGCTCGAGCGGTATGTCGAATCCTATCACCAGCGTCTGGATGAACTCTGGGTGGACAAGGCCGTAAGCGGTCGCGACCATCTGATGTCCTTCTTTAACATGTGGATGATCCGGCAATCGACCCGCCAGAGCGCGCAGCAATGCCTGATTGTCAAGTTGGGAGCTGAGATCTCCGACATGTCAGATGGCATGCGCAGGATCCTCGCCGAAGGCACCAGTTCGATTGTTGAGCGAATGGTGGACCAGATCAAGATTGGCATCACCGATCGGTCGATCCCGAGCCATGTTGAACCACGCTCCTTGGCCAACCATCTTTATCAAATGTGGCTGGGGGCCAGCTTGCTGGCAAAACTTGACCAGTCGATTCAACCATTTCAGTCTGCCCTGAAAAACACAGAATCCCTGCTTCCTCGTCCTTAGTAACCCAACACATCACCCGAAGATCTCCTTTCACGAGACGGAATGGTGAGATAGAAATTTTGCAATCAAAAACACAGACGACTGGTCTAATAGAACTGGTCTAACAGGAAATAAGACAAGATGACACAATCAGATAAAGCCAACCGCCAGCTGCTTCTGGCCGAACGCCCTGTCGGGTCGCCCGATGACAAGACCTTGAAAATGGTCACGGAAGAAATCCCTACACCGGGAGAGGGGCAGATGCTCATTCGCACGGTCTATCTCTCCCTTGACCCTTATATGCGCGGACGAATGAGTGACGCCAAATCCTATGCCGAACCGGTGGCAGTGGGACAGGTTATGGTCGGAGGCACTGTTGGACGTGTCGTGACCTCCCACCTTGATGGGTTTGAGGCTGGGGACTGGGTGCTGTCCTTCAGCGGCTGGCAGGATTATGCCCTGTCCGATGGCACGATGGTGCAGAATATGGGCAAGGATCCGATCAATCCTTCTTGGGCCCTTGGTGTTTTGGGTATGCCCGGACTGACGGCCTATGCCGGTTTGCTAAAGATTGGCGAGCCGCAGGCAGGGGAAACGGTTGTTGTTGCCGCTGCCACCGGCGCAGTTGGTGCACAGGTGGGTCAGATCGCAAAATTGCAGGGATGTCATGTGGTTGGCATCGCCGGCGGCGCGGAAAAATGCACCTATGCGGTTGAAGCGTTGGGGTTTGACGCCTGCATTGACCGCTATGCGGATGATTTTGAAGCCCAACTGGCCGCCGCAGTCCCTGCGGGCATCGATGTTTATTTCGAAAATGTCGGCGGCAAGGTCTTGATGGCTGTGTTGCCGCTGCTCAATCCCAAGGCCCGCATTCCGCTTTGCGGCGTCATTTCGCGCTACAATGCAACCGGTCAGGCCGAAGGCCCTGATCTGTCCGGCCAACTGATGACGATGCTCCTCGTCAACAGGGTCAAACTGCAGGGTTTCATCGTTTTTGATGACTTTGGCCATGTCTATCCCGAGTTTGCCAGCCAGATGACTGAATGGATAAAGCTCGGCAAGATCAAGTATCGCGAACATATGGTCGAGGGTTTGGAGAAAGCGCCCTCCGCTTTCATTGACCTGCTTGAAGGCCGCAACTTCGGCAAGATGGTCATCAAGGTCGGGGCGCATTGACCGCCCTTTACCAAGCCTGAAAAGACCGTGTTAAGCCCACCACAAGGTGGGCTTTTCGGTATTGCGACAAGTGGTTGAGTTCCTTCTGGCTATTTCATAAGCTTCATCACAGAGATCAGTGCCCCCTCAGCAATGGAACTCATGCCTTGTCCCGTCCCTTGCCTTACCCGGATCTTTATACCTTGAAAGATCGCTCTCGCCTGCCTCCGGCGTTGCAGACCGCGCTATTCGAGTTGGGCAAGGCAATCCGGGAAGGAACCCTGCATCCCGAGCAGATTGATGCCTTTCGTGTTGCACTGGCAGAGCTGCCCGCCTCGGCGGTCGTGGATGCAGCCGGGGTCATCTCCAAATGTGCAAAGCTCAATTGGCGGGTCGATTGGTCCACCTGCAGTCAACCCTCTGAGCGGTCGGTTTTTGATGAACTCAAGAGGGATCTGCCGGAGGGGTTGCTAAGTGTCAAAGCCCCTTTCCTCACCAAGGAACTGCGCTTGATGCAGACCCACCCGCATCTATGTTGGTTGTTCGCCTATCACGATTCTGGCTATGTCCGGCAAATGGCGATGCAGCTGATCGATATGCCACCTGCGTCTCCATTTGACGTCGGCACTCTTGTCTATCGGATGAATGACTGGGTCGCTTCTGTGCGCAAGGCAGCGCTTGACAGCGCCAAACGGCTGTTGCCGCTGACAGACACGGCGGTCATCGCCGACAGCGCTTTGTTCCTTCTTGACTATTCAAAGCACCTCATCCGTTGGGATCCAGAAGCCAGAGCGTTGGTTGATACGGCAATGCAGAGATCCGAATGTCTGGCTGCCATCATAGAGCTGATCTGCGAAAGCCGTGATGGAACCGGAGCGAAAGGATTGAAGGCTCTTTTGCCCAACGAGGACCTCGACCCTCATATCCCGACATTGGCAGCAGAAGCCTCCCAGCCTCATCTGCGGGCTCTGGCCATGCAGATACTGCTCAGCGGTGAAGTCTCATGGATCGACGGTTACAAGCCGGGCCTGATCGAAGATTATCGTGGCCGCTTCATGCAGGAGCGCAATGTTGTCTGCCGTCCTCTCGGCCTGAAGGTCGAGCTCGACTTCTGGATCGAGGCAGCCGCATCGGACAAATCGGCCAGTGTGCGCAAACTGGCGGCGGATGCCCTCATAGCCAGACGGGAGACTGCAAGCCCGGCACTGGATGCTTTGGCGCTCCAATTATGCACTGATCGCAATGAGGCTGTCGCGGAGCGGGCACGCTTTTACTTGGAAAAGCGGTCGAGCGAACCTGTGATGAACTGATTCAATGCTGTCTTGAAAGGCAGCTTGCACCTCTGATTGACTGGTTTTTGAGCGCTCAGGGACTACCAAAACGGGTATGTCGAGCTATTTCGACATATTTGTGGGGATCCTGATCGCGGGTCTGGTCTTCGCCCCATTGTCATGAAACAGTTGTCGCAGGCCGCTAACTTGGCTCGCACTTCAGACGGCTGACGGTGCGCTGAAGACGAAATTCCTTAAGCCATGCTGTCCATATCGCTCAGATACAAAGAAGCGGGGCTCACTTGCATGGCGGCTCTGGACGTGTCCAGACGAGGGGAGACATAGTTTCTTTTGGAGGTTTCAACCATTATGAAAACACTTTTCACTGGCGTGGCTGCCTTGGCTCTGACGGCAGGATTTGCCAGCTCTGCCAATGCGGATTTCTCTCTCAACATTCTCCATATCAACGATTTGCACTCCCGGATCGAGTCGATCAACAAGTATGACTCGACCTGCAACGCCAAAGGCGAAGAAGAAGGCAAATGCTATGGTGGTATCGCGCGCGTCAAAACGATGATCGACCAGCGTCGCGACGCACTGAAAGCCGCAGGCAAGAATGTTCTGACCATCGATGCCGGTGACCAGTTTCAGGGGTCGCTCTTCTATTCCACCTACAAGGGCGCTGCCGCAGTCGAGTTCATGAATGGCATTGGCTTTGACGTCATGGCCGTTGGCAACCACGAGTTTGACGATGGCCCGAAAGGCCTCTCTGACTTTGTTGACAAGGCCGAGTTCCCGGTCATTTCCGGCAATATCGACGTCTCCAGCGAACCGCTGCTCAAAGGCAAGATCAAGGGCTACATCGTCAAGGAAGTCGGTGGCGAGAAAATCGGTCTCATCTCCACCTTGGCAGAAGACACCGTTGAAACCTCGTCTCCAGGCGACAAGGTCATCTTCTCTTCGTCCGAGGATTATCTCAAACAGGCCGTGCAGGAACTGACAGAACAGGGCGTCAACAAGATCATCGCTGTCACCCATGAAGGTCTGCCAAAAGACATGGATCTTGCCTCCAAGGTTGCTGGCATCGACCTGATTGTTGGTGGCCACTCCCACACCTTGCTCTCCAACACCGACAAGAAGGCCGCAGCCCCTTATCCGGTGATGGTCAAGAATCCGGACGGCAAGGACGTGCCGATCGTGCAGGCCTATGCCTATTCGAAATATGTTGGCGACATCGAAGTGACCTTTGATGACAAGGGCGAAGTCGTCTCTGCCAAGGGCGATCCGATCCTGCTCGACAAGTCTGTCCTGCCGAACGAAGCCTTTGCCAAGCGCGTTGCTGAGCTGGGTGCGCCAATCGAAGAGCTGAAAGTCAAGGTGATCGGCTCCTCCAAGGCGTTGATCGACGGGTCTCGCGAAAAATGCCGCCAGATGGAATGCGAAATGGGTAACCTCGTCGCCGATGCCATGCTGGAGCGCATGAAGGGGCAGGGCATCTCCATCGCCATCCAGAATGGTGGTGGCCTGCGTGCCTCCATCAATGATGGTGAAATCACCATGGGCGAAGTTCTTACCGTTCTGCCATTCCAGAACACCGCTGCGACCTTCCAGTTGAAGGGGGCCGATGTGGTTGCCGCTTTGGAAAATGGCGTCTCTCAGGTGGAAGAAGTCAAAGGCCGCTTCCCGCAGGTCGCCGGTCTGAAATTCAGCTGGACCCGTGCCAAGCCAGTTGGCGAGCGCATCACTGCAGTTGAAGTGATGCAAGATGGCAAATGGGCCCCCATCGACATGGAAGCCACCTATGGTGTGGTCTCCAACAACTATATGCGCTCTGGTGGCGACGGCTATAAAGTCTTCAAAACCAACGGCATGAATGCCTATGATTATGGTCCGGGCCTTGAGCAGCTTGTTGCAGATTATCTGTCCAACAATCCCGATTATGCGCCCGTGATTGACGGCCGTATCAGCGAAGTCAAATAAGCGTCATTCGTTGTTTGGTATCGAACCCGGCAGGCCAATGTCTGCCGGGTTTTCTGTCGCTCGCCAAAGAGGCCAATTGGCGCACCGGCGTCATTTGGTTGAGACACGTCTGGCGAGGCTCTACAATGGCGGCGGCATTGCACCGGATGCACATCAAAAGGGGAGAAAGACGGATGAACCTGATACTGGGACTGACGCTAGCCTTGATCGTCTTTCTGATGGCCAACGGGCTTTATCGTGTGATCAATCGCCCACGGGCAAAGCCGATTGACAAGACTGCTCGACCCAACTCAGCTTTGTTGGTGATCGACATGCAGCATGATTTCACCCGTGCCAGCGGCAAGTTGGCCCATGATCCCGAGCGACGTCTTGTTGCTTTCCACCAGATCAATGAACTGGCGGCCGAGGCGCATCAGCTCGGTATCCCGGTGATCGAAATCAGTCATGCCTTCACCGATCCGCTGGAAAAACTTGTCGTCAAGATCATCGCAGGTGGCGCTGGCATCGAAGGCTCTCTGGGGCTCAAGCGAGACGATGCGCTGACCTATGAGGCCAATTATCATGTTTGGAAGCATGAGGGGGACAGTTTCACTGCACCCATGTTCACCCGCTATCTCGATGATCATGAAATCGGCCATCTCTACATCACAGGACAGGATGCAACGGCTTGCATCAACGCAACCGCCAAGGCAGCTCTCAAGCGTCATTATGACGTCACCCTGATCGACGATGCGATCCTTGCCCGCAATGGGGGAAAGTGGCAGGCAATGAAGGACAAACTTCTTGCTTCAGGGGCAAGGCTCGCAACCGGTTTGGGTTTGTCAGCAAGCCCAGTATAGCAGAGGTGATAGGCCACGCCGCCGCCATTCAATCCGTGATTTCCTCTTGCCACCAGCAGCCATGCGGTCAGGTCACATCCGCCTTGTTGAAATCGTTCAGCAAAAGGCAGGTAAATCATCAGCAAATTCATGCGATAAGCTTGAAAAAGTCATCGAATTGTCATACTCCAGTAAACACATGTCGGAGTGTAGCGCAGCCTGGTAGCGCACCTCGTTCGGGACGAGGGGGTCGGAGGTTCGAATCCTCTCACTCCGACCATTCATTGTCAGCAAGATAATGATTTTTATATGAGAATCGATTTGATCGATTTTTCCACCCCCTTTAGTACCCCCTAAAATTCCGAGTGTACTGCCTGTTGATATAAAGCAATGTGACAGGTTTGCTCCTGCATTCATTCGGGTGGGAAAGTACCTCCATCTTTTTTGGGGTTCAGCGATCGATAGCAAATGACACATTTCCATAGGCCTTTTACATTGTAGCACGGATAGTTGCTCGATGCCTTTTTGCTGATAGCTATCGGCTATGACGAATAACAGTTCCGGTATTTCTATATGCCGGCTGAACGCCGATAGAGTTCCTTGTGCGTCCTTCTGAGGTTCGACCTCTTCCAGACGTATTGCTACCCATTGAATGCGGCGGGTATTTGGAAGAGATATAATGAAGCCAATTTCACAGAAACTCCTCTCCTGCCATCACGGAACGGTCCGTTGCCTCCATCTTTAAGGCTTCCTGTTTTTGCCTGATCTGCCAACTATCCTGACATGGCAGGCCGCTTTAGTTTGCAGCATTTCAGGGGAAGCGACTCCTCCTCGAAGGGTAGCAATATCACCTCAAAAATTTATTTTTATTTTTTCCTTTGGTTTCCGTTTCAACTTTCCAATCTCCCTTGCAGGACAGATAATGGAGATGATTGAATGGACCAATCCAATAGCCCCGCCGACCGCCTGCTTGCCATCAAGGACGTTTGTCGGATATTGAATCGTTCGCCGGCGAGTATCTACCGCGATATCGCCCGTGGCGATTTTCCGCGCCCGATCAAGTTGGGCGGATCGTCACGTTGGCGTTTGAGCACGGTCAATGATGTCATGGTAAATGGCATTTCCCGGGACAAATAATTATCGCCGGCATCGGCAGGCTGCACGACCAGTCTGGGAAAGCCTGCAGCATTGGTGCCGTGGTCCAAAGCATAATAGTGGCCCGTCAGAGGTGAAGAACGAGCACATCTGGCATTATGCTGACGGCGATTAACCAGACGATTGACTTGGCTAGGGTCGAAGACGACGCATGGCTTGCGCTTGCGCGGCTGCGTCAATTCCTGCCTGGATCCGGGAGCGCATATTGCGGAATTTGTCCCGTTCAATGCCCGCCAACCTGCCAATGATCGGAGATCCGTTGGCAGCAGCTTCAAACCCTTGATTATGTGAAGAAACGGTTAGCCTTATGCTGCCGTCAAACCGCGTCGGCGTGGTCAGGCCGGCGAGGATCAAGGCTTGTGGGGAGGCGACAAGTATCAGGTTGGGGCCTTGTTCCTTCAATCCGGTGGTGCCACAAATAAGCGTGATGAGATGAATTCCGGAATGGGCGGTCACATCATGAATAACACAGGGGCAAGGGAATGAAGGGCGTGCTGGTTCGCCGTCGAAGGCCGGTAGCGGAAACCGGTACATGACAATATCGCCGGGGCGGACCGATCCCTGCCATCTTCTCTTCCTGTAGCAAAGTGGTTGGTCGGGCTTGAAAAGCATAAGACAATACTCCTCATAATCATGATAAACAAGATAAACATGATAAATGTTTTTCGGTTGGTTTGTAATAGGCGGTGGGCCCGCATGACCCTGTCCCGTGCGAATAGCTATGCCAGCGGGTCATTTGACCCGCTGGCGAGCACCTATACGTTTTTGGAGCCGCGTACGGCCTGTGTTGCCTTGTCGGCGGCAATCAGGCACATCAAGCGCCGCGTCGAAAAGACGATCGACCGGAGAAGCTCAATGGTGCAATCGCGATTATCTCTGTCTTGAGGACCAACTCGGGCGGCAAGAATGGCGTCATGCAATGCCGTGCCAGTGGCTTGGAATTCGCTGCCCAACATGTCGCACGCTTCAATCTTGGCTGCGAACTGGGTGAGGTAGGAATTAACGGTGTCGGCATTTTCGGTACCGATGAAAGCCATCTCGTTGACAATTTCGACCACGTCGTAGGCCTTGGTCATTGCGCTGGCCAGAGTTTCGTCGGCTTGATCAATTTCACGTCGCTCTTGTTGAAGCGTGAGCGAAATATCGAGTGGACGGCGGAAGGAATGCTGGATATCCGTCATGGGATTTCTCCTATATCCTGAAAATGGAAGGGATCGAGGGAGGGATTGTCCTGCCCCCGATTGAGAGGGCAGGAAAGACCGCACCTAGATCTCTGTTGAAGACTGGGCCATTTCGGAGACGGCATAGGGAATGGGGATAATCCATTTCCGCTTGGCCTTCAGATCCGAGGCGTCACGAGGAAAAAGATGTTGAGCGGCCCATTGGCAGGATTTCCAATTGGTCTGGATTCTGTCCTGCGTCCGGTATGCCTGCAGGCGGGCGAGTTGCTCGCCTGCCAGTTTGCCGATTACCGCAGTGCCGGTCGGCTGCAGGCAATATCCCTCGTGGTCCCCGCAAACGATTACGCGGTCGTGCAAGTTAAACGAGGTTGGCGATGTGAGCCCAGCAGCATTCAACGCCTGTGCCTGTGCCTGTGCGACATGAATATCAATCGGCCGTTGTTCGGGCGATGAAATTGAGGTCCCGGTTGTAAGGATGGCAAAGGTGCTGTCTTCAATAAAATGCTTGCTGAAAACGAGGTGCGGGGACGGCTCTGGAAGCTCGTCGGAATCCCCATATCGTGGGTAATCGGCGAACAACACGACATCGCCGGGTTCTAAGTTATCGACCCAGTTGCCGGCCACTTGGCCGCAGGTTTTTGTGGCATCATTATGTATCATGCATGATCTCCATGGTTGGGATTGATTTTGACGCCTGGTCTGACCAAGTCCTTCGCTTTTTGCATCTTGCAACCCGGATTGATCGCGGCGTCGTCCCGCTGCCGCGATCAATCCGGGTTGCTATGACTAGAAAGGTTTCATGAAACATTGAAGGTCCGGTGTGATAGAGCACCGGATTCGCGGGGCAATCCAATGCTGCATGGGTGCCTCGGCGCGGAGGGAAATCACTCTTTTTGGCCGCCAGTTTATAACTCCGCGGTCAGCGTTATTAATCCTCGGCCAAATCACCCTTACACACGCCTGTAGACAAGCGATGTCAACGGGCGTGTGTAAGGGTGATTTGACAGGGAAACGGCCAAAAAGGCCGAAAAGTGGGTGATTTTCGGCAATTTAGTCATGCCGAAGAAACAGGCTTTGACGACCTTTTGCCGACGGTTTTTGAAGCGGTGCCTCTCGGCTAGTGAAAGGGCTGATTGGTCGGTTCGGTCCTTCAGCAGCAGAAGCTGGATGGCCTCGGGAACATGGAGTTTCGATGATGGGGTGCCAGTGCAGTTGACCCGGAACCTGTTCTTTATCATGCCTTCGATAGGCATTGACCGGCTGGTATCTACCGCTTGCTCCAATTCGACGTTGGCGTTCTGGTTGATGGCCCATCCTTGGTCAAACAAGTTTTTCGTTGCGCGGCATTTTTTCTATTTCTCAATTAAAGAGAAATGGAGGCAACGTCATCATGAGCGAAGGACCAGGTTTAGCAACGATATCTGACCTGATGCGACACTGGAATGTCTGCTGGAAGGTCGCAGAGGCAATCGCTGACCATTTCGAGGATAAACGGGGCTTGGAGCGGGCCCTAACCAAGAAATACGGCAAAATAAAAACACGCGAGCAGCGGTGGTATCGTTGGGAAGATATTTGGGAAATGGAGGGCCGTGTGGACGTTCCGCCGAAGCACTGGTCCCGGATGAAGGAGAGGCTGCTGACGGTGACGGAGCTCGCCAGTAGGGATAACAAGGGCCGGTCGGCTCGAACGTTCCGGCGGGATGCCGCCAACGGCACCTTGCCCAGTGTAAAGCTGCCGATTGGCAAGCACCTCTTCCGCGAGTTCGAGGTCGAACTTGATTTGCAGTAATGGGCAACTTTGCGAATACCTCTTACGCATGACGCGTCCCATCACATGGTCAAAGGCAGGATGCAGTATAGTCTCTGCGGTCCTGCCTTCGACATTGGAAACGGTATCGCTTTTCCGGAATAAAGCGCGATCACTCATCACCATCTCAAAGCCCGATGTCGACATTTTGAAGGCGGCACCGACGCCGAGACATTGCCCCGCGTCCCTTGATTTGCCTGCGCCGCTCGGTCGCTTTTCGGCGATATTCCTTTGCGGTTTTATCGGACCTTTGACCGCATAGGGAAAGAGCGATCCATTCTCGTTCATCATCGGCGTCGAATACATTTTCGTGCCAAAGGGTGCGTACGAAATGGGCACCAACGCCGAAATGCTCGAACCAGATATCTGAGATCCAATCCCCGGATAAACCTGTTGCTCCCCCATCCCGCGAAAATACAGGGGTGCCAACCCGCCCCCTATATCCTATCCAGAAATCGCGACCGGGAGCGTCTTCGATGATCAGGGCGTCCAGGAATTGGGTCAGCTTTGGCCATAATTTATCGCGATGATAGTATCCGCCGGTCTTCTGGGTCTTGATGGACAGTTGCCAGCCGGAGGCATCACGCTTGAGATGAGTACCGATTTCGATACGGTGGAGGTCGCCGATACGCAAAGGGACGACAACCGACAAGGCAATAGCAGCAGCTTCCAAGTGCAGCTTATAGCGGCGAAACGTTCCGTGCGGCGCCTTCTGGGCCTCTTCGAGGAGGGCCTTTGCTCGAAGCCATACTTCTCCCAGATCATCAAAATCAGCCAAGGCAACGCTATCTTTGCGTTTGTCGGTCAAGTCGCCCCGTTTTATATAATCACGCCGCAGTTTTCCGAGAATCTTGGCGAGTTCGGAAGCGGTGCCTTCATGGTGGAGGAGAAAACGGTTAAGGATACCGATCTGGCAAGATAGGCCTCTGGGACCGCAGCCACGTGCCTCCGCGTCGTCAATCCAGTAGACAATGCCCTGCACGGTCAAGGACGGTTCTTTTCCGCGATTCATGCTGGATTTCGCAATGGCGCGCAGGATGTATTCCGCATCATCCAAAGACGATTTCGGCATTGCCTTGAGTTCGTTGTCGAAGTCGATCCCGCCTGCCATCTTGTTTTCCAGCCTCATCCGTAACTTGCGGATCGTCCCCTTCCAGGGAAGCGGCAAGTCCGCTTTCGGAATGGAGCAGGCCAAGGCAGGGCCACGCCGCCCTCCCTTGGCCTTGCTGCCTGCTTTGGCTGTTTTTTTGGCACGCAGAGAAGCGATCGCCAAACGAATCGGGCCTACATTTTCCGGTTCCAATTCGGCCAGCAGCGACCGCAATCGTTCAAGGGTCGACAAGGATCCGTATGCAAGGAAATCATTGATGGTGGGGATGGAGGCCCCCCTGCGAAGCAGGAAGGCCTTCCAGTCAGCATATCGCCGAGAATCTTCTGGAGTTTGGTGAATGTTAAACATCATACTGGCCTTTCTTGTAACCGCGAGCGCGTTTCACAGCCTGCTCAAGTATTTCCCTTCCCTCTTTGGAAACCCGATCCATGTCGAGGAAGGCATAGTATTTCTTGACCGTGGAGATGTTGTCCCCCAACACTGCAGCGGCCTGAGCCCATGCGTTGGGATCCTCGGCCAAAATGATGGTTGCGCTGATATGGCGGGCAAGGTGGATGGTGAGGTCCAACCCGATTACTCCGCAGCCATCGCGGTAATGATCGTAGAAGGTGGTGAGATCCAACGGACGAGCAAAACTTGTCGAGGGGAAGAGGTAGTCGCTATCGCAAAGCTTGGCACGGTAAGGATGGTCGTTGATCAGTTTCGGTCTGATATGGCTGATGTACCATTGCACGATCGGAGCGGCGTCATCATCAGCCTCGTGATTGATAGCCTTGCGATTCTTAACCGCTGCACTCTGAAGCTGGATGCGGAGATCATCGTCATTGATGAAAATGTTACGCTCTTCACCTCGGAACTTCAGGGTGATGAGGTTTCCTGCACGAACAGGGCTGGCGCGGTACAGAATCGCGTTGGCGCAAGCGGCACTACCCATTTTCAAGGCCAACATGCGTTGATGCTGAGGGGCCTTATCCCAATTACTCAGTATCTTCCGCGACAATTTCATCAACAATTCAGGAGAACGGAAAAGCTTTGCCTGCAGCTCTTCGTTCCTGAGGAAATTGCGGAGATATTCCTGGCGCTCCTCCGACATCTCGCTCATATCGGGGCTTGAATTCTTGATTTTGGACAACAGGATCTTGATCTTGTCGATCTCCGTTTTGTCGGCACCAAGGTAGGTAGCCATTACCTTCTGCTTGTTGACCATAGCATAGAGGTTATGGCCTCCAATCTTTACCTGGCCTTCAATCTGGCGGGTGTTCCAGCAACGGGCAAACATTTCAATCATGTTTCCATTGCAGATATCGCGCAAGCGCAAAGCCTCATCGCCAACCAAGTACTCAAAATTGATCAGAACCCGGATCACCTGCTGGATTACATTGGCGTACGCCTGTTCGGTTCTCGTGCTGAATTTCGTGTATTTGGCGGGTATCGGGCGACCGAGATCATCAGTCCCACGTTTGGCAATGACAAACGCCTTGTAATCCGACCAGAGGTCGTTGGACAGAGGATGACCCGACCGCCGAGAATATTTGTCCGCAGGGTGAGACTGCTTTTGAGAGACAATGATTTCTTCGGTGGGCAGCAGCTCTGCAATTTCGGGAAATTCATCGCGGCGATTGATGAGATCGTTGATACGTACAACGCCCAGCCTGGCACTGCGCTTTGCAGATCCCCTGAGGGCATTGATCAATGGTTGGGTGTTTTCGGTAGTCAGATCGTAAATGTGCAGCCCAGCAGCGGAGGCCGCCCGACCGATGGCGCCAATCGACTTGTCCAGGTGGGGAGGCAGCGGCTGATCGACTCCACCGTTTGCTTTGGCGAAATAGATCAACTTCTTCCAGTCGGGGAGGAGGCCGGCGTCGGATTTAATGGCAGGATGCACATGCTGCCAGTAGCGGTTCAGCGCACTCTTGGCATGCTTACGCCACGCCTTGAACTGCATCAAGTTGGCGAAATCAGGAGGGCAGATCCTGACCTTTCCGCGGCCCCACTTTTTCAAAAACGCGTTGGGGTCAGCGGGGATATCTCGGAGAGAGGCGACGTCGTAATACAACGGCGCTTTGTTGATGGCGGCGCGCTCGTTCGCCAGCGCACTGCTGGGGGATTGTGCATACTGGCTCAAGATGTAAGCCTTGACGTCGGCGAGGGTCTTATCGTGCTTCACGACCATAGGGGTCTCCTATTCCAATCTGTAACGGTTTCGCTCCGGCGGATTATTCCGGCGGGCTGGGCAAGAGGAGAACTAGGTACGTACCGTTGGTATCGGCAACGAGAGTCTTGTTTTTTATATTTATCGGAATTCAGGCTGGCCAATCGTTGGAAAAAATCGCAGGATAGACGGCAATTTTTTCGCACGCATCATAAATATCAAATCTTTGTAAGATATTGTAATATTTGCGTAATCACCTCCCTTGGAGGGGCTTTCTCCTGCAGCCATCCGAGCTCGTCCAGAACGCACGGTCGACGCTCCTGTCCACGTCGGCAAGGACAGGAGTGTTGGCAGCGCGTTCTAGCAAGGCGACGTTAGTAAAAATTGATAATTTTGATACTTTGGATAGAAAAGATAATAAAACTAAACGAGAGAAGGGCAATAAGGCAGAGCTCCTCGATAGGATGCCCAAAAGATCTACGATTTTGGATCACGGCATGCGCACCAGACAAGATCGATGTTTAGAGACAAAACGGAATTAACTTGCTAATTTGAAACAAAATGATAAAATAGATAATTCATATAAAGAGCTTTTTCCTTAGAAAATATCATGAAAATGGCATGATGATCTAATCGAGAATATAGCTAATGTGAGAATGGGTGCTGTGATGGTAGATGCTACAAGGTCGGCCACAGAGGGGAAGGGAAGTGCAGAGGTTGAAGAGGCTATGAAGGATCCAGTTCCGTTTCCATTGGCGGGTCTTCGGGCGAGTAGCGTTGAATACCCGGTAGATGTACTTGGGCGTATTGGTGCTGAGACGGCAAAGGCGCTACATCAACAAGTGCAAGCACCCTTGGCTCTTTGTGGGCAGGCCGTTCTTGCCGCGATGTCTACATCGGTGAGTTCCTTTGGTCGCGTTCAGTCGATTATGGGTGGTGAGACATACCCCATATCTTTGTATCTCCTATCGATTGCGTTCAAGGGTGAAAGAAAGTCCAGGTTGGAGGAGTTTACGCTGGACGGGGTTGAGGATTTTCAGGAGGAACGAACTGTTGCTCTTATGGAACAGCAAAAGGTAGGTAAGGGAACTCCATTAAGTGGGCGAAGCTCGGCCATTGTTGCCAAGCGAACGGATTTTGAAAGCCTGCTTGCCACGATGGCGCAAGGACCAGGGTCCACACTCTGGACCAATGACAATGCAATTGATTGCTTTGGTAGATATATACAATCGAACGAAGAGCAGCAGGCTATTGTTGCTGCCCTTATAAGGTTGCATAGAGGCAAAGCAGTCAGTCTGGTGAGTTCCGATAAGTGTCTACGAGTTTCTGGCGTGCCCTTAACAGCTTCACTGCGCCTCGAGCCAGATCTGTTGTATGATGTGTATTCAGATTCAGAGTTTTTGCCTTTGGAATTAATAGATCGCTTTTTGCCCTGTTTTCCACGGACAGCAATATCTATGCGAGTTATTAAAGAAGATGAGACTCTTGATGAAAATAGTCATATTAAAGATTTTAAAGATAAAATTACAAAAAATCTATGGAGAAATTTAAGTCTTTATATGGGTAAAGAAGAGAATGTTCTAAAAATTTCTCTCGAAGCCAAAAGTGTTTTCGCAAATTTTTATAATAAAATTGAAGAAGAATTAGCGAGAGGTGGGATATACGAACAAATTTCCAGTTTTGCTGACCGTTCTTTGGAACATGCTATTCGTATTTCTGCTGTTATTGAGTTGTTTAATTGTGATCATGGAAAAATGTCATCGATTTCAGTCGAGTCAGCGAAATCTGGGTGTAGATTTGCTGATTATTATTTGGGTGAGTACTTGACAATTGTGAACTATCGTTATGCTTTTCTTAAAAGCAGCGAATTGAATGCGCTTGGAAACTGGATGGTTGAAAAGCACGGCCCCCACGGTTCATGGAGCGTAAACGAGATTGCCCAAAGTGGTCCCCAAGGCATTCGGGGTAATACAAAAAAACGCGATGAATTATTGTCATGGATGGATGAGCATCATTGGATCAAGCTTGAAGAAACGGGAAACGGGCGCAGGAAAAGTAAGGTCTATCGCATTAATCCGAAAATCGAAAATGTCCTTCATTGATTTTTATCAGGCGAGAATGGATGGAGGGGTGCGTATCGCGGGTGACCCTTTTCCCAACCTGCCGCAGGATTGCAAAATTCGGGTTCAAAACATATTGGCTGGCCATCGCTTTGAACCGAGCGTTGATGTCGTTGGCGTGTGCCATTGGGCAGCGCCTTAAGGTGTGGGCATTTCTCAGATGGTGCCAGTCGTTATCGCGTGCCTGATGGACCCTGACGGCCTGATCGCGATTGAGCAGCCCGAGCTTCATATTCACCCGGCCATCCAGGTCGGACTTGGCGATCTCTTCATCGAAGCGACGCAAGGCCCACAGCCGGCAGTTGGTCCCGAGCGCAGCCTTTTTGATCGAGACGCACAGCGAGCACATCATGTTGCGTTTGCTGCGTCGCGTGAGAGAACAGACGGATGATGAGGTGCCGCCAGGCGTTCTCGGTATCACTGCCGACGATATGTCCGTTGTGTATGTAGAGAACTCGGCTGAGGGGGTCCGCTTCCGTCCACTCCGGGTGAGTCCCGACGGTGATTTCGCAGACCGATGGCCAAATGGCTTCTACGCGGAACGGGCCGAGGAACTGTTCTGATGCTATCGGAGTACGCGGTAGAGCCTGCAGCGATCGGCGCAGATTGGAACACATTTCGATATCTGATCGAGAAATTCGGAGCCGACAAAGGCAGGCTGATATCCCGGTTTCCCAACAAATGGGAAAGGAAAGTCATTCAAGCGGCGAAGGACGCTGGTCTCTCAGGAGTGAAATTGGCTAGCGTTGTCGAGCGTTTGCATAGTGGCAGGCACAAAGTGGCGGGCTTCAACCGAACCTATAATCACGAGACGAGTTGGGTTGATAACGCCATCCGCGAGCACGGACATAGACCATTTCGCGCAATCGTCTGCGGCGAGGGAGCCGTGACCTGCGTAGAAGCACTCGCGCCTGATGATTGTTTTGACGAGAACGCGTTCTTCAACGCGCCGATCAGCCGTGACGTAGCGAGAACCTCGGATGATATCGCCGAGGCCCTATTGCTGATCGCGCTGGTGGCTGACGAAATTGACATCGTCGACCCCTATTTTGATCTGCGTCCAGCGAGAGGTAACTATACCGGTCCATTGACATCATTGCTTGGCAAGCTAGCTGCTGCGACGCCGACACCGAAGGTGATTAAGGTAAACTTCCGGTCACACGACTCTCGTCCTCCGCCGAATATTCTCGCGCAAAATGCTCCTGCTCTTACCAATGGGATTTTGCCGCAAGGATATTCTCTGGAACTCTATGAGTGGACAGAGGTGCTAGGAGGAGAGGACCTTCACGATCGCTTCTTCCTAACTGATGTCGGCGGTCTGATGGTCGGAGCGGGTCTAGCCGCCGTGGGGGCTGGCGAGACTGCTACATTTACACTTTTGGATAATACCCATGCGCAGCAATTTCGGAGCCGGTTTTCTTCAAACTCAACAGTTTACAACCGTGTTGGATCGGCTGTGCGCATCCACGATGACGGTAGTGCCGAGCTGTTCTGATGGTGACAGTTCTATTTGTTTTCCTCCGAATGTCCTCTTTAGCCTCCGGCACTGGAGTTCTCGCATCTGCGGGAAATTACCTCAATCCCATTTTGCTAGTTGGAGCTTTGGTCGATAGATCCCACCGAACTTGCGTTGTTTTGGTGAACACTGATTGGATTTTTTAAATTGGGGTGGAACCGATGCGTTTTTGCCCCCTAATTTCTAATCAAGAGTTTGTTGCTGCATTCTCTGCGGGAATTTTTTAGTGAATAATATCAGAAAGTGTAATGATTTCGAATGATTGCATCTTCAGGCCGGATACACTGTTTGTTGATTTGTTTGGTTGGAGGTTTGTGAGTGATGGATTGTAGAGGTGCTGATTTCATGTTGGCTCGAGGTTTGAAGGAGCCGAACCGTTCACCATTCATAAGCCACTTGAAACTATCGGACAAAATAGCGGAAGAAGCGCTAAAGGATGCCCGAAAATTCCTCAATGGTGATGGGGGGCGGATTTCTGCATTGTTTCGCAACTACCCATATTTTTCGGCATGGTTGATCTCACATTCACTGACGGAGCAATACGGCAAGGAAGGGCATGCTGTTTGGCCTGTGCTGGAAGAGAAGCTGGGGGTTCGGTTCGAGAATGCTGATCGTCATGATCTTTATGATGGGTTTAGGGATGTCTGCGATAAATTGGGCCTACCCAGCAGAGGAATGGATCGCCGGGTTGATCTGTACCTGTTGCATGCTGGGGTTTCCAAAGCCCAATTGTCTCACTTGGTTTCCGCTTTTTCCCGTCAGGAAGCGATTTATGGGCCACCTCCGATTGAGACTACCTTTGCATTGAACAGGTGGGAGGATGCCGCTCTTGAATTTCTTCCGCCAGGCATCATCACGTTGGGACGTGCTGTGCTTTGGGACGAGACTGCGTGGCATGCCGCCTTATATGCCCGGATTGCTTCCGATCCTGACAGGTTTGAACCTGGAAGCGAGTTTGAAAAGGAATTCCATGCTTGTTTCATGAATGTAAGCAAAGGGGGAGTGGCTCCCTCCGATCATGTGCGCTTACCTCCCCGACCTAAGATTTGCTGGAGCCAAGAAGGTCTCGTTTTAAGGCTTCCAACTGCTGAGGGGCGCATCTTGGTTCGGATTGATGATGATGCTCGCCCATTGCGCCTGAAGGGAGGGACAGATTGGGTGTTAGATCAGCCATGGCCGGTTAGCATTGATGCCGAGGTAAGTGGCCATCGGCATCCTCCAGAAGATTTTCTCGGGAAGGGTTGTTCTTTCGCGGTTTTTGATGCGGTCGACGGGCATATGGACAGACAGATTCTGATGAACTCGGACAGGACTGTGACGGTTGATTGCATTGATGTGGTTGTTCTGGCTCGAAGGCCATTTGAATTTGATGGCCGAAAGGCGATGCCTATTGGTGAGGGCGCATTCGCAATGGATGCGAGCTTGTCCGCGAAGGGTAAGGCGTTGTTGATGGATGGGCGATGCTTCGATTTGGGATCCAAGCCTCGCAGGAGATTGATAGTCAAGGATGGTGAGATTGCGAGAGGGTCGAAATATAGATTATTTGGGCTTGGTGCTTCCATTCATGTCGAGACCGGTCTTGATGTTGATGAAACAAGGATATTGAGGTTTACGACCGGTTCGATGTGCTGGGACATGGATGTCATGATCGAGAACGGTTCTGGTCGGGTTGTCATAGAGGATTGTTTTGTTGAGAGGCCGGAACCCGACCCCCGACCGCTGCGCATTGATCTGATGGGGCCATCCATTAGTGGCGAGATGCCGATACCATCAGGTGTTTCTTTCAATCTATGGATCTGGCCTGGATATGAGGGCACAGAGGATACCAGCATCCTTGCAAGCCAAGAGCCGAGGAATTTCTTGCCTGATCGATCCTCGAATGTGTCGGGCTGGGATAAGGGGCTCATTCTTGACGGTTCCGGGGGATATGATTTTGCGACGATGGCATTTGAGCATGAAGATGAAATCGTCAGTTTTCGCTTGCCATGGCCTGATGTGATGTTGACGCGCTGCCGGCTGGATGGAACCCGATCATTGTTAAGGACCGGATCCAAGGTAAGTGTGGGTCAGGAGGATAGGTTCGATAGTATTTCCATCCGATGTCCAGATCGTGAGGCTTCCCTTTTGACTTGTGGGAGGATCGAGGAGAGGCCGTTCGGTATGGGGATGACCAGGAACTTGGCGGTTTCTGATCTGTTGGGAAACAAGGATGACAATATGGTCATCCTTCGAAGGGGAAATGGGTCTGAGGTGGTTCTTTTCGAACTGGTGGATGCGCTGGAACCTGTCAGTTTCACGATTATGAAAAGCGGACGTGGGATTAGGGCAGACATCAATATGGGGATTCCCATCAGTGCCATAGGGGTGGAGGTTGAGGATGAATTTGGCAAGCGCGATTTTTATGAGATCGCGTTGAACCGGAGGCCGACTGATGATCCGCCGCCTGCCTGGCTGAAGGCTTCTTATTCCTCTGGTTCTGCGGACCGGATCAATCTGGAAATCGATGAGGAAAGATCCAGTGTAGGCATGCTGATCGGCAGGATTTACATTCGCCCCGAAACAGCTAATTCGAACCAAAGATGGTGTCCTTTGCGCAATTCTCGGGGCGATACCTATGCGGTGCCGCGCATGGCCTACGATTGTCTTGCCGAGGCTTCAACCGTGAACCAAGTGGAGCGTTTTCGGACCGTCAACCGTTGGATTTCTGATTGTTATGCCCCTGAATGCTGGATAATTCTTGAAAGGGGAATGGTGGATCGATGGAAGGATCTGGGGCGTAGGATTTGTGAGGATCCGATGGGCGCCGGTGCTGTTATCGAGGCGACATTGGATGATTTTCCTGATGAAGCCTCTCCGACTTGGGTTCCAATTAACCATCCTTTGGAAATAGATCATGATTTGTTCGGTCATTTACCGGAGGCATATTTCCATTTGGCGAACCTGGCGGAAAAAGGATTGAGTGTTGGTGCTGAATTACTGTCTTTGGAAAGGGTTAGGCTTCGGGACGGCTTGTTGCATGAACAAGCCTTGGCGGCATTTGGTAATTTTGGGCCGACGATGAAGGAAGACCAGAGGTTGGAGCATTTTAGTCCTGTAAAATTCTTCGAATGGCAGAAATTTTTCGATACTGATCCATCATGCGGATGGTTCTGGACAGGTAGGCCATTGCTTGGCCCTGCCCATCTGCGCAATGTATTCCAGCAGTATTTGGATCGTATCGAGATCGCACGGATGTTCGTCTCAGATGAGCCGGAAACTGGAAACAACAGTCTCCGACGTGAGAATCTGCGAGTTCTAATCAGCCATGTCTACTCTAAATGCAAAGCAGAGCGCAGACCGGAAATCCCGAAAAGGAATGAGAATGATGATAGGTCGTCGGAATTGGATAGATGGGTGGCGACCACATTGTCGGAATTCGCAAGAGCTAGTCGGGCCGGAACAATGAATTCGTTCGTTTACGGTATTGCCCAAGCATTGGATTGGCGCAATTCCGACGTCCGGAAGAATATGGGTTTTCTGCTTCGTTTGGCTCCGGAACTGTTTTTCTATTATCTGCTTGTATGGCAATTGGCAAAGGTGCGTCCATGACTTTTGAACTTGATCCTCTCACATTCAAGAACAGTCTTGAGGAAACTCTTGGACGTTATACGACAACTGCTGCTGCTGTTTCCTCTGCACGTGCCCCGGAATTGGCGAGAACGATCCGGAGGATGGTAAACGATGTTGATCTTGTGAAGGGGCCATTTGTTGAGAGTCTTCCCGATTTTGAAAAAGGGCCGTCGTTGAGGGGATTGGTTGAGGAAGGCCTGCTTCATCCTGCATGGGGAGGACTTGAAGATAAAGAAGCTGGCAAAAGCCTTTATGATCGTGCCCTGCACCTTCATCAGTCGGCGACTATCGGGCTTGACGAGAATTATCTTGTTGCGACTGGCACGGGTTCCGGCAAGACGGAATCTTTCCTGTTTCCTTTAGTTGACAGTCTTTTGAGGGATCCGGACCTTTCCGAGCCAGGGGTAAGGGCAATTTTGATTTACCCGTTGAATGCCCTGGTGAATGATCAAATGCACAGATTGGCCAGGCTTTTGTTCAATGATCTCGGGGATCCGAGAATTACGATGGGTCGGTATACGGGTCAGGTGGGGTCAGGTGCCAAAAGGATCGATATCGAACGGGCGTTGGTGGACACGCCGACATTTCAGTCAGATTTTCCGGATATCACTAAGGCACCGAAGAACTGGATGTTGTCACGTGAGGAGATGCTCGATGCTCCACCCCATATCCTGATCACCAACTATGCCATGCTCGAGCATATCATGCTCCTTCCACGGAACCGCAGGCTTCTTGAGAATGCCAAGCTTAAATGGATTGTTCTTGATGAAATCCATACATATACCGGCGCGCAGGCTATCGAGGTTGCTTTCCTGTTACGCAAACTGAAGACCCGATTGGGGGTCGAACCCGGACATCTTCGTTGTGTGGGAACGTCTGCGAGCTTGGATCCGGCAAGGCGGGAGGAATTAGCTAGGTTTGCAGAGAAACTCTTTGGAGAACCGTTTCCAAGCGGGGAAGGTGCGGTCATAACCTCAGAGAGAAAACAGCATCCATTGCTTGTTTCAGGTGATGGGATTGATGGATTGTCTCTGGAGGATTGGATCAAGCTGGGCGAGATCGTTGTCAGGCTGAGGAATGATGAAGCATTCTCACAAGAGAATGTGCCCTATTTGGTGGAAGACTGGAACGAAGCGGTTGAAGAGGCCGGAATTCCGGGTCTCATGCTTGAGGGGTTGCGTTTTGGCGAGGGGTTGATCGGCAAAATGGCGAAGTTCCCTGAAGTGAGACGGGTTTCGAGTGCACTGATGGGAAGAGCATTGCCTTTTGATGCGTTGGCAAAACAGGTTTTCGGGGATGTGTCTCCGGATCTTTCTAGGCAGGCATTGACCGCACTCATCTCTTTGGGTGTTCTGGCCAAGCCGGAGACGCCGGGTGCATTTCCATTATTGCCGGCGAGGTATCATTTAGCGGCTTCAGGCCTTGAGGGTATTGCACTGAAGTTGTCTCCAGATACGTCAGAACATTGGTCAGGGAATCTTATCGTGAGTCGAATTGGGACACATGATAGTGGGGTGCCTGCCTATCCTTTGTTCGTCTGCCGAAATTGTGGCGAGCCTTATATAGAGGCATGGGATGACGGAAGGACGTTGCATCCCAGAGCAGACGCGGGGGTGAAGGCGTCACGCATTGTGCTGCGGTTGGTGGCTGCGGGCCAGAGTGCGTTCGAGGACGATATAGAAGAGGATGATGACACGGAGCCATCTGGCGAGATCTTGTGGTTTGATCCAAAGACGGGAGAGATCGCTGACGGGCCAGATGAAGGATTTATTGGCCTCGAAGAGGTCAAGATGAAGGAGGATCAGGAGGAACAGCGCAAATATGTCAAGAAATGCGTCTCCTGCGGCCAGGGGGGTGGAAGATTCGCTGAACCGATTACGATGGTGAATCCTGGAGATGATGCCATGGGGTCCGTGATCGCACAGTCCTTGATGGAAGCATTGCCGGAACCTCAGAGAGCGGAAGAAGATGCTCCCATGAAGGGACGGAACTTGCTTGTGTTCGCCGATAACCGCCAGGATGCCGCGTTTTTTGCGCCGTTTTTTGAAAGGACCTCCAGGGATCAGGCTCTGCGTGCCGCGATGGTGAGGTCTTTGGATCGGGCCGGAGAAGAGGCCCTTAGCCTTCAGGGGCTTAAGGACGGCGTTTGGCGTGAACTGCGAAAAGAGGGGTTTAGGCTATATGATCGAAGGAATCCGGAGCCCTTCGGCAATGATGAGGTCAAGGATCGGCTTTTCGCTTTGATTGCCGCCGAAATCTGTTCTGGCAATATGAGGCTGTCTCTCGAGGCGCTCGGGTTGATGGACGTCCGTTATGAAGGCGAGGAGCGGATTGTTCGGGATCTGGAAAAGGCTCTACCCCATGATAAAATCCACTTGGCGGGTGCCATTGTTCGGTTCTTGTTGGACCGGATGCGTTTTTCGCGGGCGATCAACGATCTTGATATCATAGATCTGACGGATTCTTCTATTTGGGGGCCTGGGAAGGATAACAAGCAGATTTCCTGGTCGGAGACGCGAACCAATTCCTCTTCATGGCTTAATACGTTGAGGCCTGCACCGGGTTCCAATAACAGGATTTCGTGGTTGCTCGAGGATAGACTTGATTTTTCGAGCCAGGAAGCGGAGGAGGTCCTGAGCGCCTTCTGGAAGGCGGCGACAAGGCCAAAATACAAGCTGCTTCGTTCTCAGGCATTTGGACATGTTTTAAATCTGGCGCAATTGAAGATGTCTTCGTCAGTGACCGGCCCCCGTTATCGCTGCAAGAGTTGCGGAGCTGTGTCGGGATATGACTTTGATGGCAAATGCTCAGCTTGGAAGTGCACCGGTGAGACGGAACCGATCCCGAAGGAGTTCGTCGATGAGATGGAGAGGTCCAATCATTATGTGGAACGCTACAGGTCGAAGCCGTCGAGTGCCATTGCGCGTGAGCACACGGCAGCGATCGGGGTCACTGAAAGGACAGAGATAGAGGAAAATTTCCGAAGAGGGGAAGTCAACCTCCTCAGCTGCACCACCACCATGGAGATGGGGGTAGATCTGGGAGATCTGGAGGCCGTTTTCTGCCGAAATGTGCCACCCGGTATTGCGAACTATCAGCAGCGCGCAGGCCGGGCTGGACGTAGAGCGCAGGTTGCCCCCATTGCTCTGATGATGGCCAGATCTAGCCGGTATGACCAATCCAGCTTTAGGAATATTCAGGCATATCTGGAGGCATTGCCGTCTCCGCCTTATCTGACATTGGACAATCCTGATTTCTTTAGGCGTCATCAGGTTTCCGTTTTGTTGGCGGGGTGGCTAGATCATCGTCTTGCATCATCGGACAAGACGGGCGCTCCCCGTTTGAAAGACATTCTGGGTGAGCGGCTCACGGGTGCCGATGAGAAGGAGATTCTGACTGATCTCAGGAACTGGCTTGCCTCTGATGAGGGGGCTGATGCGAAGGCGAATGGGAATGCGCTGGCTGGAACGCTCGATCCAAATCTTTCCACGGTTGCATTGCGGGGAGAGGAGCTCTCCGATCATTTCCTGCGCAAGGTAGAAGGATGGATAGCCAACATTGCTTCGCGCTGGCGCATGATGAATGAACAATATGAGACGGCAAGGGCATTGGAGGAGAGTGCCGATACCGAGAATGAGAGGACAAGGGCGCTTGGTCGGGCTATGGGAAGTCGGCGCGAAATGAAGCAATATTTGGATAGGCTCGTGGTGGAGACCCTTTCTAGGGGGGCGGTCATTCCGACTTATAGTTTCCCGGTTCACTCCATTCATCTCGACATAATTTCCGAGCGCGACCCGCATGGGGTAGACGACAGGGCGCTTCAGTTGGATAGGGACGCGAGCATGGCCATTGCGGAATATGCGCCCGGCGCGGAGGTTGTCGCTGGCGGGCGCATATGGACAAGTGCCGGCATATCGAGGCGGTCGAACATAGGTGGCGACGAGGCATGGACGGAAAAGGGGTTCTATCGGATATGCAGTAGTTGCGGGCATGTCGAAATCGAGAAGGAATGGGAGGATTTTGATGATTTTTGCCCTCAATGTGGTGGTGTCCCGGGAGGGATGAAGCGAAAATTCATTGAGCCGATTGGGTTTCTTACTTCTTATCAGAACAGGCAGGGGAGAGATCCTGGTTCATCCCGGTTGAGGGGGCGTCCGGTCGATGAGGCCCGTTTGCTCACGAAAGCAAGCGAAAGCGATTTCCAGGATTCTGATTTGATGGGGGTGAAGAGTTTCTTTGCTCCTGCGGTGCCTCGCTCGGGAGAAAAAGTCGGGCAGATGTTCATCGTCAATCGGGGTCCCAATGGAACGGGTTATCTTTGTTGTCCGAAATGCGAATTCGCCATGCCTGCACCTCGTGGTTTCATAGGGAACCAGGTGGAGAAAGCCCCGCACAAGAATCCCCGGAACGGGGATCAATGTCCGGTAGAGGAGCTGAAGTATCCTACGGATTTGTCCCATGCTTTTGAGACGGATCTTAGGGCGATACGGTTTGATTTTCCGCTTCCCCAGCCGGAAAAGGCTAAGGCAAAGCATGATGCCCGAGAGAGTTTCATGCGGACACTTGCCGAGACAATGAAACTTGCGGCGGCAGATCTTTTGGAGACTGACCCAAGGGACATTAGGGCAACTGGGGAGATGCCGGATGGAAAGCCCGTAATTGTCTTATCGGACGCAGTTCCTGGTGGTGCAGGCTATTGTCGCAGGCTATTGAGTGAGGACGAGCCGAGATTTTCTGCGAGGTCATTGATAGGTAAGGCGCTAGAAATCTTGAATTGCGTGCGTGGAGACCGTTGTGAGACGAGTTGTTCTCACTGCCTGAACGATTTCTCGAACCAGCTTTATTGGGACAAGTTAGACCGTCATCCGGTGAGAGGGTGGTTGCGCCGGCTCTTGGATAAGACAAGACCGGTTCCCGATCATGCGCCGTCTGGGGCTGTGCCGATTGATAATGTCTCGGCCGAGACGTTGCCGATCCGGTTGGAGAACGCGAATCTGGTTGTTATTACAGCAGATGCGCTTTGGGGCGCAGATGATCCCCGTGCAGCGTTTAGCAGTTTGAGGGGGGTAAGGCGGTGGCTTGATGATGACAGGAACCGTAGGCTGACCTTCATATTTTCTGCCGAGGGTGATCATGTTGGGTCGTCTGCTACGGGTCTGGATCGGCGCATAGTCGATGGGCTTGTGGAATACGAACGGAATGGGCAAATAATGATGCATGTCGGCCCGTCCAACCTTCTGAAGGATGCGCCACGGTTGACAGTGCTCAAGGGCGGGGATGTCGAGGAGTATTTTGGGGAGGCATTTGAAACGCCTATCTTATCCGGGCCTCTGTCGGGAGTGACGCATTTGTTCAAGCGTTCGGCTGGCGAGAGTTGGCTTCATACCAATCTCGGCTCTCTTCCTAAACGGGTGAATATTTTCGATGCATTTAACGCGAAGATCCAAAGGTTTGATTTCCGTCCGGGAATGCTTCGTGACTTCTCCATGGTGTTCAAGGATATCTCGAATAGGGAAGTCGATTTGCATGTTGAGGATCCGTGGTGTGCGGCAAGACCACAGAATATCGAGCGCCTTGCGAGTTTTCTGATGAAGTTGAAATCTTTGGATGTAGTCGTCGACAGGTTGACGGTGGTCTGGGCACCTGAAAAGCGGTTAGATCTCAATGCCAATGGGCAGGGGCGCGAGATTGAGCGGCATGTGAAAGAGCATGAGTTGTGTAAGGAACTGATCCTGGAACCTGCCGAGCACAGGCGACATTTCCATGACCGGTTTATTGAGACTGCCACGGTGGATGAAAAGGACGATTGCAAGGTGCGTTATGACATCAGCTCAGGGATCGACAATATGATGGTCCGGCAGAAGGAATGCATAGTGTTTGTTACCATTGACAGGTGATTGGCTGGCAAGGGTCGAAAATATTCTTGTCATTTGAAAAATGAACACAACATAAGCCGGAAGAAGAAAAGGATTTCTCCAGACGAGTATCTGAAAAGCTACTTGACGGAATGCGCCAGAGCACATTTTAAGAACCGGGAAATGCCCCCGATCAAGGAGAGGTTCAAGAACCTGTTTCCGGCTGGCTGACGGGAAGGCGGCTCTGTATTTTGTGCGGCACCATGAGGTTTACGTAGCTGAGTTGGCGCGCCTTGATGCCAAGAGGGAGAAGAGGGCTGAGAGTGGGGTCTGAACGCCGCTCTGATGTCTTTTGTCAAGAATTTGTGCATGCCTTTTGGTTCGCCCGAGCGATTATTCATTCTATAGCGCCCTGAACCGCGCCGAGTTTGCCGGAGGCTGTTTGGTTTAAGTTATGCTGCCACGGCTGGTTCGTCCAGCATGGCATAATATTGTTCCTCAGCTTCTGCCGGAGGAATATTTCCGATGAGCTCCATCAGTCGACGGCGATCATACCAACGATAGAAAGTCGTGCGCGGAATACCCAGTCTGTCCAATGTTTGGCGGGCAGAAAGATGCGAGCCTTCGACCAAATTGATGATCTCGAGCTTCTCAGATTGGGAATATCTCATTCTTGGTCTTCCCCAGTTCCCATCACGCTTTTTTTGAGCAGGCGGAGTTCCAGGGTTTGCTCGGCGACAACTTCCTTCAACTCGCGAGATTCACGGCGCAGATCCTTGACTTCATCTGTAGTCGCGGCACGGGCTATATCGCCTGCAAGACGCTTCTTGCCTGCTTCCATGAAGTCCTTCGACCATTTGTAATAAATGCCTTGGGATATACCTTCCTTGCGACAAAGCTCAGCGATGCTGTCTTCGCCACGCAGACCATCAAGAACGATCCTGATCTTCTCTTCAGCAGAGTACTGCTTGCGCGTTGCGCGCTTAATGTCTTTGACGATCTTCTCGGACGAGCTGCGCCCATTGCCTGATGTCTGTCTCATACCCACTCCTACGGGGGTTACGATGAGACAAAATCTCTCTCTTAGCAAATCAACCTATTTGGACCCATACGCGCTGACGTCAAACAAGCACCAACAAGATCGGCGCATTGAAACTCATGATAGGAATATATCTGGCAAAAGCGACAGTTATTGCCGTGCATATGGCTAGTAAGGCAACAGGAGGAACACTCATTTTTCTATACTTTCAATTTCCACTTTCCATAGTATAGTCTCTCTAGTAGCTATAGGTTCAAGAGGAATTTTTATGTTTTCGATAGGCCAGCTTTCCAAGCGCACGGGTGTGAAGATTCCGACCATTCGTTATTATGAGCAAATGGGGTTGATTGATGCGCCCGAACGCTCTGAAGGCAATCAACGGCGCTATTCGGCAGACGGTCTAGCTCGGCTCTCGTTCATCCGCCACTCACGTGATCTTGGCTTCTCGATTGAAGATATCAAAGAGCTGTTGAGCTTAAGCCTGCAACCAGATAAGCCATGCCAAAATGCGCACGATATCGCTGTTCAGCATCTCAAAAACGTCCAGGATAGAATTTCCAAACTTCGCCGTTTGGAACGTGAACTAATGCGCATATCAAAATGTGATGCGGATAGCGTTTCAAACTGCGCCGTTATTGAAACACTTGCAGATCACCAACAGTGTGAGACTGAGCACTGACGATTCTTGTTTTGTCGTTTTTACCTCAACCGTCATCTTGCTGCTGAAAATTTGCACTTCGCTCGAATGACGGGAATACGGATTCTGCTTGCGGTCGATATTCTCTGCCCAACGCCCGCTGCGGGCTGCGAATACCAAGAGCCAATTTTGGGTGAGTAAAAAACTGCCGATTTCAAGGACCTAAACGGGCTCGGAGCTGAAATTTTCTGGCCCGGCACGAAAGTCAGCTCAGGGTCGAGGCTGTGTGAAAACGTCGATCAAGCCAAGTTCGTTAGAACCAAATTTTACAAGATTTCATTCGAAAGTAACATCGATGCGCCGCAGACTCAATCAAGTCCAAAATTGAGAACACATTTCTATGACCTTGTTGCAGAGACCAAATTTTGTTTGAGGCTCCCCTTACCCCAGACGGATTTCAGGCGGTGCGCTCGAATTTCGGGCGGCCAAGGTCGGTCATTTTGTTGAGAACACGAACGCCGATCTTTGCTTCGGTTTGCTGATTTGCGAAGCGTCTGGCCTTGAGTTTCGGCCCGATGACCACCTTCCATCGGTTCATTTGGCTTTCAACACGACTGCGCTGATTGTAGCCAGTGGATTTCTGCCAGGCAAAGCGGCCCTTGGCTTCAATCTCTGCGATATGACGATCACGAACCGTTAGACCCTGTGCCGATTGCTGGCTTTGAACTGCATTCTTGGGAGGCGGGATAACGACCTCGGCGATCTCGCCAAGACGCGTTTTGAGAAGCTCCCGGGTTGGTGCGCCATCATAGGCTCCGTCGGCAATAAACCTGGCAATTGGGCTATCAATTTGATCCAGAAGATCAGGCAAAGCTGTCGGATCACCAATATCATCTGTGGTCAGATCGCCAGACACAATCTCGCCGCTGGCAAGATCAAGACCAAGGTGAAGCTTGCGCCATCTCTTGCGTTTCATTTTGATTTTATGTTTGTTTTCAAGCCATTCACCCTCACCGAAGATTTTCAGCCCGGTGCTGTCGATCACAAGATGAATCGGATCCCGGTTTGTCACGCGCCGCTGCACGGTTGGCAAAGTCAGCCCTTTGCCCCGCCGTGACAATGTGGTGAAATCCGGAATGGCAATTTCAACGCTCATCAGTTTCGCAATGCTGCCCATCAGACCTTGGGTTTGACGCAACGCTTGACCATAGACGGTCCGCAGGCTCAGGCACAGCGTAATCGCGAGGTCAGAATATTTCGGCTGACCGCCCGGCGATTTGCGACGTGGCGCGGACCACTGAGCAAGCGCGTCCGGACTTATCCAGACAGTTAAATCACCACGTCGGCGTAGGCTTTCATTATAAGCAGCCCAATTCGTGACCCGATATTTGGCTTTGGAAAACTTGCTGCGGTTGGCATCATTGTATTTGTACGGCATCAAACGCATCCTGGAAGCTGAAACGGGCGTTTGATATCAAAAACGCGTGGGTCCTTGCAACAAGGTAACAACAATGATGGCCAACCGGCGGAAAAACGTCCGAGCTCTCAACTCTGTGCCATGCGCCAGAACCAGACTCACTCCTGCAAGGAACATGAAGCTACCGGCCAGCAAACGCCCGAATGCGAGCCACAGCGGATGGAAAGCCACGCCCGATACAAATCCCGTGAATTCCAGATCCCAGACGAAATGGAAAAGAACCACGCCGGCAATTGCCGTCCCTCGTGCTGCGTCAACGGCTAACAATCTGTTTTTTCTCATGCTGTTCAACCTCACCTTGTTCGCCGACCGTTAAGCGACGGATATTTCTGAACTCTCTCGCTTCCGCGGTGCATACATGCCAGCCCCAAGAACATTGTTTTCAGCGCCTTTCAGAACGGAGTGTCCAGCCGTTGTCCTGCCGCTGCCAGCGGCCACAGGACCCTCTCCCCCCAGCGCCATCGAAGCCCAGCAGGCAATAAGCCACCCATTTCAACCAGCGGTGCCGCCGCATGGATGATAAACAGTCCAAACGGATTAATGATCCTTTTCGTCCTGCAAGTGACGGTGATCGGTCGCACAAAGCGAATGATCGCTCAACACCTCAATAACTCGGCAATCTGCGATCTTGCCACCTGCGCACTGCACGACCATGCGATTGAGTTCAACTTTCAGCGAGGCGAGACGTGCGAGGCGTTTCTCTATTTCCGCCAATTGAGCTTTGGCTATCGCATCGGCTGCTGCGCACGGCTGATCAGGATGGTCAGAGAGGCTGAGCAGATCGCGGATTGCGTCAAGCGTAAAACCAAGTTCACGCGCATGTCGGACGAAGATTAGACGGTCAAGCGCCTTACGGCTGTAGAGTCTCTGGTTTCCGGCGCTACGCTCAGCCTCCGGCAACAAGCCGATTTGCTCATAATAGCGGATGGTCGGCACCTTGACCCCCGCCGCCTGCCCAAGTTTTCCAATGGTCAGCATAACTTTTCTCTTGAAGCTACAGTAGCTAGAGACATTAAAATGGGTGACTGACGATATCAAGCCCGAGAAACCCCTGTTGAGTGAAGGAAAAAATGTGTCGGAAACGGAAGCAAAAAAGGGAATCAGTTGCGACTGGACTGTATCTGGCATGGACTGCGGGTCTTGTGCGACGAAGGTCAAGGACGCCGTGGCAAGGCTGCCAGGAGTCACCGGCGTCGAGGTCGGCATTATGTCCGAACGCCTGCGCCTGACGCTGGACGAAGGTGAAACCGGCCGCGACAAGGTTGAAAGAACTGTTCGTGCGCTCGGTTACGGTATCGAACCGCGCGTCGCGACGGCGGTGCAGGACGAAGCTGTCGATCAGAGTGCAAGCTGTACCGGCCACTCCCAGGCCGGCGGCAAGGCAAAAGATCATTCCGGTCATGGCAGTCCCGGACACGTACATGACGATCCCGCAGATCAAGGCAAGCGGTGGTACCAGACGGCCAAGGGCAGACTGGTGATCTTTACCGCCTTGCTTCTCATGATAGCCTGGGGAGTGGAACTGATTGTGCCAGAGGTGGGAAACTGGGCCTTTGTCGCCGCGTGTCTGATCGGAGTTACCCCCATTGCCCGCCGTGCGTTTGCCGCGTTGCGCATGGGGCAGCCCTTCACCATCGAAAGCCTCATGACGGTTGCAGCTATCGGCGCACTGTTCATCAATGCGGCGGAAGAGGCGGCGCTGGTTGTGTTCCTCTTTGCAGTGGGCGAAGTCCTGGAAGGCGTAGCGGCAGGCAAGGCGCGCGACGGGATACGGGCGCTTGCCAATCTCGTCCCGAAAACGGCGCTTCTGGAAATGGACGGCGTCACGCGCGAAGTGCCGGCAGCAAGTCTTGCTATAGGACAGATCGTGCTCGTCCGTCCCGGCGATCGTATTCCGGCAGACGGCGAGATCAAAGAAGGCACCTCCGGGGTGGACGACAGTCCGGTAACTGGCGAAAGTGTGCCGGTGAACAAAGGTCCGGGCGATCCTGTATTTGCAGGATCGATCAATACCGAAGCCGCCCTGCGGATTACCGTAACCAAAGCCGCCGAAGACAACACCATCTCACGCATCATTCGCCTCGTGGAAGAGGCGGAGGAGGCTCGCGCGCCGACCGAGCGGTTTATCGACCGCTTCAGCCGCTGGTACATGCCTGCGATCGTCACTGTCGCGGCGCTGGTCGTGCTCGTGCCGCCACTGGCTTTTGGCCAGCCTTGGGATACCTGGGTTTACCGCGGGCTGGCGCTCTTGTTGATAGGTTGCCCCTGTGCCCTCGTGATCTCGGTGCCCGCCTCCATCGCTTCGGCACTTTCCACCGGTGCGCGGCGGGGCCTTCTCTTGAAAGGCGGCGCCGTGATTGAAGCGACTGCCAAGGTGAGCCGCGTGGCCTTCGACAAGACCGGGACGTTGACCCATGGGCGACCGGTGGTGACAGATGTCGTGACTTTGGGAAAAACAACCGAGGCCGAACTTCTCTCTGTCGCGGCGGGCGTTGAAGGCGGCTCCAGCCATCCCTTGGCTGTCGCAATTTTGCGTAAGGCCGAGGAAGAAGACATAGCGATCCCACCGGCACGCGATGCAAAGGCGCTGATGGGCAAGGGTGTGACCGCCACGGTGGGCGGCGCTTCCGCTTGGGTGGCTTCGCCCGGATATGCCAGGGAGAACGCCGGCATTGACGAGTCTGACCTCGCCCAGACCACAACGTTTGAGGAAGAGGGCAAGACCGCTGTGGTGGTCTTCCGCGAGAAGACCCCGCTCGGCATTATCGCTGTGCGTGACGAACCGCGCTCCGATGCGCCCGAAGCGGTTCGCCAGCTGAAAGCCATCGGTATTACACCCATCATCCTGACCGGAGACAATCCGCGTACGGCAGCGGCAATAGCGCAAAACCTGGGCATGGAATATCAGGCCGACATGATGCCCGAAGACAAGCTTAAAGCCATTCGCGACATGAGCGAACATGGCGGCGTGATGATGATCGGAGACGGCATCAATGACGCCCCAGCCCTCAAGCAGGCAAGCGTTGGCGTAGCCGTGGGATCGGGGACCGATGTCGCGCTCGAAACGGCCGATGCGGCCATCCTGCGTGACCGGGTGACCGACATTCCGGCGACCATCCGGCTTACCCGTGCGGCAATGGCCAACATTCGCCAGAACGTTACCATTGCGCTCGGTCTGAAAGCGGTCTTCCTCGTGACATCCGTTTTGGGGCTGACCGGTCTCTGGATCGCGATTCTGGCCGATACAGGCGCGACCGTTCTGGTAACGCTGAACGCGCTGCGCCTGTTGCGGTTCAACCCGGAACCGGAGGGATAGGATATGTGGACGGCTGGATTTGCATGGATACCGTTTGCATGTGGCTGTGCGTTGCTTGCCAGATCAGCACTTGCCCTTTGGCGCGCGGATGAACGGATCTGGCCCCCCAAAGGGCGCGACAGTGCTGAATACATGTCATTCATTGTCTTGTTCCGAGGCCTTGTCTGGGGGCTGGTTGTCCTGACGGCAGTCTCGCTGGCCGGGCGGTTGCCCCTTTCCGTCGGCCCGCGCGAACTGATCGGCGGCGTATTGGCCGTTGTGGGCTTTGGCGTTGCTTTCGGGGCGACCTACAGCCTGGGTTGGGCTACAGCGTTCGGAGAAGACAAAGGACTGAAGGTCGATGGCGTGTTCAGGTTCAGCAGGAATCCAATTTATCTGGCGACCTGGCTTGGCCTTGCCGGTTGGGCGGCACTGATCCCGGAACCACCTGTGCTGGCGGCACTTGGGACCTGGGCAATCCTCTATGTACTGGCGATTCCGCTTGAGGAACGCGCGCTGGCGGCGACACACGGGGACACGTTCGAGCAATACCGTCGTTCGACACATCGCATACTGGGGTGGCCAAAACCTTCCGGCCCAATCTCAAAAACCTTCAAGCAGGAGCAATGACATGATCGCGTCATTTGGGTGGGCCGCGTTGGTCCTTTTGGCCGGGTATCTGGTGCTGTTCTTCTGGGGCAGCTCGCTGGCAGCGCAAGCCGCAGGTCACAGCGTCTGGCTGCTATCCCGCTCCAAAGGGCGCGACAGGCTGGCCGCCATGGGTTTCCGTCTGGCATTTGCGCTGGCGTTGGCCGGGCCGCTCCTTTGGCGCGCCGTGCCGGAATTGCAAATGGTCGATCCGCTTTGGACCGAAGGGCAAGCTGTCCTTCTCGGCCTGATCGGGGTGTTTGTGGCGGGGCTTGGCGCGATGCTTGCCTTCGCGGCGCAAATGTCGATGGGGAGTTCGTGGCGCGTTGGCGTAACCGAGGGAGCGACCGGCAACCTCGTCTCGGACGGACTCTATCGGTTCAGCCGCAATCCCACCTTTGTCGGTCAATTCATGCTCTTGGCCGGTATCAGTCTAGCGGTTCCAGCAATCCCGACGATTCTTGCCCCGCTGATCTTTTTCTGGTCAGCCTCGATACAGGTTCGTTCCGAGGAGGCTATACTTAGCCAAGCGTTGGGGCGGGATTATGAGCAGTATGTCGCAACTGTGCCGCGTTGGGTTAGCATGCGTCGCGGTATAAGGCCATGAACGCCCGGTGGGTGTGGGCATTGATCGGAGCCACAACAACCGCTGATCAACTGACCAAGGCGGCGGCCTTGTCGCTGCTCTCGCAGGTTAATTCAGTGGCAGTTTTTCCCGGATTGGATCTGACGCTCAGCTTTAATGAAGGGGTGAGCTTTGGTCTGTTCTCTGACCTCATGGCTGGTAAACCGCTGGTCATGGCCGCGCTGACCGGCACCTTGACCGGGATCCTCGCCATCATGGCATTTCGGGCGCGTCACCCGGTCGAACAGATCGGATTTTCTCTGATCGTGGGTGGCGCGCTTGGCAATGTGGTTGATCGGTTGCGACAAGGCGCAGTCACTGATTTCATAGATCTCTCTTTTCAGGGCTGGCGCTGGCCAACTTTTAACACAGCCGATATTGCGATTACGTTTGGCGCTCTGTTTATCGTGTTCGCCACATTCGCTTCACACCGATCTAAGGACACCGTCGTTGACCAATCCTGACCCTCAATCATTGTCCGGCGAGGATATGCCCTTGCTGGCGGCGTTCGTTATCGCTCTGGCCGCAACACTTGGCGCTCTCTTCATTGGGGAAGTGCTCGGACAGATGCCCTGTACTCTTTGCTGGTACCAACGCATTGCCATGTTTCCCCTGGTGCCCATCGTCGGCCTTTCGATCTGGCGCGCCGACGGCATGGCCCGACCCTACGGCCTGCCGTTGGCAGCGGCCGGCCTGATGTTGGCGGGTTGGCATTCCGGCCTTTACTCCGGCTGGATCCAAGAGGCTGTCACGCCTTGTGCAAAAACCGGGCCGTCCTGCACCGATCAGGCACAGACCATCCTTGGCCTGCCCATTCCCTATCTATCCCTGATCGCCTTTGGAGCGATCCTCAGTTGCCTTGTTCTATCGAAAGGAAGACGCGCATGAACAGACGCACTCTCTTGATCGGAGCTTCGGCTCTCGGGCTAGCCGCTTTCGGTAGCGGCGCCTTCTTCCTGACCCGGCGCCAACAATTGACCGAGGCCGAGGCAGTAACCCCGGCAGTTGATGAGGCGCAGTTGATTCGAGATTATTCGCCAAGCTTCGGCCCCGATGAGGCTCCGGTCACCCTTGTTGAATTTTTTGATCCCTCCTGCGAGGCCTGCAGGGCCTTTCATCCGGCAGTTCAGGCAATACGCGAAGAGTTCCCGGAGCAGGTGCGCGTCGTCATGCGCTACACTGTGTTTCATGAAGGATCGGACGAGGCGGTGCGTATCCTGGAGACCGCACGAATGCAGGACAAGTTTGAACCTGTGCTCAATGCCATCCTGAAGCAGCAACCAGCATGGGCTGTGCACGGTGCACCGCGTATGGACTTGGCCTGGCAGATCGCGGCGGCTGCCGGTCTTGATCTGGAACGGGCCAAGAGCGACAGGTTGTTTCCCGGAATTACAGCAATTCTGAACCAGGATAAGGCAGATGTCGAAGCGGTGGGTATCCGTCAGACTCCCACCTTTTTTCTAAACGGGCGCGAACTGTCGGAACCCAGTTTGGACGGCCTCATCGCTGAAGTCCGCAGCGCGGTCGAGAGTACGTGAGGTTCCGCTAGGGCCGATTGGCATAGGACCTTGTTGCAGAGACCAAATTTTGTTTGAGGCTCCCCTTACCCCAGACGGATTTCAGGCGGTGCGCTCGAATTTCGGGCGGCCAAGGTCGGTCATTTTGTTGAGAACACGAACGCCGATCTTTGCTTCGGTTTGCTGATTTGCGAAGCGTCTGGCCTTGAGTTTCGGCCCGATGACCACCTTCCATCGGTTCATTTGGCTTTCAACACGACTGCGCTGATTGTAGCCAGTGGATTTCTGCCAGGCAAAGCGGCCCTTGGCTTCAATCTCTGCGATATGACGATCACGAACCGTTAGACCCTGTGCCGATTGCTGGCTTTGAACTGCATTCTTGGGAGGCGGGATAACGACCTCGGCGATCTCGCCAAGACGCGTTTTGAGAAGCTCCCGGGTTGGTGCGCCATCATAGGCTCCGTCGGCAATAAACCTGGCAATTGGGCTATCAATTTGATCCAGAAGATCAGGCAAAGCTGTCGGATCACCAATATCATCTGTGGTCAGATCGCCAGACACAATCTCGCCGCTGGCAAGATCAAGACCAAGGTGAAGCTTGCGCCATCTCTTGCGTTTCATTTTGATTTTATGTTTGTTTTCAAGCCATTCACCCTCACCGAAGATTTTCAGCCCGGTGCTGTCGATCACAAGATGAATCGGATCCCGGTTTGTCACGCGCCGCTGCACGGTTGGCAAAGTCAGCCCTTTGCCCCGCCGTGACAATGTGGTGAAATCCGGAATGGCAATTTCAACGCTCATCAGTTTCGCAATGCTGCCCATCAGACCTTGGGTTTGACGCAACGCTTGACCATAGACGGTCCGCAGGCTCAGGCACAGCGTAATCGCGAGGTCAGAATATTTCGGCTGACCGCCCGGCGATTTGCGACGTGGCGCGGACCACTGAGCAAGCGCGTCCGGACTTATCCAGACAGTTAAATCACCACGTCGGCGTAGGCTTTCATTATAAGCAGCCCAATTCGTGACCCGATATTTGGCTTTGGAAAACTTGCTGCGGTTGGCATCATTGTATTTGTACGGCATCAAACGCATCCTGGAAGCTGAAACGGGCGTTTGATATCAAAAACGCGTGGGTCCTTGCAACAAGGTAACTC
>NZ_VANT01000004.1:0-9941 GCF_005771485.1 Cohaesibacter sp. CAU 1516 | reverse complement strand
GATATTTGGCTTTGGAAAACTTGCTGCGGTTGGCATCATTGTATTTGTACGGCATCAAACGCATCCTGGAAGCTGAAACGGGCGTTTGATATCAAAAACGCGTGGGTCCTTGCAACAAGGTAACTCCAATCTATGCTTCAGGTAATGGTACAGTTATACACGCAGGTTGGGCTGGGGGGTATGGAAACATGGTGGAAATACGCCATCCCAATGGTTTGATTTCTCGCTATGCACACATGAATGATATGGCAGTTGAGAAAGGTAATGTGGTTGTTCAGGGAAGACAGATCGGCGAAACTGGGAATTCCGGCCGCTCAACCGGGCCGCACTTGCATTACGAACTACGAAAAAACAAATCGCCACAAGACCCCAAACCTTTCTTTGATGCTTGGCGTAGTTTGTTGACCTCGTCACAAAACAATACCTAGTGTCAATGGCAGGTCAAATTTCCCCAGAATTGGCGACTTAAAATTCCCCAGTCTGGCGTATCGGTAGTCAGCCGGATTTAGTGATTTTCAGCTCCATTTAGTTTCTTTGGAGGTCGACCTCTTCTCTTTGATGGAGGTGGCGGATTGATTTGGGCGTTTGAACAGCGCGCTCGGGGTGACGGCCATTCCGGGTGACCCCCGCGAATCCATTCGGCGCCTCTTGTTCACCTGATGCCCCTCCTTCATTTGTCTCACATCGCCCCCTGCAAAGCCGTATCAGTAGCAGAAATGACCATTGCATATTGGCCGCTCTGGAGCGATTCTGGGCTCCTTTGAGCAAGAAATCTGGTAAATGCCGGGACTCCTTATGCCGATATCCTTGGCTTTTGGTGCTGCCTTTCTTTGAAGTATGCGTTTTTTCTAAAAAAAAAATGGGAAGTTGAGCTCCTCGCCCTTTCCTAAAAGGCTACCTTGCTTCGTTCGTTGAGCACAGACAATTGTGCCGAAACCGTATGTCTTCATCTTGAAACTACACCTTGGTAAGTATTCCAAGATTGCCCCCCCTAGCCTCATCAGCGCAACTTTGGGTGACCAAAATCGCTGAAACAAGCCGTTCTAGGGTGAACTATACAATTTTATTTAATTTCTCAGTGCTATTTAATTAAAGTTTTGGAAATTTTCATTCAAATTAATGTCAAAGTAAAATCTAATTTGAAGACAATTTAGTCTTATCTTTATAAATATTGAAATAAAAATTACTTAAAATACCCATCTCGAAATAGAATATAACTAAAAAAAATACTTTTATAAATCTTCCAGCAACGACGGGAGATTTGAAAAATGAAAAAATTTATTTGGGGAATAGCTGCTTTCATCGCGATGGCAACCTCTTGCTTTGTAACTACTGCCAGTGCATCTAGTTCACGTTTCATGGTCACCACCGGCAATACTTCGGCTCCGATTGGACACATCAAGTTCTGTCGTCGGAATCCGAGTGAGTGCGATGTGAGGTTTGAAACCGATCGCGCGGTTAAGCTGACGCAGACAAATTGGTCCCAACTCATCAGCATCAATGGTGATGTCAATCGGACCATCCGCCCGATTACCGATCAGGACCAGTATCGCACCGAGGAATTCTGGACTTATCCTACCACCGCAGGTGATTGTGAAGATTATGCTCTGTTGAAACGCCGTATTCTAATAAATGCTCGTTGGCCTGAAACAGCATTGTTGATCACGGTTGTTCGGGAATCCGATGGATCAGGTCATGCCGTTTTGACTGTTCGCACTGATCGCGGCGATCTCATTCTGGACAATCAGGACCCACGCATCCTGCCATGGAGCAAAACACCTTACCGTTTCATCAAACGCCAAGCAGCCCTGCAACCCGGATCATGGACCGCCATTCACGATCCACGTTGAGATTGTGTTAGGATTGCTCGTAGGCCTCCTGTGATCCCATTCCCGTATCAAAGCGCTTTGTTCACCAATTCGTATCGGAATCGGGTTGATGAATCTGATCAGCAATCCCAGAAAGAAGCTTCAAGGCGGAGCGCAAGCACTGAAAATGGGTTTCCCAGTTCGACAAATGGAAACATACGCCAGAAAGAGAAGTCTGGCAGATCGACATCATTTCCAAACCCTAAAGCAAAATGAAGATGCAGTACAAAACGACGGCCGGCCAGCCTAAATCGTTCAATAGTGCCGCCGGCCGCCTTCGGTACGACCTGCTCAAGCTTCAACCCGATCAGTTCGTTGTACTTGGAATTTGGAATCTTCGTTCCGGTTCTCTTTTCTTAACTAACAGTTGTCAGCATACGATCTCCATGGCTACAGTGTGGGCAGAAGTTGCTATTCAAATGTGCAAGCCATTGGCTCGTTCACGGGTTTGGGTGCACCGCACCTACCAAAGAACGACTTGAACCTCTAGCAACTAGAGCATTTAGAATTCTCCAAAATGGACGAAATTGGGTGTATTACGACCAATGAGATTATCTGCATTGCAAAAAGGGCTTTGGGGTCTCGCCGTGATCGCGATTGTGGGGTTCGTCTGGCTGCAGATCACCATCAGAGGTGAACAGCAAACAGAAGAGCATGCATTCCGGGCAAATTTTGAACTGACCGACCACAAAGGGATGGTGCAGACGGACGAAGATTTTATAGGACGCTGGATGCTCGTGTTCTTTGGATTTGCGAATTGTCCTGATGTCTGCCCAACGACCTTGGCTGAGGTTGCCGCTGTCATGGATGCTCTCGGCTCTCAAGCGGCACAAGTCCAGCCGCTTTTTATTTCAATTGATCCGGAACGTGACACACCAAAAGAGCTCGCTGAGTTCATCCCACATTTTGACGCTGGCATCATTGGGCTCACGGGCACTGCCGATCAGATCAAGCGAACATCCATGACTTTCCGCGTGTACTACGAAAAAATTGAGGAAGCCGCCTCTCCTGATGGGTATACGATGGGGCACTCCTCACAATTGTTCCTCTTTGATCCGCAAGGTGGATATGTCAGAGCCTGGACATACGGCACACCAGCAGAGGAAATCTTTTCTGACTTGAAGATGAGGATGTCATTGTGAGCACTTCAATATCGAAGGACGCGGCATTAGCCGGAGCGTGGTCTATGGTGGCAAGACGATGGCCCTTGCGTTTGGTGGCTCCGCCATCGCTCTGCGGTATCTCGGCTTATACACTGGATTACTTCCAGAACCCTTCCAACCATGCACGGCAACAGATCCAATCTGCACAGATGACAACCAAGCCTTTCTCGGCCTCGCCATACCGCTTCTTTCGACAGCTGCATTCTTGCTGACTACAGCTTAGATCGCGGCGAGTGGATCATGATCATAAAAATATAAGGATTATACCAAACCCATGAGATCATCTACCTTAACTGCCATTGCGTTCAGCATCTTGGTCGGGCTGCCCACACATTCTGTTGCTGGTTCGGAAGACGTTGTCATCGAAGACGCATGGTCACGTGCCTCTATCGGCATCAATCGTCCAGGTGCAGCCTACATGACTCTGCGCAACAAGGGCTCCGACCCGGTAACGCTGGTGGGGTTGGAAACGCCCCTCGCCATGATGCCGGACATCCATGAAACCAAGACTGATGCAAATGGTGTTAGCTCCATGGCTCCAACCGGCGCGATCACAATTCCCCCAGGCGCAAGTGTCTCGCTTGAGCCAGGTGGCCTGCATGTGATGCTGATGCGGCTACAAACGAAGATGGTTGAGGGCGCAACCTTTCCATTGACATTGAACTTTTCCGATGGTGGGATTTTGACCGTTAATGTGCCCATTCATGGCATCGCAGCACGTGGGCCGGAAGGTTGATATATCGGAGTTCGCTCTTCATCTATTGTGTAGCAGCAAGCGGTGCGCTTGCTCTCGCCCTATTCTTCGGTTGGTGGCAGGTGGATGGCCCTGGTGCACCCGAGCCGGTGGCTCAACGATCCTTGTCGCTTACCCAGATGGAATTTCAGATGACCGATCAAGATGGGTTAACCGTCGGACCTGAAACACTTTTGGGAAATGCGTCCATGGTGTTTTTCGGCTTCACATACTGCCCGGATGTGTGCCCCACGACACTGTCGGATATCTCTATCTGGCTTGACAATCTCGGAGAAAAAGTCACAAACATGAATGTCGCGTTCATTTCGGTCGATCCTGAGCGTGATACTGTGGCATCTATGGCCGAGTATGTCGGTTATTTTCACCCATCCATCCAAGGTTGGAGCGGAACGTTAGAAGAGACGGCGCGAGCAGCGGCAGGCTTTCGCGCAAGCTATAAGAAAGTTCCCACCGAGGGTGGCAACTACACAATGAACCACACAACGGGTGTCTTTCTGTTCGATGCTGGGGGGCAGTATTCCGGCACTATTGACTTCCACGAACCACGAGAATTCGCGTTGCCAAAGATCCTGCGCGTTCTCACAAAAACCGGAGAACAAACGCCGTGAAGTTGTTCACGTTTGCAACTGTGTTTTCCAGCCATTCAGGCGATTGAAGTGTAGAATAGACAGAGCCAGCTTTTTCGTGTTGATGATTATTCCAATCCATTGAGATGGTTTTCGAATGCAGCGAGCGTTTCGTCGCTAACATGGTGTTCGATGCCTTCGGCGTCACGTTCGGCCGTTACTTCGTCAATTCCGAGGCATTGCAGAAACCTAACAACGATCCTGTGGCGCATGTAGCAGGTCTGCGCGAGTGACTGGCCTTTCTCGGTCAGGAAAATTGAGCGATACTTTTCTTGATACACCAAGCCTGCTTCTTTGAGCCGCGAGATATTTTTGGTCACCGTAGGGGCTTTAACCCCCAGCCGTTCCGCAATGTCGACTGGTCGTGCCTCTCCATGGGTTTCGATCAGTTCCGCGATCAACTCCACATAATCTTCCGCCATCTCGCTTTCATGCGCATTGCGGACGTGTTCGAACCCGTCGGCCTGAGCTTCGGGGTCCCGGATATAGGGCGTGAAATTTTCACGCGATTGTGATGTTCCAGACGACATGATGCGACTTTGTCAGATAATTGATGGATTGACAATATGATAGCTTTGGGTAAAAAAGTTAGAGACGTCTAATTTTTCTATTGGAGGCCTTGTGACCCAGCGTGTACAGCGTGTGATGCTCTCTGCGATTTTTATTGTCTTGGTAACAGTCAGTTCATCCTTGGCAACACCAGCCAAGGAGGCCCCATGGTTGCCTGAAGCGGCAGCCTATCGCCTGACTTTGTTTTTGGGCAACCTCGCCCCCGTTCCGTGGGACAAAGTTATGCAAGCCTGGACAGATCCTTATCGAGGGTCGGAGTATTCCGTCGGAGCGCTTGACTGGTTGGGCCGAGAAAGCTCTGTCGATGTGGGTGATCTGACCAATGCTATCGGCAGACAGGATCGGAACGCCTTGTATTTTGCGGTCACGCGTCTTGTGGCGTTGAGAATTGAAGAAGAACTGGACACAGCTATTGCCGCGGACAACCCAGCGACATCACAGCAAGCCGTGAGTAAGGCAAAGGATCTCTACCGCGCATTTGCAGACCATATTAAAGCCGCTGATCCAGATGTAGCCCGGACACTAGGTCTGGCGTGGCTGGAGCTGAACGATGCCGCAGGATCGGCAGGCGTGCTTGGGGTTGGTGCTAAAACTAAGGATATGGAGGAAATGACCAGCGCGCGCGCGGTGATTTCAACCTATCTGGCCGAAAACTACCTAATTGCGGATCTCTCCCCACGCCAAACGATGAATGCCGTGCCGGAGACCATCGCTCGAACCGGGCAACCGGTTGGTCTGCCTGTTGTCTTGCCGCCTGGTTCAGATATTTTCGATCAGGATCCGCTACCACTTCTGATTCTCAATTTCGAGGAACAGGGGATAGACGAATCCGATCTGCCTCTCATCGCCTACGGTGACATGCTGTTTGACAGTGCCGAGATCTTTGGTAGCCCAGCCCGCGATCTGGGCATCGCCTGTTCAACTTGCCACAACAGATCGGATATCAACCAGCGATTTTTTATTCCCGGCGCTAGCCACCAGCCCGGTGCGGTTGACGTGGATGGAGCTTTCTTCAATCCGATGTTCAACGATCGGCGCGATGACCCGATCGATATTCCTAGCCTCCGAGGACTGCGGTTCACCGGCCCCTACGGGCGCGACGGCAGATTTGGTTCGATCAGGAATTTTACCCGCAACGTGATCGTTAATGAGTTTGCAGGTGAAGAACCTACGCCCTTCATGCTGGACGCGTTGGTTGCATATATGACGGAATTCGACTTTTTGCCCAATGCCATGCTGACTGGCGATGGCCTGTTGACGGATAAGGCATCGGATGCCGCGCGGCGCGGTGAAGAGATATTCAACCGCCCCTACACCGGCATCGGTAACCAATCCTGTGCCAGCTGTCATACGCCATCCGGAAATTTTCTTGATCGCAAGTCCCATGATATCGGATCTGTGGAAGCCGCCTATGAAGGATCGCAGGCAGGAGCGATGGACACTCCAACTTTGCTCGGCACCGTTTATACGGCACCATACTTCCATGATGGCTCGTTACCTACATTGGCAAGCGTGGTGGAATGGTTCAACGACACCAAGGATCTTGGCCTAACTGATGCTGAGCGGTCGGATTTGACCGCCTATCTCGAAACGGTTGGGGCGGCAGACGAACCCTTTGAAACATTCGACGCGGCAAACACCCCGTTCCGGTTGGCTTTCGCCGAGCTTACGACATTTGCTTCTACGCTCGACACATTGCTGCCGAAACGTGACACACAGCACATTTTGCTTCTAACGGACACAGTCGCTGCTGATCTGGCGGCTGATGCCGGCACGATGGAAAATCTTTCAGCGCGGCCTGAAATCTACGCGCTTGCCAAACGACTTGCGGACGTGGGCACCGCGGTGCGTACCGATGACTGGGATGCCGCCGACGTCAGTTGGCGCCTCTTCAAAAAAGATGCCGTAGCCATCGAAGAAAGGGCATTTTGATGATGTCTCATGTGAACCGCCGTCACTTTATTATGCTCACTGGGGCCAGTCTGGTCTCACTATCGATACCCGCAATCGCTCAACCCAACCAGTTGCGACTGGCCTTTATCCCGCAGGAAAACCCCGATAAACTTCTGGGTGATATCGAGGCGATCACCTCATGGTTGTCGATGGAAATTGGAGTTCCGGTTGAAGGTTTTGTGACCATCGATCACGCAGCTGCGGTCGAAGCACTTCGCAATGGCGATGCCGACATTTCCTTCATGGGCGCCTTGCCCTTTGTACTCGCGGAAAAGGAAATTGGCGCGGTGCCTCTATTGTCAGAGGTGTATCGTGATGCGCCCAGTTATACGGGACGCATCTTTGTGCGCCATGACAGCGGGATTAAGACTCTGGCCGATCTTGAAGGCCGAGACATTGCTTTTGCGGACCCAATTTCAGAGTCCGGATATATGTATCCCTTAGCTGAGTTCGAGCGTGCGGGTCTGATTTCTAACCTGAATGCGGCGGAAGATTTTTTGGGCCGCATCTTCTTTGCGGGTGGCTATCAACAGGCGATGCAAGCAATGGCGGAAGGGTTGGTTGATGCCGCTGGCGCCAGTCAGTACGCAGATCTTCTTCTGACCCCTGAGCAACAATCGCAAGTTACGTGGATCGCGGAGAGCAAATCAATTCCAAGCCACGTTGTAATTGCGCGCCCTGAACTGGATCCAGGACTTCGCAAGAGCTTCGTCGCCGCCATGATGAAGCTCAACAAAGCGGAGCACCGTAACAAACTCCGCCACCTCTATGGTCCCGATGGCTACGTCAAAGCTGACCCTTCGGTGTTTGATGAAGTTCGGAATATGGCGAAACGCTATGGGTTGCTGTGATGCAAAATGCCATTCATATCGTTGATCTGAGCTTCAGTCACCATGGCGCAAACTCGCTATCAATCGATCAGGTGTCATTGAAAGTCGCGGCTGGTGAAAGTGTTGCCCTTCTTGGTCCATCCGGGTCTGGAAAGACAACACTTTTGACGTTGTTGGACGGACGGCTGCGCGATTGGCAGGGGCGGGCCTCTGTTCTAGGCATGCCATTCGAACCCAACCGAGTGCTACCAATGGCAAAGCGCGCTGATACAGGCTTCATCTTTCAGGAGTTTGCACTTGTTGAACGATCGTCAGTGATGCGCAACGTATTGAACGGCAGATTGGGCCGAACGCCAGGCTGGCGTACCCTGCTTGGCAATGTGTCAAATTCTGACATGGAAATAGCCCGATCGGCACTCTCCGATTGTGACATAGCGGACCTCGCCGACCGGCGAGTAGACTCGCTTAGCGGCGGCCAACGGCAGCGAGTTGCCATTGCGCGTTGTCTCGCACAGGAGCCTCAACTGATCTTGGCTGACGAACCCGTCAGCAACCTTGATCCGTCTAGAGCGGCGGACATACTGACACTTCTTAGCAGCGCTGCCCAAGTACGCAGAGCAACGACGATGTTCTCGTCGCATCAACCGGAACTGGCTCGACGCTTTGCCGACAGGATCATCGGTATGCGCAACGGCCGGATCGTCTTCGATTTAGCAGCGTGTGACCTGACTGAAGACGCGACTGCGGTGCTCTATGACAACACGGGCCCGGCATCTGGCGTAAGTCAGAAGGTCGAAAGCTGATGCGTTTGCGAGATATGGGTGGGTTCGGGGCCGGGATGTTGATTGCCGGTCTGGTGCTGTGGTCGTTGGCCTCCACAGATGTAGAACTGTCCCGTCTGATATCTGCAGGCCCTCGTATTGCGGATTTCTTTGGTCGGATGTTCCCGCCGGATCCAACGGTGATGGACGAGATCTGGAAAGGGAGTACCGAGACGTTGCGGATTGCGGTTCTCGGCACCGTCGGGGCCGTGATACTATCCATTCCTCTTAGCATTCTCGGTTCGGAGACGTTGGTTTCGTCAACGGTGTACCGTCCTATTCGCACGATTCTTGCATTTATTCGCGCAATCCCGTTGATTCTTGTGGCGATGCTGATGGTCAGCGCGGTCGGGCTTGGGCCACTGCCCGGCATCATCGCGGTCGCCTTCCATGCGACAGGTATGCTTGCGAAGTTTTACGCCGAAGCGATCGATAGTGTATCCCGCGCACCTATCGCCGCTTTGGAAAGCGCGGGAGCTGGACCTTTGCAGCGGCTGCGCTATGCGATCTGGCCGCAAATGGCCCCTGTTGTGGTCCGCGACACTATCTTTCGCTTCGAGTTGAACCTACGCGAGTCGCTGGTTCTTGGTATCGTTGGAGCAGGTGGTATCGGATTCTACATTCAAACTTACATCCGCTCGTTCCAGTACGACAAAGCAGCGAGCGTGACGATGGCAGTGATTGTTATGGTGATAGCCATTGAAGGGATTAATGTTGGGCTGCGCCGGAGATTTGCTTGAGCTCGTTGAGCTCCGATGGGGGCGTGAAGCTGCGAGGCATGAAACTCTTCAGCTCGCCGGTCAGTGACCGAGGTGATTCCAGTTGTTCAATCCCGCTTGTCCATGGTATCGACGCCTTTTCAGGGTCCAAAGTGGGCCACCAATAGACAAGTATAGCAGATAGTCGGGATAGCGCCGTTCAATTGTATATGTCCTTTCTGGCGTTCTGCATTTCTATGCCTTCTAGCTATCAAAACACTCGAAGGTAACGCAACATGTCCCGTGAACGCTCAGTTCTCATCTACGAACCACCAGGAAACCCCATCCTTATTGAATTTCCTTGGAAACGGGAGTTTTCAGGATTGAGTTTTGGGTCCAGAGATAGGTCAGGACCGGCATCATGATTGCGAGGCCGCCGATGAGAATCCAGCTCAACGAAGTCGACCCGTCAGAGGTGACCCACTGTTCGCCCGCATGGGTGAGTAGAAAACTCATAGGGATGAGACCAAACAGTGTTGCAATTGTAAAACGGGTCAGAGACAGCGCAGTCAGACCAGCTGCATAACTGACGGCATCAAATGACAAAAAAGGGATCATGCGCGTCACAAATACCGTGAGCATCATCATGTTCTGACTG
>NZ_VANT01000038.1:0-1067 GCF_005771485.1 Cohaesibacter sp. CAU 1516 | reverse complement strand
ATGCTCATCGACGCCCGATCTTCAGAGGAAGAGTGGGAGATCTTCCTCCAGGATTTTATCGCGGATCCTGAAATCATTGCTCGCGTCAAGGCAAAAAAGCTGCGGTAGCAATCGGGTGCTTACTGTTCAGGTGCTGCGCCTTCTGGAAAGCTTCGGCATGGATGATCTGCAGGCCGCAGTAAAGCAGGCCCTGAAGCTGGGTGCAATCGGCTTCGATGCGGTGAAGCACCTTGTCCTGTGTCAGGTAGAGAAGCGCCCGCCGAGGCTCGATCTTGATGTCTATCCTTACCTGCCAAGGGCAACGGTCGAGACGACCTCGGCGGCCGACTATCTGTCCCTAATGACGGAGGCAGCACAATGACCCATGCGCCCGAGATATTGCTTTCCCATCATCTCAAAACACTGAAGTTGCCAACCTTCCTGCGGGAGTATGAGAAGGTGGCGCGCCAATGTGCTTCCGAAGGGCTGGACCATGTGCAATTCCTAACGCGCCTGGTGGAACTGGAACTGATTGACCGTGAGCGGCGGATGATCGAGCGCCGCATCAAGGCGGCGAAGTTCCCGGCTACCAAGAGCCTCGACAGCTTTGACTTCAAGGCAATACCGAGGCTCAACAAGCTGCAGGTGCTGGAGCTGGCGCGCTGCGAATGGATTGACCGGCGCGAGAATGTCATCGCGCTGGGGCCCAGTGGAACCGGTAAGACCCATGTAGCGCTGGGCCTGGGGCTTGCGGCCTGCCAGAAAGGGATGAGTGTCGGCTTCACCACCGCGGCAGCTTTGGTCAATGAACTGATTGAAGCGCGTGACGAGCGCCGCTTGTTGCGTGTTCAAAAGCAGATGGCCAATGTCAAACTGCTGGGGACTGTCCGGAATTTTGTGCCCTGGCGCATTGCTTACGCCATTGGGAAACGGTCTTGGAACATTATGGCGAACTGGCTTTTCACTGTAAGCGGCGTTCAGACCCCACGAGATTTCAGCTTGACGGTTTGAAGTTCCAAGGCAGGAGCTCATCAATTTGGCTTTGAGGATGGCCCTTGGCAATTTTCTCGAGCGTCGCCTTCAGATAG
>NZ_VANT01000037.1:0-1131 GCF_005771485.1 Cohaesibacter sp. CAU 1516 | reverse complement strand
CTGGACCCAATATCTCGCCGCGCATCAAAATCCTCGCTAAGACACGTCAATAAGGACGTCATTATTGACGTGTCTTAAATCAGAAGACCGAGTTCGGAAAGGCGGTGCCAACCGGGTGATTACCCTGAACATACTCACGGCGCCCCATCTTCAGCATGCGTGCTTCCATCAGGCGGCGCAAAGTATCAAACTCTTCGGGCAAGTCCCATCCAGCCAGAGGTGCTGCTTGGTCAAGCGCGTTGATTTTGCGCTCGATCAGAGGGAGGTAGTGAACCGGATCGAATACCATATCCTCGCGATCGTAGCAGCGAGGATGGCGTGCGATGACCTCGCCACGGCAACCAATCACCACCCGGTCAACATAGCCACGCACCCAGACCTCTTGATGGCCATAGGCCACGGGAACCGAGTAGTCATTGGTGTCGTAGCGCACCAGAGACTGGGAGCTGACGCGACCACTGGTCTGATTGCAGGCCTCAAAGGGAGCGGCTGGTATAGGTGACATGGCGGACAGATCACCTCTCAATCTCTCGCCGATTGTTTCTTTATGACCGCGCAGGATATGCGCCTGCCGAGCACTGCATTGGGCTTCAAGGTCTGCGTTGAAGCTCTCCCAGTCAGGAAAGTGCGGGATCGGCACCATATGATTGCGGCGCGCGTAGCCTACCATCCCCTCAACATTGCCTTTGTCATTCCCTTTTCCCGGGCGCCCATAGCGATCCCGGAACAGGTAATGCGACAGCAGCGCGCTGAACAACGTGGCACGAAGGCGTGTTCCATCCGGTTCTATCTTCGAGACTAGACAGCGGTCGTTGTCATAAAGGATTGATTGCGGCACTCCGCCAAAAAAAGCAAAGGCATGAACATGCCCGTCCATCCAAGCCTCAGCCGTTGCCGCTGGATAGGCCCGCACGAAGTAGGCGTCACTATGTGGTAGGTCCAGCACGAAAAAATACGCCTTCTGCTCCACACCACCGATCACAACAACAGCTTCGCCAAAGTCCGTGAAGCTGGAGACCCGCAAAAACCACCCAATTTGACCGATGGAACATCGTTGTGACCGGCGGCCACGGTTCATTGCAGCGCTGATTGCGCAGTTCTTGCGATATTTGGTCTGTTTTCTGCCCCTTC
>NZ_VANT01000036.1:0-1880 GCF_005771485.1 Cohaesibacter sp. CAU 1516 | reverse complement strand
TTGGCCAGCTAAAATCTGACATGAAGTCGCCGTCCATTGATGAACATATCCAGAAATCCATGCAATTGGCTCAAGCGTTGAATTTCAGCGGCACTCCTTCATTCGTTATTGGCAACAACATGGCACCGGGCTTGATCTCACCAGAGCAATTTCAAGCAATGATTGATGGCGCTAGAATTAATAATGGAAAGAATAATGATAACAATTAATTCATGTAAGAATTACGTTCGTTTACAGGTGTTGATATTGAAGTTCGAGTAGGTGGAACGCATACAATGGACAAATATATAAACAAACGGAGTCTGCGATGAATTTATCAGTCACTTCAATTGCAATTTTTTCTGCACTCATCATGAACGCAAACGCGGATATATACATACCAGAGGGGAACTCAGGAACTATACTTCATCTCGCGCCAGATTTTTCCATAATCGACCGGATAAATGGCGTCGAAAATGTGCATGGCATGGCATTTATTACAAGCAAAAATTTGATTGTTGCTGGTAACCTGTCTGCCAGTTCTAAAGATGAAGCAGAAAAAATTAATAAACCTGAAGGGATGTCTCAAGCAGAACATGACTCTCATCATCAAGCGGCTCCTTCTGACAATGAGGCAGAGACAAGCATTGTGACGTTTCTTGATGCCAAGTCACATAAGCTTGTTGCCAAAATAGAAGTCCCCGGTGTTGTTCATCATGTTGAGGCTGACCAAGCGGGGCACTATGCCGTGGTAACCCACCCGGCAATTGCCAGTGTTTCTATCATTGATCTAGAAACCAGGCGTCTTGTTAGCACACTTAAGACGGGTGAAATTCCCGAATACGCAGTTGCTGACCCTACTAGCGGACTTTTCTATATCAGCAACGCCGGTTCGAAAACTATCAGCGAAATCGACCCTGCTAGCCAAAAGATTTTGCGGACCTTCCAATTGGATGGCGGACCAAAACACATGCGACTTATAACGAAATTGGGTGCCTTGGCTGTGGCCGAAGCAGACGAAGGAACCGTTTCAATTCTGGACTTAAACACTGGCAACACGGTGTCACGATTTGATGTTGGCGGTGAGTTGCATGGTATCGAGAGTGATGGAGACTTCCTTTATGTCAGCGCTCGGGAAAAAGACACAGTGGTTCGCATTGGACTCCAAAACGGTATCAAAAAAACAGTCGAACTCTCAGAACAACCCTATCACATGACACTGGTTGGTTCTGACTTGTTGGTCAGCAGCGCGAGCGATGCTTTGGTTTGGGTGCTGAATTCTAAAAACTTGCAAATTGTGAAGACTTTGGAGACCGCTGATATAGCCCATCAAATGGTTTCAACCCAATAATTTAACCGCCAAATAGGAGGAGTTACAAATGAGCTATACGATCGACAGATTTTTGCCAGATGTCTCACCCGAAGATGCCGAAGTGCGCGTTCGCGACGCTCTGGCGTCTCAAGGTTTTGGGGTGCTGACCGAGATTGACGTCAAGGCGACGCTAAAGAACAAATTGGATTTGGACATCGGACCCTACAAAATTTTAGGCGCATGCAAACCAGAACTCGCCCACAAAGCGATGACTGTTGAGCCAAAAATCGGAGTCATGCTGCCATGCAACGTCATTTTGAGGCAAGTGGATGGCGGAATTGAAGTCAGTGCCGTTGAACCGCTTGCCTCGATGGGTGCTGTCGACAACCCTCAGTTGATGGGGATTGCATCGCAAGTGCAAGAGCTTCTAACCACCGTGATTGCGGATTTATGAGATTACCTATGTCTCTTACATTGCCTGCAAGCAAGCTTGTGCTTCTATTTCTCGCGGTTGTTGCGGCGATCTTTGTTGTCATCGATCCGTGGGGGTGGGATCTCGTCAGACTGTTTGAGCAAGAAAGCCTGTTCG
>NZ_VANT01000035.1:0-1981 GCF_005771485.1 Cohaesibacter sp. CAU 1516 | reverse complement strand
CTCAGACGCTCAAGATGCTCGGACAAACCGAATAAATTGCTTGGATTCATGCCATATCCCCCATGACTTCAGGGAATCATACGACAGCAAATATTGCGAGAGGTTTTTGCGGGTCTCCAGCTCTTGTTTTGTATACTCGACGCCGGATGCGTTCTCTCTTGAGCAGGTTGAAAAAGCTTTCAGCAACAGCATTGAAGCTCCTATATTTGTCAAGCGGCGTTGGATGGTTCGGGCGGATTCCATGACGCTCGGCGACTGCATTCACGCTGGCTCCTGGCTCAAGGCTTTCGCAAACAATTTGCGCCTTCTCTTCATCCGTCCACCTACGGCGACGATAGCGCTCGCCTATTGGCGAAGCGAGAAACTCCAATGTACTCTCCACGGGAGATACTCCATAGTTCGCACTGAAGAACCCTTTAAGTAATTGAAGGATATGGATTCCCTTGTGGTTTTGGATATGAGAAAATGCCGGGGAGTTGAAGTTGGGCATTCATTTTCTGGCATATTTTCATGAGACCTTCGAAGCGCAAGAGACGGAGTGGCGATCTTTTCAAAGAACGCCTTGATGCAATCATTGACATGAACCATTCCCTGGTAGGGCTTTGCGGTCTTGTGCCTTGGGATGAGTTTGATGTGGACTTTGGCAAGCATTATCGCCCCGTTGGGCGGCCAGCCAAGCCCACTCGTTTGATGGCTGGCTTGCATTATCTCAAACACATGCACGATCTTTCCGATGAAGAAACGGTGGAGCGCTGGGTTGAGAACCCCTACTGGCAGTATTTCTGCGGTTTCGAGTTCTTTCAGCACCAGTTGCCCATTGATCCCTCGACGATGACCCGCTGGCGCAAGCGGATTGGTCCTGAGGGGATGGAAAAACTATTGGCCGCGACAGTCGGGGTGGCGATTGAGAGTGGGACCATCAAGAAAAGCAGCCTTGAGCGGATCTCGGTTGACACGACCGTCCAGCCCAAAGCCATCGCCCATCCCACAGATAGCCGTTTGTATCACAAAGCCTTGCTACTTCTGGTCCGTCAGGCCAAGAAGGCCAACATCACTTTGCGCCGTAGTCACACCCGAGTGGCCAAGAGGGCAGCCTTGATGGCAGGCCGCTATGCCCATGCCAAACAGTTCAAGCGCATGCGCCGGGAGCTCAAGAAGCTGAAAACCTATCTGGGGCGGGTCTATCGCGACATCTGCCGCAAGATTGCTGACAATGATGGCCTCAAGCATCGCTTTGCTCGCCTTCTGGGTCTGGTGGAGCGGCTTCTGGCCCAGAAGTCCAAGGACAAGAACAAGCTCTATTCCATGCATGCCCCGGAAGTGGCCTGTATTGCCAAGGGCAAGGCGCGAACGCCTTATGAATTTGGAGCCAAGATCGGCATTGCCACGACCAATCGGGAAGGACTGGTTCTTGCAGCCAGGGCGTTTGAGGGCAATCCCTATGACGGACACACCCTGAAAGACACCATCTGTCAGGCCGAACACATTTGTGGCCTCAAGCCAGAACGGGTTTATGTGGACCGTGGGTATCGTGGCCATGATTATGAAGGTGAAGCCAAGGTTATGATCTCCGGCCAGAGGCGCGGATTGACGGCACAGATGAAGCGCGAGCTGAAACGGCGATCAGCGATCGAGGCGACCATCGGCCACATGAAAACGGATGGACGACTTGACCGGAACTTCCTCAATGGCAAAGATGGCGATGCCATCAACGCTCTCTTGGCTGCAGCGGGGCATAACCTGCGTTTGATCCTTAATGCTCTCATCATTTTGTGGCTTTGGATCAGAACCATCACGCCGAAAACGGTCAAAATGAATATTTGGGCAATGCTGCGGACATACAAAACTTCAATGGCTTAGAGCCGGATTTAAAAGTAGTTGAGCGATATCAATAGGTTGTGATTCAACCGTCTTTGATGAGAAGATGGAGGGTCATATGCCTTGGGATGATACCGCTCGGGTTCAATATAACCGGGATAAG
>NZ_VANT01000034.1:0-2245 GCF_005771485.1 Cohaesibacter sp. CAU 1516 | reverse complement strand
TCCCTTGTGAACATCATGCGCTGTTTGTTGGTGAATATGAGTGTGGTACCAAACAGTCGCTGGAGACTGATCAATCAACATTTCTGGACGCCACTCTTGGCCCTTTGTGACGGGGATATGCGGGCCCCCGTCATGCTCTCCGGGCACTAAAAGCCCATGCCAATGGACGCTTATGGGGCGTGCTAGCTGGTTCTTCACAACGGGATTAAAGTCGCCCTTCTCCACGACAAGCGTAGGCCCCAGATAAGGTTGATTGAAACCAAATGTCTGGTTCGCGGCGTTTCCAACAAATGTTGAAGACCCTTTTTGTGCTACAAGTTCAGCCGTTTTGCTTTGGCGTGTATCCAGTAGCGGAGGCATTTTAAGTCTGGGTTTGTTTGCAAGTGTTGCTCCGCTCAAATCACTACCGTTACTCAATGCATACAGCCCCGCAAGGCTGCCCCCGGCAACAGCGCTTGCCGTCAGAAACTGGCGTCTGTTCATTGTTTTTCCCTTTCAGCAATGATCCGGTTACGTTCGTCGTGCATGTCTCTGATTTCTTGGGGCCACCGGCTTTTTATGAAGGAGAGAACCGCGATGATTTCATCGTCTGTCAGTGTTCCCTCATAGGCGGGCATGTCGGTTTCATAGTTTTTAAGCTTGGCCATCTTGGCAATACCCAGCTTGGTCAATCCAAAAAGCAGGTCATCTGCGTGATGCCAAGTGTGGCCCGTCTCATCATGCGGCGGCGCAGGTAATCTGCCTTGTTCATTTTGGCTTTGCCAATCTGGTTGACCTTCCAGATTGTCCCCATGGCAAGACGCGCAATTGTCCTGATAAAGCGATTGCCCCAATGCCACGATCTTGCTATCGCCCGGTTTAAGCAGGGCACCCTCTGCTTTTATTTGGGTGAAGTACAAAGCACCCGAAAGAAAGGCCAAAACGCCAGCGGAAATCGTAACAACAAGGAGGCTTCTATTCATGTTCATATCTGTCTCCTACAACACAACAATGGGCGTCTGATTGGGGACGCGCCTGTGAAGATCTATGATATCCTGATTGAGCATACGGACACAGCCAGATGAGACTGCCTTGCCAATCGACCAGATCTCTGCGGTGCCATGCAGGCGATAAAGCGTGTCTTTGTTGCCCTGATAGATATATAGCGCTCTAGCACCCAAAGGATTGTCGAGCCCTGCGGGCATACCGCCATTTTTCCAACTCCATTGCTCCAACTCGGGCTGTCGAGCAATCATATCTTCGGGAGGTGTCCATGTTGGCCAAACGGCTTTTCTTGCCACAAAAGCACGACCAGACCATTCAAAACCGGCTCGTCCCAGTCCCACCCCATAGCGTATCGCTCTGCCGTTCTCCTGAATCAGATAGAGAAAATAGTTCTTCGTATCGACAATGATCGTGCCGACGTTCTCATTTGTCTGATAAGTCATTTCGCGCCGCAAAAACTGTTCCGGGATCTTGTCTAGATTGATTGCGGGAAGCGGAAATTGTTCATTAGGCAATGGCCCGTACATCGACGCAAAAGCGCTGGGTATCGCTGGAGACCCAAGTTCGGCATCCGCTTTGGTACTTCGGTTACAGCCTGCGAGGGTTCCCGCCAAAACAATGCAAGATCCAGCCAGAAGCTTTCGGCGTGACACGTTGGTGTGGATCAAGTTTCATCTCCCGATTTGGAAGACATATCCTTGTTATCTCCATGACAGGATTTGCCCATGAATTTGTGCATAACGCTATGCATCGCCAAACACCCGGCAATTGGAGCCATACTCCATAGAATGCTGGATAAAGACTGGCTTTCTGCGCCGATTAATGCGGAACCTGCAGCGGCAAACATTAGCACACAGCATGAGGCCATGATCCAGCCATGGCCAGTTTTCGGAATGAGGCGCCCCAACACCGAAGAGGTTGGGAGTTCCAAGGTTTTATCGGTCATTTTATATTCCCGTTCCCAAGCTTGGGCTTTTCAGGAGCCAGCTTGAACCAATTGATGCAAATTTTGAAAAGAAAGATAGGTCCTGAGTGCCAATAAAGCAGAGGTCTTTCGAGCGAGATTTCTCGCGCGAAAGACATGTCAGCTCGCTGTAGACGAGCCCATGGATGGCAATCAAATTGGGGTCAGGCTATCGGAGGGCGCAGAAAGCCGGTTGGAACAATTGGCTCAATGGCATAAAGCACAATGTCATCAAATCCTTTGCCTGAAGAAGCAAATGCTGACGCGATAAATGGCAGATAAAAAGAGCAGTCCACC
>NZ_VANT01000033.1:0-2245 GCF_005771485.1 Cohaesibacter sp. CAU 1516 | reverse complement strand
TCCCTTGTGAACATCATGCGCTGTTTGTTGGTGAATATGAGTGTGGTACCAAACAGTCGCTGGAGACTGATCAATCAACATTTCTGGACGCCACTCTTGGCCCTTTGTGACGGGGATATGCGGCCCCCCGTCATGCTCTCCGGGCACTAAAAGCCCATGCCAATGGACGCTTATAGGGCGCGAAAGCTGATTTTTAACAACAGGATTGAAGTCGCCTTTTTCAATGACGAGCGTTGGCCCCAGATAAGGTTGATTGAAACCAAATGTCTGGCTCGCGGCGTTTCCAACAAATGTTGAAGACCCTTTTTGTGCTACAAGTTCAGCCGTTTTGCTTTGGCGTGTATCCAGTAGCGGAGGCATTTTAAGTCTGGGTTTGTTTGCAAGCGTTGCTGCGCTCAAATCACTACCGTTACTCAATGCATACAGCCCCGCAAGGCTGCCCCCGGCAACAGCGGTTGCCGTCAGAAACTGGCGTCTGTTCATTGTTTCTCCCTTTCCGCGGTAATCCGGTTACGTTCGTCGTGCATGTCTCTGATTTCTTGGGGCCACCGGCTTTTTATAAAGGAGAGAACCGCGATGATTTCATCGTCTGTCAGTGTTCCCTCATAGGCGGGCATGTCGGTTTCATGGTTTTTAAGCTTGGCCATCTTCGCGATACCCAGCTTGGTCAATCCAAAAAGCAGGTCATCTGTGTGATGCCAAGTGTGGCCCGTCTCATCATGCGGCGGCGCAGGTAATCTGCCTTGTTCATTTTGGCTTTGCCAATCTGGTTGACCTTCTAGATTGTCCCCATGGCAAGACGCGCAATTGTCCTGATAAAGCGATTGCCCCAATGCGACGATCTTGCTATCGCCCGGTTTAAGCAGGGCACCCTCTGCTTTTATTTGGGTGAAGTACAAAGCACCTGAAAGAAAGGCCAAAACGCCAGCGGAAATCGTAACAACAAGGAGGCCTCTATTCATGTTCATATCTGTCTCCTACAACACAACAATGGGCGTCTGATTGGGGACGCGCCTGTGAAGATCTATGATGTCCTGATTGAGCATACGGACACAGCCAGATGAGACTGCCTTGCCAATTGACCAGATCTCTGCGGTGCCATGCAGGCGATAAAGCGTGTCTTTGCTACCCTGATAGATATATAGCGCTCTAGCACCCAAAGGATTGTCGAGCCCTGCCGGCATACCGCCATTTTTCCAACTCCATTGCTCCAACTCGGGCTGTCGAGCAATCATATCTTCGGGAGGTGTCCATGTTGGCCAAACGGCTTTTCTTGCCACAAAAGCACGACCAGACCATTCAAAACCGGCTCGTCCCAGTCCCACCCCATAGCGTATCGCTCTGCCGTTCTCCTGAATCAGATAGAGAAAATAGTTCTTCGTATCGACAATGATCGTGCCCACATTCTCATTTGTCTGATAGGCGATTTCGCGCCGCAAAAACCGTTCCGGAATCTTGTCTAGATTGATTGCTGGAAGCGGAAATTGTTCATTGGGCAATGGTCCGTACATCGACGCAAAAGCACTGGGCAGCGCTGGAGACCCAAGTTCGGCATTCGTCTTGGTATTACGGCTGCAGCCTGCGAGGGTTCCGGCCAGAAGAATGTAAGATCCAGCCAGAAACTTTCGGCGTGACACGTTGGTGTGGATCATGTTTCACCTCCCGACTTGGAAGGCGTATCCTTGTTATCTTCATGGCAGGATTTGCCCATGAATTTATGCATGACGCTATGCATCGCCAAACACCCGGCAATTGGAGCCATACTCCATAGAATGCTGGATAAAGACTGGCTTTCAGCACCGATTAATGCGGAACCCGCAGCGGTAAACATCAGCACGCAGCATGCGGCCATGATCCAACCATGGCCAGTTTTTGGAATGAGGCGCCCCAACACTGAAGAAGTTGGGAGTTCCAAGGTTTTATCGGTCATTTTATATACCCGTTGCCAAGCTTGGGCTTTTCAGCAGCCAGCTCGAACCAATTGATGCAAATTTTGGAAAGAAAAATAGGTCCTGAGTGCCAATACAGCAGAGGTATTTCGAGCGGAATTTCTCGCACGAAAAACATGTCAGCTCGCTGCAAACGAGCCGATGGATGGCAATCAGATTGGGGTCAGGCTATTGGAGGGCGCAGAAAGCCGGTTGGAACAATTGGCTCAATGGCATAAAGCACAATGTCATCAAATCCTTTGCCTGAAGAAGCAAATGCTGACGCGATAAATGGCAGATAAAAAGAGCAGTCCACC
>NZ_VANT01000032.1:0-2284 GCF_005771485.1 Cohaesibacter sp. CAU 1516 | reverse complement strand
GAAGGGGCAGAAAACAGACCAAATATCGCAAGAACTGCGCAATCAGCGCTGCAATGAACCGTGGCCGCCGGTCACAACGATGTTCCATCGGTCAAATTGGGTGGTTTTTGCGGGTCTCCAGCTACGTATTAAAGAACGGCCTTCAATGGAAGGATGCCCCGAAGGGGTATGGCCCTCACAAGACGCTCTATAACCGCTTCCGGCGTTGGACTGAGCTTGGTGTATTTGACAGTATTTTTAGTCATTTGTCAGCTCAGGATGGACCGCCTGATACGCTTATGATTGATGCCACCCATTTGAAGGCCCACCGCACCGCGTCAAGCCTGGTAAAAGGGGGCTTCTTCCCCGCCACATTGGCCGCACAAAAGGTGGATTGAACACCAAATTGCATGCCGTGTGTGATGGAGAAGGGCGACCGGTTGCTATGTGCCTGACAGCGGGACAGGTCTCGGATCATACCGGCGCCAAAATCCTGTATCCGGTTTTGCCTGACGGTAATGGTGCGACGATGATTGCCGACAAGGGCTACGATTCTGATGAATACCGAGCTGCCCTTCATGCCAAAGGGATCGCATCCTGCATTCCACCGCGCAAAGGACGAAAAGCCCCTACTTCATTTTGTAAAACACAATACAAACAACGCCATAAAATCGAAAACATGTTCGGGCGCCTTAAGGATTGGCGCCGCATTGCAACCCGTTACGATCGGCGTGCAGACATTTTCATGGCTGCAATTACCATCGCGGCCATCGTCATATGGTGGATTCAATGAGTCCTGAGCCTAGGCATTGTTCAGCGCGGACTAAAGAAGGAACAGGCTACATCGGAGGTGGAATTCAAGTTTTCACTGCCAGACACTTGGTCGGTGCGGCTTTTCGTGGCCATATGCCGCAAACATGATGTCCGCCCCTATCGTTATCTTCGCCAACGGCGGACGACGGTGCAAGTCCGGACCTCCCGGCGCTTTCTCGATGAGATCATCTGGACGGAATTTTCCGCCTTGCAAACCGAGTTGGAGATTTATTTCGAGGAGACGGTTGATCATCTGATCAAAGTAGCGATGCATTCAGACGGCGATGACAGTTCTCTTGAAGTCAGGCAACTACTGTAATCATGTGTAGATGGGATGGTTGCCCAGGGCAGCAACTCCTCAATTCTGGACTGAGGATGGTTGTTTGCAATCCTCTCGAGGCTAGTCTTGAGATAATCGAACGGCTCAATACCATTGAGCTTGCAGGTACCTATCAACGAGGCAATCATACCCTTGGCACGAAATTTTGACTCTTTTGGGATTCCATTCTGAGAAGATTTCTGATTCAACATGGCAAAGGAGATTTGCCATGTCCGCCGCTTTGATTCTTCGCGATGATTTTGATGCGATCAGTCTTCGCCATCTTGCCAAAGGCTGCCGCAATGCCAAACAGAGCCGACGTCTGTTGGCGATAGCTGCCGTCTATGACGGTATGAGCCGGGCTGATGCCGCTAGGGTTGGTGGCATGGATCGCCAGACTTTGCGAGATTGGGTTCTTCGGTTCAATGAACAGGGCCCCGATGGTCTTGTTGATCACAAGGCAACCGGTGCTCCTATGCGTTTGACCCCAGAACAGATCAAGGAGTTCATTACCATCGTGGAGGCAGGTCCCGATCCCGAGACGGACGGCGTCTCGGTCTGGCGCAGTCAGGATCTGGTGCACGTGCTCGAAGAACGGTTTGGGGTCTCCTACAAGGATCGTGGAGTGCGGGGATTTCTGCGACGCCTCGGCTTTGTACGCATATCTGGCCGCCCTCAACATCCAGACCAAAAGGCTGAAGTCATTGATGTTAGTGGCCGGTTTATTCTCCCCGAAAAGGGCAAGTGAAAATTCCCCAGTCTGGCGCTGAGTTGCCAATCATGAGGGGCATGCCCCTCATGATTGGCATTTGCGAAATTTTCGTCCCGAATGTCCCCTGATATTGGGGGATTTTGCGGATGATCCGACTGAGAGAAATTGTTTTGATACAGGATTTGAAACGACAGGGCCTGAGCCTGAGTGCGATAGCGCGCCAGGTTGGTTGCGATCGCAAGACCGTGCGCAAATATCTTGATCAGGGGCTTGAAGCCCCTGTTTATGGCCCACGGCCTCTGCGAGGCAGCAAGCTTGATGGCTATCACGACTATCTGAGAGCCGGATTTAAAAGTAGTTGAGCGATATCAATAGGTTGTGATTCAACCGTCTTTGATGAGAAGATGGAGGGTCATATGCCTTGGGATGATACCGCTCGGGTTCAATATAACCGGGATAAG
>NZ_VANT01000031.1:0-2495 GCF_005771485.1 Cohaesibacter sp. CAU 1516 | reverse complement strand
GCAAAGGATTGGGAAGCTTCCATCGCCAGTTCTGTCGCATGGGTCACCATTGCCAACATCAGAGTAATGATCCGACGTTTGGCAACATATTGTTATGTCGCATGAACTTTTGAATCAGGCTCTCAGATCGTGTTCGGCATCGAAGGTCGGATAAGGCTCTTCAACAATCAAAGGACCATAGAGACCACGCGCCACCTGATTCCAGCTCTTGTTGTGCGCGTGATACCAATAGGTGCCCGCATCCGGAACTACAAAATCATACTCAAAGCTCTCTCCCGGTTTGACCGCTTCTTGCGTCAAACCCGAGACACCGTCCATTGCATTGTCGATACGGATGCCATGCCAATGAATAGAAGAAGGCTCCTCAAGTTCGTTGATGAAACGAACCTTGATCCTTTCTCCCTGTTTGACCCGAATTTCCGGTCCCGGCGCTCGCCCATTATAGGTCCACAGTGTCGAATTTGGCGCATTGCCTTCATAGATCTTTTGCTCCGATTTCATGGCCCGTATTTCAAGGAAACCATCTTGAGCTAATGCAAAGGAATAAGGTGCGGGCACTACTCCGAACGCTGCTGCGCCAAGGCCGCGTTTGATCAAATCACGCCGGGTCAGTTTCATGTCATTCATCCAAATCAAGCAAAAATGTAGCGATGGCTTCGCGATCTTGTTGGCTCAGAAATGAGGTGCCATCTCTTACGACTTCACCCATTGAGCCGCCAAACACGTCTCCGTCAGGGGTCAGGCCAGTGCGGAGCGCATAAGCAAGGCTTTCTTTGTCCCAGCCGCGTTTTTTGAGCGCCTGTGAAGTGATGGCTGGAGATTTGCCACCATCTGGCAACTTGTCTGCTCCATGAAGCTTAAGCTCTGCTTGTCTGGCACCCAAGATATTGCGCGGCGTATGGCATGCTGCACAGTGTGCCGGGCCTTCCACGATATACTGCCCTCTCTGCCACATCTCGCTCTTGCCTTCTGCCGGCTTGAAGCCGGTAGAATCCAGAAACAAACCCCGCCATATTTTTAAGCTGGCGCGAATGTTGAAAGGAAATCCCAAATCTTGCGGGATCGATGGTTCGGCAACCGGAGGCACCGTCTGGAACGCAGCCCAAAGATCCGCGATATCCTGATCACTCAACTTGGCATAAAAGGGATAGGGAAACGCCGGATAGTAAGGGGTCCCTTCTGGCGAGACCCCTTGCCTAACCGCTCGGGCAAAATCATCAATACTCCACGCCCCAATGCCTTGCTCTTTGTGTGTGGTAAGGTTAGGCGAATAAAAAGTTCCAAAATCAGTCTTCAATGCCAAACCGCCGGCAAGCGGTTTGCCGTCACCGGCCACATTGGTGTGGCAAGCAATGCATCCGGCCATCCGGGCGAGATAGGCCCCACGATCGGGCACACCTTCAAGCGCCTCCAGCTGTGGTGCGTTGCCAATTGGCCAATGCTCAAGAGCGGTGAAAGCAGCCCCGGACAATGCCAGGGCCACAACCAAAAAAAGGATAGGCTTCTTCATGCCTATTTCTTCTCGGCTCTATAATCGGTGTGACAGGCAGAACAAACCTGCACCATCATAGTGAAGACACCCTCGGCAGGCATTTGAGCGAGGCGTTCGGGCGTGATATGATCTGCGGCGTTGGCGGTACCCATGCCGCTCCCCATCATGGGGGCCTGTTTCCCCATCATCGAACCAGCTCCCTTGCCCATCATGGCACCCATGCCCGAGCCAGCGTTTTTGCCCATCATAAGGCCATTGTCAGCAGCAGCCTCAAGGCCGGTTGCAAAAGTCTCTAGCTGGCTTGCGAGTTTGCTGAACTTTTCCCAATCGGTCCAAATTTCAGCCTTTGCTTCTGATGGCATTTTCAAAGACCCTTCTGGAAAGCCCTCGGTCAATGCGTCTCCAGCATGGCTTTTGATGATCGCGGCCTCCTTACGAACAGCATCTGCGTCATAGTCGGTCTTGCCTTGCATGATGTCCTTTAGAACCTTAACCGCTTTCCCCATCGAGCTCATGGCATCCATGCGTTCTTTGATCTCGCCAGTGGCCCCACCATGGGCCAGAACTGAGACGGGTAGGACGATGCTCGCCGAGACAGAAAGTGCAACGGCGGCGGTAACAAATAGCTTTTTCATTATGAAGTGCCTCTTGATTGAAATTTTATGATCGTAAATTCAATCAAGCAAAACGAGGCGGAGGTGGTTCCAACGAGACAACAATAGCGATCAGATCAGACATCAAAGATGGCAATTTGTCTGCCTCAGCCAGTGCGGGCAATGCTGTCGGCGCCGTTAGCAAAGTCAGTATCATGGCTCCGCAATGAAGGGATGTGTTGTCGATAGACATATCAGGATCGTGATCATGAGCCTGATCGACATCCTGCTGATCTATATGACTATGCTCGGCTTGATAGCTATCGCCATTGTCTATTAATTCATGGCCATGAGTAAAACTGCCTCCAGCATAAGCAAGAGAGATCATGCTGAAGTAGATCAGCACAAAT
>NZ_VANT01000030.1:0-2602 GCF_005771485.1 Cohaesibacter sp. CAU 1516 | reverse complement strand
CTTATCCCGGTTATATTGAACCCGAGCGGTATCATCCCAAGGCATATGACCCTCCATCTTCTCATCAAAGACGGTTGAATCACAACCTATTGATATCGCTCAACTACTTTTAAATCCGGCTCTGACGCCGATCTGAAGCTGATGCGCCGGATTGATCAATTGCATCTGGATTATCCCTTTGCGGGCAGCCGGATGCTTCAGGGCCTTTTGCTTGGCGAGGGACACAAGGTTGGTCGACTTCATGTCTCAACGCTGATGAAGCGGATGGGCATCGAGGCAATTTACCGTCGCCCTAATACATCAAAGCCAGCGCCGGGACATAAAATCTATCCTTATCTGCTAAGGAAACGGGCTGTCATACGCCCCAATCAGGCGTGGGCGATGGACATAACCTATATTCCCATGGCTAAAGGCTTTGTCTATCTGGCTGCAGTTGTGGACTGGTTCTCGAGGCGCGTGTTGTCCTGGCGACTTTCCATCACTCTTGATACAGCTTTCTGTATTGAAGCGGTCCAAGAGGCTATGGCCAAATACGGCAAGCCGGAGATCTTCAATACGGACCAGGGAAGCCAGTTCACATCGCTGGCCTTTATCAAAATGCTCAAAGATGCTGATATTGCAATCTCGATGGACGGTAAAGGGGCATGGCGGGACAATGTCTTTCCTTCTCATCGATGCAAAGCATCGACTGCCAGGCAATGGTCGAGCGACTTTGGCGATCCATCAAATATGAAGAGGTCTATCTGCATGCATACATCAATGTGCCAGAGGCAAGAAACGGGATCGGGAAATATCTGAAATTTTACAACACCAAACGACCACATTCATCCCTTGACCGTATGACACCGGATCAGGTCTACTTCAACCAAATGAAATCGCTGAAAATCGCAGCATGAAATAAGGCCGGATCAACTTATAAATCAGCTCAAACCTGTTCAAACAAACCGAGCCACCTCTTTCAAAACGATCCAGTTTTCAGGGCGCAGAGCACACACATATACAGTATCGCGTGGATATCGGTCCGATTTTCGGTTATGTTCTTGCCGGTTGACATCACTGGTTTGTAAGCTTCGTTTTTTTTGAAAATGCGGTAAATCCCAAATCGCAGATATAGCGCAACTAATTTGCGGTCAGGTTCTTAGAGGATTTATAACAATGACCAATCTACTCATACTGCAGGCCAGAATGACCTCAACTCGATTACCAGGAAAGGTTCTTATGAAGTTAGGCAAGCTGTCCGTGATGGAATGGATGTTTCGATTTGGTAAGGGCATTAGCCTGATAGATAAAATCTGTGTTGCCACGCCTTATGGAGATGCACATAAGGAGATTCACGAAATTTCTAAAAAATGCGGTATTCCGGTTATTGAAGGACCCGAGCAGGATGTTTTGCGGCGATTTGCTATTGCAGCTCGACATTTTAACGCAAATAATATTCTGCGGGTGACGACTGATTGCCCCTTCGCGGATGCGGAAATCTGCAATCTTGTTATCAAAGCCATGATTGATGGTGCGTATGATTATGCCTGCAATAACATGCCACCAAGTTTTCCTCATGGTTTGGATTGTGAGGTATTTACACGTGAGACGCTGGAACTTGCTGACAAGTTCGCAACTGAGGCCTATGACCGCGAGCATGTGACCCCTTGGATACGTAGGAATGAGGACTTCCGAAAATTCAATAAGGAAGGCCCTGGTGGTGAATATGTCAAATGGAGAGTAACTCTGGATACCCCAAAAGACTTCGAAATGCTTACAGTAATTGAGGCCGAACTTGGTGGGCGCGCCCCTAGCTTTGAGATGTTGAATGATATTTTGATCAACAAACCAAACATTCTGGAAATTAACTCTGAAAGTCAGCAAAGATAGCGTACTGGACCGTTAGGTTTGTCCGCTCCCGATGTTTTGTTGACAAACTGGATACCCAAATCAGTTGATGTCCTAATATGTAGAAGTTCGCTCTCGATTATATGATTTTGACGTCAGATGCCTCTTGTATTCAGGGCGGCAACCACAGAAGTTCTCAGTGACATTCAACAATAGCAATGATTCATCTTCTCCAATTTTGTATTTACCTACCACTCCGGCTGTGTAAATATTTCCTAACACCTGTATTTTTGTGAGTAATTGTTATGTGTGGAATTGTTGGAATTCTAGGAGCGAAACCGGTAGCTCCCCTTTTGGTTGATGCTTTAAAACGCCTCGAATATGGTAAGCGATGGGGTGGCATTTGGAAGAAATCTCCTGCCAAGTCGCAGATGGTGCCCATGCGATTGTTATTCTGGACCAGGCTGGTTGGCACACAACCAAAAATCTCGAAGTGCCGGACAACATTACCCTGCTGCCGCTACCACCAAGATCTCCAGAATTGAATCCGGTCGAGAACGTTTGGCAGTTCATGAGGGAGAATTGGCTTTCCAACCGGATCTTCTCGTCATACGAAGAAATCCTCGCGATATGTTGTCATGCATGGAAGAAACTAGTCATGTGAATCGAAAGTCCTTGTCATAATTGTCGCTGGGTCTTTTGGCAGAAGCGTTTTACGGATTCGAGAATTTCGCTTGCTGATTTGACCCATTTGTATGGCTTGGGATTTTGGTTG
>NZ_VANT01000003.1:0-438220 GCF_005771485.1 Cohaesibacter sp. CAU 1516 | reverse complement strand
GAAAGTGAAACCGCTATCTGACAATTCTCTTTCTTGCCAACCTGCCCACAATATTGTCGGCCAACACCAACCGAATGTTCCCCCTTTTTGACAAACCCTGTATCATCAATGATCCAGGCACTAATCTTCTCTCGACTTTCCATTCTGGGTAGCACTTGAGCACAAACGGCCCCTATCAGGCGCTCGCCACACCATTCGGACTGACCGACAAAGTGCAACAGGGACTGATGCTTAGCGCTTACCCGGTCAGGTGCTATCTGGGCTGCAATCGGCTCGATGCTTTTGCGAGAAACATCCAGCAGCAGCCCTGTGCAGTAATCTCGAAGTCCCGCTTCACGAGCACGGTACCCTCCCAATGCTGGTGAAAGTGCACTCATATACTTTTCAAATGCTGCATCAAGCTCACAATCTGAAATCCTGATCCTGTCGCCCGCACAACCCATGATCCTATCTCCCAAAAAACAGATAGGAAAATTATGAATCAAAAAGACAATCATGAGGAATGAGGCATTCTGACTCAGTAGGATTACCGATATGACGCAAAATGCACGATATTTTACCTCTGAGTTCACGTTTTATTTAATAAGTTGTCCCAATTAGAGACTAAAGCTAAGATATTGTACTTATAGATAGAAACCCGCCCTAGATGCTCGGAACCAGAAATGGGTGAAATTACGAATAAAAGCGATGGGGACGGATCTTGAAAATCGTTTTGGTTGCATTTGACCACCAGACATTGGTGCCCAAAATAGCCGCAATTACTTTCTTTCGATAACCACAGAACAATCACAACAATCATTCGTTTGACGAGCTGTTACAGGTAAAATGATGTGAAAGGCTTGCCAGTTTCGGATTATTCGATTTAACTTCTCCGACGCTAAAGCACCAAGTCTTTAGGGAACAACAGGGAGTCAATTTGATGCTAAAGAAAACCATTGCAGCGATGCTGCTGGCCGGCGCCTGTGCGCTGCCGCTCGTGGCGACTTCTGCAAGCGCAGAAATGGTCTACCACCGTGGCAACGCTGCGGACCCCGAAACCCTCGATCAGCATAAGACATCGACCGTCTATGAAGCGCATATCCTGCGTGATCTCTATGAAGGTCTTGTTTCCTATAGCGCGGATGGCAAAACCATCCCTGGCGCAGCGGAAAGCTGGACGGTTTCTGACGACGGTCTGGTTTACACCTTCAAACTGCGTGACAATGGCAAATGGTCCAACGGTGATCCGGTGACCGCCCATGATTTCGTCTTCTCGCTGCAGCGTATCCAGACTCCGGAAACCGGCGCAAAATATGCCAACATTCTCTATCCGATCAAGAATGCGGAAAAAGTCAACAAGGGCGAGTTGAAGCCAGCCGAGCTGGGTGTCAAGGCGCTTGATGACAAGACCCTTGAAATCTCACTGGAAGCTGCGACCCCTTATTTCATCGAGCTGCTCGGTCACCAGACCGGCCTGCCAGTGCACAAGGCAACCGTCGAGAAATATGGTAGTGACTTCGTTCAGCCGGAGAATTTCGTCTCCAATGGGCCTTTCACCTTGGCCGAGTTCGTTCCGAACAGCCACGTGAAGACAGTAAAGAACAAATATTTCCACGATGCCGACAATGTCAAAATCGACTCGGTGATGTTCTACCCGACCGAAGACCGCGGTGCTGCGTTGCGTCGCTTCCAGGCCGGTGAGCTGCATTCCAACAATGACGCGCCGGTCGAGCAGATCGACTTCATGAAAAAAGAACTGGGGGATCAGTTCCGCGTCGCGCCATATCTCGGCACCTATTATTATGCCGTGAGGGCTGACAAGGAAAAACTGAAGGATCCCAAGGTTCGCCGGGCGCTCTCCATGTCCATCGACCGCGAATTTCTCGCTGAGGAAATCTGGGGCGATACGATGGTTGCCGGTTATTCCTTCGTGCCACCGGGCATCGGCAACTATGGCGAGCCTGCCTTTGCCGACTATAAGGACATGGACCAGCTGGATCGTGAAGATGCGGCCCGTGCGTTGCTTGAGGAAGCTGGCTACAGCGAAGACAATCCGCTGGAAATCGAAATCCGCTACAATACCTCCGAGAACCACAAGAACACCGCTGTGGCGATTGCTGACATGTGGAAGCCGATTGGTGTGAAGGTGACTTTGCTCAACACGGACACCAAAACCCACTATGCCCATTTGCGCGACAAAGGCGACTATGATGTCGCGCGTGCTGGCTGGATTGGCGACTATTCCGATCCGCAGAACTTCCTGTTCATGGTCGAATCCGACAATGATGGCTTCAACTATGCCAACTACAAGAACCCTGAATATGATGCCCTGATGGACAAGGCTGCTGCTACGGTCGATCTGGATGAGCGTGCAGGCTATCTGCTCGAAGCTGAAAAGCTCTTCATGCGCGATCTGCCGTTCATTCCGCTGATGTATTACGGCTCCATGAATCTGGTGTCTCCGAAGCTCAAAGGCTTCAAGGACAACCTCCTCAACATCCACCCATCCCGTTGGATGTCTGTGGAAGGTTAAGGACCTGATCCAAAGGAGAGGGCTGCCCCTGTGGCGGCCCTTTCATCGGAAAGATCCTTTGATTGCAACAGGTTAGCATCCGGATCACACGATGCTCGCTACCAATGAAACAAACCAAGATCCTGCGCATTTAACCTGAGTCAAAACGGCTCGGGGATTTTCCGGCTATGGTCCGGTCGAAGTCCGCGCAGTCAAACGGTAAGAGCGAGCATGGGTTTGGTCCTTCGTTGACGACACCCTGATCAACTCGACTGCAAGCGGACGAAGACCGTTTGCGATATTGTCTCGCCAATTGCGAGACGGATATCCTGAATTCCAGGTAAAACGCGTATCCGACTGGACCCTGAAAACCAGCAATAAAAGAGATACGCCCGAGAAGGACGCACTATGCTGAGATATGTGCTCAAGCGTTTGCTGACCGCTATCCCGACATTGTTTCTCATTGTCACCATCTCGTTCTTCCTCATCCGTGTGGCTCCCGGTGGTCCGTTCGATCTCGAACGTCCGCTCGAAGCCAAGGTGATGGAGAATCTGAACAAGATCTATCAGCTCGACAAAAGCATCTGGGAACAATATTTGATCTATATGGGCAACGTGCTCAGAGGAGATCTGGGCCCAAGCTTCTTCTTCCGTGACTTCACCGTTGGCGACCTGTTCCGTCAGGGACTGCCGATTTCCATCGAAATCGGTGGCTTTGCGCTTCTGCTGGCGCTGCTTGTCGGTGGATCGCTGGGTATTCTGGCGGCCCTGAAACAGAATAAGGGTCCCGACTATGCGGTCATGACCATGGCCACCATGGGCATCACCATTCCCAACTTCGTGGTCGCCCCGGTTCTGACGCTGATTTTCGGTGTCATGCTTGGCTGGTTGCCGGTCGGGGGCTGGAACAATGGTGCATGGGAAAACAAGATTCTGCCGATTCTGACGCTTGGTTTGCCGCAGGTGGCCATTGTCGCCCGCCTGACCCGCGGCTCGATGATCGAAGCGCTCCGCTCACACCATATCCGAACTGCGCGTGCCAACGGCCTGCCGCAATGGATGGTGGTCGTGGTTCATGCCCTGCGTGGTGCCCTGTTGCCCGTGGTCTCCTATGCAGGCCCGGCGGCTGCCGCCCTGCTGACCGGTTCGGTGGTGATTGAAACCATCTATGGCATTCCCGGCGTTGGTCGCTACTTCGTGCAGGCCGCGCTCAATCGCGACTATACCCTCGTCATGGGCACCGTGATTGTGATTGCCGTCTTCATCATGATTTTCAACCTGATCGTTGACCTGCTCTATGCCTGGCTCGATCCACGCGTGCGGTACGATTGAGAAACACATGACCCCAGAAAAACTGAAAACTCCAGCCGGACAGGCCACCGAACGCGTCATCGAGGCGCAGGTTGGTCGCTCCCTGTGGGACGATGCCTGGGCCCGCTTGCGCGCCAACCGCGCCGCCATGGCGTCTTTCATCGCTCTTTTTGTCATTACCGTGGCCTGCTTCTTCGGCCCAATGTTGTCGCCACATTCATTCGATGCGGTCTATCGGGATTATGTCAAAGTGCCAGCTTCCATGCAGGCCTATCCGCGTCAGGATGCGATCTCGCCTGTGCTTGAGAAGGTGCTCAAACGCGCCCGCCTGACCGCAAGTGATGTGCAGATCACCGACACGCAAGTGATCGCCAAGGTGGAGTCTTCCCGGCGTGCCATCCGCGAGAATACCGTGCGATATGTCGACCGGTCTGATCTGTTCACCAATGCGCGGTTCGAGGCCTTCTCCGAGGACAAGAAAAGCGCCACCTTGATCGCTGAGATCGACAAGATGCATTTCTACTTTGGCACCGATGCCAACGGGCGCGACCTGATGACCCGCACCCTGATTGCCGGTCGCGTGTCCTTGTTGATCGGCCTTTTGGCGTCCGGCGTTGCCCTGTTGATCGGCGTCACCTATGGCTCGTTGTCGGGCTATCTGGGTGGCCGGGCCGATTTGATTATGATGCGCGTTGTTGATGTGCTCTATTCCCTGCCATTCATCTTCTTCGTCATCCTTCTGGTGGTGTTTTTCGGGCGAAACTTTGTCCTGATGTTCATAGCCGTGGGGGCTGTCGAGTGGCTCGATATGGCGAGGATCGTCCGCGGTCAGACCCTGTCGATCAAGAGGCAGGAATATGTACTCGCCGCCGAAGCGATGGGCGTCGGGGCGCGCGGCATACTGCGTCGCCATGTCATTCCCAACACGCTGGGGCCTGTGGTGATTTTCGTCACCCTCTTGGTGCCAAAGGTTATTCTGCTGGAAAGTTTCCTGTCCTTCCTTGGCCTTGGGGTTCAGGAGCCGATGACCTCTTGGGGTGTGCTGATCTCTGAAGGCGCACGCAATCTTCAGGGGGCTGGCTGGATGCTGATCTTCCCGTCTATTTTCCTCACCACGACCCTGTTCGCGCTCAATTTCATCGGTGACGGTCTGCGTGACGCGTTGGATCCGAAGGATCGATAGGAGCAAGTGATGACAATGGAAAACAAGGCACCTTTACTCGAAATCGAAAATCTCAATGTCCATTTCGAGACCAATTCTGACAAGGACATCCACGCTGTGCGCGGCATCAATATGACCGTGCAAAAGGGCGAAACCGTCGCGGTGGTGGGTGAGTCCGGCTCAGGCAAGAGCCAGGTCATGATGTCGGCCATGGGCCTGTTGGCCGACAATGGTCAGGCGACCGGTTCGGTCAGATATGCCGGTGATGAAATTCTCGGCTTACCACGACGCAAGCTCAACAGCTATCGCGGCTCGAAGATGACCATGATCTTTCAGGAGCCCATGACCTCGCTTGACCCGCTCTACACGATCGGGCGGCAAATCTGTGAGCCGCTTCGGGTGCATCAGAAGATGGACAAGAAGCGCGCCATGGACCGGGCACTGGAACTGCTCGAGCTGGTGGGGATCCCCGAGCCACAAAAACGGTTGAAATCCTACCCCCACGAAATGTCCGGCGGCCAGCGTCAGCGTGTGATGATCGCCATGGCGCTTGCCAACAATCCGGACCTTTTGATTGCCGATGAGCCAACCACGGCGCTCGACGTGACTATTCAGGCCCAGATCCTGCAATTGCTTGCCGAGCTGCAAAAGAAGCTGGGCATGGCTATTCTGTTCATCACCCACGACCTGAACATCGTCAAGCGCTTTGCCGACCGGGTCTATGTGATGAAAACCGGTGACGTGGTGGAAGAGGGGGAAACCCAGGCCATCTTCAACAATCCGCAGCATGACTATACCAAGATGCTGCTCTCCGCCGAGCCCGAAGGCATCAAGGTTGCCCCTCCCATCGATGCGCCGACCTTGCTGGAAGGCAAGAATGTCAACGTCACCTTCAACATCACCGAGGGGCTGTTTGGTCAGCATACTCACGCCCTCAAGGCGGTGAATGACGTAGACATCCGTCTGCGCAAAGGCCAGACCATCGGCATTGTGGGGGAGTCCGGGTCGGGCAAATCGACCCTTGGTCGGGCATTGCTGCGGCTCAACAATGCCACCGGTGACGTAATGCTCGATGGCAAGAACATGAACACAATCTCTGATGAAGACATGCGGCGGCATCGTCGTCAGTTGCAGCTGGTCTTTCAGGACCCCTTTGGCTCCCTGTCGCCGCGCATGATGGTCGGCCAGATCATCACCGAAGGTCTTCTGGTCCATCAGCCGGGCATTTCCGCCAAGGAGCGGGACCAACGGGCCATCGAGGCTCTGAAAGAGGTGCAGCTTGATCCGGCCATGCGCAACCGCTATCCGCATGAATTTTCAGGCGGTCAGCGTCAGCGCATTGCCATTGCCCGCGCCATGGTGCTCAAACCCCGCATCGTGGTGCTCGATGAGCCAACCTCGGCGCTGGATCGCTCGGTCCAGAAGCAGATTGTCGAATTGCTGCGTGATCTGCAAAAGGCCCATGATTTGTCCTACCTTTTCATCTCACACGATCTGACGGTCGTGCGGGCCATGTCCGACTATGTCATGGTGATGAAGCAGGGCGAAATCGTCGAGGAAGGCCTCACCGATCAGGTCTTTGATGCACCGCGTGAGCTCTACACAAAACAGTTGATGGCCGCGGCCTTCGATTTGGAGCCGATTTCGGCCTGATCCGATTGGATTGGACCAGCACAAACCAGAGAGTGAGGGTCGCCAAAGGCGGCCCTTTTCGTTTCTATAACTATATGTTTCAAATAATGAAACTCTATTTCATCTATTGAAAAGTCATACTCTTTCCGGTAAAAATGACGTGAGCGAACATGCGGCAACAGGCCCAACAAAGGGAGTAAACAATGCGTGCAATCAATCTTGAGGACGACCCGCACCGACGTTTCAATCCTTTGAAAGGCGAATGGGTGCTGGTCTCCCCGCATCGCAACAAACGGCCATGGATGGGCCGAGAGGAAAAACCGATTGTCAGCAACAAGCCGGCTCATGATCCGGGCTGCTATCTCTGCCCCGGCAATGCTCGAACGTCTGGTGCGGTCAACCCGCTCTATCGCGGGCCCTATGTCTTTGACAATGATTTCCCGGCCCTGTTGACCGACACGCCGCTGGACCGGGCAGGGGACGAGCGCCTGTTTATCAGTGAGACCGTGCGGGGCACGGCGCGCGTCATATGCTTTTCCGAACGCCACGACCTGACCCTGCCCGAGCTCTCGCGGGCCAGCATTCGCAAGGTGGTGGATCTTTGGGCCGATCAACTCGCGGAGTTGGGCCAGACCTATGGTTGGGTGGCTCTGTTCGAGAATAAGGGTGAGATGATGGGCTGCTCCCAGCCCCATCCCCATGGCCAGATCTGGGCAACCAACTATCTACCCAACGAAATTGCTCGTGAAGACGACCATCAAAAGGCCTATCATGACAAACATGGCACGATCCTTCTGGTCGATTATGCCATTTCTGAAAGCGCGCGCGGTGAGCGAACCATCGTCGAGAATGATGACTGGATCGCTGTTGTGCCCTATTGGGCCACATGGCCGTTTGAAACCCTTGTCATGCCCAAACGCCATGTGTTGCGCCTCACCGATCTGACGGATGGCGAGCGCAATGGTTGTGCCGATATCCTCAAACGCCTGACCTGCCGCTATGACAATCTGTTCCAGACCGAGTTTCCCTATTCGATGGGCTGGCACGGCGCGCCAACCATGAAGGGCAGCTTTGACCATTGGCAGTTGCACGCCCATTTCTACCCGCCCCTGATGCGCTCCGCCACGGTGCGCAAATTCATGGTCGGGTTCGAGATGCTGGCCGAAAGCCAACGGGACATGACCGCCGAAAGTGCAGCCGAACGGCTCCGCAGCCTGTCGGATATTCATTACAAGGAAGCGGCGAAATGAGCCATGACAGCCTGATACAAAGTGTTTCCGATGCCTATGAGGCGCAGTTTGGCACCAAACCCGCCCATGTCACCACTGCCCCCGGCCGGGTCAATCTGCTGGGCGAGCATACTGACTATAATGGCGGCTATGTCCTGCCCATGCCGTTGACACTGGAAGTCTGCATTGCCATCGGTCCAGGAGACAAACCCGGCTTTGCCACGCTTTATAGCCAATCTTTCGATGAAATCTGTGACATCGCGCTCAAAGGCAGCAAGTCCAACCATTGGAGCGACTTCATCCTTGGCAGTTTCCAGCTCTCCGAGCATAAGCCGGACCTGAATGCAAGCTATCGGCTTGCCATTGGCAGCAGTCTGCCGATGGGGGCGGGCATTTCCAGCTCCGCCGCATTGGAAGTGGTCAGCCTACGCGCCATTGCCGCCTATTTGGGGGTGTCCGTCGATCCGGTCGCCATCGCCCATACGGCTCGCAAGGTGGAGAATGAGTTTGTTGGCATGCCCTGCGGCATCATGGATCAGTTTGCCTCATCCGTTGGCGCAGAAGCGATGGCGCTGTTTCTCGATGCCCGGTCTATGGAATATGAACTCGCTCCGCTTTTCCCTGACCACAAGATCATCACGCTTCATTCCGGCGTCACCCACAAGCTAACCGACGGCTCCTATGAGCAACGGGTAAAGGAATGCGCCAGCGCCTGCGCCATGCTCGGCATCAACCAGTTGCGTGATGTCGGGATGGAGGATCTGGATCGGATCGAAGCGTTGGGCGGGGTGGAAACCCGCCGCGCCCGCCACATCGTCACCGAAAACCAACGGGTGCTTGATGGGGTTGCAGCCTTGAAAGCCCACGACGCCGCCACCTTTGGCCGCCTGATGGTTGAAAGTCACGCCTCCCAGCGCAATGACTATGCCATCACGGTGGCGGAAACCGACGCTCTGGTTGAAGCAGCGCTCGCAGCTGGCGCCAAGGGGGCCCGCCAGACCGGCGGCGGGTTTGGCGGGGCAATTGTTGCTTTGGTTGCCGACGATCAGGTGGACGCTTGGTGTGAGGCCATGACCCGAGATCATCCTGAGACGCGGATACTGGATGTAACCTGATCCGCGTTCGCGTTATGTGGCCGACTTATGGGATCTCAGTGACAGTGGCACGTATCCTGCCCATCCTCATGATCGTGCCCGTGCCCGTGCCCGTGACCATGACCATGATCATGATTGTGATCATGGCCGCATCCTTCACCACCGGGTAGACGCTGCCCATCTGCCACAAACTGCTCGATTGCCCGGATCGGATCCGTCTCTTCCGTCAGACTGGCAATGACATTGCGCCGTGCCATATTGCGGGCAAAGCCGGGACCGAAGGATGCAGAGATCAACACATCCACAGCATCGAGCGGATGGGCCACCATTTGCCCGCCCAATTCATGAATGCACATGTCCTTTGGCAGATCAATGCGCTCGATCTCCACGGGCGGCTGACCACTTTCGACTTGATAGACGAGGAAGCGTCGGGCGCGGCCCGCATGATTGGTGACAGTTTTGAAATTCTGCGATGTGAGGGCGATCTTCATGGATGGCTCCGAACAGGGGGACGGTCTCACTTCAGGATTTACGCCTTTGCTGCCCCGTCCGCAAGCGTGACATCAAGTCCCGCCAGCTCGTCGCGAAATTGCTCAAGGGCGGCTTCGCCCTTCGGTGTCATTTGATAGATGCCGCGATCCGCCCGCTCGAACCAGCCATAATGGTCATCTGCCATGATGGGGCGGGCCTTCTCCACCCCGGTCGCCTTGGCAACGTCCGATGCCTTGGTCGCACCCGCCTGCGAGAGAAATTTGAGACATTTGAGCGCGTCCTGCCGATAAGAGGTGATCAGACCCTTGCGGGTCTGCCCCCCTTCATTGGGATCGCCGACCCGGCGGGCAAATTCGCGCAAAAGCCTCGTTTTGCGCGGCTTCATCTGGCGGGGCTTGTAGGGGGCCGGGTCCACATGCACGGTAACCAGAGCTGATGCCGGAATGTCGCCCAGTCGCACGGTGATCAACCCCAGCCCGAGGCGACGGCACAGGCTCTTGTTCGACTTGAACGCCCGATGATAGGCTTTGCCGGAGCCTTGCGGCACGGCGATATAAACAGCATCGGTCATGCTCTGGCGTTGGATTGCCTGATGAAACAGGGTGAGGGAAAAGCCGGTTTTCAGCTCGACCACAACCGGATCGTCTTCCGCTCGGCAGCCGACGATATCGACTGCGCCCACTTCGCCCTTCACCTCATAGCCCTGAGCAACCAGAAACTGCTTCACCGGTTCGTAAAGTGCGGTTTCCTTGATCGCTGTTTTTTTGGCCATGGGCAACTCTCTAGCACTCAGTCGGAGATCGAATCATGCCAGAGAATGCCCGATTTCGTCATACGGAGCCAGTGTCCATCGCCTGCTTGAGATCCGACAAAATGTCCGCCACCTCTTCAAGCCCGACCGACATGCGGATCAGGCCGTCGCTGATCAGATGTTCGGCCCGCTCTTCTGCGGTATAAGTGGAATGGGTCATCGAGGCGGGGTGCTGGATGAGGGTTTCCGCATCCCCCAGAGACACGGCCCGCTGGATCATTTTGAGCCGGTTCATCAGCGTCCGCCCTGCTTCAAGCCCGCCTTCAAGTTCGAACGCTATCATGCCGCCGGGCTTATGCATCTGTTTGGCTGCCAGTTCCTTCTGCCCAAAGCTATCAAGCCCCGGATAATAGACCCGGTCGACACCGGGTTGCTGTTCCAGCCAATTGGCCACCGTCAGCGCCGAGGCGCAATGGCGATCCATCCGCAGCGCAAGAGTCTTGAGGCCACGCAGGATCAGCATCGCATTGAAGGGCGCCATCACCGCGCCGGTCATATCTTTCATGCCATAGAGCCGGATCTCGGTAATCTGCTCGGTGGAGCCAACCACAAAACCGGCAATCACATCCCCATGACCGCCAAGATACTTGGTCGCTGAATGCACCACCAGATCGGCGCCCAGCGAAATCGGGCGGGTCAGGTAAGGGGTGGCATAGGTATTGTCGACCACCACCTTTGCCCCGGCAGCATGCGCGATTGAGGCAATCGCCTCGATATCAACCAGACGCATGTTCGGATTGGCCGGGCTTTCAAAATAGACAAGCTTGGTCTTGTCGCTGATTGCCGCCTGCAGATTGGCCGGGTCGGTCAAATCGAGATGGGTGATGGTGATGCCAAATTTGGCCAGTCCGTGATGCAGATAGGCAAAAGTACAGCCATAAAGCGTCTCGTCGACAATCACCTCGTCTCCCGGTGACAGCAGGGTCCAGAGGGTTGCCGTGATGGCTCCCATACCGGAGGCCAGCGCCAGCCCGGCTTCGGCCTCTTCCAGAGTTGCGATGCGTTGCTCAAGCAGGGCGGAGGTCGGATTGGAAATCCGGCTGTAGATATAGCCCTCACGTTCACCGGCAAACATCTCGCCACCGGCTTCCGCTGATTCAAAGGCAAAGGTCGATGTCAGATGCAACGGGGGTGTCAAGGCACCCTCATGCTCCTGCGGATCATAGGCATGGTGGATCGCGCGGGTGGAAAATCCCTGTTGATGATTGGTCATTATTTTTGTCCTTTTCGCTTTTCACCATTTTGCCCTATTCCCTTTGGCAGATGGTGCCAATATTGCTAATGAAGCGGTAAATTTTGGCATTATCTGCCAATATGGAGGCCTAAAATGGACAATAAGGATCGACAGATCATTCGTGCCTTGCAAACGAATGGGCGCATGACCAATCTGGAGCTGGCTGAACAGGTCAATCTCTCTCCCTCCCCCTGCCTGCGCCGTGTGCGCATTCTGGAGGAAAAAGGCGTGATCAAGGGCTACAGTGCCAATGTTGATCCGGTTGCTTACGGGTTGCCCGTGATGGTCTTTGTCCGCATCCGCCTTGAGCGACACAATGAAGATGCGGTGCGCAATTTCGAGCGCCATATTCAGGCCATCGATGAAGTGCTCGAATGCCATGTCCTGACTGGGCAGATGGATTATCAATTGCGGGTTCTGGTGCCCGGGCTCGACCATTATGAGCGCTTCATCCGCTCCAAAATCCACCCGATTGGTGGCGTGGCGTCAATCGACACGAGTTTTGTTTACTCAACCGTCAAGGCCCAGACAGTTTATCCGCCTGCGGATTAACTGAATTGTTGCAAGTAAAAGAACTTATGGTGAGATTGATCAAAATTGGATCCAATGTTGAGCCTCAGAGAGGAGCTTTGTCACTGAAATGACGTGAATTCGCCGTTTTCTGAAGTTTTTTACCAATTTGTCGATTGCGATCAAAAGTAAATATTAACTTGACTAAGGTCTGATTGTTGCAACCACAGATCAAGGTGATTTGCTATGAAATCAGCTGCAGCTCAGCCCCTTCCTCCGAAAAAAGCCGCACAAGACGGCGTCCGTGACATCTATGTGGACTTTTTGTCCGGCCCGAACACGCAAACACAGGTTGCTTCGGAAGCCTGGCGTACCATTGCGCCCGAGCTTCCCGGTATTCTTGACCGTTTCTACAAGGACCTGACCGACTATCCTGAACTGTCCGCCAAATTGGGCGATGGTGGGAGCAAGGTTGAGAATCTGAAAAAGGCCCAGACCAAGCACTGGGAGTTCATCCTGAACAATGAAACGGATTTGGAATTTGAGGGCCATTGTATCCGTGTCGGTGAAGCGCATGTCCGAACCGATCTCAGCGTCCAGTGGTATGTTTCCTCCTATGGCAGCATCCTGCAACAGGTGATCCCGCTGGTTATCTCGAAGAACAAGCTCCATCCGGGTCGGGCCAGCAAACAGTTGCAGGCGCTGATTGGTCGCTTTTTCATCGATATAGTAACCTCGATTGGTGCCTTCAACGGCACGGTCCAGCGGGTGGCAGAAGAGAAACTCAAAGAAGAAACCAGCCTCAGGAACCTGAAAAATCTTGCCAAGACCTTGCAGGACATCAACTCGATCTCGATGGATATGGCAGTATTGGCGCGCAATACGCATACGGCGTCAGAAAGCGGCCAAGCCATCTCGGCAGCGGTCTCCGAGCTTGTGGCTTCGACTGAGCAAATTTCGGACAATAGTGACAGCACGTCGCAGAATGCCAACCATGCCACCAAGTCGGTCACCGAAGGTATGGAAGCCATGGGCACCGTGCTTGATGCCATGAATGACATTGCTCAGACCTCCAAGCAGACCGAGAACAGTTTGACCGGGCTGATGGAGGCCTCCCACCAGATCGGAGAATTTCTGTCGGTCATTGAAAGCATTTCCAACCAGACCAATCTGTTGGCCCTCAATGCGACCATCGAAGCGGCTCGCGCAGGCGAAGCAGGCAAGGGCTTTGCCGTTGTGGCGGCCGAAGTCAAGGAACTGGCGTCCCTTTCCAACAAGGCGGCGGAAGATATTTCGACTCGCATTCACTCGCTCAATCAGGGCATGACTTCCATTCAGTCCTCGATCAGCGGGTCGCTTGATGCCATCGAAAAAGGTCAGGACAGAATTCTGGGGGCCAACCAGATGATGGAACAGCTGCGCGGTCAGGTCACGGAAGTGTCCGGCTCGATGCATGAAGTGTCTACCATTTTGCAGCAACAGACCAAGGCCAGCCATGAAATTGCTGGCAGTGTCACCGGCGTTGCTGATCTGACCAGCGAGAATGAGCGCACGCTGCAGGGAATGGTCAAGGCCATGCAGGAAAGCAACGATCAATTCTCCCGCAGTGCGACCGATTGGTTTGAGGGCAGTTCGAACCGGTCCCTGTGCGAGATGGCGAAAATCGACCATGTGTTGTTCAAGAAACACGTGCTGGATGCTGTCATGGGGCGCAATGAGTGGCAGTCCGGTGACGTACCGGATCATCACGACTGCCGTCTGGGCAAATGGTATGAAGGAATCGGCAATTCAAGCATTAGTTCCAACGCGATCTTCAAGTCTCTTCTTGCCCCCCATGATCGTGTCCATTCATCGGCCAAGAAAGCGCTTGCTCTTTATGAAAAGGGCAATCTAAGCGAAGCATTCACCGCGCTTCGGGAAATGGACGATGCCAGTCACGAGGTTCTGAGTATCCTTGACGAGCTGTCGGACGCGCTCGGCAATGAACTCAAAGATGCCGACAAACGCAGCTTTGTCCGTGCGAAAGTGCAGGATCGTGCCTTCATCATCACCGACAAGGAACAGTTTGAAGTCGACGTCACCGATATGTCCAAGATCGGACTTGGTGTGTCAGGTCTTCCAAAAGACCTGAAAGCCTCCACCGTGCGCGTCAAGATCGGCACAGAAGTGCGTACGGCTCAAGTGGTTTGGAACGATGGCCAACAGGCGGGCCTGCGTTACGCGAAGTAAAAATCAGGATAAATACGTAGACGCAAGATACAGGAAAGTCACTACCCTTGTGGTTTTTCACAAGGGTTCCCCGGAAAATTGAAAATGCGGGTCGCATTTCGAAAATCTACCCGAAATATGCAATGACGGGCATGAATTGCCCGTGGGTATCTGTCATAGTCCAGCCAGAAAAATGCTCAAGGCATTGTCTGGCTCTTGCTCAGCCCGATGCTGCAGAATCAATCTGCGACTGGTTTGTGGGAACCAGCGCATGGGGGACCCGAAATGCGGGATCGCAATTTCTTTAATGCACTGATGTTGAAACCGGCAATCGTTGCGCATCGTGGCCATTGGGTCAATGCGCCTGAAAACAGCCTTGCCTCCATCGATGCGGCGGTCTCTGCTGGTTTCGAGGTGGCAGAGATCGATATTCAAAGAAGCGATGATGGCGTCTTTTTCCTGATGCATGACGAAATGCTGACCCGTATGACCGGATCGGAGTTTCCGTGTCATCAGATGTCGATTGCCCAGTTGCAGGCGATGCCCCTGCGGCAGGGATGCGGCGGCAGCGGGTCAGGCTTCAGCCACCATGTCATTCCAACTTTGGCCGAGGCACTGAAGTTGGCCAAGCGGCGCATCTTCCTCAATCTCGATGTCAAGCATGAAGAGGATTTGGCCTTTGTTGCCAAGCTGGTCGCCCAGATGGACATGCAGGGCGAGGCCTCGATCAAGGTGACCGTGCAAACGGAAGTCGACGCACAGTATTTGCTGGCGCTGGAGGAAGAGCACGGCCTGATGGTCATGCCCAAGACCCGCTTTGACGCCGAAAATTGCAGCGCCATGATCGAGCAGTTGCGGGCCGTCGAAGCAACCCTTGTCGAGGCACGGTTTGACAGTCTTTATACGCTCGTCGCCCATCGTGCCGAGTTTGAACAGGCTGGTCTCACCCTTTGGGTCAACACCCTCGACAGGGTCGCATGCTGTGGGTTTTCCGACAAGGCAGCCCAGAAGGCTCCCGATGCCATTTGGGGCAGTCTGACCGAAGCGGGCATCGGCGTCATTCAGACCGACGCCCCGCAGGTGCTGGCCGCATGGCGGCAAAGCCACATGCCCGCATTCACCTATCAGGCAAAAGCAGACAAGCCACACCTGCCGGTGTGAGGCTCAGTTCAATGAAAGCCACCTTTCAAAGGGAGGCTTGTGCCATATCTGTGTCGTGCATCATGCGCCAGACAGGATCTGGCAAAACAGCTCTGGATCGACATTGGCACCGGAAATCACCAACACCAGATCGCCGTCAAAATCGGGCACCTTGCCAAAATAGGCAGCCGTCAGCGCCGCTGCGCCGCCCGGCTCGGTGACCAGCTTCATGTCGGTGAAGGCAAAGCGCATCGCTTCCTTGACTTCCTCATCGCTAACGGCCAGTCCGCCAGCCAGCAATTGTTTGTTGATCGCGAGGGTCATTTCGCCCGGATAGGGCGATTGCAAAGCGTCGCAGATGGAGCGGGCGTTATCAGCATTGCCTTGTGGTTGATCGCTCGAAAGGGATCGGGCCATGCTGTCAAAGCCGGCCGGTTCAACCGAATAGACGCAAGCATCCGGATGATAGGCCTTGATCGCCGTGGCGATGCCGGATGACAGACCACCGCCACCACAACAGGCCAACACCGCGCCGATTTTGGCATTTGCCGCGCGCGCCTGCTCCACCATTTCCAGCCCGACTGTGCCCTGACCGGCAATGATGAAAGGATCATTGTAGCTTGGCACCACCACAGCGCCGGTTTCCTTTGCCAGAGCAAGGGCGATCTTTTCGCGGGATTCGGTGTAACGGTCATAGGTCACGACCTTGGCGCCAAAGCCCTTGGTGTTGTTCATCTTGATTGCCGGAGCATCGGCAGGCATGACGATGGTGGCGGGCATGCCAAGCAGTTTGGCAGCCGCTGCCACCCCTTGGGCATGGTTGCCCGAAGACCAGGCGATCACCCCCTTTGCCCGATCAGTCAAATCAAGGGCGGAGAGGCGATTATAGGCGCCACGGAACTTGAACGAGCCAGTGCGTTGTACCCCTTCGAACTTGACAAGCACCCGCTTGCCGACCCGTGCATTGAGGGCTTCGAACTCAAGCAACGGTGTGCGGACGGCATGTCCGAGCAACCGCTTGGCGGCCTGATGGATGTCATCAATGGAAACGGCAAGTTTCGGGGTCATCGGCATGGATCCTGTGGCTTGGTTCTGATCGATCAGTCTTGGGAATCGTCTGGCAGGCTGGACGCATCATCGTCTGCCTTGGGGGCGGGTGGCTGATACTCTATCAGAAGTTTATAGATACAGACCAGTGCGATCACACCGGTCAAAATCATCCATGTCTGATTGCCGAAGTGCCATTCCAGCCCGGTCCAGAAAATAAGGAAAGCGCAAAGGCCCAGACGGAACCAGAGCGGACGAAACATGGGATGGCTGGTATCGAACATGACAAAGGCACTCCGTCGGAACAGGGATAGGAAAGAGTATCAAAAGAGACATAGGCCAGACGTCTCTCGACATCAATGGCGATGAAGACGGAGGCGGTCTCTTTGTGTGAGGATTGCGGGTTGAGAGCGGCCTGTGATTAATCGGTGCCGCGCCGCATCAGAACCGGATCGACCAGCACGACCTCATTGGGCTTGTCGGGGCTGTCGAGGCGTAGCTCCAACAGGCGTAGGATTTCTGCTACGGTCTGGTCAATCGGATTGCGCAGAGTGGTCAGATTGAAATCCGGCCATGCCGCAAGCGCCACGTCGTCAAAGCCGATAATCGACAGATCGTCTGGCACCTTTAGACCGAGTGTCGCTCTGATCGCTGACAAGGCCCCCAGCGCCATCGCATCATTGGCGCATAGCAGCGCATCAAGCTTGGCCTGCGCCAGCATCTCCTTGGCTGCCTTTCGGCCATTCTCATAGCTATAGTCGCAAAAGTGCCTGATCTGAAGCTCAAGACCATGATGCTTGAGCCTTTCCTCTGTGCCTTCGAGGCGTTCCAGAGTCGAAGAGCGCGAGGATGGCCCGCCCAGAAAGCCAAAGGCCGTGCGGCCACGCTCAACTAGATGATCCACCGCCAAAGCCGCGCCCGCCCCATTGCGACAACAGACGCAATCGGTGAAAGGGGCATCGACCACATGACCGGAAAAGAGCAGGGGAATGTTCAATTTGGCGCAGGTCTCGATCAGCGAAGAGGGAATGCTGCCGCCTCGTATGATCAGCGCATCAAGGGGATAATCAAGGATCGACAGGATGGCCTCTTCGATGCAGCTGTCTCCGCCAGCCAGCACCAAAGGCCATTTATTGGCCTGATTGAGACCAGCAATCAACTGGGCGAGAAATTCGGAATCATACAGATTGTCGAGCGAACCGGCGACCACTCCCACCAGATTGGTGCTGCTGCCATGCAGGCTGGCGGCCAGTGCGTTGGGGCGATAGCCAAGCTGGTGAGCCGTTTTCAGGATCAGCGCTCGTTTGTCTTTATCGAGATAGGCTCCGGGCGTGAAGGCGCGTGACACCGCGGACCGGGAGACCCGCGCAGCGTTTGCCACATCAGACGCCGTCACCCGGCGTCCGCGGCCCTGTTGCCCACGCCTCACCCCTGTCTGGTTGTCGTCATCCTTGTTGGCCATGTCCATCCGGTCACTCCGGGCATTTGATCATTTTAAACAATTGCCACCAATGCGTCACATCGCTGTAACACTCGGTCTCTATATGAACACGTGTGCAGGATGGACGCAATATCTCATTTGGTCTCATCCCTCATCAAGTGCCTTGGCTAGGATGCCGGGCAGGGGTGCTGGGCTGGATTGTCAGTTCAGAATCGCGATGAGGACGCGACCAGAGCCGGACTGGAGCATGGAGGGAATGCTTCCTGTCCGGTCAAGGATTTACGGCTGCCTGACGACAGATCGGGTCGTGACCCGAATTGGTTTTGAAATCCGGCATGAGAGTGCGTGTCGGTTACATATTATGCAAGCCGTAAGGCACATTTGTTTGGAGCAAACAATGAAACTCTTGAAAATCGCAGCAGCCAGCGTCGCGCTGAGCCTGATGTCTGGCGTCGCTCAGGCGCAAACCGAAATCACCTGGTGGCATGCAATGGGCGGCCAACTCGGCGAAACCGTCAATGCGATTGCTGAGAAATTCAATGCCTCTCAGAGCGACTATAAAATCACCCCGGTCTTCAAGGGCGGCTATGAAGACACCCTGACCGCTGGCATCGCCGCCTTCCGCGCTGGTGAACAGCCAAACATCATGCAGGTTTTTGATGCTGGCTCCGCAACCATCATCGGCGCCAAAGGCGCAACCGTTCCCGTGCAGGATCTGCTGGTTGACAATGGTGTAGACTTCAACATCGAAAACTACATTTCCGGTGTGCGTTACTTCTATGCGGACAATGATGGCAAGATGATCGGCATGCCGTTCAACTCCTCTTCGCCAATCATGTATTACAACGAAGATGCGTTGAAAAAAGCTGGCGTTGAAGCCCCAAAAACCTACGAAGAGTTTGAAAAAGTAACCGCTCCAGCCCTGAAAGATGCTGGTTACGTTCCTTTCGCTCAGTCTCACTTGCCTTGGGAATTTGTCGAGAACTTCTTCTCTCGCCACAATCTGCCATTCGCCACCAACAACAATGGTTACGCTGGCGCCAAAGACACCAAGATCCTGATCAATTCCAAAGAGCAGAAAATGCACTGGACCGCTGTCAAGAAATGGCTGGATCAGGGTTATTTCGGTTTCTATGGCACCTCTTGGGGTGACAATCAGTCTCAATTCGAAGATGGCAATGTTGCCCTCTGGATTGGCTCTTCGGGGTCCTTCGGTGGCCTGTTGAAAAAGAACCTGCCATTCAAATGGTCTGCGACCAACCTGCCTTACTGGGAAGCCATCACCAAAGAAGGCTATCAGACCTTCATCGGTGGCGCGTCCCTGTTTGCCATGTCCGGCAAGCCAGCTGAAGAAAATCAGGCAACCGCTGCTTTCTTCCAGTTCCTGACCTCCCCTGAAATCCAGTATTTCTGGCACCAGCAGACCGGCTATGTGCCGATCACCACGGCGGCTTACGAACTGGCCAAAAAAGACGGTCACTATGACCGCTTCCCAGCTGCCGAAGTTGGCATCAAGCAGCTCTCCCTGCAGTCCGGCGAAAATACCCGCGGTTACCGCATGGGCTTCTATGTTCAGATCCGCGACGTCGAAAACCGTGAATTCACCCGCTTCCTGAATGGTGAAACCGACATCGACAACGCTCTGGCTGCCATCGAGAAAGAAGGCAACGGCCTTCTTGATCGCTTCTCCAAGACCCAGAAATAAGCATTTCTGAGCTCTCCAAAGGACGATCGCGCTTCCCGCGCGGTCGTCTCTTCTCTTTTGCGCTTTGGGTTTGCCTCCTATCTTGGGAGTGGTCCAAGGGCGCCAGCTTCAAGAGGCCAAGACGTGAAACGCGCCACATTCAACAACAAATGGCTGCCCTTGTTCTTCCTGCTGCCGCAGCTGTCGATCATTGTCATCTTTTTCTACTGGCCGGCATGGCAGGCCCTGCGCCTGTCTTTCTATCTGGAAGACCCGTTTGGTTTTGGATCCACCTTCGTTGGCTTCGACAATTATCGCGACATCTTCAACAATGCCGAATATCTCAGAATTGCCGGTTTCACGATTGTCTTCAGCGTGTCGGTGACCTTCCTGTCGCTGGCCATTGCCCTGCTCTTTGCGGTCAAGGCCGACAAGGTCATTCGCGGCGCGCGCACCTATCGCACGCTTCTGATGTGGGTCTATGCGGTCGCGCCACCGGTCGCGGGCTTCATTTTCCTTGTCATGTTCTCCCAGCGCTGGGGCCCGATTACCGAATTTCTCGCTCAGTTCGGCTATGATTTCCGCGTTGGCCTCGACTATACCGACACCGCGATTGTCATGATCACGGCCTCGGTCTGGAAGCAGATCCCGATCAATTTCATTTTCTTCCTCTCCGGCCTGCAATCCATCCCGCGCTCGGTGATGGAAGCGGCCCGCATCGACAATGCGTCGGCCCAGCGCCGCTTCTGGGATGTGACCTTCCCGCTACTGGCCCCGACCGGCTTCTTTTTGTTGATCACCAATTTCACCTATTCGCTGTTCGACACCTTCGGCACGATCGACACGGTGCTGCGTGGGGAACCGGCTTCCAACCCGATGACCCTTGTCTACAAGGTCTATGTCGACGGCTTCCGCGGCAACGATCTGGGCGGCTCTTCGGCCCAGTCGGTGATCCTGATGGTGCTGGTTCTGGCCATGACCATCTTCCAGTTCCGCCTCGTTGAGCGGCGCATTCACTATACCTGAGGGGCGCATCATGACTGACCAAACTGAAACCAATCCGGTCACCACGCCAAAGGCTTGGAAAAACCGCATCAAACTCAGCGCCATTGTCGACCATGGCATCCTGATTTTCGGTGCCTTGCTGATGATCGTGCCGCTGCTGATGGTGCTGCAAATGACCACCATGTCTGACGTCGATGTGCTGAAAAACGGCCCCGGCCTGACCATCGGCGACGAGTTCGGCAACAATCTCGACAAGGCTCTGTTCGGCGCGTCTGGGTTCTCCGGCGAGAATACCGGCCTCAACATGTTCAAAAATTCGCTGATCCTCGGGGTTGGCTTTGCCCTTGGCAAAATCGTCATTTCGATGATGGCCGCCTATGGCATCGTCTATTTCCGCCTGCGCTTTGCCACCTTTGCCTTCTGGCTGATCTTCACCACGCTTTTGTTGCCGCTCGAGGTGCGCATTCTGCCCTCCTACGAGATCGTCCAAAAGCTGGGGCTGCTCAACAGCTATACCGGCCTCATTCTGCCCTTGGTGGCTTCGGCGACGGCAACCTTCTTCTTCCGCCAATTTTTCCTGTCGGTGCCAGAGGAATTGTCCGAAGCCGCCCGCATCGACGGGGCCGGGCCGATCAAATATTTTATCGACATTCTGGTGCCCCTGTCGCGCACCATGATCGCCGCCATCTTCATCATCATGTTCGTCTATGGCTGGAACCAATATCTCTGGCCGACCATGATCACCACCGACGAAGGCATGTTCACCTTGCTCAGAGGCATCAAGCAGATCACCCAGACCATGTATGACGGGCAAATCCCCGAATATGGCCGTGGCAACCTGCTGGCTTTGCTGGCCGTCATCCCGCCTGTGGCCGTCGTGGTCTTTTTCCAGAGCTGGTTCGTCAAGGGCCTCACTGAATCCGACAAATAAGGATACCCAACATGACCTCAGTTTCGCTTGATATGGTCCGCAAGATTTATCCAAACGGGTTCGAAGCGGTCAAACCTTGCAACTTCAAAATTCCCGACGGCGAGTTTGTTGTCCTCGTCGGCCCGTCCGGCTGTGGCAAATCCACCCTGTTGCGGATGATTGCCGGCCTTGAAGAGGTCTCCGGCGGCACGATCTCCATCGGCCAGCGGGTCGTCAATGATGTCGAGCCTGCCCAGCGCAACATCGCCATGGTGTTCCAGAATTATGCCCTCTATCCGCATATGACGGTCGCCAAAAATATGGGCTATGGCCTCAAAAATCGTGGTCTGCCCAAGTCCGAGATCGAGCAGAAGGTGCTGGATGCAGCCAAGATGCTCAATCTCACCGACTATCTCGACCGTCGTCCGAGCCAGCTGTCCGGAGGCCAGCGCCAGCGCGTGGCCATGGGCCGCGCCATCGTCCGCAATCCGGAACTGTTCCTGTTCGACGAGCCGCTCTCCAACCTCGATGCCAAATTGCGCAACCAGATGCGCATCGAGATCCGCTCGCTACAGCGCCGCCTCGGTGTCACTGCCATCTATGTGACCCACGACCAGATCGAAGCCATGACCATGGCTGACCGGATCATCGTCCTCAATGAAGGGCGTATTGAGCAGATCGGCACCCCGGACGAAATCTACAACAATCCCGCCTCCACCTTCGTGGCTGGCTTCATGGGCGCACCTCCGATGAACCTGCTCAATGGCAAGGTCAACGGTGATGGCCGCCCGATGATTGGCGAGGATATCCATCTCGACACCGCCCTGCCAAAAGACGCCAAGGGCGATTTCCTGGTCGGCATCCGGCCAGAAGATATCGACATCCATGTCGACAATGGCTTTGACTGCAATGTCGAGATTGTCGAAGCGTTGGGTGCGCATCATTTGCTGCATGGCAAGATCGGCGGGCAGGACATTTCCGTCAGTGTGCCCAAGCATATCCCGACAGGCATCGGTCCGGTGAAACTGGGTATCAAGCCAAGCGCGGTGCATTTCTTCTCCAAAGACAGCGGAGCCCGCCTATGATGTCGCATGAGGGGACCAATCTTGTCTCGACCCTGACCCGCATCACGGATGATCAGAAACAGCAAATTCTGGCCTCCGAGCGCACCGCGATGGTCCATGACACCTTGCTGGCCTCCCTGCCTGCCATGACCCAGTTGGAAGTGGGGGGCACGGGCAATTTGGATCGCCTGCCGCAAAGCTTTGCGGTTGCGGCATGGAATGTCGAACGCTGCCTGTTCCCGGATCGCAGCGCCGCCCATCTGGCCAACCATGCTCCAAGTGTGGTGCTGCTAAGCGAAATGGACAAGGGCATGGCCCGGACGTCGCAAGCCAACACCACCGCCGACATGGCCAAGGCCTTGGGCATGCATTATGCCTATGGGGTGGAATTTTTCGAAATGGATCTCGGCGGTCCGACCGAGCGGGTCTTCTGTTCCGATAGCTTCAATGCCGACGGCTGGCATGGCAATGGCATTCTCTCTGCCGTGCCTTTTGAAAAGCTGGCTCTGTTCCGGCTGGACGAAAAAGGCCATTGGTTCTCACTTGATGCCAATCCGGGGGCCGATCCGGATCAGCCGCGTGTTGGCGGACGGATGGCGGTCGCCGCCATTCTGCCAACCGAGCAGGGCGCGATCTGCGTTGTCTCCACCCACTTGGAAAGCAACGCGGATGCCGCCCATCGCCACAGTCAATTTGCCGATCTGCTCGACCGGATCGAGGCTTTTGCGCCGGGTCTGCCGGTGCTGATTGGCGGTGACCTCAACACCGGCAATCACATCCCGCCAGACTATGACTGGCGCGTCGAAACCCTGTTCGATCTCGCTCGTGAGCGCGGCTATCATTGGGACCTGACGGCGGATGGCGTCACCACCCGCAACAGCCTGATCACCCCCCATGACACCCGCCAAATGAAGCTGGACTGGTTCTGTGCCCGTGGCTTTGGTGGGGAAGCCCTGCCTTTGTTGCCCTCTGTCGATGGGCAAGGACCGCTGTCCGACCATGAATGCATCCTCTGCACGGTGACCCTCTGAGCCTTTCTTGTGGTGATGCACAGAAATCGATCCCTCTGACAAAACCCACCAGACCGCACCAGACAGGCGATCGGGCGGGTTTTTTGTATCTTGTCACCGGGCAAAGTGAGAAAAATCTGTCGATGGCTCTGGAAATTGGCCACCAAACGCGCTTATCTAGGGGATGTGACAGGGGCGCCCGACATCGGGCTGAGATAGCACCCTTTGAACCTGAACCAGTTAATACTGGCGGAGGGAGTCGCGGTTTCGGTCCCCGGTCATAATGGGGGCAGGCCCGAAGACATTCCATCCGCCTCAGAAGGAGTTTGGAATGACCGACTGGGGCCATTATCTATCGACCATGCGCACCAATGCGCCACTCGTCCAGAACATAGCCAACTATGTGTCCATGAATGTCATGGCCAATGTATTGTTGGCCGCTGGCTGCTCGCCAGCCATGGTTCATGCCGAGGAAGAAGCTGCTGAATTTGCCAGCTTCACCTCAGCCCTCACCATCAATATCGGCACCCTGTCTCGCGATTGGGTCAAGTCGATGGAGAGCGCCGCCAAGGCTGCTGATGCGGCTGGCACCCCTTGGGTGCTCGACCCGGTTGCTGCCGGGGCCACCGCCTTCCGCCGCGAGACGGCAGAGAAACTGCTCGCCTGCAATCCATCCATCATTCGCGGCAATGCCTCTGAAATCATGGCGCTTGGCGGCATGGTCGCCAAAGGCAAAGGGGCTGATGCCGCAGACAGCGTTGACGCCGCCAAGGATGCCGCCATCGCGCTTGCCAAAAATTCTGGCGCTATTGTCGCTGTGACCGGTGAGGTGGATTATATCACCGACGGCGACAAAGCCTACAGCATCGCCAATGGCCATGCCCTGATGCCGCTGGTCACAGCCCTTGGCTGTTCGCTGACCGGTGTGGTTGCTGCTTTTGCCGTCGGGCAAGACCGATTGGAAGCCACCACGGCGGCCATCGCATTTTACGGCTTGGCGGGCGAACGCGCCGCTCAAAAAGCCACCGCGCCCGGCAGCTTTGCGGTCGCCTTCATTGATGCCCTTCATGAGATCACGCCAGCCGACCTTGCCGCCGGGGCACAGATCGAGGAGGCCTGATCATGGATCTGTCCATCTATTTCGTCACCCCACATGACCCGGATGCAAAGCTGGTCGAAGCTGCCCTGCAAGGCGGTGCCAGCATCATCCAGCTGCGCGACAAGGTTGCGTCCGATGAAGACCTGATCGCCCGCGCCAAGACATTGGTGGCCCTGGCCGAACGCCACAATGTCCCCTTGATCATCAATGACCGCATCGAGGTGGCCTTGGCCTGCGGCGCGGCGGGGCTGCATATGGGCCAGTCCGATGGTGACCCAAAGGCCATGCGCGCCAAGCTCGGCCCCGACAAGATTCTCGGCCTTTCTGTCGAGAATGAAGTGCAAATGGCGGTCGCAGTGGCTTTGCCGGAGGGCACCCTTGACTATGTCGGCATCGGTCCGGTGCGGGCCACCCCGTCCAAAATCGATCATGCACCGCCCATCGGCTTTGAGCGGCTGGCGGATATCGTTGCGGCTGCCCCGGTCCCAAGCGTTGCGATTGGCGGCGTCAAGGCAGCCGATATCCCGGCGGTCAAGGCGGCAGGCTGCGCAGGGCTTGCCATCGTCTCGGCGATTTCTGACGCCGATGACCCGAAGGCGGCAACCGAAACACTGGTCGCCCAATGGAGGCAGGCCTAATGGCGGCATCCCGAACCCCGAATATCCTGTCGATTGCCGGGTCTGACCCGTCGGGTGGGGCGGGCATTCAGGCTGATCTCAAGTCGATTTCGGCCAATGGCGGCTATGCCATGGCCGTCATCACCGCGCTGACCGCTCAGAGCACCAAAGGGGTGAGCGGTGTTCTGACCATCGAGCCGGATTTCGTCACCGCCCAGATCGCAGCGATCCTTGATGACATCCGGGTTGATGCCATCAAGATCGGCATGTTGGGCAGCTCCGAGATCATCGAAGCGGTGGCCGACGCGCTCAAACCCTGTGACGCGCCGATGGTGCTCGACACGGTGATGGTCGCCAAGGGCGGTGACCGCCTGCTTCGGGCCGATGCGGTGGACGCCATGCGCACCATCCTGTTGCCCCGCGCCACGATGATCACCCCCAACCTGCCTGAAGCCGCCGACCTGCTCGGAGTGGACGAAGCGAGGGATGAGGCCGAAATGGAACAGCAGGCCCGCGCCTTGCTGGCCTTGGGTCCTGAGCAAGTGTTGCTCAAAGGCGGTCATCTGGCTGATGAGACCAGCCCGGATCTGTATCTCACCAAGGATCAGACCGTCTGGCTGCCGTCACGCCGCATCGATACCAAAAACACCCACGGCACCGGCTGCACCCTGTCGTCGGCGCTCGCCACCCATCTGGCGCTCACTGGCGATGGCCTTACAGCCGCAAAAGCCGCCAAGGCCTTCATCTTTGAGGCGATTGCTGCCGCCGATGCCCTGTCTGTTGGTCATGGTCACGGCCCGACCGACCATTTCTTTGCCCTAAGGACGTAATGTCATGAAATCTCTTCTCGCTGCTCTGATATTGTCGGCTTCTGCTGCCGCAGGTACGACCGCCACCGCTGCCGAAACCAAATTCTCTGTGATGCTCGACTGGTTCATCAATCCCGACCATGGCCCGATCATCATCGCCAAACAACGCGGCTATTTCAAAGAAGCGGGCCTTGATGTTGAGATCATCGCGCCCGCCGACCCCAGCGATCCGCCGAAAATGGCCGCTGCTGGCAAGGTCGATCTGGCGGTGTCCTATCAGCCACAGCTTTATTTGCAGCATAAAGAAGGCCTGCCGGTGGTCCGCGTTGGCACGCTTGTCAGCTCGCCGCTTTATTGCGTCATGGTTGATGCTGAAGGGCCGATCAAAAGCCTCGCCGACCTGAAAGGCAAGCGCGTCGGGTTCTCGGTGCCCGGCATTGAAGAAGCATTGCTGCACTGCATGCTACGCAGCAATGGGGTCGAACCATCCGAGGTCGAGCAGATCAATGTCAATTTTGCTTTGACCGCCGCCTTGGCTGCTGGCCGGGTGGATGCCACCTCCGGGGCGTTCCGCAATTTCGAACTGCATCAAATGGAAGCCGTTGATCGCAAAGGCAAATGCTTCCTGCCAGAAGAACATGGCGTGCCAAGCTATGAAGAGCTGATCTATGAAGCGAGCGCCGAGCGCACCGACTTTGTGGACGTGAAAAAATTCCTAAGTGCAACAGCCCGTGCCACCAAGGACATCCTTGCCGACCCGGAAGGGACGTGGAATGAGTTCAAATCCTATGGTGCGGAACTCGACGACAAGCTCAATCATGCGGCCTGGTTTGACACCTATCCGAAATTCGCGACCGACCCGATCAGCCTCGATGTTGCGGGTTACAGGGCCTTCGGTGCCTATCTCAAGGAGGTTGGCATGATTGATGAAGTGCCCGCAATTGAGACCATCGCCCGCGATCTGGGGACGCAATGACCGCATCTGTGCGGATAGAGGTGACCGGGCACTTGATGCTTGACGGAGAAAGGCTCATTGAGCCTTTCTCTCTGACCCCTCCCATGGGGTGGACCTGTTTGCTCGGCCCGTCCGGGGCGGGCAAATCCACTTTGCTGCGGCTGTTTGCCGGGCTGGATATTTCGGCCCGGTTTGAAGGCACCCTCAGTGTGCCCCACCGCGTCGGCTGGATGGCGCAGGCCGATCTGATGCAACCGCGCCTCTCGATCCTGAATAATGTCATGCTGGTCGAGCAGTTGGCCGGGCGCAAGCCTGACCGGCAAAAGGCCCGGCATTTATTGTCTGAAGTGGGGCTCGCCGATATGGGTGACCGCATGCCTGACAGCTTGTCCGGTGGTCAGCGTCAGAGGGTGGCATTGGCCCGCACCTTGATGAGCGACGCGGATCTGATCCTGCTCGACGAACCTTTCTCGGCCCTTGATGCAGCCACCCGCGCAGCGATGCAGGAACTGGCCCACGCGCAATTTGCCGGGCGCCGGGTGCTGTTGGTCACCCATGATCCGTTCGAGGCTCTGCGGCTGGGCGACCAGATCTGGCTTTTGGCCAATCACCAGCTTCAGCCTGTGCCACCCTTGCGGGGCACGCGCCCCCACTCCCTTGATCATATGCCGCTCGCCATGGCGGCAGCAGACCTGATCCGACGCATCCGGAGGAGCGCATGAAAAAGCTCATTTTGCCTTTCGCCTTGCTGCTCCTCTGGCAGGCCATACCATGGCTCGAGCTGGTGCCGCGTTTCATTCTGCCCGGCCCGATTGCAGTGGCTGAAGCTATATGGTCCAACCGCGCCTTGCTCGGCGAGCATTTGCTGGTCACGCTGGGGGAAGTTGCCGCAGGCTTTGTTATTGGCGCGGCGCTCGGCGTGGCCTTTGCGGTGGCCATGATGCTGTCGCCAGTCGCAAGGCTCAACCTGCGACCGATCCTCAATGCGTCTCAGGCCATTCCGGTTTTTGTCCTCGCCCCCATCCTCACCCTGTGGTTCGGCTATGGTATGGAGCCGAAAGTCGTCATGACGATCCTGCTGGTCTTCTTTCCGATCATGTCGGGACTGCTCGATGGTATGATCTCGACCCCTGCTGCCACGCTGGACCTCGCCCACATCGCGCGGGCCAGTCCCGTCCGAACGCTGTTCTGGCTGCGCTTGCCGCACGCCCTGCCGCATCTGGCCGCCAGCATTCGCATTGCCATCACCTATGCACCGACCGGGGCGGTGATTGGCGAATGGATCGGCGCGTCAAAGGGCCTTGGCTATTTGATGTTGATGGCCAATGCCCGCACCCGGATCGAGTTGATGTTTGCCGCTTTGGTGCTGATTGTCGCCATGACCCTCAGTCTGCACAAGGGCGCAGACTGGCTGTTGAAGCGATATCTCGATCCCACCCGTCCCCAATAGGGATTGCCAAACCTAGCCGACCAGCGCCCCGACGATGAAGGCCACCAGCGCACAAGCTGTGCCCACCAAAACCGTCTCGCCTACGCAGCGCAGCAGCCCTTCGCGGGTTGACCACCAGCGCATCAGTCCCAAGGCCACCAGTGCACCGAAGGTCGCGACAACCGACAGAAGGAAGGTTGTGTCGGTGGCATCCATCAGGAAATAGGGCACCAACGGCGCCGAGCCAAACAGCACAAAGGCAAGGAAGGTCACCAGCCCGTCGAGCGCTGGAGACACCTGCCGCATATCGTGCATTTCCAACTCGTAGCTCATCATCAGGTCGGCGACCAGTTCGGGACACTTGATCAGCTTGTCCGCAACCTCGTGCGCTGCCTTTTGCTCCATGCCGCGTTCGGTCATCATCTGCACCAACTCGGCTTGTTCGTGAGCCGGATTGGTTTCCAGCTCGTGATAGACGAATTTGCGCTGGCTGAGATAGATGTCCTTTTGTGACCGGGTGGAGAGAAACTCCCCAAGCCCCATGGAAACGGCATCGGCAAACAGGTTGGCAAGGCCAAAGACCAGAACGGCAATGGCCCCGATCTGGGCCGTGCCTTCGGCCTGTGCGCCCGCAAACCCGGCGACAATGGCAAAGGTGGTGACAATGCCATCATTGCCGCCATAGACGATCTGCTTCAGAAAGTCCTGCACCTGCCCCAGATTGTGCACCTCGCGGCGGTGCTGTTCCCAATCGATCTTCATACTGAGGTCCTCGAAAAGCCCGTGGTTGAGAACAGTCTAACCGCCCCGCAAGGCGCTGACATTGATCCAGCGCCAAAGGGCCGACTTGCCGTTCGGTCCTTGGCTTTGGCTTAGCAAAAATTGCATGGGCAATTGAATGAGGTGGATTGCCTCACGCAGAAAGGAATAGGCTGCAGGACACTTAACCTTCGCGCCACTTGATCGAGCAGCCCATGCTGGGCGACTGGTCTTGTGGCCCTTGTCCGGTCTTGGCAATGGCCAGCATGGCATTGACCAGCTCCGGTGTGCGCCCTGCCGCATCCTCCATGCGCGCATCGTCCAGACGGCCGCGATATTGCAGCTTGCCGTCTGCATTCAAGCCGAAAAAGTCCGGTGTGCAAAGCGCACCATAGGCACGACCCACGGATTGATCCTCATCGATCAAATAGGGGAAGGGGAAATCATGCTTGGCGGCAAATTCGATCATCTTGCCCGGTGCATCGTCAGGATAGTTGGCATAATCATTGGACATCACCGCAAGCACGCCAATGCCATTGTCCTGCAGAACTCGGGCATCAGCCGCCAGCCGGTCGGCGATGGCCTTGACATAGGGGCAGTGATTGCAAATGAACGCGATCAACAGTCCCTTATCGACATAATCCTGCATCCGGTGCGCCTTGCCATGGGCATCTTTCAGTGTGAAATCCGGTGCGTCCCAGCCAAAATCGCAAAGAGGGGTATCCAGCAACATGATCTTGTCTCCTTCTTGTCGCCTGTCCCGGCGGGGCAATCCCGTGGTCAGACAAAACGGCTGGGGGGATAAGCCGCATCAGCGTCGCTGACAAGGGAAGGGTCACCCGGCAAGGCAGGCTTGTTCAGTCCGATCTCCCTGACAATGTCGGCGATCTGCATCAATTGTTCAAGCAAAGGATTGGTCTTGCGCCAAACCATCCCGACGGTCCGCATGGGCCGTGGGTCCGGCAGATGCGCAATCGAAACCGCTGCCGAGCGCACTTCGACGCCGACCGCCATTTCCGGGATCAGAGTGACGCCGATTCCGGCCCCGACCATTTGCACCAATGTGCTCAGTGAGCTGCCTTCCATCAGATTGCGTGGTAACACCGCATTGCTTGAACAATAGGAAATCGCCTGATCACGGAAACAATGGCCTTCCTCGAGCAACAGCAACTGCATTTTCCTCAATCCGTCCGGTTTCGGCACCGGTTTTTCCACATCGGCGGCTGAGCGCAACAGCACGAACTCCTCGTCAAACAAAGCTTCCTCATGCAAGGAGCTTTCCGACAAAGGCAGCGCCAAAATGGCGGCATCCAACCGCGCTTCGAGCAAATCCTGCACCAGAACAGGTGTTTTCGCCTCCCTTGGCCGCAATTCAAGGCCGGGCAGGCGTACGCTCAGCGTCTTGATGATGTCTGACAGCAAGTAAGGGGCGATGGTTGGAATGATGCCAAAGCGGAATTGTCCCGAATAGGGACCGCGGGCGGCGCGGGCGAGATCTTCCAACTCCCCCACCGAGCGCAATATCGCTTGCGCCCGCTCCGCAAATTCCACGCCGAGCCCGGTCAGATGGATCTGTCGCGATCCACGCTCCACCAAAGGCACGCCCATCAACTGCTCGAGCTCACGGATCTGCACCGACAGGGCCGGCTGGGAAATGGCGCAGTCTTCCGCGGCCCGACCAAAATGACCGTGTCGGGCCAGAGCATCGAAATAACGCAGATGTTTCATGGAGATCCTGTTCATAAGAAAATCTTATCAGCCAATTCAGAAAATGCAATTTTAAATTATCACATTCCCTTGCTAGTGTGGATGCAATCAAAACGAGATCTGCGCGCGCATTACGCGCAGGCGACCAACAGACCAGCTGCGACATGCACCAAGTAAGCTTGTAACGGAGGACCCGATGGATCAGAATAAAACCAACACAACCGGCAAATGCCCGGTCATGCACGGAAGCAACACGGAAACCAGCAAGTCAGCGACGAGCTGGTGGCCCAATGCCCTCAACCTCGATATCCTGCATCAGCATGACACCAAGACCAATCCGATGGATGACGGCTTCGATTATCGCGCAGAAGTCAAGTCTCTGGACGCGGCAGCCGTCAAGGCCGACCTCACCGCTCTGATGACGGACAGTCAGGACTGGTGGCCTGCGGACTGGGGCCATTATGGCGGCCTGATGATTCGTATGGCCTGGCACTCTGCCGGTACCTATCGTCTGGCCGATGGGCGCGGCGGCGGCAGCACAGGCAACCAGCGCTTTGCGCCTCTCAACTCCTGGCCGGACAATGTCAACCTCGACAAGGCCCGTCGCCTGCTCTGGCCGATCAAGAAAAAATACGGCAACAAACTGAGCTGGGCCGACCTGTTGATTCTGGCTGGCAACGTGGCTTATGAATCGATGGGGCTGAAGACCTTTGGCTTTGCTTTTGGTCGCGAAGATATCTGGCATCCGGAACAGGACATCTATTGGGGTGCCGAGAAAGAATGGCTGGCACCAAGTGACGAGCGTTATGGCGATTTGGCCAAGCCGGACACCATGACCAATCCGCTCGCAGCCGTACAGATGGGCCTGATTTACGTGAACCCGGAAGGGGTGAACGGCAATCCTGATCCGCTTGAAACCGCCAAGCATGTTCGCGAGACCTTTGCCCGCATGGCAATGGATGACGAGGAAACCGTCGCCCTGACTGCCGGTGGCCATACGGTTGGCAAATGCCATGGCAATGGCGATGCCGACTTGCTCGGCCCGGACCCCGAAGCCGCAGATGTCGACGCGCAAGGCCTCGGCTGGCACAATCCTAATGGCTCCGGCCACGGCCGCCAGACCGTCTCGAGCGGCATTGAAGGGGCATGGACCACCAACCCGACCCAGTGGGACAATGGCTATTTCTACCTGCTCTTCACCTATGATTGGGAACTGAAGAAAAGCCCGGCCGGTGCCAACCAGTGGGAGCCGATCAACATCAAGGAAGAAGACAAGCCTGTTGATGTGGAAGATCCCTCGATTCGCTACAATCCAATCATGACCGACGCCGATATGGCGATGATCAAGGATCCGGCTTATCGTGAAATTTCCGAACGCTTCTACAAGGATCCGGACTATTTCTCCGAAGTCTTCGCCCGCGCTTGGTTCAAGCTGACCCACCGCGATATGGGACCAAAAGTCCGTTATATCGGCCCGGAAGCGCCTCAGGAAGATCTGATCTGGCAGGATCCGATCCCGGCAGGCAGCACCGCCTATGATGTTGAAGCCGCAAAGGCGAAAATCGCCGCCTCCGGTCTCAGTGTCACTGACATGGTGTCCACCGCCTGGGATAGTGCTCGCACCTATCGTGGGTCCGACATGCGGGGCGGAGCCAATGGTGCCCGCATTCGTCTGGCACCACAAAAAGACTGGCAGGGCAATGAGCCGGACCGTCTGGCCCGCGTTCTCTCGGTGCTGGAGCCAATTGCCGCCGAAACCGGTGCCAGCGTTGCCGATATCATCGTGCTGGCCGGCAATGTCGGCATTGAGCAGGCGGCCAAGGCTGCAGGCCATGATGTAACCGTGCCATTCGCACCGGGGCGCGGCGACGCAACCGACGAGATGACCGATGCACCATCCTTCGATCCGCTCGAGCCGGTTGCCGACGGCTATCGCAACTGGCAGAAGGCCGATTATGTGGTCTCGTCTGAGGAACTGCTGCTTGATCGCACCCAATTGATGGGCCTGACCGCCAAGGAAATGACCGTACTGGTCGGTGGCATGCGTGTCATTGGCACCAACTATGGTGGCACCAAATATGGGGTCTTCACCGATCGTGAAGGGGCGCTGACGCCAGACTTCTTCGTCAACCTGACCGACATGGCCTACACGTGGAACCCGAAAGAGGGCAATCTCTACGAACTGCGTGACCGCAAGACTGGTGCGGTCAAATGGACTGCCACCCGTGTTGATCTGGTCTTTGGGTCCAACTCGATCCTCCGGTCCTATGCAGAAGTGTACGCGCAGGATGACAATGAGGCCAAGTTCGTCGCCGACTTCGTGGCAGCATGGACCAAGGTGATGAATGCCGATCGCTTCGATCTTGAAGCCTGATCATCCATCGGGCAGGCCTCAGGATCCGCCCGGGCGCTGGCTCCGCAATAAACAGCGCCCGGGTCTTATCCCGACATAAAAAAAGCCCGGACGGGGAACCGTCCGGGCTTCGTCTTTTGGGAAGTGGGGCACGCGGCCCCAAATCCGATCCTAGGTGAACCAAGCGATGAAGAAGCCGGCGCAAACAGCGGTGCCGATAACACCAGCTACGTTTGGACCCATCGCATGCATCAGCAGGAAGTTGCCTGGATCGTACTTCTGACCAACGACCTGGCTCACACGAGCAGCCATTGGCACAGCAGACACACCGGCCGAACCGATCAACGGGTTGATCTTGTCCTTGCTGAACTTGTTCATAACCTTCGCCATCAGAACACCACAGCCAGTTGCGATACCGAAAGCGACAACACCCAGAGCAAGAATGCCGATGGTCGAGCCGTTCAGGAAGGCTTCGCCGGTCATGGTGATACCGACAGAGGTGCCAAGGAAGATGGTCGTGATGTTGATGATCTCGTTCTGCGCAGCTTTGGTCAGACGTTCGGTAACCTGGCTTTCACGCAGGAAGTTGCCGAGCATCAGCATGCCGATCAGAGCAGCAGCCGCAGGAACCAGCAGGATAACAACAACGGTTACCATGCCTGCGAAGATCAGTTTCTCAAGACGGGAAACCGGACGCAGGGATTTCATGCGGATCATACGCTCTTCAGGCGTGGTCAAAGCGACCATTACCGGTGGCTGCAGCATAGGCACAAGTGCCATGTAGCTGTAGGCGGCAACAGCGATCGGAGCCATCAGGTGCGGAGCCAGCTTGTTGGCCAGGAAGATGGAGGTTGGGCCATCGGCGCCGCCGATGATACCAATCGCGCCAGCTTCTTGAGGCGTAAAGCCGATGGCAATTGCACCCATGAAGGTTGCGAACACGCCGAACTGTGCAGCAGCACCGAGCAGCAGGGTACGCGGGTTAGCGATCAACGGACCAAAGTCCGTCAGAGCACCCACGCCCATAAAGATGATGGGCGGGAAGATCTCGAACTCAACACCCTTGGAGATATAGTAGTACAAACCACCAGGGTGATCGCCGTGAGGCAGGTTCACCAGACCCTGCGTTGGCAGGTTGGCCAACAAGGCGCCGAAAGCGATTGGGATGAGCAGGAGAGGCTCAAATTCTTTTGCGACTGCAAGATAGAACAGCAGGGCGATGATAGCCCACATGACCATCATTTGCCATGTGACATCACCGATTGCGGTCATGTGGAAGAGCTGCTCGATCCGAGACATCTCCGCCGCAGCCGCCGCCGGAGCAGCAGCCACGGCCTGAGCGGCGTGGTCGACTGCTTGCGTTACGGTTTGGGTTGTTGCAGACATGATTGGATTTACCTCTCAATCATGAAAGAGTTACGAGGGCCTGACCCTCGGTCACGGAAGCGCCAGCAGCAACGTTAACGGCAGCAACAGTACCAGCGGCAGGAGCGGTAATGTTGGTGTTCATTTTCATTGCTTCCAGAACAACGAGGGTGTCGCCGGCAGCAACCTGCTGACCAACAGAAACCTCTACGCTAACCACGGTACCAGCCAGAGGAGCTGGAACGCCACCGGCTGCAGGAGCAGCAGCAGCAGGAGCCGGAGCGGCAGGAGCAGGAGCTGGAGCCGGAGCAGCAGGAGCTGGGGCAGCAGCAGGAGCCGGAGCAGCTACAGGAGCTGGTGCCGGAGCAGGAGCGGCGGCAGGAGCTGGTGCAGCAGCACCGTCTTGATCTTCCACCGTTACATCGTAAGCGATGCCTTCAACAGTGACACGCAAGCGTTTCATAGGATTATCCTCTTTTCGTAGTGGTTGCGCGACCAGCAACTACGGTGGTCGGAATTGGAGCGCCCCAGCCGTGGCGGGTTACGTGGCTGGAATAGATCGAGTTACGACCTTCGGTTGGCCAAGCAGACACTTCGTGAGCAGGAGCTGCAACGTTGGTGACAACGTAGCTACCGCCAAGAGTGGAGGCCACAGCCGCAGCGATTGCGACCAGATGATGAGGTGGTACACCGCTCGTAGGAGCCGGTGCCGCCGGAGCAGCGGGAGCTGGAGCAGCTGCAGCTGCTGCATCTGCTCCCCCGAATACTGCTGCAGCTTTTGCCTTGATGGCAGCGTTGGTAAAGCAATACCCAATCGCCGCACATGCTGCCCAGAGGGAAGCCAAGGCGACCATGACAACGCTAAAGCCCGTCAGGATCAAACCAATTGCATCAGCAAACATAGATATGTCCTTTGATTAGAGCGGAATGTTACCGTGTTTCTTCGGCGGACGAGTTTCACGCTTGGACATCAGACCGCGCAGAGCCAGAGCAACTGCACCACGGGTTTCGCGTGGCTGGATAATGTCGTGAACGTTCAGGCGACCAGCGGACAGGTAAGGCGTTGCGAACTTTTCGCGATATTCTGCGGCCAGTTCTTTTGCCTTAGCGACCTTGTCGTCGGCTTCCTTCATTTCCTTACGATACAGGATGTTCACTGCACCCTCAGCGCCCATAACGGCAACCTCAGCGGTTGGCCAAGCGATGACACGGTCAGCACCCATATCTTCAGAGCACATTGCCAGGTAAGCACCGCCATATGCTTTACGCATGATGATGGTAATTTTCGGCACGGTAGCAGATGCGTAAGCAAACAGCATTTTTGCGCCGTGGCGAATGATGCCCATTTTCTCCTGGTTCACGCCAGGCAAGAAGCCAGGGACGTCAACGAAGGTCAGGATAGGAATGTTGTAAACGTTACAGAAGCGAACGAAGCGTGCTGCTTTGTCCGAAGCGTCGATGTCCAGGCAGCCAGCTTTGACTTTTGGCTGGTTGGCAACGAAGCCGGAAACGATACCACCGACACGACCGAAGCCGATGACGAGGTTGGCAGCGAAATGCTCCTGAATTTCCAGGAAGTCACCATCGTCGGCAACGCGCTTGAGAACGTCGCGGCAATCGAATGGTGCTTTTGGATCTTCTGGAACCAGTTTGTCGAGTTCCACGTCATCCTTGATCTGCAGATCCTGCTCGATGCGATGCGGAGGATCCATCATGTTGTTGGATGGCAGGAACGACAGCAGACGATGAACGGTTGCAACAGCGTCCGCATCATTTTCTGCGATGAAGTGGATGTTACCGGAAACCGAAGCATGAGCCATCGCGGAACCGATATCGTCCATGGTGCAGACCTCACCGGTCACAGCACGGATAACTTCAGGACCACAGATGAACATCTGCGCATTTTCGCGGGTCATGATGATGAAGTCGGTCAGCGCAGGGCTGTAAGCAGCACCACCAGCACAAGGACCGGCAATAACGGAAATCTGCGGAACAACACCAGACAACAGCACGTTGCGATAGAAGACCTGACCGTAACCGGACAGAGCGCCAACCGCTTCGTGAATGCGGGCCCCGCCGGAATCGTTGAAGCCAACGACCGGAACACCAGCTTTCACAGCATGATCCAGAGATGCACAGATTTTCTTCGCGTGCATTTCACCCAGGGAACCGCCGACAACGGTGAAGTCCTGCGAGAATGCAGCGACCGGACGTCCGTCAACAAAACCGGTACCAGTGATCACACCGTCGGTAGGGATGGATTTGCCTTCCATGCCGAAGTTGCGAGTGTTGTGCTGGACATGCAAACCAAATTCTTGGAATGTCCCTTTGGAGAAAAGGGCTTCAAGGCGCTCGCGGGCGGTCATACGACCTTTCGCGTGTCTTTCGTCTGCCTTTTTCTGACCGCCACCTTCAAGGGCTGCGGCGCGCCGTTTCTCCAACTCGTCTGCGAGAGTTTTGGAAATCGCCATAATATAACCGTTTTGTTTGAGCGCGACCAACCGGTCGCTTCGTTTTCTGAGGAAAGAGCGGGACCTCCCGCGGGCATCTCTGCATCACTTGCATGTTGCGAAGATCCTCAACAACTAAAGTCTTAGCCCCTTCGCCCATGACATTATAGGATCGAGATCAAATCCAGAAATAGACGAAAGGCTAAAAATGGAGGGTCAGGCCGATTTAAATAAGTGAAAATACTTAACTCAAAAAGAAAACACACTTGCGAAGCGTGAATAAATTCTTTCTTTAACGTGAGCGTAAGGCCCCGGTTCCCTTAGGGGAAATCGCAATCAGAGGCATTTGTTCGCCAAATTGTGAGTCCAAAGGTCCCTTCGCCCAAAGGAGAGGCCTTAATGATTGCTGACTCACTCATGAATCAATAGCTGTCTCCAGAATACAGCGCTCCAAAAGGCGCTGCTCAAATATGTCGACGAGCCCCACATCGCTCAGCCTCGGTCCCTTGTTGCACACAAGGGAGGCTCCGAACAAAGCCTTGAAGACCAGATAGGGCGGTTGCCAGTCGACCACCTCATCCATCGCCGTGCGGATTGCGGCAAAGCCAGCCGCCACCTGTTCCAGACTTTGTGGGCTTATCAATCCGGCAATGGGCAGCGCCAGCGCCGCGATCACAGCGCCATCCCTGACCACCACCGAACCGCCATCCATATCCCGTAAGGCATTGGCAGCAATTGCCATATCGGTGCTGTCGCGTCCAAAAACCGTGAGGTTGTGGCAGTCGTGAGACACGGTCGAGGCATAGGCTCCGCACCAGTGTCCCCAATGCTCCATGAAGGCCACCCGCACCGGGCTATACTGCCCGTGGCGATTGACGATTGCCATGCGCATCATGTCGTCCGGCAGCGTCAGCACATCCTTGTGGATCGGCACCCACCGCTCGCCCCAGTCGGGAAACCGTGGTTTGGACAGAGTGGCGATTCGGGCACGGTCACCCTTTGCCGCAATTTCGAAGTCGGATGGAGAAAAGAGGTTGGTCTTGACGGAGTCGCCAAGCGGCCGGTTTTCATCGTCCGGGTGCACTGTGCCAGTGTCGGTGCTGCGGGCAGGTGATTCTGTTGCGACTGTGGGGCCAAAAGCGGGCTTTTTGATTACGTAACCGTCAGATATGACGTATAGGGAAGATACTGTTTTGAGATCATCCATCAAGAGCAGATCCGCCCGCTTGCCCGGCGCGATCAGCCCCAGATCCGGTCGCCGGATTCGCGTCGCTGCATTGAGGGTCGCTGCCTGATAAACCCACCAGACCGGTAGGTCTACTTGCATCAGCAGACGCATCATGTGATCGAGCGCGCCCTTGTTGAGAAGGTCGTCGGGAAAGACATCATCGGTACAAAGGGTCACTGTCTGCGGCATATGTCCCAGCGACAAAAGGGCTTTTGCAAAGTCGGGCAGCAGATATTCATGCGAGCCGCGCAGCTCGACCGTCATGCCTGCTTCAAGGCGGGCCATCAAATCGTCGGCGGAGGAAAGCTCATGATCTGTTTCGATGCCTGCCGCCGCAAAGGCCGACAGATCCCGCTCGGACAGGCCTCGAGCATGGCCGCAAATCCGTTTGCCACTGGCAAGTGCGGCGTCGACGATATCCTTGACCCGCGGCTCACCGTTGATCAGCGGCTGCATGGTCATCAGTTCCGCCGCACCATGAATGTCATCACGGGCCAGCAATGAGGCAATCACATCCGCGTCGAAATCACCACCGGCCACCTCATATCCGGGGGCCGAGGGCACGCAGGTCGGGGCCAGTGTGAGAATCCGCAAAGGGGCATCGCGCGCCGCATCCAACGCATAAGTCATGCCGTCCAGACCGGCGACATTGGCCAGCTCATGCGGGTCCCAGACAATCGTGGTGATGCCGCGCTGATGCGCCGCTTTTGAATATTCCGCCGGTGTGATCATCGAGCTTTCGATATGCATGTGGGTATCGATCAGCCCCGGCACGGCATGAAGACCCGTCGCGTCAATCTCGGTTCGCGCTTTGGCGACAGCATCGGGCGTGTGGACCGAAGCAATCAGCCCGCCAACAAGACCAATATCGGCCAACCGTTCCCGCCCCGTGACCATATCGAGCACGGTCGCATTGCGGATCAAAATGTCAAATGGCTCTGTGCCCTTGGCAGCAGCGACGGCTGCACCACGCAGTGCCGGGTCTGTGAGATCACGATCAATGGCCATGGTTGCGGTCCTGACTTAAAGCACCAAGGCATTGACCGGACAAATCAGCTGGTGCTGCCGTCGCAAGTCGTGTCCGACTGGTGGATGTGGGGTCAAAGTGGGTGGCACCATAATGGCTTCCCCGCTCTGTGGTCACATGCATATGGGCGGGGAGAAAGACAAAGGATGCCGGATCCAGATGGGCAAAGGCTGCCACCGGATCATAAATCGACATACTTTCGCGTCCCCGTTCCTGTGCGATTTGGAGATAGCCGCCCAACAGATCAGCCGTCAATTGGTCACAAGACGGACAATCAGCAGCCGTGAACTGCACCTTGCGGCACAGGGTGAGGTCGATCACGTCAAATGGAAGACCTGATTGGGCGACAATGGAGACAGCTTCCGGGTCGGCAAATGCATTATATTCGGCATGGGGGGTATGGTTGCCCGGCCCGTTGCTGCCGCCCATCCAGACGAGCCGGGTAATCTTCGCGGCGGCTTCCGGTGCGACTTCGATCAATCGGGCGATGTTGGTGAGCGGCCCAAGCGCCAATATGTCCCGCGTCTCACCCTCTCTGGCGCTTTCGAGCCAGTTGATGAGTGCAGGAAGGGCTGGTGGGAGGTCTGCGTCGCTCGGCACTTCGGGCAATTCCTGCCCCAAACTGCGCATGCCTTTGGGACCGAGAATGGCTGTGGCGGTTTCCGCCTCACGCACCAAGGGTCTGTCTGCGCCAACAAACAGCGGCAGCGACAGCCCATAGGCCAGATTGGCACCAAGGGCATTGGCTGTTACCTGAGAGAAGGGCGCATTGCCCGCCACCAACGACACGCCAGCAGGCGCGACATCGCGCGTCTTCAGGATCAGCAAGGCCCAGAGGTCATCAAATCCAAAATCCGTATCCACCCACAGCATCGCGTCAGGCTTTCAGTGGGCGGGCGGTATCGAGTGGCAGATCAAAAGCAATCATGTCGCCCAGTTTGGCAGATAAACCAATCGGCGCTTCTGCCTTGATCGGCCCCAATGGGCTGTCGATCACATATTCCCGGCAGTCTCCGGCAAAGGCTGTGCCGAGGATTTCGCCTTGATGCGGCCCGCTGCCCACCTGCACGCCTCCCGGACGCCAGGCAAGGATCGACGCAGCCGAATTGCCCGCGAAAGGCAGCCGTCCCTTGTCGGACACCAAAGCCCCGTCCTCCACGCGAAAGATATTCTCAAAGCCGATAAAGTCGGCGGCGAAGGCGGTTTCCGGACGTGCATAGAGATCCTCCGGCGTGCCGATCTGCTCAATCTTGCCATCGCGCATCAAGACGATTCGATCCGCCATGCCCAACGCTTCGGCCTGATCATGGGTGACAAAGACCATCGTGATGCCCGTCTCGCGCTGAACTCGTTGCAACTCGGTGCGCATCTCCAGCCGCAGCCTTGCATCGAGGTTCGACAAGGGTTCATCCAGCAACAAAACCTTTGGCTCCATCACCAGCGAGCGGGCCAGAGACAGGCGCTGCTGCTGGCCACCGGACAGCTCTGCCGGTTTGCGCTTCTCAAAACCCGAAAGGCCGACCTTTTCCAGCACGACGCCAACTTTGGACTGGATTTGCTTGTCAGCCAGCTTTTGCAGCCGCAAGCCAAAGGCGGCATTTTCAAACACGCTCAAATGCGGAAACAGGGCATAAGACTGGAAGACCAAACCAATGCCCCGCTTGTTGGCGGGCATGCGGGTGACATCCACGCCATCAATATGAATGCTGCCGCTCGTTGGTGGCATCAAGCCGGCAATCGCCCGCATGGTGGTGGTCTTGCCACAGCCGGAAGGACCAAGCAGGGCGATCAGCTCCCCCTTGCGCACCGAAAGATCGAGATCGGGCACGGCAATCGACTTGCCATAGGACAGGGTCAGACTCTGAAGATGGACAAACTGATCAGACATAACGAGAGAATCCCAAAAGGCGCTCAGCGGCAAAGACAATGGCGAGCGACATAAAAGCGAGCAGGGCGGACAGGGCTGCGACCGACGGGTCATAGGTGATCTCCATATAGGAGAGCATGTCGATCGGCAGGGTTCGCACCCCGGGTCCGGACAGGAACAGCGACACCGGCACCTGATTGAAGCTGGTCACAAAACCCAGAATGAAGGCTGCCAGCACGCCGCCGCGAATGTTCGGCAACACCACCTTGGTGAAGGCCTGCAGCCGGGTGCAGCCAAGCAGCACGGCGGCTTCTTCCATGTCCGAGCGCAGATTATGCAGGCTCGAGCTGACCACCCGCACCGCATAGGGCAAAACCAACGCCGTATGGGCCAGAAACAGCGCCAGCGTGATGCCGAAATTAAGCGGCACCACCAAATAACGCAGCAAGGCGAGACCGACAATGATGCCCGGCACGATGATCGGCGCGGCGACAATGGTGCGGATCGTTTCTGCTCCGGGCAGTTTGTAGCGATTGAGTGCATAGGCCGCCGGAATGCCGATCAGCAAAGCGGTCAATGTGCCAAACACCGCAAGGAACAGGGACAGGGCAAAACTGGCGCGGAAGCTTTCGACGGTGAAGACCTTGGCATACCATTTGAGCGACAGGCCATCAGGTGGAAAGGCCAGAAAATCCCCTGCCGAAGCGCCAGCAAAAATGATGATCAGAAACGGGCCGATCAGAAAGGTCAGCGTCAGGCCCAATATGGCCCAGTTGGCAAACTGTCTCATCTCAGGACCTCCGCGCCGTTGCGATCCGCTTGAGCAGCAGATTGGTGGAGAAGGACATGACGATCAGGATCATCGCGATCACGCTGGCCGAGACAAAGTCATTCGACACATTGACCCGCTGGTAGAGCAGGGTTTCGAGCATCAGAACCTTGGAGCCACCCAGAATCGCAGGGGTGATATAGGCGGTGAGAGACCCGGTAAAGACCAGTGTGCCGCCAATCACCAACCCCTCCTTGGTCAATGGCAGGATGACCTTGACAAAGACCTGCAGCCAGTTGGCCCCCAGAACCCGGGCTGCCGGGATCACGTCGCGCGGGATATTCTCCATCGAGGACACCAGTGAAATGATCATCAGTGGCAGGAAGAGTTGCAACAGCCCCAGAAAGACCGCGGTTTCGGTGAAAAGCAGACGGATCGGTGTGTCCGTCAGACCCAAGCCGACCAACGCGTCATTGACGATGCCCGTACGCCCCAGAATGACAATCCACGCATAGGTTCGCGCCACCGGCGAAATCATCAGCGGCAACACAACGAGACCAAATATCTGCCCCCGTGCCTTGGCCTCCAGATTAACGATGCAGAAAGCGGCGGCATATCCGATGATGGCTGCCGTTCCGGCCACCATCGCACCGAGCTTTAGCGTGCGCAGGAACACCGTTTGGTTCAACGGTTTGGCGAAAAACTCAAAATAGGCCGACAGCGACCAGCCGCCGTCGGACCGGAAGGCCTCGGACAGCAGGATGGCAACTGGCACCAGAAACATCAGCAATGCGAACAAAGCCGCTGGCATGGCAAGGGCAAGCCCTTGCCGTTGATCAAGAAACATCTATGGACCCTTGGGAAAGTCAAAAAGGAAGGAAGGGACTGCGTCTTGATGCTGCCTCTTCCCTCCCTTGCTGGTTTTCTATTTGATCGCTTCAGTATTCCACTGCTCGACCCACTTGCCGCGGTTGTCGATGATTTCGCTTGGCGGCAGAATGTTGAGTGAGTTGATCAGATCAGCGCCATAAGTCAGGTTTTCGGCGACTTCGTCGCTGACCTTGACTTCCATATTGGCCGGGCTGTCGATCAGCGCCTCGGCAATCCGGGTCTGAACCTCGGTCGAGAGCCAGTAATCCATGAACTGATAGGCCAGCTCTTCATTGCCATTGCCTTTGGTCATGATCATCACATTCATGCCACCGGCCTGTCCTTCTTTCGGGTTGGCCCAGGCGAAGGGCAGTGGCGAACCCTTGAAACGGCTCCATGCGAAGCGACCCACAGGTGCGGCAATCACTTCTTCCTGATTCATCAGCTGCGCCAGCTCCGAGGAGCGGGAATAGAAGGTGACAATCTTGTCGGACGCCTTGCCGATATCACTGATGGTCTTGGAGAAATCACCACCCTGATCATTGGCCTTGTTGAGCATCATCAGCGTCAATGGGCCTTGGGTGCCGGTGATGTTGGGCAGGGCCACATTGTTGGCAAGCTTTGGATTGGTCAAGAGGTCAGCCCAGCTGTCAATCGACACCAGATCCTTGCGATAGACAATCGAGCTGGCATAAAAAGTGTAGCCAACGGCCTGACCATTGCCCAGCGGATCCTGTGCAGAAGGATAGAGCTTGGACATGTTGGAGAGTTTGGAGGCATCCAGATCGGCAATCAGATCCTTGCGCGCCAGCGCAAGGGCGTCATGGGAGGAAATGACAGCCATGTCGATCACCGGTTTGGCGGCATTGGCCTCGATTTTTGCCATGCGCTCGACCGAATTGCCGGTTTCCACCACCAGATCACAGCCGCACATCTCTTCAAACGGATCATAAAGGGCTTTTTTGTAGGCATCCTGAGCAAAGGAATAGACCGAAATGGTCAGGGTCTTGTCGGCAGCGTTTGCCGCCGGAACAAGGGCCACGCTCGCCGTCGCGAGTAGGGCAGCCGTAAGGAAGGGCTTCATGATCATGTCTCCTGTTGGGAAGGTTTTTTGGGTCTCGAGGTGGAGTCTCTGGCAACCAGATGCATGGGAATGGTTTGGCCGGGTTCGGGTGGCGCTGCAAGTGGGGGCGTGTCTTTCTTGGCCGCCAAGCGTTTGCAGCGTTCGTCGATCTGGCTGGCGAGAAAGGCAACAGCCTTTTCCGCGATGGTTTTGGCATCCTGTGAAATCGTGGTCAGTGGCGGATACATCAAGCGCCCGAAGGTCGTGTCGTCAAAGCCCGTGAGGCTGACATCCTCAGGCACATTCAGGCCCATTTCCATCAACAGCGAGCGGACCTTCAGCGCCAGCATGTCAGAAGTGGTCAAAATGGCCGTTGCGCCATCCTTCACAATCTGGGGAAGGGCAGCCAAACCGGCATCCCCCCATTGGATTTTCAGCTCGGTCCGGCCATCCAGCACCGACTGCATACCCGTGATCCTGTCGCGCTGCACCTCGGAAACCGGGTCCTCGCCGAGCAGGGCGACATGTCTGTGGCCCAACTCAAAAATGTGTTGGGCGATTATCACTCCGCCGCCACGATGATCGGACGAAACCGTGTTTTGCGGGTCAGACGCCGCGTTGATAATCGCCATCGGCACGGAGACCGGGGCTGGCGACGTTCCCCTTTGCGGCACGATGATCAAGCCATCGATGCCGCGGCTCACCAACCGCTGCATGGCCTGTTGCTGCTCTGTGGCACTGCGGCGGGAATCGGCTATCAGGATTGCCAGATTGCGGTCCTCTGCGGCCATGGACAGGGTTTGGGCAAGATGCGGAAAGAGGGGGTTGGTCAGGTCTGGCATCACCAGTCCGAGAATGTTGCTGCGCCCGCTTTTCAGGGCAATGGCAGCAGAACTCGGTCGATAACCCAGCTCCTCGGCCCGCGCCTTGATGCGTCCGACCAGCTTTTCAGAGACGCGTCCTTTGCCATTCAATGCGTTGGATACGGTTGCAGCCGTGACGCCCACATCAGCTGCAATGTCCTTGATACTGACCATAGTTCCCCACTCGTCCGGTCATGGACGGACTTATATTCAAACGACAAATTTCTATAATTAAACGTTTAATCAAGGTACTATTCAATAAAAATGTGACAAGTGCCACCGAAAACAGACGATACCGCAGGATGGGCCACGAGGAAAGCATACGCAAGATCAAAAAAGATAAGGCGTTCCAAAGCATTGACTCTGCGTCAATCCGCCATGTGGATGAGCGAGCGGGGCAAAAGAAAAACCCCGGAAAGGCTGTTGCCTGTCCGGGGTGATTCTGGAATCGCACTTTGGGCGAGACTAGTTGAACAGCTTGGCGCGTTCTTTCAGCTCATCCAGATTGGGCTCATCTGGATCCCGTGGCAAACCGGGATGGATGATGCTGACCTGACAGCTTTCGGCCGCTTCGACCAACTGCCGATAGCTGCCCGCATCCGGATCGGCGATATAGGCCTGCAGATTGTCGTTATAGCCAAACAGCCGGTCATTGATCTGGCGGCATTCGTTGCAGGTAGTGCAACGAGGCGTTTCGATCCATGGGCTGCCTTCGGATGGCGCATCTGCTTCCTCGGCTGCTTCAACGATCGGGTCCACTGGTGCGCTGGACAATGTGGGAGCCACTGGGGCTGTCGGTTCCGAATTGGCCTGCTCTCGGGCCAAATCCTCACGCTTGACCCGTTCGGCTGCCAATGCCGCGAGAGTGTGGGAATTGTTGATCCCAGCCATTTCCTGCAGCCGGTTCCAGCCGTCAAGGCATTGCCGTGCAGCGCTGGAGATCTTGTCATCCACCACAATTCGAGCCATTTGCAGATCATCGTCGACCCCCAGAACAAAGGGGCGGCGAATGTCGTCGCTGTTGAGCGGCACCTTCATCCATTCGGCAAAGGCAACCATGTCACCGCTCCAGCCTTTCTTGCTGACGGGATGACAGAAGCGGCGATAGCGCCGGTCACACAGGGCAAAGTCCCCATAGGTGAACTGCACCGACTCGGTGACCGCATTGCCATTCTGGTCCTCAAAGCTGATTTCATGGCTCGGCCAGTCAGCCTCCACTTGCGGATTGGCCGAGAGGTCGAACCGCCCGGCAATATCCCGCCCGGCGGACGGGTCATAGGTGAAGTTGGGGAAGGCCCGGGATTCCGCTGCCGCGGCTGCCAGAATGTAAGGTGCGATCCCCTCAACGGTTTCACTGGCTCCCGAATAGAGGCTGAACATGGCCGGACCGTCATAGGCCATGCCATGCATCAGGGCATCCTGCATCCGGTAGAGGTGGGCGCTGTTGGTCTGCATCACAAAGGCATTGTTCAAGCCCATCGCCATGGCGGCAAGCTTTGGTGTGCCAGCGCCAAACGAGTTGCGCGGCGGTTCCGGTGAGGTTGGCCCCAAAACGTCATCCACCTGAATGAGCACCTTGATCGGCAAACCATAGGCCAGCGCCTCATAGGCCCGGGCCAATTCTGCACTATCCGTCACCCCGTCGCGCAGATAAATCATGGCCGAGGGCAGCAATGCCATTTGTTCAGCCGTCAGATCATGCTCGTCAAAGGTGGCAAAGATCCCGTCATGCAAGTCAGAGACATATTTGTTCTGAACTTCCATTTCGGCAATGGTCAGCGCCTTGACGAACTCGACAACACTGGGAAGGCGCTCCCGATAGGCGTCAAGCGCGCTCGAACAGCTGGTAAAGACATAGCTGTAGCAGATCGCCTTGCCCGGCTCGGTGTAGGACGCCCGACCCGGGCCGAAGAAGGCCTGTGTCTGAAGCACATGAAGCGCATGCTTGATCCGCTCAACCCGGTCTTGTGGCAGCCGGTCTTCCGGTTGCACCCGATGCAGCATATCCGACAACATCGAAAAATCGATCGAGTTGTCAGTGTCCATGCCCATCGCCTTTGACAGGGCATCGGCACTGTGGGCCTCGTCGGACTTCATGTGATCCGACTTCAGGATATCGGTCAGCTTGAGGATCAGGCCGTCTACCTTTTTGCGGAACTGCCGGGCGCGTTTGTGATGCACCTTCTGCCAGGCATGACCAAGGATGCGGTCCGGTGTAGCCGCATCACAGCCGATGACCTTGCCATCGACCGACACTTTCTGTCGGGCCAGATCCATATTGCGATCCATCGGGCCGAAGGGTGCTTCGCCACTCTCGCGCACCAGATCCGCCTCGCAAACCCGCCACAGCTCGGAGAGAAGCTCCTCGCTGCCTTCTGCGACCTTCTCGCGGATCCGTTGTTCCAGCTGCAAGACCTGTTGTCGCATAGCTTCCCCGTCCGGTCCCAATGGCGCGGCGGCTTTCAGGGCATCATCGACAATCCGGCTGAGGGGCCGGATGATTTGCGGAGCATCTTCCCCTTCAACCAACACCAGCGGATAATCGTGCCGCAGGGCGGTCAAATTCCCGTAGCGGGCAAACAAAGCCGGCAACAGGCGGGATTGCGCCCCGGCAGGGTGCGGGTCTGTTGGCGTCTTTGGTGTCATGGGCGCCGCAATGATTTGTGCTTGTGCCATGATCTCTACTCCCCGGCTTGTGGCGTTGGCTGGCTTTGCGGCCAGATGCCCACCTTGTCGAATTCCTCATTGAGGACAGTTTCCACCAGCCCCGGCGTGCTGGGCCGCTCGCCTGCCCGCAATTCGTCATAGCAAGGCACCGACGGGTTGTTATAGAGGATGCCGACCGGCAGCTCCTCCTGCATCGCGGCCAGAGCCAAGGCCCGCTCCATGTTGATTGGGTCGTGGGTTTCCTGATTCTTGTAGATCCGGGAAATTTCCGGTTTCAACCGCAACCCGTCTGCATGGGTCAGGATGCGGGTCTTGAGCGGATCCCGCACCGCCTCATCAAAATGATGATCCATGAAGTTCGGGCAGCGTTGCAGGATGCGGATGAAGGAAAAGCCCTTGTGATGATAGGCTTTTTGCAGGATGTCATAAAGCAGATCCGGGATCCAGTCGACCGCCTGCGCCACAAAGGACACGTTGGCCACCCCCAACGTCACCGTCAGCGGATTGAGCGGATTAAGCGCCGCGCCATAAGGGGTCGTGTTGCTTTTCAGTCCCTTTGGTGAGGTCGGTGACGCCTGCTTTTTCGTCAGCCCATAGACATTATTGTCATGCAGCAGCACCGTCATATTCATATTGTACCGGATCGCATGCAGCCAGTGCGCCGCCCCGATGGAACAGCAGTCGCCATCCCCGGTCGTCACAAACACATTGAGGTCAGGTCGGCGGATCTTGATCCCTTCGGCAATCGGCAGGGCCCGGCCATGAATGCCATGGAAGCCATAGGCATTCATATAGTGCGGCAAGCGCGAGGCGCAGCCGATCCCGGAAACACAGACGGTCTTTTCCGGAGCCAGTTGTTCGTCCCGGCAGAGTTTCTGCATCGCGGTCAGAATGGCCGTGTCCCCACAGCCCGAGCACCAACGCGGCGCGATGGCACTTTGATAGTCGCCGATCCCATAGTCCGTCTGGACCATATTCATCAGGCATTGGCTCATTGTAGCAGTCATAATCTCACCTCATGCCTGTTCGAGTTTGGCCAAGGCTGCGGCCTTGATCTGGGCAGGTTTGAGCGGTTGGCCATGGGACTTGCCCCAGCAATCGACATCCACCAGCCAGCGCGACCGCAGCAGCAGCGCCAGTTGCGAATAGCGGCGATTGTCCGCATTGATCAGCGGATCGGAGAGCGGATCATTCCAGTTATTCTCGATCGTCATCACCTTTTTGAAGCGACCCATCACCTCGTCAATGCCTGACGCCATCGGCTGGAGATACTTCAGATGCAGGGAGGAAACCTTGTGGCCCTCTTGCCTGAGGGCGGTCACAGCTTCTTCGATGGCCCCGCGGGTGCTGCCCCAGCCGATCAGCAACAAATCCCCTTCCTCGTCGCCAAAGACCGGTGCCAGACGCAGGGTCTTTTGCAGGGCGGCGAGTTTGCGGGTCCGGTTGATCAGCCCTTCCTCGTTGGTTTTCGGGTCATAGGCCACCCGGCTGTTGCGATCATGGGCCAAGCCTGTCAGGCAGTGCATGCCGTTTGGCTGGCCGGGAATGAAGCGGGTGGCAATGCCCGTTCGCTCGTCCCAGTCATAGGGCTTGGCATCCGGCGGCACCGCGCTTTGGTTGACCGGCGGGGCCAGCCAATCGGCGCTGAAGACCGGGCGGTCAAAAGGCTGTTGCGCCGTCGACAGGGCGGCATCAGACAGGATCATCACCACCATATTGAAGGTCTCGGCAATCTTGCGCGCGGTGATCACCGAATAGAAGCAATCCTCAATGCTATCGACCGCCATCACCACCTTGGGCGCATCCCCATGGCTACCGAAAATGGCGGCCATCAAATCGCTTTGTTCGACCTTGGTCGGCAAACCGGTGCTGGGGCCACCACGCTGCACATCGATCAGCACCAGCGGGATTTCCGCCATCACCGCAAGGCCAATGGCTTCCTGTTTGAGTGACAGGCCGGGACCGGACGTGATGGTTACGGCACATTTGCCCGCATAAGAAGCGCCAATGGCAAAGGTTGCCGCCGAGATTTCATCCTCGGCCTGATGCACCACGCAACCCACTTTTTCGAAAATGCTCGAGAGATAATGCGAGGCCGAGGTGGCTGGCGTGATGGGATACATGGCACAGACTTCCATGCCCGAGGCCACAACCCCCAAAGCCAAGGCCGCATTGCCGTTGGTTACCACCTGCGGCTTTTCAACCGGCGGGGCAGGGATGCGGTAGTGCATGTCAAGATTGTCATTGGCCCATACTCGACCCGCTGCCATCAGTTCAAGGTTGGCGTCGATGATCTTGCGATCCTTTTTGATGAAGGTCAGCTTCACCTGTGACGCTGCCAGCTCTTCATCAAGGGAATAGATCGAGCAGAGCATGCCCAGCACGAACATATTCTTGCCCTTGCGCGGGTCCGGCACATATTTCTGGCATTCCGCTTCCATCGGCACTTCGATCAAGCGATAACCACCGGCGCGGATTTCGGCGCACACGTCCGCATAGGCATCGGCAATCGGCTGATGGGCATCCCGCTTCCACATGTCCTCAAGCAGAATGGTCGCACCCTGCTTGATCTCTCCGGCCCGAAGGCGGCTAAGCAAAACCTGTTCGTTGAAGGCGATGACCAGATCGGCCTGATCGCCAACATTGGTCACCTTGTGGGCGGCCATTCGCACCCGGTTACCACTGGCACCGGCGACAGAGCGGGGTGGTGGCTGGATCTCGGCAGGGATGATTTCCACCGTCCAGATGCCCATGCCCGAACGGGCCGCGATGGATGCGAGCGACTGGCCGCATCTCTGCGCGCCTTCACCAGAATCACTGACAATTTCGATGATATGTTCATGGATCACTTCAGCGGGTCGCATGGCGGTCTTGGCACCAGTGGCAGACCCGGCGGCGGGAAGTGGGGTGTCTTGTGCGATAGGCTGAGAGCTATCAGATGTCATTGTGGGGGCTCCGCTCTTCAGATCTGACGAATTCGGACGAAATTCTGCTCGTCCGTATCAATGCCAAACAGGCTATGGGCAAATCCGTGTTCTTCGGGCGTGTAGACCACGTCGCTGTCACGGATACGCAAATAGTGCTTGATGCTGCTGGCAGCCTTGCGGCCCGCCCCCATCGCCTGAATGACGGTGGCAGCACCGGTAACAATGTCGCCGCCTGCATAAACCCCGGCCAGTGAGGTGGCGAGGCTCTCGTCGGTGTCGATATAGCCCCATTTGTTGAGGCCGATTGTCGAGGTTTGACCAAGGATCGGGTTCGGCGAGGTGCCGATGGCATAGACCACCGTGTCTGCTTCAAAGTCGAACTCACTGCCTTCAATGGCCACCGGACGGCGTCGACCGGATTTGTCCGGCTCGCCCAACTCCATGCGAATGCAGCGGATGCCGCGCACATTGTTGTTGGCATCGCCAAGGATCTCGACCGGGTTGGTCAGCCAGTGAAAATCAATGCCTTCTTCCTGCGCATGATGCAGCTCTTCAGCCCGCGCCGGGCATTCCACTTCCGAGCGGCGATAGATGCAGTGAACCTCTTCCGCGCCGAGGCGTTTGGAGACCCGCATTGCGTCCATCGCAGTGTTGCCAGAGCCGATCACCGCCACCTTGCGGCCCAGACCGAGCGGGGTGTCAAAGGCCGGGAACTCGCCCGCATGCATCAAATTGCAGCGGGTCAGCAATTCGTTGGCCGACAGGACACCGTTGAGATTTTCTCCCGGAATATCCATGAAATAAGGTGTCCCGGCTCCAACGCCGATAAAGACCGCGTCATAGCCCATGTCACCGAGCATGTCCTCGATGGTGAACAGCCGTCCAACCAATGTGTTGCAGATAATTTCGACACCAAGGGCATCTAGATTGGCGATTTCCGCATCCACCACATCATTGGGCAGCCGAAATTCCGGAATGCCATAGCGCAACACGCCGCCCGGCTTGTGCAGGGCCTCATAGATGGTCACCTTGCAGCCCGCCTTGGCCAGATCAGCCGCGCAGGCCATGCCTGCCGGACCTGAGCCAACAATCGCCACCTTGAAGGGAGCGGGCTCGATATGGGTCGACTTTTTCCAGCCTTCCTTGATGGCCATATCGCCAAGGAAGCGTTCCAGACGGCCAATGGCGACCGGTTCCAGCCCGGTGCCAGCACCAACCGCGCACACGCCCTCGCATTGATCTTCCTGCGGGCAGACCCGACCGCAGACCGCTGGCAACATGGTGGCGTTGGTCATGTGATCATAGGCGCCGCGATAATCCTTGGTAAGGATCTTTTCGATGAAGCCGGGAATGTCGATCTTGACCGGACAGCCTTCCACGCAGGCCGGTTCCGGACACATCAAACAGCGCTCGCTTTCCAGTTTGGCTGCTTCAATGTCAAAGCCCAGCGCCACTTCGTCAAAATTGGTGGCACGAATGTCCGGGTCCTGCACCGGCATGAGAGCCCGCTCTTGCGGGATGGTTCTGATTGTCTTGCGGACCATATCACTTGCCCCCCTCTTGGGCTGCGGCTGCGTCAGCCGCGATCAGGCGACGGCAACTGTCCGAATAGCGTTCCATGGCTTGCTTCTCTTCGGCGCGATAGCGATGGAGCCGCGAGAAGAGATCGTCAAAATCCACCTGATGGCCATCAAAGTCCGGCCCGTCGACGCAGGCAAACTTGATTTGCGCATTGACCCGCACCCGGCAACCGCCGCACATACCCGTGCCATCCACCATGATGGGATTGAGGCTGACCATGGTCTTGATCTTGTGGGGCCGGGTTGTCTCGGCGCAGGCCCGCATCATGATCGGTGGGCCGATCGCCACCACCTCGTCGATGGTGCCATGTTTGGCAATCGCCTGTTCGATGCCATCGGTGACCAGCCCGTGCAAGCCCGCCGAACCATCATCGGTGCAGACGATGAACTCGTCGCAGACCGCCTTGAATTTCTCTTCCCAGAACATCAGATTGGCCGAGCGAAACCCCACAACGCCAATCACATAGGCTCCGGCTTCCTTGAAAGCGCGCGCCTGCGGATAGATCGGCGCAACGCCCAACCCCCCACCAACGCAAATGACCGTTTTGGCGTTGGATATCTCGCTGGGGATGCCCATCGGGCCAACGATGGCATAGATCGCGCCACCTGCCTGACAATCGGCCTGCATCTGACGGCTTGATTTTCCCACTGCCTGCACCACCAATGTGATCGTGCCCTTGTCACGGTCAAAATCGGCGATGGTCAGCGGAATGCGCTCGCCATGCTCATCCAGCATCACAATGACAAACTGGCCGGGCTTTGCGGCCCGGGCCATGGTCGGATGCAGAATGTCTAGAAGAAAGGTTGTCTCGGAAAAATCGGTCCGCGAGACAATCGGAAAGCGGGACGTGACCATGCTGGCCACGCCCTGCGACTGGTTGGCGGCCGTCAGACCGCCCTCCTGTTCGCGATCGGACATTATTTCACTCCCACTGTTGCACCCCTGCGCCCGGTCCTCCAGCAAATCGCCTCCGGCAAATCATCTGTGGGCACAGCAACAACTGATCTGACGCTACGCCTGACAGGTCTTGATGCATTGACCCGTGTCAATGAAATCGCCAACTTGGGGCTTCAGATCACCGAGAATTTAAATCGATACAATATGCGACGGGATGTCGCGAAATTTGGGAAGCTTTTGGCGGGATATGCCTGCCTGACGACAGGATGACGACAGCTTAGCGTGGCCATTGGCTCAAGTTCGGGGTCGGCGCTTGTGGATAGCGATGTTTTATAAGACGATAGTATAATGAAGCTTTGTCTGACGTCTCTTTAGCCTGCTTTTTCCGGCAAGCGATATATCTGATCCATCAATTCAAGGCCTGCCTGCCCATGTGTGATCAGCAATAGGGTGCGGGCATCCTGCGCAATGATTGTTTTGAGAATGCTCTGTTCCATCTCAGCATCAAGCCCTTCGCCCGGTTCATCAAGCAACAGGATGGGGGCAGGGGACAAAAGCGCCCGGGCAATGGCGAGCCGCCGGACCTGTCCGCCCGACAGGCTGTCTCCCGCTTCACCCAAGGCCGTATCCAGCCCCTTGGGCAGGTTTTCAACAAAGGCCCTGAGTTGCACCTGCTCCAATACGGAGAGAAGGTTTGCTTCGCTAGCCTTCGGGTTGGCAATCAGCAAATTACCCCGGACGCTGGCATTGAAGATGTGCGGCTTTTGCGGCGCGACGGCGAAATGGGCGCGCAAGGCTTCTTCGTTCAGGCAATCATGGGGTGTGCCATCAACGAGGATCATGCCCTCAGTCAGCGGCCAGAAACCGGACAAGGCCTGAATGACACTGGATTTTCCCGAGCCAGACGGACCAACCAGCGCAACCCGTTCACCCTTGTTGATGGTCAGGCTGAGGCCGCTGAATGCCGGGGCCTCCCGGTTCGGATAGGTCAAGCCCGCTTTCAGGAACTCCAGCGCCGGATGGTCATAATCCGGCTTTTGATGGGACGCTGCAGGGCGTCCCGAAGAGGTCGACACCCGCTTGCGACGCACCGTGACAAGCCCGAAGATGCGCGCCGCTGCCGTCTGGCTTTCAAGCAAGGATTGCACCGCCAGTGGCAGGGGCTGAATGACTTCGAAACTGGCGAGCGCAAACAGACAGAGCATCGGCAGGATCGGCCCAGCGAGAAGACCGCTTTGGACGTGGGGAATGATGGTCACCAGAACCACCAGAAGCGCCAGATTGGCCGCAAAATTGATGCTGCTTTGTGAAACCGCCTGAAGATTGGCCAGTGCCCTTTGGTGGCTCGCGATGCGCTGCGACTGACGCAAGATGCTGGTATGATAGGCATCAGCCCGGCCATAGACCAGCATTTCGCGCAAGGCCTGCTGTCCCTCGACCAGATCTGCCCGCATGTCGGCGGCCTCTCCAATCTGGGCGCGCGCCGCATCCTTGCCTGCCCAATGCAGGAACAGAGGGAGGACCAGCCCGACCAGCAGATAAAGCAGCCCGGCGATAAAGCCAAGCCAGCCGGAATAGTGGGATAGAAACACAAGGAACAAAGGCAGGGCAATCAGCGCCACGGACACAGGCACCAAGACACGGAGATAGAAATTTTCCAGCACCGAAATGTCAGAGCCGATGCGCGAAAAAATGTCGCCACTCTTGCTCGCCACAAGGCCCGCCGGGGCCAATGGTTCGAGGCGATCATAAAACCAGCGCCGCAAATGGGCCACCAGTCTCAATGTCGCTTCATGGGTCACCAGCCGCTCCGCATAGCGCCCGACGGTGCGGGTGATGGCCATCGCCCGGATGATCGCCGCCGGGGTGAAATAATTCATGCTGACCCCGGCAAGCCCCGCCAGTGCCATCGAGGCGATGAACCAGCCCGAGGTTGCCATCAAGGTGACATTGGCCAACAGCGTGACGAGCGAGAGAAAGATGCCAAGCAGGATCCAGCCAAGCCATGGCCGCATCAAGGAGAGCAACAAGCGAATATCAGCCATCATGCCCCTCCTGACCGCCCGCCGCAACAAAGCTTGCGGTTACCTGCCGCAGATAGGCCCCTTTGGCTGCCATCAGCTGATCATGCGTGCCGCTTTCAACAATTGTCCCGCCTTCCAGCACCAGTATCAAATCCGCCTCTTTGATGGTGCTCAGGCGATGGGCAATCGTGATTGCGGTTCGGTTTTGCAGCAAATGCTGGAGAGCCGCTGTGATTTTTCCCTCTGTCGCCCGGTCCAGATGGGCCGAGGGTTCGTCAAGCAGCAGCAAGGGCGCATCGCGCAGCAAGGCCCGAGCAATGGCGATGCGTTGAATTTGTCCCCCGGACAGCCCACCGCCTTTTTCCTGCAAGACGGAGTCATAGCCGTCTGGCAAAGACATTATGAAGTCATGGATCTCGGCCTGCCTTGCGGCCCCGATGATCGCTTCCATCGGCGCGTCCGGGCAGCCATAACGCAGCGCTTCGGCAATCGTGCCGGAAAAGAGCGTCGGGGCTTGCGGTAAATAGCCAAGCTGCAGCCGCCACAGATCCACTGGCAGGTGAGACAGATCCACCCCATTGACCAGAATGCGGCCACCGGTTGGCTGGATCAGGCCCAGCAGCAAATCCAGAATGGTGCTTTTCCCCGCCCCGGACGGTCCCACCAGAGCCAGCTTTTGCCCCGCAGACAGGGAGAAGGACACATCCTGCAAAGCCACCGTGCCATCATCATAGGCAAACTGCACATGCTCGAAACTCAGCGACAGACCCGCTTGCGGCACTGACAGGGAGGTTTCTTTCGTCTTTGGCGCCTCATCCTCTTCCATCAGATCGACAAAGCGTTCTGCTGCGCCAACCGCCTCCATCCTTGCATGATAATGACTGCCCATTTGTCGCAGCGGCAAATAGAAATCCGGGGCCAGCAGCAACACATAAAAGCCGTCATAAAAGCTCATCTCCCCATAGAGCAGCCGAAAGCCGATAAAGACCGCGATGATGGCAATGGAAATGGTGGCGAAAAATTCCAACACCAAGGACGACAAAAAGGCGACGCGCAGCACACTCATGGTGGTGCGACGATAATCATCCGCCATCCGTGACACGCTCTCGGCCTCGCGCCGGGAAGCGTTGAACCATTTGAGCGTCGTCAGACCCTGGATCATGTCGAGAAAATGGGCCGACAGAACCGCCAGCTTGTGCCATTGCTTCTGGTTGAGCTTTTCCGTGCCCTTGCCGATCAGGATCATGAAGAAGGGGATCAAAGGCGCGGTGATCACCATCACCAAGGCCGACAGCCAGTCACGCACCAAAGTCACCGCCAAAATGGCAAGTGGCAGCAGGACCATCATCACCATCGCAGGCAAATAGCGGGCAAAATAGCCTTCCAAAGCTTCGATGCCCTCGGTCAGCATGGTGACCTGATCGCCAGTGGCGCTATCGCCTTCGCGACTGCGGATCGGCCCTTTGGCAATCAGCCGCTTGAGCAACCGGCCACGCACATCATGTTTGAGGTCAATCGCTGCATGCAGCGCCAGCTTTTCCGCGCCATAAGACAAAAACGCGCGGGCAAGAAACAGCAGCGGCAGCAGGCAGAGCGGGAGCATGACATCTGCGAGGCCCGCATGCTTGGTCAGCACATCGGAAATGATGCTGGCAATCATCCCCATCTGCCCGATCAACAACAAGCCGCTCATCAAGCTCAAGCCGATCGACCAACGGATCGGCTGCTCGATCCGTTTGGCTTCGCGCTTGAGATAGCGGGAGAGATTGGCTTTGGACATCAAGGGCGGCTCTCATTCTCAAAGAGTAAGGCCAGTGGGCAAGAGGTGTCCACCGGCCAGTTTCGGGGGAAGATCAGGCCTCGTCGGCCCCTTCCTTGTCATCGAAGCTGTGTTGGGCTTCGTACCACATGACGTTTATGATGCCGATCGAAAGGGCCGCCGTCAGCCCCAGAATCCAGGCGAAATACCACATAGTCTATCTCCTTTTTCGTGAGGCTCAGTAAGCAGAATGAGAGCGGGCATCGATTTCTTCCAGTGTGACCCGACCCCACATGCGCACGTAGCACCAGATGGTGTAGGCGAGCACGATCGGCACGAAGATCACAGCCGCCCAGAACATCACTGTCAGGGTAAGGTGGCTGGATGGCGCGTCCCAGATGGTCAGCGATGAGACCGGATCGCTGATCGATGGCATGATGAACGGGAACATTGACAAACCGGCGGTCGAAATGATCCCCGTCATGCCAAGGGCACTGAAGACAAAGGCAAAGCCACCCCGGCCAATCCGGCTCATCAAAGCCATCAGCAGTGGTGCAAAAATGCCGAGTGCCGGAGCCAGCATGGCAATCGGATAATCCTGATAGATATTGAACAGGGCACCCGCTTGCATGGCTACTTCCTTGGCCAGTGGGTTGGGAAGGGCATCAAGGGGAGGCTGGCTGACAATGACGAAATAGTCGAAATTGCCAATCCAGATCCACAGCCCGGCGAGAGTGAACAGCGCGCTGGTGGCGACCCCGAAAACCATGCCCATGGTCCGGGCACGTGCGGCGACCACATGATCCGCTCGCATTTGCAGCCATGTTGAGCCGTGACCGGTCAGCATGGCGACCGAAACAAGTCCCGCCAGAATGGCAAAGGGATTGAGCAACGGCAGCAAGGCCCAGATGAAGGTTGCATCATAGGTGACCCGCAGGAACTCATCGAGATGGAAGGTCACGCCCTGAAGCAGATTGCCAAAGGCCACCCCAAAAATCAGGGATGGAATAAAGCCGCCTGCAAACAGCCCCCAGTCCCAGGCATTGCGCCATTTGGGATTGTCGATCTTCGAGCGATAGTCAAATCCGACAGGCCGGAAGAAGAGCGCAAACAGCACCAACAGCATGGCCATGTAAAAGCCGGAGAAGGCCGCAGCATAAACCGCAGGCCAGGCGGCAAAAATCGCCCCACCCGCCGTGATAAACCAGACCTGGTTGCCATCCCAGTGCGGCCCGACCGTGTTGATGATGATGCGGCGCTCAGCATCATTCTTGCCAAGGAAGGGCAACAGATTGCCCACGCCCATATCCATGCCATCGGTGATGGCAAAGCCGATGAGCAACACACCCACGAGCGCCCACCAGGCCAGTTTCAGAACTTCATAATCAAGTAGCATTGTCAGAATCCTTCTCAATACCCGTCATTCGGCAGGGGCCAGAGGGGAGCGGTCAAATTGCTCATGGTGATAGCGGCCCGTATGCAGAGCGCTCGGCCCCAGACGGGCAAATTTCACCATCAGCCACATTTCGATGACCAGCAGGAAGGTGTAGAAGGTGAGGAAGCCGACAAGCGAGAAGATCAAATCGCTGATCGTCAGGCTGGAGGCCGCAAGGAAGGTTGGCAGCACCTCACCAATTGCCCATGGTTGGCGACCATATTCGGCCACGAACCAGCCCAGCTCACAGGCGAGCCATGGCACGGGAATGGAAATGACGAGCATGCGTAACAGCCAGCGTTTTTCCTCGATCACGCGTTTGGCGTTGTAATAGAAGGACAGGCTGAACAGGAACAGCATGAAGAAGCCAAAGCCGACCATGATCCGGAAGCTCCAGAAAAGATAGGGCACCGAAGGAATGGAATCGTCAACGGCTGCCTTGATCATCGCCTCACTCGCTTCCATCGGATTGTCGATATAGCGTTTGAGCAACAAGCCATAGCCCAGATCGGCCTTATGCTGGTTGAAGGCGGTCTTGGTCTCTTCTGATTTGTCACCTGCCCGCAGCTTGGTCAGATAGTCATAGGCAATCATGCCCGAGCGAATCCGCACTTCATGCTGGTCTTTCAACTCGGAAATGCCGGTGACCTCTTTATCGAACGAGCGCGTGGCAATCAGCCCCATGGCCCACGGGATTTGAAACGCATAATCAACCCGCATTTCCTTGTCATTCGGGATGCCGATGACATTGAAGGCGGCTGGTGCCTCTTCCGTATGATATTCCGCTTCGATGGTCGCCAGTTTTACCTTTTGCACATCGCCCAGCTCGTAACCGGACTCGTCGCCCAACACAATGACCGACAGCGACGCAGCAAGACCGAAGCCCGCAGCAACCGAGAAGGACCGTTTGGCAAAGGCCAGATCGCGGCCCTTGAGGATGTACCAGGCGGAAATGCCGATGACGAACATCGAGGCTGTGACATAGCCCGCGGCAACCGTATGCACGAATTTCACCTGCGCAACTGGATTGAGCACCACTTCCGCGAAGTTGGTCATTTCCATCCGCATGGTCTCAGCCGAAAATTCTGAGCCGACGGGATTTTGCATCCAGCCATTGGCCACCAGAATCCACAGTGCCGACAGGTTGGAACCAAGCGCGGTAAAGAAGGTCACCGCCAGATGCTGGCGCTTGGACAGCTTTTCCCAGCCAAGGAAGAACAGGCCAACAAAGGTCGATTCAAGAAAGAAGGCCATCAGGCCTTCAATTGCCAGCGGCGCGCCAAAGACGTCGCCGACATAGTGGGAATAGTAGGACCAGTTGGTGCCGAACTGAAATTCCATCGTCAGGCCGGTGGTCACGCCCAGAGCAAAGTTGATACCGAACAACTTGCCCCAGAATTTGGTCATATCGCGATAGATCTCTTTGCCGGTCATCACATAGACCGACTCCATGATCACGAGGATCCATGTCAGGCCCAAAGTGAGGGGCACAAACAGAAAGTGATAAAGCGCCGTGGCGGCAAATTGCCAGCGCGAGAGATTGACGAACAGGTCGTCATAAATGGGTTCCATGACAGCTCTCTTGGTGATGCTGTATCAGCAGGACAGGGTCGCCCCGGCAAATGACAATTGGCAATGGCTGGCGGGGCGGTGACGCGTGAAAAGAATGGACGTGTCCTAGAGGAGTGGCGGTGCGCGGCTTGTCCCCACCCTTGGGGATTGTTTCCACCATGGCGTATCAAAGCCGGACAGGGGACGATCATACAGGATTGGTGGCGAGAAATTGAGTGCAACCGGCTGCGGCATATCGAGCACCAGCCCGTCAGCGACCCCTGAAACGCAAATGGCGCACAGCGTTTCGATCCCCCGCGAGATCGGGTCGCCAGACTCATCAAGGGTCAGGATATTCCCCTCTGCCGTGCAGATGGTCCAGATCGCCGCCTGATGCGCAACCGGTCCGCCGAGCGCGTGCGAGACGGTCGCCAGATGCAGACCGGCAAACACCACCTGCAACCACATCGCCAACAATGCCCAGCCAACGGCGGCCCTGCCGGGCTTCCGGCGCGGCGGCATCTTCAGGAAAGGGGCGGGAGCGAGGCGCATGCGGTGCAACGGTTCCATTTGAAATACAAAAAAACACGTAGATTTAAACAAGCATAAAAAACTCCTCTTTAACAAGATCAAAAGTCCCAACTGAGACAACCGGTCGCAACAGACGCCTTGAATACACACTGAGCGATGCGCTGACGGCGCAGCTGACCCGTGTCAGACGCACGGCTCACATCCGGTCAAACACGGATAACGCTGCGTGCCGTGGAACGGCTTTCGAAGAGTCAATTGGAGAAGAAAAGATAAATAAGAACAGTTTGTTAGTTATTGTTCTTAGGAAGAAATCGACTGCAAAATCGCATATCAGGGAGGCGGTTTTCGCGCGGTCGCATCCTCCATCAGCGGCGAGCTGGCGGACTGAGTTGATACAGGTCAACTTCCAACTACGACAAATGTTCTAAGGTTTCTACGACCAAAGCATAGGGAGGGTCGACGCAGTGCGATTGAATTGCCGAGACAGTATGCCATGGCCACCATAACAAAAGACAGCCAATTTTAATTTCTCATCCGTTAGCCGATACAAACCAGCTGAGCCATATCTCAGCCACCAAAACCAGATCACGACCAGATCATGACCGGATTTGTATCGACCTAGCAGGCGTCTTATTCTTTAACGACAGACCCTCTAAGGGGAGATTGCTCCCGCTGCGGCTGTCGTCGGGTGGAGCAAATGGACCAGAAAGTTTCCAAAAAACCGGTATTCCCGGGCATTTCGACAGTGATTCACGGCAATGGTGCCATCGCGCAGGTGATGGGCCAGGTATGCGGCGGGGTGATTGGCTATCCGATCACGCCATCGACCGAAATTGCTGAGTTATACGAAGCCTTCCGCGCAGGCGGTGGGGTCAATATTTGGGGTAGACACCCCTTCTTCTTTGAGCCGGAAGGCGAGCATTCCGCCCAATCGGGCGCGCTGGGTGCAGCCCTCACCGGGGGGCAGTATATTTCCAACGCCTCCTCCTCACAGGGTGTGCTTTATGGACTCGAATCCCATTATGTAACCGTCGGCAAGAAAGTCGGCGGTTTTGTCATGCAGGTGGCAGCCCGCTCCGTCTCCCGCCATTCGCTCAATGTGATGGCCGGTCATGATGACGTCTATGCCTTGCTGCCATCGGGCTATACCATTCTGTTTGGCTCCAACCCGCAGGAAGCCGCCGATCTGGCCGCCATTTCCTACAAGGTCAGCGCCATGTCGATGGTGCCGGTGACCAATGCCATGGATGGCTTTGTCACATCGCACATGATGAGCGAAGTGATGATGCCGGAGGATGAGTTGCTCCGCGCCTTCATCGGTGATCCCAATGATCGCATCCCTTGCCCAACGGTGGCCCAAGAGATGCTGTTCGGTGCCAAGGGCCGTGTCTTCCAATTGAAGCGCTATCTGGGCCGCCACAGCGCCGACATGGAAACCGACATCTACACCAAGTTGATCGCTTTCCTCGATGCCCATGCGCAAGACATCGAAAAGGATCGCGACGCCAAGTTGATTGATGAAACCCTGGCCCTCGTGCCGGCCGAACTGCACGACCAATGGCGTCGTCAATGGCTCAATGCCTTTGAGAAAGGCACCCGCCAGCGGGTTCCTGCACAGGTCGATATTCACAATCCGGGCCTGACCGGTGGCGTGCAGAACCAGCCCGACTATCAGGCCGGTGCCGTCGATCACCGCACCCACTTTGTCCGCGACGTGCCGGGCTTTGTCCGCGATGCGATGGCTGAATATTCCGCTCTGACCGGGCGTGATTATGCGCCGCTCAAATGCTTTGAATGCGATGATGCCGAGATGGTACTGATCGGCCTTGGTTCTGTCACCGACGACGCCGAAGCGGTCGCAGCCTATCTGCGGCGGCAGGGCAAGAAGGTCGGCGTCATTTCCGTCAAACTGCTTCAGCCGTTCCCGGAAGCTGATCTGGTCGAGGCCTTGCAGGGCAAGAAGGCGGTCACGATCCTGGAGCGCTCGGATGTCACTGCACTGACCACCTTCGTCAAGGAAGCTTTGATGAAGGCGGTCGAAAACCGCGACGGCGAACGCTATGCCGGCATTCCGGCACTTGAGCATATGCCCAAAGTCACCACTGCCATTTTCGGCCTTGGGGCCCATGATCTCCAGCCACGCCATCTGATTGCGGCCTATGAGAATATGGAAAATGCCCAGAAGCCTTTTGTCTATCTGGGTAGCCAATTCTTTGTTGCCGATCCAAGCCCGGCTGTCGGCGCGCTGCAAGCCAAACTCAAAGACGCCTATCCGGAAACGGAAATGATGGCGCTTGAAACCAAGCCCAACCCGAATCTGCTGCCAGACGGTGCCTTGCGCATCCGCTTCCATTCAGTCGGTGGCTACGGCACCATCGCCACGGGCAAGCTGTTGACCGACATTCTGGCCAATGCCTTGGGGCTCTATTCCAAATCCGCGCCGAAATATGGCTCAGAAAAGAGTGGCGCACCGACCAACTATTACATCACATTGAGCCCGGAACCGGTGAAGATCACCAACGCCGATCTTGAAGATGTCGAAGTGGTGATTTCTCCCGATCACAAGGTCTTCTCCCATTCCAACCCGCTGCGCGGTCTGGTTGAGGGCGGTACCTTTATCCTTCAGTCAAGTCTCAGCCGCGCCGAGGTCTGGCGTGATCTGCCAAAGGCCTTCCGCGACACGATCATCAAGCGCAAGATCAATTTCTTAGTGCTCGACGGTTTTGCCATCGCCAAGAAACACGCCCCATCACCCGAGCTTGAAACCCGCATGATGGGCATCGCCTTCATCGGCGCGGTCTGTGGTCATGTGGAGCGCGTCACCCAAGGGGCGGATGAAGCAGCCGTTCTCGATATGGTGCGCAACCAGATTGCCAAGAAATTCGGCTCCAAGGGCCAGGCCGTGGTCGAGGGCAACATGGCGGTGATCCGCGATGGTCTCGAAGCCACCCGCCAGATGGATTATGAAGCCAACGATCTGGCGGAAATCGCCAAAATGCCTGATCAGGCTCCAGCCTTTGCAGCGAGCATTTCCGCCTCGGCCTGCCGCATCGCCAATGATGCCTCGCCGGTCGGCATGTTCGACCACGACTATTACGAAGAAACCATGGCCTCGGCATTCCGGGACGGGACCATCGGGGAAGCGCCGGTTCTGCCGGGGGTAGGCATGTTCATGCCATCTGGGACGGCAGCGGCCAAGGACAAGGGCCTGTTCCGTCGCTCGGTGCCGGTCTTTGACCCGGACCTCTGCACCGGCTGCATCGACTGCACCATGGTCTGCCCGGATGCCGCCCTGCCAGCCAGCGTGCTCGACATTGATGATCTCTTGATGACCGCGTCAAAAGAGGTTGATATGCCTGCCGCCCAGCGCGAAGTGGTCCGCGAATATGTCCGCACCATTGGGGCGGCTGTCCGAGGCCGTCTGCAAGCTTCGACGGATGGCAAGCCCTTTGCGCAACTTGTCGCCGATGCGGTGGAAGAGCTCTATGTCGAAAGCGCCGTGGTCAAGAGCAATCTTGCCCGCATCGCTGAAGCTGTCGCCATTCTGCCAGTCGCCAAGACCCGGCCTTTCTTTGACACACCGGAAAAAGACCATACCGGGTCGGGTGGGCTTTATGCCTTGGCGGTTGATCCTTGGAAATGCTCCGGCTGTCTGGAATGTATCGACATTTGCGGCCCCGGTGCCCTGTCGGTCGAAGATCAGGACGCGGCGTTGCTTGAAAAACTGCAAGGGGAGTTTGCCTTCTACAGCAAAACCCCAAGCACGCCGCAACGCTTCATCGAGCCTGCCTTTGAGCCAGAGGGCGATCTCAAGCGGATGATGCTGGACCGTGACACCTATTACGCCACCACCGGCGGCCATGGGGCTTGTCGTGGTTGCGGCGAGGTGACCGCGATCCGTCAGGTGGTTTCGGCCACCCATGCGCTGAATGAGCGTCGCCAGCGGACCCATATCCGTGAGCTGGAAGGCTTGCTCAATCAGCTTCAGGCCAAACGTCAGACCGTCACCGACGATGCGGCCCGTCTGGCTCGCATTGATGGCGCGCTGGACGTGTTGGAAAAACGCCTCTTCCTGCTCGAAGGCGGCCCAACCGGCAATGGTCCGGCCCCGATGGTGGTGGCCAACGCCACCGGCTGTAGCTCGGTCTATGCCTCGACCTTCCCGTTCAACCCCTATAATGACCCATGGGTGAACAGCCTGTTCCAGGACAGCCCGGCCTTGTCCAAGGGGATTTTTGAGGGGCTGTCGGCAAGTGCCGCGGTCGACTTCAAGGCCATCCGCATTGCCAAGCTCGAATTGGCTGATGCCTATGATCCGGCAACGGATGATATGGCTTTGCGCAATTTCGAGTGGCAGCAATTCACCAAGGCCGAACGTGCCCTGATGCCAACCGTGATGAATATTTCCGGCGATGGTGCAGCCTATGACATTGGCTTCGGTGCCCTGTCTCGGCTCTTGTCCAGCAACACGCCGGTCAAGGTGATGGTGCTGAACTCGGGGGTTTATTCGAACACCGGTGGTCAGGCCTCCACCGCGTCGCTCTCCGGGCAGGATAGTGACTTGGCCCGCTTTGGTCCGGCCGTGGCAGGCAAGCAGGAAGACCGCAAGGAACTTGGTCTGATCGCCGCCTTCCATCCGCAGGTCTTTGTGGTGCAAAGCGCCACAGCGATGCAGGGGCATTTCCTCAAAAGCTTGCGGGCCTATCTGGAAGAAACCACCTCGCCAGCCCTGCTCGATGTCTATACCCCTTGTCAGGGGGAACATGGCATCGCCGATGACGCTGCCTATCGCCGCACCAAGCTGGCGGTCGAATCCCGCGTCAGCCCGCTCTTTGTCCATGACCCACGGGCGGGTGACACGCTGGCCGAGCGCTTTTCGCTCGATGGCAACCCGGCGCTGGATCAGGACTGGGCAACTCGCAGCCTCGAATATCTCGAGGATGGTGCATTGAAACTGATGGATGTGCCAGTCACGCCCGCCGACTTCGCTTTGGATGAAACCCGCTTCAAGAAGCAGTTCCGCCCGTTGAAAGACGGCGTCGAGGCAGCGCCGGTCCATGACTATATCGACCTGCCAATAGCTGAGCGGGGACGGATGGTTGCCTATGTGCTGACCACCGACAAGAACCGCAATCTGGTCAAGATGGAGGTTGGTGCCACCATCGTCCATCTGGTTGAGGAACGCCGCCGCTATTGGCGCACCCTCAAGCATCTGGCCGGTCTCCATGTGGTCGCCCTCGACAAGGCCCACAAGGCCGAACTCGCGAGCCTTGAAGCCAAATACAAAGAGGCCCTTGACGCCCGTGAGACCAGCATGGACAGCATCGCCACCGGCATGAGTGAGCTGGCGGCATCGTCTGGTGCTCCGGCCGCCGCCTTCGGCTTGGGCGATGCTCTGGCGCCAAGCGCTGCGGCACCAGCTGCCAACGGAGCGGCCACTGCTGCAGCCCCGGCAGCAAACGGCTCCAGCGTGCCGCATATCCACGATGAGGATATGAGCCTGTGCACCGACTGCAAGACCTGTTACGAGGAAGTGCCTGAGCTGTTCGAACTGACCAAGATCATCGTCGATGGTCAGGCCAAATCGGTGGCCCACACCATCCCCGGTGCGTTGGAAGCGGTCGAGATGACCCCGCAATTGCGCGCCCGGCTTGATCGGGTGTCAGCCACCTGTGATGCGGAGATCGTCAAATGAGTGTCGATACAGCCATCGATCAGGACGCGCTGTTTGCCCAGCAACTCGACGTTCTGAAAAAGCATCTCGCAGCGGACCCCAGGTCCCTGCGCTCCCTGTTCGTCAATGACGGCATGAAGGCCGTGGCATGGGAGTTCCAGCAAGGCGAGCTGGCAGAGGGTTTCACCAAAACCCTCTGGGCCCTGTTGCTGCGCGATGATGACATGAGCACGGTGCTCCAGAGATTTCTCTGGGGCCTGCCGCTCAAATTCAAGCGCACCTTCATCCGGGCGATCGATGCCCACTTGTCTGACCGCTACCCGATGTTCAAGGGTCTGTCGGAAGGCTGGCCTGCGGAGAATTTCATCCCGCCCTATGTCCGCCCGCCGGAAGACAGAAGCCGTGACTTTGAGCTGGTCAACCAAGGCTATCTTGGTTATCAGGCGCTCGGCTATAGCCTGCGTGAGGTGGATCTGTTTGTCTGGCTCGAAGTGCTGCGCGACAAGCAATGCGAGGATCGCCCGTGTGAGCTTGGCGTCATCATGGAACGCCACAAGAAGAGCGAAAAGATCGGCGGTTGCCCGGTCAAGATTCATATTCCCGAAATGATCGATCTGCTCGGCAAGGGCAAGATCCGTCAGGCACTGGAATTGATCGAGAGCTGCAACCCGCTGCCCAATGTCACGGGCCGCGTCTGCCCGCAGGAGCATCAATGTCAGGGCGTTTGCAAACATACCAAACGGCCGATCGAAATCGGCCAGCTGGAATGGTACCTGCCCGAGCATGAAAAACTGGCCGAGCCGGACCGCATGGCCCGCTTTACTGGCATTGTCAGCCCGTGGGAGAAGGCCGAAAAGCCCCCCATCGCTGTGGTTGGCTCCGGTCCGTCCGGTCTGATCAATGCCTATCTGCTGGCGGTCGAAGGCTTCCCCGTTACGGTATTTGAAGCCTTCCACGAGTTGGGCGGCGTGCTGCGTTATGGCATTCCAGAATTCCGGCTGCCCAACAGCCTGATCGACGATGTGGTCGCCAAAATCGACGCATTGGGCGGACGCTTCGTCAAAAACTTCGTTGTTGGCAAAACTGCCACCCTCGAAGATCTGAAAGCCGCGGGCTTCTGGAAAATCTTCGTTGGCTCCGGCGCAGGCCTGCCGACCTTCATGAATGTGCCCGGCGAGCATTTGCTTGGCATCATGTCGGCCAACGAATTCCTCACCCGCGTCAATCTGATGCGCGGTCGTGATCCCAGCTATGAAACCCCGCTGCCAGAGGTCAAGGACAAGAATATCCTCGTCATCGGTGGCGGCAACACGGCGATGGATGCGGCCCGGACGGCCAAACGTCTGGGGGGTAAGGTGACCATTGTCTATCGCCGCACCCAATCGGAAATGCCTTGCCGTGTCGAGGAACTGCATCACGCGCTGGAGGAAGGCATCGAGCTGGCCGAATTGCGCGGACCCAAGGAGTTTGTCGGCGATCACCACACCCATTTTGTCACCCACGCCGTGGTCGACGTCAATGAGTTGGGCGAACCGGACGCGTCTGGTCGCAGACGGCCACAGCCAACCGGCGAGCAGATCGACATGCCCGCCGATCTGGTCATCATGGCGCTTGGCAACAAGTCCAACCCGATCATTCCGGCTTCCGAGCCGAATATGAAGCTCAGCAAATGGGGCACCATCGAGGTTGAGGAGAACAGTCAGGAAACCTCGATCAAGGATGTTTATACCGGGGGCGATGCTGCCCGTGGTGGCTCGACGGCCATTCTGGCTGCCGGTGATGGTCAAGCGGCAGCACGCGAAATTGTCGGCTCCATCAATCTTGATGCCAGTGAGATTCGCACCCGCGTCAAAACGGCCGATCACTTCACTGGCCTGGGACAGGCAGAGCATACCGTCACCAAGCATATCGACCTTGCCAATGGCATTGTAGAGATGACGGTGCAAGCGCCTGTCGTGGCCCAATCGGCCCGCGCCGGACAATTTGTCCGCATTCTGGCAACCGAGGATGGCGAGCTGATCCCGCTGACCTTGGCGGATTGGGATGTTGAGCAGGGCACCATCGATCTGGTCATTCAGGGGATGGGCACCTCAACCAAATTGATGAACAAGATGGCTGAAGGCGATGCCTTTGCCGGCATTGCCGGGCCATTGGGGGCACCAAGCGCCGTCCATGGCTATGATGCCGACAAGGAAACCGTGGTCTTCACTGCTGGCGGTGTTGGCTTGCCTGCGATCTATCCAATCGCCAAGGCCCATCTGGCCAAGGGCAATCATGTCACCATGATCATTGGTTTCCGCTCTGCCGATCATCTTTTCTGGACCGGCGATGACGAACGGATGGGCCTACTGCAAGCCAAATATGGCGATCAACTCGATGTCATCTATTGCTCCAACGATGGCACCTTCGGTATCGAAGGCTTTGTCACCACACCGCTTGAGGCCATGCTGAAGGATGGCAAGACGTCCAAGGGCCGTGCTATTGCCGAAGTGATCTCGGTCGGCCCGCCGATGATGATGCGTGCGGTCAGTGATTTGACCCAGCCTTACGGGGTGCCAACCGTGGTCAGCCTCAACTCGATCATGGTCGATGCCACCGGCATGTGCGGGGCTTGCATGGTGCCTGTTCTGACGGAAGAGGGCAAACCACTCAGATTGCATGCCTGCATCGATGGGCCGGAATTTGATGCCCACACTGTCGAATGGGACAAGTTCATGCCGCGCTTCCATCAATTCAAAACGCAGGAAGCCACCAGCATGAAAGATCATGGCCTCGGCTGATCGGCAGCAAAAACTGCAAAGAGCAAGACAAGCGCGGCCCTGTGTTGGGGGCGCGCTTTTTTGTGCAACCACGCTCCAAGCTATTGAGGAATATGTATTAACACATATGGGGCAGCAAAAATACTTAGGGGAAATTGGAGGGATTCTTATTTTCTTTACGTCCATATGATTGGATGCAAGAAAAGAACAAGAGACTCTGCATGCGAGCATATTTAGGCAAGTCGATTCATCGGAAATTCATGGCCCTCATGTTGTTGACCTTGCTGGTCGTCAATGTGCCGTTGCTTGCCATCTATGTGGGCGTCATGAAGCGGTCCCTGAATGATGAGTTCAACGATCGCAACAATGCGCTTCTGACGACCAACGCAGCCTCTCTGGAAAAACCTCTGTGGGATTTCGATTATGACAGCCTGCCCAGTTGGGCGGACACCATGCTGCTGGAAAAGAATATCTGCGAGGTCCGGATCTATGACCATCGCGAGACCTTGCTGGTCAGCGTTGAAAGTGCCACGCAAGATCATTGGTATAGCCATGGCGATCACTCGGTTCTCAGCACCATAGTTGAGCGTGAGGTCGATGGGAAAATTGTCAAGGTCGGGCGGCTGCAGTTGCATTTCGATCACTTCGGCATCACCGAAACCATCTGGTCGGTCGTGTTGAAGTCGTTGCTTCTGATGTCGATTTCGATTGGCGCCATTTTGCTCGCGGCTTTGTTCTTCAATCGCTACTGGATCGACCGTCCAATTTTCCGATTGATGAAGGCAATTGCCGCGACGCAGGCAACTGGTCGCAAGCATTTGGTGGAGTTTACCGAAGACGACGAAATCGCCCGCGTCTCTGCCAGCTTCAACGATATGCAGAACAAGCTGGAATCCGAAAGCCTGCGTATCAAGCGCGCCTACAAGCGACTGACGGACTGGCATAACAACACCCCGGCTCTGCTCTATTCCCTCGATTCCCACGGCGTGATCCGGGCGGTATCTGATTTCTGGTTGGCCGAAACCGGCTATGGGAAAGCTGAGGTGATCGGGCGGAGATTTTCCGATTTCATTCCAGAGCAGCATCTGGCCGAATATTTCAACAAGCCCGACACACGCGGGCTCAAGGCGGGTGAATTTGCCGAAGTGACCTGTGCCTTTCGCAAACAGGACGGCACGATCATCGACATTCTGATCCGTGAAACCATCGACAGTGACAGCCTGACTGGCGAACAGATGACACTGGCGGTGATGACCGATTTCACCAGCATGAGAAAGGCGAAGGACGCCTTGCGCGTGCTGGCGGAAACCGACAGCCTTACCGGCTTGATGAACCGCGAAGGCGTGGCCAACGTCATCCGGCTCGGTGTCGAGGAAGCAAGCGCCACGGGCTCCAGCATGGGGTTGTTGTTCCTCGACATGGATCGCTTCAAATGGGTCAATGACAATCTCGGTCACGGGGCGGGTGATGAACTGCTGCAACTGGTTTCCAATCGCGTCAGCGGCCTGACACAGGAGAATGAGTTTGTCGGGCGGTTCGGTGGCGACGAATTTGCTGTTGTCGTCAAGGGAGAAAATGCAGTTGATCGGGTGGTTGAACTGGCCGAGGCAATCCAGCAGGCGCTTGGCGAGACCCACTGCATTCGCGGCCACGATTTCAAGGTAGCGGTCAGTATTGGCATTGCCATCTATCCTGACCATGCAAAAAGCGCCAGTGAGCTGATCAAGTCTGCCGATGTGGCCATGTATCACCGCAAGAATAGCGGTCGCAATGGTTACACGCTTTATGACCAGAAGCTGGGGCAGCATGCCGGTCAGTTCCTTGAAATCGAGCAGTTGATCAATCAGGCACTGGCGAACGACTGGTTCGAATTGCACCTCCAGCCGATCATTGACATTCAAGAGGATCGCATGACGGGACTTGAGGCCTTGTTGCGTCTTAATCATCCCGAGAATGGCCTGATGCCGCCACAACAAATCATTGAAACGGCGGAAAAGTCGACGCAAATCCTAGACATCGGCGATCGGGTGATCGATCTGGCGATCGAGCATCTGGCCACCTTCCAGACGATACCGCTGCTCAAGGATTGCTACCTGACCGTCAACTTGTCTGCGGCGCAGTTCCTGCCTGGCCTACCTGCCAAACTGGCGACGAAATTGATGCAACATGGCTTGCCGCCGGAAAAACTGGTGCTGGAAATCACCGAAACGGTGTTGATGCAGGAGATCGAGCATCTTGGCGAGATTTTTGATGCGATCAGTGCCCTTGGCTGCCGCTTTGCGCTGGATGATTTCGGCACCGGCTATTCTTCGCTCAGCTATCTCAATGAATTTCCGGTCAGTATTCTCAAGATCGACCGGTCGTTCGTGCGGATGATGGCAGATGCTGAGTCCCATCCGGTGCGCGCCCAAAAGACCCAGACCTTGCTGCAAGGCATTGTTGCCATGACTCACGAACTCAATCTCGATGTGGTCATTGAAGGGGTAGAAACGGAAGAGGATGCCGAACGGGTCCATGATCTTGCCGCGGACATGGCGCAGGGATATTACTATTCCCGACCGGTGCCCATCGATCAATTTATCGAGGATGCCCGGTGGGCAAGTGGGGCCATGGCCGGGTAAGGAGGAGGCCAAGATGGCCATTTGGAAGCATATTGTGATCCCGTTTCTGGCAGCTTTGTCTGTCATGCTAGCGGCGTTGATGCCAGCTTCGGCCGACAGTCCGGTGGATCGCCTGTCGATTATGACCGAGGATTATCCGCCCTTCAATTTCAGCAAAGACAACCGCCTTCAAGGGGTCAGCACTGAAATCATGGCTGAAATGCTCAAGCGTGTGGACAGCAAGCTGGGCGTCGCGGACATTCGCCTCTTGCCCTGGACTCGTGCCTACAAGCTGGTTCAGTCCGAAGAGGATCAAGCGCTTTTCTCGACAACCCGCACCCCGAGCCGCGAATATTTGTTCAAATGGGTCGGTCCATTTGTGCCAACGGTGGTCGGAGTGATCGCCAAGAAGGAACGGCACTTGAAGATCCAGTCGCTCAGCGATCTGGTTACCCTGCGCATTGGCGCCGTCAGGGATGATATAGGCCATCTGTTGCTGCAGGAAATCAACATGCCCCGCAGCCGCATCGAACCGGTCCTGCTCAATGGTCAGAATTACAAGAAACTGATCGCCAACCGGCTGGATGCGATTGCCTACGAAACCAGTGTTTCGATGTATCAGCTGGCCGAAATGGGACAGAAGCCCTCAGACTATGAGGTCATCTATGAATTGCAGCGCAGCGCCCTCTATCTGGCCTTGAGCATCAAGACCCCGGACGCCATCGTTCGGACCTTGCAGGATCAACTCGATGCCATGAAGAAGGATGGCACTCATGCAGCGATCCTGAAAAAGTACCGTATGTCGCTAAAGTGAGCTGGGCACCGGAGTGAGCGGATTGTTCGCAACGCGTGTCAGACGCGTCTCAGGCGCGTCTCAAGCGCGTCTCAGGCGTCAATAGTCACGTTCAAAGAAAATCCCTGCTTTCGACTTGCCGGTCACGTCCGCTTCTCCCCGCGCCTTGAGTTGGTTGGTGATTTCCAGATCGATCGTCACCTTGCCTGAGTTGCTGGTCGCACCCTTTTCCACGTTGATGTAGGTGCGATCATTGAGATAGCGGCCAACCCCGACGGTTGTCTCCCCGGTCTCTGCGTCCGATTTCACATCGATATTGTCGATGCCTGCCAGACTGCGCAGCCGGTCCACCAGACCGGGGCCGGAATTCGCCCCGCTCAAGGTCGCCACCGCATTGGCCAGTTGCGCCAGCTGGATCGGCGACAGATCGCTGATATTCTCATTGAAGAAAATCTGCGCCAGAATTTCGTCCTGTGGCAAACTTGGCGAGGAGGAGAGGGCGATCTCCGGCGAAGACGCATAGCCGCCGACGCTCAGGGTATAACTGCCCCCGGCATTTGTGGTGGTGGCGCTGAAATCGAGCGCCGGATCAAGGCTGCCCGCGAAGGTGACTGTGCCACTGTCAAAATCGAGCCTGCGGGAGAGAAGATCCATTCGCCCGCGCAGAAGCGACACCGAACCAACCGGGTTGGGGCTGTCGGTCGTGCCGGTTATCCGGATGGTGCCGCCCATTTCGGTATCAAGCCCGCGACCGCGCACATAGATCCGCCGTGGCGAGGCGATCAGGAGGTCAAGTCCGATGGAGGAGCCCTGCGACGCACCGGCCTCTTCCTTTGGCTTGAAGCGTTTGGCCTGCTCTGCCACTTTGCCAGTGGCGTTCACATGCTCCACCGCCACCGGGGAAATACTGCCCGGCAGGCTTTCCGGGATGGAAATTTCCGTGCTGGAAAGATTGATCGTTCCAGTCAACACCGAGGCGCCTGCCAGTGCTCCCTTGAGAGCCAGATCTGCATTGAACTGGGTTGTCAAAATATCTTCATGCTTGAAGGCCCCATCGCGCAAGCTCAGTTTGATATCAACGGGCAGGCTTTGCTGTGGATCGATGCCGATTGTCCCGCCGAGCTTCAAGGTCCCGTCCTTGCCCAACCGGCCTGTGAAGGATTCAAGCCGTGCCTGCTGTTTTCCCAGCACGATCTGACCGGACAGATCGCGTACCACCACGCCCGAGGACAATTCGATCAGTCGCGTGCCCTTGGTGCGGATCAGGCCTGAAACATCCGGGGCGGACGGCGATCCTTTGATCTTTGCCTCGATCCGGGCATTGCCGTCCAGCCGGATTCCCGCATCAGCCAGAGCTCTGGCGGCAAGGCCGAAAGGCAAACCACCTTTGACGTCGAGATCAAGCCGCTGCGGCTCCAGAGCCACCAGCCCGGCAAGGCTAAGATCGGCCCCGCCACCGGTGATGCGGTTTTTCATCACGATGCTGCTGCCCTGAAACTGCCCCTCGCTTTGAATGCCAAGGGCAGGGGTTCCCGTGTTGCGCATGGTCCGGGCGCTGAGGCCTGACACTGTTCCCGTCCAGCGCACCAGCGGGTTCGACGATGCCCCAGACACTTTGGCCTCCAGCGATAAGGAGCCAGAGATCGCTTCTCCCGTCTTGGCCACCTTGTCGGCAATCGACAAAGGCAATTGCGCAACCGACAAGGTCAGATCAAGCGTATCGGCGGCGGCGCCTGTCAGGGTCGCGCGTCCGCCATCGATTGACAGGGTGAGCGGCTTGATGAAGCGTGCGCCGTTGCTCAGGTCAATTTGCGTCGCTTCCGTCAGCTTGACGGCAATGCCCTTCCAACTGGCTTGCAAGCGGTTGAGCGCCAGAGCCATCTGGCCATCTTCCTGCAGGAATGTACCATCCAGCCTCAAAGGCTGACCGGACAAACTGGCACGGGCGGTGAAAGGCAGTTGCCCACCGGATCCGTCGATCTTGGCTTCGAGGCCACGCAGGGTTTCACCGCCTGCTGTCAGTTGGTCAAGGCGAGCGGTCAGCTTGGTGGCCGGTGTGCCTGCGGGATCGAACAGACTGCCATTGAGATCCAGACTGACCAGCCGCACACCGGGCAGGCTGATATCAGGGGCACGGGCTGCCAGTGACACGGCCTGCTTGCCGCCTTGTTCATTGAGGTTGAGGGTGCCTGTGACGCTGCCTTTCAGATCAGGTTGCAAGAGCAAGGGACCGAGTTTGTCGAGCGCGGCGACATTGACGCTCAGCTCGCCAGCAGCAATCCCTTGAGGTGACACCGTCAGAGCACCGGAAATATCCGCGCCCGGTGCCTTGACGCTCACATCCTTTATCGCAATGGCACCCGTCTCGTCGCTGGTCACTCGAGAGCTGACCGACAAGGGGGCGTCGTCATAGCGCCCAGACATGTCCAGCGTTAGCGTCGGGGCTGCATCCGCCGTCAGCGTCAAGATGAGGTCTTCGACCGCTTTGCCGGCAATGGCCACATCCTGACCGGTTACATTGAGGGAAACAGCGGGGTCTGCGGGGGGGCCACTGGTCGAGAATTTGGCCAGAAGCCTTCCAGCCAGTTGCGGATCGATGCGACGAAGTCCGCTTACATTCGCCTGTCCTTTAAGTGCCAGTTCGTCCTGTGCCACCGTGCCCGCAACCTCGGCGGTGAGATGCTGGCCCTTCAATTGGCTTTGGGCAATCGAAAGATTGCCATCGGCCAGACTGACTGCAGCCGTCAGTTGGATCGGTCCTTCAAGCAGGGAGTCTGCCTGCGCGGACCCGGTCTTGAGGGATGCCACAGTCAACTCGGTCGTCAGGGCGCCTTGTCCTGCCTGAAAATCAATGTCGGAGCCGACCAAATCCGCTTTTGTCTCAGAGATCACCAAAGCGTCCTGCGCAATGCGTTCTGCGGCCAGTTGCGCCCGGAACCGGGCTTTCGTCAGCGGGCCTTGCATCCGCATTGCCAAGGCAATCGGTTCGACAAGGACCGGCGCAGCATCGGGCATCTGGAAAGATATGGCGAGCCCATCCTGCCCCAAGGCAAGTTCCGAGGAGACATCAAGCTGTTGATTGGCCAGATCCACCGTTCCAAAGGCGCTGACATGGGCAAGGTCAGAGGCAAAGTCGAAGGTTGACAGGGTGATAACCTGATCCTGTTCCTTGGCCTCCAGCGTCAATTGGCTTTTCCCTGCCACCAATGGCACCAACTGGCCGGGAACAAAGGGCGCAAGATTGCCAGTCAATGCGGCTTGGATCTGCTTTGCCTCATTGGTCAGCTGTGCTGTCAGGCCACCTTCGACAATTGCGGTGCCGTCAAGCGATACGGACAGTTTGGAGCGCCAGTCCTCTGCAGGACCGTCGCCGCGCAAGGACAGGCGCACAGCAGGCAGCGCGGCCATGTCCAGCAGTCGGGCGGCCAAGCCGCCGCGTGGTTCATCCAGCTCCAGCGCCATCTGTCGTTTGTTCTCGGACGGCAGAAAATCCCAGCTGGCCTTGATCGCTCCGTCCCCTTGGTCGCGATGTGCCACGCTCAGTGCGCCGCTGACATGCAGCGGAGCATCCTCCATCGTCAAGTGCCCGGCCAAAGACAGGTTTGCTGGCTTGCCCAGCAGGTCTTCACCAAGAACGATTTCCGAGATGGCAATTTGCTCGATTCGGGCCCGTAGGGCGGGGAGGTCGGGGATCAATGGTCCATCCGAGACGGGGGCAGGGTCAGGCGCTGCACTGATCGGGGCGCGATGCACCACCAGACGGCCAAGGCTCAACTGGTCCGAGGAGAGCCGCAGGGACAAGAGATCCGACAGGCTGTAGGTGAAGGTGAAATCGGACGCTTCCAACCAAACGCCGTCGCGATCAGCCAGCGTCAGGCCCTTGATGCGAACGCCGCCAATCAGGCGATCAAGCCCGGTAATCTCAATTCGTTGATCCTCAGAACTGGCAAAGCGGTTGATCAGATCGGCGCTGAGAGATCGTCCCGCTCCGGTGCCCAGCAAACCCGCGACGGAAAGTCCGATCAGCAAAAACAGCGCAGCAACGGCGATCAGACCACGCTTGAGCCAAGGACGAACACTTTGCCAGAAGGAAGCAGCTTTCATCTAATCCCCGAATTGTCATGATCTCTGGTGACAGGTTGCAGCGACAAGTCCACGCATTCACACGCGGAGCATCTCTTGGGCACGGCGTCCGATGAAGACGAACCAACCCCGTATCAGAAGGCCTGACCTAACCCCAAATAAACACCATATTGTGGCTCGCCTTTGATTTTCTTCAGAGGAACAGCCACATCCAGCCGCAATGGGCCAACAGGGGTGAGATAGCGGATCCCGGCTCCGACGCCGGTATAATAGTCGCCATCCTTGCCGGGCAGGGTCGAATTGAAGCTGCCGCCCGTATCGACAAACGCCGCAAGACCGATCGTGTCGGTCACCCGCATGCGCCCTTCCACCGAGACAAGCGCATAGGAACGCCCGCCTGATGGCTTGTTGGCGGCATCCCGCGGGCCAGCCGCCTGAAAGGCATAGCCACGGATCGAGCCACCACCACCGGTATAGAAACGGCGGTCGGCCGGAATATCGCTCTTGTTGGCCCCGATGATCGACCCGGCGGCGATCTTGCCTGCCAGCACGAAGCGTTTGGCCTCATCAAGCGCATAATAGGCGGTCGCGGTGGCACCGATCTTGAAAAAGTGCACGTCATCGCTGGCGCTGATGGTCGGTTCTGCCTCGAGCAGCACCTGAAAGCCTTCGGTCGGGTCGAGCTTGTTGTCGCGATTGTCCCAGCTCAACTCCATCGGCAGGGCTGTCAGCAGGCTCGTCTGGGAGCTTGTGCTGTCCTTGACCCGGGCATATTCCACATTGATGCCGATGCGGCCGGACAATTCATCGGACATTTGCTGTCGAATGCCGACCTCGCCGCTGATGGCACGCTTGTGGAAAGCATCGGGATTCTCGATTTTGACGCTCAGCTTGGCATCAAAGGTGCTGGCCGGGCCAATGACACCGGGCTTGGCGAACAGAACCGCGGCATCATAGTCGAGCTGGTCGAAATCATTTTGCCCGATTCGGGCAATGCCTCCCTCGATGCGCAGGGTTTCCGCACGGCCAAAAATGTTGCGATGGGTCCAGAAGGTCTCAAGGCCGATGCCATCGGTATTGCCCACCGTGACCCCTGCGCCCAGCGTGCGCATCTTGCGTTCCTTGACGTCGATCAGCACCGGCACAGTACCATCCGGGCCAACCTCATCGGCGGTCTTGACAATCACGCTGTCAAACACCCCAAGCGCCCGCAGCCGCTTGGCCGTCGCCTGAATGGCCTCGGGTGTGTAAAGCGTCCCTTCGGGTACATCGGCTTGACGGCGAATGAAGGTTGCATCGACGCTTTTGGACCCGGATATCTGCGCGGCACCCAGTCGTGCCTGCGGGCCGGTTTCCACTTCAAGTGAAACATCGAGCAGGTTACGATCATGGTCGGCTTCGAGCTGGCGCTGGCTGATTTTGGCCAACGGATAGCCTGCGCGTCGATAATGCGCAACGATCGCGTCTTCCGCTTCAAGCACTTGCTCGGACAAGGCAATCTTGCCCTCGATGATGCCATAGTCCGCAAGGGCAATCGGCGTGCCGTCGCTCAGGCTCGCCTTTGGCGCAGCAAAGCGAAATTCCGGGCCTTCCTGCACCTTAATTTCCACCTGCGCAGGGCCATGGGCTTGAAGGTCGGCATCCAGCGGCACATCCTCATAAGGCTGGCCATTGACCCGGATCTCGACAACCCCGCCATAGCGCCCCTGTTGATAGAGGGCACCAATCAATCGTTTCTGGTCCGAGCGCGCCCGAACCAGCAATCCGGTCGTGCCCGAGACAGGCTGTTCCTGTTTGGTTATGAGGACAGAGGCGTCTTTGAGCGCCGCCTTGCGGTCCCCTTCTATGCCAGACATAGCGGCCTGATAGGAGACTGGATCGGGAATATCCTGTTCTTTAGCGCTCTTGTCTTCGGACCCGAAATTGAACCCGAGAAATTCAAAGGCCTGTGCGGGGGCCGAGAGGCCGGTGCTTGCAAGCAACAAGGCTAGCGCTGGTGCGGACAGCCGTGAGCGCACCGCCGCGAAAGCACGGCAGCGGCTATCAAGCCGATTCCCTTTTGGACCAAATGGCATACTCAATACACTCCAGCACCCAGTCCCGATTCCTAAAGCAAAATGCCCCCGTAGGATAGGGGCGATTTGCCATAATCCATGGTGACCATGACAAGACTGAACCCATGATATAGGCAAAATCTTTGACCCGGACAAGGCAAGCTTAACAAACAAGCCTGAGCATATCGTTAACAGAAGCCTAATTCGCCAAAGACCCGTATCAGGGACAAAATGGCGCCTTTAAGCCTTTGAAACTGTTGGACCGTATGACGGGGAGAGGGGTCGTGGACGGTCAATCGAGCCTTGGCAGAAACGCGGCATTCTGCGCCAGAATGAAATTAAGCACGGTTTCCGTCGTCTTGGAGATCGTCAGATCCTCGCGATGCAGCACATACCATTGCCGGGTCATTGGCAGCTCCGGCGCGTCCAGCGCCACCAGCCGCCCTGACCGGATTTCCTCGGTCACCGTATGCTGTGAAATCATCGCCACACCCAGATCGGCCATCACCGCCTGTTTGATGGTTTCGTTCGATCCCATCTCGATCATCCGATAGGGCACGCCCTCGCCGATCCGGTCCAGATAGCGGGTCATCAGCAACCGGGTGCCCGATCCTTCTTCCCGCGCAAGGAAGGTCTCGGCCAGAAGATCCATCGCCGGAATATCGCGGCGATGGCTAAGGGGATTGTCACTGGAGGCCACCATGACATGGGGATGGGGACCAATATTGTAGGCAATGTTGATCGGGCTTCTGGGCGGCCGTCCCATGATGATCAGGTCGAGACTGCTGTCATTGAGCTCCCGCAGGATTTCCTGTCGGTTGCCAACCTTCAGGATGACATCAATTTCGGGGAAGGCCCGGTTGATCTGGGCGACAAGGCCGGGGACGAAATATTTCGCCGTGCTGACCACACCGAGCACCACCAACCCGCTCTGGCCATGCTGCAGTGAGCGGATGCGCTCCAGACCGTTGGTCAGGCTGGCGCTGATCTGCGTCTCCACTTCCAGCATCACTTGCCCTTCCGGTGTGAAGCGGGCGCCAAAGGCACCGGACTGTTCGAGAATTGCGCAATCTAGGGCTTTCTCGAGGTTACGGATCTGGGTATGAACAGCAGGGGCGGTCAAACCAAGCTCGGCCGCCGCACCGGAAATCGATCCCTCTGCGGCCACGTGTCGAAGCGCCCGCAACTGCTTCAAGGTCACTGCATTGATCTTCTGCATTCGATTTTCTTTAAGATGAGATAGAAATTTTTAAATTTTTCTTTCGTTGAAACTGTGGGATGAAAGAACCAACCCGTCAAGTGGGAGTTTATGGGAACATGTTGACGCCTCAACAGAAACCGGATCACAATATCGCAGCCGACGGCATTCCCGCCGCGTTGTTCACCACCATAGACGCCTTGTGTGGAGCGGCGCGTGACGTTTCTCGCATCATTGCCAAGGGGCCTCTGGAACAGGCCCTGGGCACGGAAGTCGGCGAGATGAACAGCGACGGAGATGGGCAAAAAGCGCTTGATGTCATCGCCGATGACCTGTTTCGCGCTGCGCTCAGCACTGCCAATGTCCGCTGGTATGCCTCCGAGGAACAGGAAGACATCCTGCCCCTCGACCCGGACGGTGCGATGGCAATTGCCATCGATCCCCTTGATGGCTCGGGCAATATCGACGTCAATGTCTCCATTGGCACCATTTTTTCGCTGTTTGACGCCAAGGCCGATGCCGAGGCCAGCATTCTGCGCCCCGGCCATGAACAGATTGCCGCAGGCTATGTCATCTATGGGCCACAGACAGGACTGATGATCACCTTCGGCAACGGCACGCATTTCTACATTCTCGATCCTGACAGTGGCCGTTTCTGTCTGGTACGAGAGAATGTGACGATCCCTTCGGTTTCGTCGGAATATGCCATCAATGCGTCCAATTATCGCCACTGGACCAAGCCCGTGCGCACCTACATCGATGGCTGCATGGCCGGGGTTGAAGGCCCCAAGGGTCGCAATTTCAACATGCGCTGGATTGCCTCTCTGGTGGCCGAGACCCATCGCATCATGAGCCGGGGTGGGATTTTTCTCTATCCGTCCGACCAGCGTGATGGCTATGGCGCAGGCCGGTTGCGGATGGTCTACGAAGCCGCGCCAATCGCCTTTCTGGTTGAACAGGCCGGTGGGCGGGCAACCGACAGTGTCAATGACATTCTGTCCCTGACCGCACCCAAACTGCATGTGCGCACCGCTTATGTTTTTGGGTCGGCGGACAATGTGACGCGGGTCGTGGACTATCACGCCATGTCCGACGAGGAACTCGACCGTCTGTCCGGCGTGGTGCCATCAGACCGACGATAACCTCACCTTTTGGCCCTCTTTTGAGGGTGAGAAACTTTACCATATCCATCAGACAGAGCGTCAAGCAGGGTGGCAATTGGGGGGAACTATGATCAAGGCACTGATTTTCGACGTCGACGGGATCCTTGCGGAAACCGAGGAGGCGCATCGTCGCGCTTTCAATGACACCTTCGAGTTCTTTCACCTCGACTGGTACTGGTCGAAAGAGACCTACCACAAATTGCTCCGCATCACCGGTGGCAAGGAACGGATGCGGGCCTATCAAAAAGCTCATCCCAATGGTTTGCGCACCCTGCAAGACCCGGAAATCCGTGCCATCTACAAGGCCAAGATGCGCCGTTATCGCGATCTGCTGTCCGAGGGCCTGTTGTCGTTGCGGGCCGGGGTGAAGGAGTTGATCGCCCATGCCTTGCATCGGGGCTTGCGGCTGGCCATTGCCACCACCGCCAAGCGCCCCCATGTAGAGGCCCTGTGCCGCTCTTGCTGGGGGCAAGAGGCGGATGAAATCTTCGAAGTCGTTGCGGCCTGTGAGGATATGGGCCATAAGGGGGCCGAGTCCAATCTCTATGATTTGGCGCTTGATCGCTTGGGCCTGACCGCTCAAGAATGTCTTGCCTTTGAAGGCAGCCAGTCGGGCATCGCGTCGGCCAAGGCTGCGGGGCTGGCGGTATATGCCACGCCGAGCCTATATTGCCAGCAAGATGATCTGAGCGCCGCCGACTGGGTGTCCGATCATATCAAGCCCGATCATATTCTGGCCATCACGACGGGAAAGGCGGGACCGTGAAACGAGCCCGCTGACAAAGGAAAGGAAGACCATGAAGGCAGTTATTTTTGATCTCGACGGAACCCTGATCGACAGTGTTCCAGATCTTCATGGGGCATCCGAGAAATTGTTGCAGGATCAGGGCAAATCACCTTTGGACCTGCCGACGATCCGGTCCTTTGTTGGCAATGGCGTTGCCAATCTGGTGGAACGGATCTCCAAGGCCACTGACCTGCCTCTGGATGAGGCCAGCCAGAAAAGCTTCATCAAGGCGTTTCTCGATCATTACAATGCCGCTCTGACCGGGCGTACCACCCTTTATCCCGGCGTCCGCGATTGCCTTGATGCGCTGGCCGAGGCGGGCATCCCGATGGGCCTTTGCACCAACAAGCCAGAAGCCCAGACCTTGTTGATCCTGAAGGAACTGGATATGGCACACTATTTTGGCAAAGTGATTGGCGGCGACAGCCTGCCCCAGCGCAAGCCCGCAGCCGAGCCGTTGCTGACCACCCTTTCTGCTCTGGGGGATGGCAATCTGAGCGTCGATCAGTGCCTCTATGTTGGTGATAGCGAAGTCGATGCAGAGACCGCGCGTGTCGCAGGTCCCGCTTTTGCGCTCTATAGTGAAGGCTATCGCAAGGCCCCACTGGAAAGCCTGCCACACACTTTTTCCTTCTCCCATTTTGATGCTCTGCGTGCCTATGTCCTTGCCTGAAGGTGAGTAGAGCAATTAATACATAAATCTGAAACTATCTGATTTTTATGGCAAATATGGTGCTGTTGAGAGTCGCTCTCAACAGCATTTTTATTATGTATCAAAAATTCAACTTTACATTTCTGAGATTTTAATTCAGGTTTTGCTGCGTGAGGCAACCCGTGTTTAGATCACACAGTGCCAAACACGAGGTTCAAGGTCGACCGCCGGGGCTTTCCCTCCCTGACAGGGCGGATGTCGGGGTCGACAAGATATATTGAAAAAGGGGAAAGGGCGACGTTATGAAAAAACGCGACCTTATGATTTTTGGTTCTATTGCCGCCACGATGGGGCTGACCTTTGGTGTCCAGGCATCCGAGAAAAGCGACATTCTGGCAACCTATGCCAATATTGCTGAGGCGAAATACCAAGACAGCCTTGCAACGGCGAAGAAGCTGCAGTCCGCTGTCGACGCGCTGATCGCCGATCCATCGGCAACCAACTTGAACAAAGCCAAGGCCGCATGGCTGGCTTCTCGCGTGCCTTATCAGCAAACCGAGGTCTATCGCTTTGGCAATGCCATCGTTGATGATTGGGAAGGCAAGGTCAATGCATGGCCGCTGGATGAAGGCCTGATCGATTATGTCGATGCCTCCTATGGCGGTCCGACCGATGAAAATGCCTATGCCGCACTGAATGTCATTGCCAATCCGAAATTCGAGCTGTCTGGCAAGGAAATCGACGCAACCGACATCACCCCTGAGCTTCTGTCAGACACCCTGCACGAAGCCGACGGTGTCGAAGCCAACGTGGCAACCGGTTACCACGCGATCGAGTTCCTGCTCTGGGGTCAGGACACCCATGGTCACGCACATGGGGCCGGGGAACGCGCCTGGACCGACTATGCCAAGGGGGACGCCTGTACCAACGGCCATTGCGACCGTCGCGGGGCTTATCTAAAGGCTGCGACCGATCTGCTGGTCTCCGATCTTGGCTGGATGTCTGCCCAGTGGGCGCCAGAAGGCGATGCACGCAAGGCACTGACCGCCGATGAAAATGCTGGCATCATCACCATTCTGACCGGCATGGGCTCCTTGTCCTATGGGGAACAGGCCGGTGAGCGCATGCGCCTTGGTCTGATGCTGAATGATCCGGAAGAAGAGCATGATTGCTTCTCGGACAACACCCATAACAGCCATTATTATGATGGTCTGGGCATCCAGAATGTCTATCTGGGCGAATATGTCCGGATTGATGGCACCCGGGTCAACGGGGCGTCCCTGTCTGCTCTGGTCACCAAGTCCGACAAGGATCTGGATGCCGAACTGCGGGGCAAACTCTCCACCACCATGATGAAGCTTGGCCGCATCAAATCGGCAGCGGAAGCCGGTTTCAGCTACGATTCCATGCTGGAGCGTGGCAACAAGGGCGGCGAAGCGCTGATCATGGGGGGCGTCGATGCGCTGGTCGACCAGACCAAGAGCATCGAGCGTGTGGTCTCAGCCTTGAAGCTTGATCAGGTTGAGTTTGAAGGCTCCGACAGCCTTGACAATCCAAGCAAGGTTTTTGAATAGATCTCTTGCGGGGTGCGGTTCTCAAGGGCCGCACCCTTTCTCCTGCGAATTGACCATCCTGATGACCCGATTTCTGATCCTCGCCGCCGCAGTCTGCCTTGCAGAGACAGCGTTGGCGGATCCCCTCAGTCCAGCAGACCGGACCGTCCCGGTCATCTATGACGCCATCAACGACGATCCCCACCTTGATCTGGTGCCCCGGACCAAGGCCGAGCGTGCCCGCATCAGGGCGGTGACTGCATACCCGTCTGATTTCTCAAAGCCTCAGCCCTTCGAGCGGATGTCCGCAGGGGCGGCCACAGTCGAAGCGAAGTCGGATGAGCGGGCTTTTGCGCAGCCCTCTGGCAACATGGACTTTGACAAGACCCTCGATTTCGAGCTTGGCAACAGCCTGTTTGAGAAATTATGGGTCTCCTCTCCCTCCTCCACCAAAGCCTCCGATGGTCTCGGCCCGCTTTACAATGCCCGCTCCTGTGGCCGGTGCCACATCAATGACGGGCGTGGCCATCCTCCGCAGAGCGATGAAGACAGTGCGGTCTCGATGCTGCTGCGGGTTTCGGTGCCTGCTGCCTCGCATTCCTTGCAGGACAAGATACCGGGCTATCACGCCTATGGCCCCGATCCAACCTATGGCTACCAGCTGCAGGATTTCGGTGCCGTCGGCCACGGGGCCGAATATCAGCTCAAAGTGAGCTATGAGGAAAAAAAGGTTGCGCTCAATGGCGGTGAGACTGCGACCCTGCAAATGCCGACCTACCAGGTGACAGGACTGGGCTATGGGCCGCTGCACAAGGGTGCAATGCTCAGCCCGCGCGTTGCCCCGGCGATGATCGGGCTAGGCCTGCTCGAAGCCATTCCCGCAGCCGATATTCTGGCCTTGGCCGACCCGGATGATCGCGATGAAGATGGTATTTCAGGTCGACCCAATCGTGTCTGGTCGGTTGAACATGGCCGTCCGATGCTTGGTCGTTTCGGTCTCAAGGCTGGCATGCCCACCGTCCGCCAACAGGCAGCCGATGCCTTTTCCGGTGATATCGGCATCTCGACGCCACTCTTTCAAAAACCGTGGGGCGATTGCACCAAGGCACAGGATCTGTGCCGCGCAGCGCCCCATGGTGATCGCGACAGCCGCGTCTTTGAAGTGGATGAGACCGGCCTTGATCTGGTGACCTTTTATAGCCGTAATCTGGCGGTGCCTGCGCGCAGGCATGTTGATGACCCCGAGGTGCTCCGGGGCAAGATGCTGTTTCATCAGACCGGCTGTGTCGCCTGCCATCGCCCCGCCTTTGTCACCCATCGCTTGGCGGACCGCGCCGAGCAATCCTTCCAGCTGATCTGGCCCTATAGCGACCTTTTGCTCCATGACATGGGGGACGGCTTGGCCGACAATCGTCCCGAAGCGGTTGCCAATGGCCGCGAGTGGCGCACCCCGCCGCTCTGGGGGCTGGGGTTGAGCGAACAGGTAACCGGTAAGGCTAGCTATTTGCATGATGGCCGTGCCCACACGCTGCTTGAAGCGGTTTTGTGGCATGGGGGCGAAGCGCAAAGCCAGCGCGACGCCGTGGTTGCCATGGAACCGGACCAAAGACAGGCCCTGATCCGTTTTTTGACAAGTCTGTAATATGACAGACATGCCGATAAGTGATAAATGTTGGCTTGGCGTCTGTGGGAATGGGGTATTCCTTCGCGCAATGACCGACTGTCAGTCTGCGCACTGTGAGGTGCATGACGGGAACTGGATGCTACAATGCTGAAATACTGCCTCGCCCTTTTTGCCTTGTTGATGGGTACAAGCCCCACATTTGCCGCGACCCCGGCAGAGGAGGTGGACCTTGAGGCGATTGTTCAGGCGCATATCATTCCGCGCTATGAAACGTTGCTCGAACGCGCCGAGGCGCTCGAACAGACCGCCAAAAATGCATGCGGGACCAATCAAGGACAAGTCAGGGATGCCTATCACACGGCCTTTGATGCCTGGATTGCTGTGAGCCATTTGCGCTTTGGTCCCTCAGAGCAGGACGATCGAGCCTTTGCGCTGGCTTTCTGGCCCGACAGCAAGGGCTTCACACCAAAGACCCTTCACCGGCTTTTGAAGGGCGATGATCCGGCGTTGAAGAGCCTTGAAGACTTCCGTCATGTCTCGATTGCGGGGCGGGGTTTCTATGCGCTCGATTTCCTGCTTTATGACAAGCGCTTTGTTGAGACACCTGCCAGGCATTATTGCGATCTCGCCAAGCTGATCACCGCCGACATCACCCACAATGTCGAGGCGATATTGGCGGACTGGCAGACCGATTACGCCACGCGCATCACCGAACCGGGCAACGACATCTACCGCGACAAGGCCGAGGCAGTGCAGCAGATCTACACCGCGCTCAAGACCGGCCTTGAATTCACCGCACAGACCCGGCTTGGCCGCCCGATGGGCAGCTTCAAAAAGCCCCGCCCGCGCCGTGCTGAAGCCTGGCGCTCGGGGCGCTCGCTGCGCAATGTTCAAATGGCGATCGAGTCCACCCGTGAACTGGCGATGATCCTTTCGGACGGCGATGCTGATATCGATGGCCGTTTTGCCAATGCCCTGAAGTTGGCCGAAGACCTCAACGACCCAACCTTTTCCACCGTAGCCACCATTCAGGGGCGTATCCGGGTCGAAGCGTTGCAGGTGGCCATAACCCAGATTCTTGAATATCTGGACGTGTATCTAGCCCAGAAGCTCGGCATTGGCGCTGGTTTCAACTCACTGGATGGAGACTGACAGAATGACCAACCGCCGCTCTTTCATGGCTGGCATGGCAGCGGTCGGCCTGTGTCCGACCCTCACTTGGGCCAGCATTGGTCCGACATCCTATATTTCCGCTGCCAGAAAGAACAATGGCGCTTATGCGTTGTTTGGTTTGAACCATGAAGGAGGCATTTCCTTCGAGGTGCCGTTGCCGGATCGTGGCCATGCGGCAGCCGCCCATCCCAGACAGCCGGAAATTGTTGGTTTTGCGCGTCGGCCAGGTCGATTTGCCCTGGTTGTCGATTGTGTGGATGGCCTGATCCGTCAGGTGCTGGAACCCCCAAGAGGGCGGCATTTCTATGGCCATGGCACCTACACAACGGACGGCAAAATTCTCTTCACCAGCGAAAACGACTTCGAAAACTCGAACGGCATGATTGGCGTCTGGAGCGTGGATCGCTGGTATGAACGCATTGGCGAGTTTCCATCCAATGGCATCGGCCCCCACGATGTCAAACTGATGCCCGACGGCAAGCATCTGGTTGTTGCCAATGGCGGCATCGAAACCCATCCGGACAGCGGCAGACAGAAGCTCAACATCCCGGTGATGGAACCCAATCTGACCTATATGACCCTAAAAGGTGACGTTACAGACCAGCTGGTCTTGCCGCGCCGGATGCACAAAAATTCCATCCGTCATCTCGGCGTCGGCTCGGACGGACAGGTAGCCTTCGGCATGCAATGGCAGGGAGATATCCATAGCAGCCCGGCCCTGATCGGCCTGCATAAGCCGGGGCAGACGCTGCGTCTTCTGGAGGTGCCAGACCATCTGCACCAGCGCCTCAAAGGCTATATTGGCAGCATCGCCTATTCGGCCGAAAGTGGTCTGGTTGCAGCCACATCGCCGCGCGGTAACCTGTTGTTGTTGATGGATGCCCGCACCGGCCATCTGGTCGAAGCGATCGAGGAAGCCGATGTCTGCGGGGTGGCACTTCGTGGCACGGAGCTGATCCGTTCCGCTGGCACTGGCGAGATTTGTGTCAGCTCGGAGGGTGACAGGGTCAGTCGCGAGAGCTACAGCCATCAATGGGACAACCATCTGGTGCCCCTTGCCTGATCCCGCCTGATCAGAGCTTGTCCAAGCTGCCTTGCCGCGATCCTGTCAGGTCTCGTCCTCCAGCGGGATGGTCGGGAAATAGACCCTGATCAGACTGCCGCTGACCGCTTCATCAGGCTGCAGGCTCATTCGCCCATCGAACAGCGCGGCAATTTCCTTGATAATGGCCAGCCCCAGCCCGGTCCCCTTGGTGCTGTGTGACTTGGTTGAAAAGCGGGTTGCACTGGCCAGCGCATCTGCTGGCAAGCCCGGACCATTGTCCTGCACTTCAAGGCAAGCCCAGCGCATGGCGGCAAGGTCGTGAGTGCTATGGTCAGTGGAAGTCTCGGCTTTCAAGGCATCCGCCGACATGGCCGCTCCATCGACAGCGGTCACCCGCACGGTGATTTCGTCGCCGCCAATGGCATGCTTGATGGCATTGTCGATGAGATTTTTCAGCAGCTCCCCGATCAGCACCGGGTCGCCGACACAGATCAAGTGATCCTCACCCTCATACCCCAGATCAAAGCCTGCGGAACTGGCCGTCGGCACGAAAGACATGGTAATTTGCTGTGCCGCATGGGCCAGATCGACCCGTGCCTTGCGCAGTTCCTGCGAGGCTTTCTCATCGACCCGTGCCAGCACCATCATTTGCGAAATCATCCGCTCTGCGTCGCCGATCGCCAGATTGCAGGCATCGAGGGCGTCATGCATGTCTTCGACGGTCTTGGCCCGCTGGGCCACCGTGATCTGGGTGCGGATGATGGTCAATGGCGTTCGGATCTGGTGACTGGCATTGCCGGTAAAATGCTTGAGGGCCGCAATCGCCGTAGCCAGCCCGGCCATGAAGGCATTGATATGCTGGACGAGGCCATTCACCTCTTGCGGCACGGTATGCTCGATGGGGCGCAAGTCATCGTGACTGCGTCGGCCAATGGCCTGTTCCAGCTTTTCCAGAGGCTTCAGGCCCCATGTCACAGCAAACCAGACGATGATGCCAGCCGACAGGATCAGGATCAGATGCCGAAAGGCGCTTCTGAGCAGGATTTCATTGGTCAGCCGTGCCCGTGCCACGGTGGTTTCCGCCACACTGACACGGAAGGGAATCGACTTCAGTCCCGAGGAGGCTGCGGAATGATGCACAGCGATGCGGATGTCATCAAGGCGGTACCGGGAATCATGAAACTGCATTGGCCCAAGTGACAGCAGCCTGGCCGGGCTGTCCGGCACCGGCAACTGCCGATAACCGGTTACGAAACGATTGTCCGGTCCATCAATGCGGTAGAAGACCCGGTCCTGCGCCGCAGAGGTCAGCATGTCGAGGGCCACATAGGGAATATCGACATCAAGCTCGCCGTTGCTATTCACGAAGACCCGTTCGGCGATGGCCAGAACCGAGCCAGCCAGAACCCGATCCGCCGCGTCATTGGCGGTTTGGCGGGCGCTGAAATAGCTGTCGAGCAACGACAGGAGAGAAATCAAGCCAAGCGGCATCAGCAGCCACAGGAGCAACCGCGTGCGCAGGGAATAGGACGCATGGGAAGCCGGGGGCTTCATGCTTGGCCATCCTGTTGTTTGAGATAATAGCCCAGACCGCGGGCGGTGTTGATCTTCACCCCTTGCGGCGCAAGCCGCTTGCGCAGGCGGGATATATATTGCTCCACGGCATTTTCGCTCAACTCATCCTTGAAGCTCGACAGGGATTCCAGAATCTGGGTTTTGGACAAAACCCGCCCATTGGCCAGCATCAGCGCTTCCAGAACGTTGAACTCCCGTGCCGGAATCTCGATTGGCGAGCCATCGGCAAACAGGGTTCGGCTTGTCATGTCGAGGCTGATCGAGCCGAAATCCAGCTTGGCCGCCATGGCCCCCGAGCGTCGCCTGAGCAGCGCCCGGATGCGGGCTTCAAGCTCGGAGATTTCGAACGGTTTGGTGAGATAGTCATCTGCCCCCAGGTCAAGCCCCCGGATACGATCTTCAAGGCCGTCACGTGCCGTGAGGATCAGCACTGGCGTGTCATTTTTCCGGGCCCGCATGGTTTTGAGCACTTCAAACCCGTCCATCTCCGGCAGGTTGAGGTCAAGCAGCGCCAGATCATAGCTCTGGGCGGTCAGTACGGCATCGGCATCGCTGCCACTGTGAACGCAATCAACGGCATAGCCATGGCCTGCAAGGATCTTGACCAGACCCTGAGACAGGGCTGTGTTGTCTTCGATAACCAAAATGCGCATGCATGCCTCCCGCTTGCCGTCTTGTCCTCGTCATAGGATATCCCGACGTCGATGCCCAGCAAATTTTGGGTTTCACGGTCGCAATCATGCCCGTTGCGTGCCATTTCTGAAAGGGTGTCTCTGGCTTTTCACCACAGGAGAGACTTTTCACAAGCAATTATGCATCGGCGACGAAATGCATAGGGTCTTTGGGACAAGCAGGGGAATGCATGGTTGATTGTGCCGGACTGACACGATACCTCTAGAGACAGGCTGCATTTGGGCGGATCAGGGAACCGCACGGATGCAGCGGGCTGAAGATCGATTGGGGAGGATCAAGACGATATGACGCCATCTGTCCGCACGGGAAGGGCTGTCCGCAAGGGAAGGGGCCGACATCCGATATGTTGGCTGAGCGTGATTGCTCTGCTGATCATCAGCTGGATAACGCCGATCCATGCCGCATCGGTGAATGGCACATTGTTTCCAGCGCTCGACCCGGCCAACGAGACGGGCACGGTAACGATCTATTCGTCGCTGGACACCAATCTTTCCATGCCGTTGCTGGAAGCCTTTCGCGCCGCCAATCCCGACATTGCCATTTCCTATGTCGAAATGCTGACGCAGGATGTCTATGAACGGGTAACCACGGAAAGCGACCGGTCGGGCGCAACCGCTGACCTGACCATTTCGTCGGCCATGGATCTTCAGATCAAGCTTGCCAATGATGGCTATGCCCAGCCTGTGGTGGTGCCACAGAAAGACCTTTGGCCCAACTGGGCGAGTTGGCGCAACACGGCCTTTGCCTTGACGTTTGAACCGGCTGTCATCGTCTATCACAAGCCAACCTTCGCCAATACCGAGCCCCCCCATTCGCGCGTGGAGTTGACCAAGCTGCTGCGCGAGCAGGGTGACATCTATTTTGGCCGTGTGGCGACTTATGACATTGAACGCGCCGGGCTCGGTTACATGTTCCTTGCCATGGATGAGAAGCACGATCGCAATCTCTGGGATCTGGTCAGTGCCATGGGCAGCGCGGGCGTCAAGCTCTATTCCAATTCATCGGCCATCCTGCAACGGGTCGCGCAGGGGCAGTTTGCATTGGGTTACAATATTCTCGGATCCTACGCCAACCACTGGGTTGAATCGCACCCCGAACTGGGCATCATCCTGCCAACAGACTATACGCTGGTCATGTCGCGCATCGCGCTAGTGCCCCGAGCCGCCCGTGAGCCGGAGCTGGGCAAACGGTTCCTGACTTTCCTGATGAGTGAGCATGGGCAGGAGATCATGTCCAGGCAGGTTCGCCTGCCAGCGCTTCATCCCATGGTCAGCGGCAAGAACACATTCACGCAGATGTCCAAGACCCATGGCAGCCGACTAAGGCCCATTGCCGTTCGACCAAGCCTGATGGTCTATCTCGATCAGGTCAAGCGCGCCCGCATTGTTGAAAAGTGGAACAAGGCGCTGAAATCGCAGTAAGCGGACAACGGGTCTGAACGCCGGTTAGCCGCCAGCTTTCCGGCGCGGTACTATCCATGCAAAAGCATGCAACCACTTGACATTGCTGGGAATAGGCGTATCGACTGGGATCAGCTTTTCGATGCAACAGCCCTCCCAAGCGGACCATCGCGGTGTCTTATCGCGATGTCTGGCCGCCTTGCTCTGCGTCTGTTGCCGCACTGCCCCTATCGGACGCGTTACAGTTCTGGCTTCCTTGCCGTCTGTCCGGTCCGGATCACGCCACGGAGACCACCAGATGCCCCACTTCAGTCTGGATGGGAACATGATCAAGCAAACAAGTCTGACCCTCGGCATTGGAGCTGTGGGTGGCTTTCTTGCGTCTCTGGCAGGCTTTCCTGCTCCCTATCTGACCGGTTCCGCCATCCTTGTCACTGTCGCCTGCCTGTCCGGCTTTGTTCTCGACATCCCCCACCTGTTGCGCAACATTTGCTTCACAATCATCGGCTTGTCCATGGGCTCCGGAGTGACCCCGGAAGTGATCGACACGATCAGCCTCTGGCCGTTGGCTTCGGTCATTCTGGTCGTCTCATTGCTGGCGACCTTTTTTGGCAGCCGCTCCATGCTCAATCGGCTCTGGGGCTTTGACATGCGTTCGGCAACTTTGGCGTCATCGCCCGGGCATCTGAGCTTCATTCTGGGCCTTTCCAGCCAGAAAAATGTCGATCTTCCGTCGATTTCGATCATTCAGTCGATCCGGGTGATGGCCTTGACCGTGGTGGTCCCGTTTGCGGTGATGATGCTTGGGTTGGGGCATATCGGCAGTTCGGCCCCGCGCCCGATCATGCCCTTGTTCTCGCTTTTGGCCCTTGCTCCGGCCGCCGCAGTGATCGGTCTGGGCCTGTTGCGGATCCGGTTTCCTGCCGCCTTTCTGCTTGGCGGCATGGTGGCTTCGACCAGCGTCCATGTCAGTGGTGTCGTCGAAGGCCAGATGCCCCCATGGCTGACCATGATCGCCTTCGCCGTCATGGGGGCGATCATCGGTAGTCGTTTTTCCAATGTCACCCTGGAGCAGTTGCGACGGGCAGCGGGCGCCGGTCTGGCGGCCATGGCTCTCGCCTCGTTGATGGCCGTCGCCGGGGGAGCGCTGGCTGCATGGTTGCTCGATATGCCCTTGGCGCAATTGCTGATTGCCTTTGCTCCGGGCGGACTGGAAGCCATGGCAGCCATGGCGGTGATCATGGATGTCGACACCACCTTTGTTGCTGCGCAGCATGTCTTCCGTCTGTTGATGCTGACTTTCCTCGCGCCGGCCGTGTTGATGTGGGAGGACAAGGTTCATCCAGAGCCAGACGATTCTGAAAAATAGTCAATGCCATGCAAAAGCCGCAGGGCTGATAGCGCAAACCGCCGCAACTCACGAACCACCTCATGTGGTATTATGTCGCTATAAGGCAAGCAACCCGGAAAGGCTCTGGGCGACTGAATTATGAATTGAAATTGCGACACCCACGTTTGACAGCGAAAAGCCCTGACACGGATCGTGCCGGGGCTTTCTTTTGCCTTCTCTTCACCGGGGGCTGTTTTTCAGCACAACTTCATCCATTTGCATACCCGGATCAAGCGGCCATCCCAAGGCAGGGTGAATCGTCCATCGGCGCATCCAGCTTTTGCAACTCTGCCCAAGGGTGAGGCCTTCCCAAGTTCACAAGTCCGAATAGTTCGTCACAAGTTGCGTCTCTTTTTATTACGAACATTCAACAACTTATGCTTTTCTTTTTTACTACTAAAATTTTAGTTTGACATTTTTCGCGCCTTGATCAGAGAATGGTGGCACCAGTTTTGTCGACTGGCCAACTTACTTTGGGAGGAGTAAAGAATGCGGAATATTCTGCTATCGGCAGTGGCCCTTTCGGCCATGATTGCCACATCCTCTGCCGTTCAGGCAGACAGCGCTGCCGCCAAGAAATGGATCGATTCCGAATTCCAGCCATCCGTTCTGACGAAAGACGAACAGATGAAGGAAATGGACTGGTTCATCAAGGCAGCCGAACCATTCAAGGGCATGGAGATCAACGTCCTGTCCGAAGGCATTCCGACCCATTCCTACGAGTCGGAAGTGCTGACCAAGGCCTTTGAGGAAATCACCGGGATCAAGGTCAACCACCAGATCCTTGGGGAAGGAGAAGTGGTACAGGCCGTCCAGACGCAGATGCAGACCAAGCGCAATCTGTATGACGCCTATGTCAACGATTCCGATTTGATCGGCACCCATTCCCGCCTGCAGCTGGCCTACAATCTGACCAAATTCATGCAAGGCGACGCCAAGGATGTGACCAACCCGGGTCTCGATCTTGGGGACTTTATGGGCACCCAGTTCACCACTGGCCCGGATGGCGACCTTTACCAGCTGCCAGACCAGCAATTTGCCAACCTCTATTGGTTCCGCAAGGACTGGTTCGACAATCCCGACATTCAGGCCAAGTTCAAGGCGAAATATGGCTATGATCTGGGTGTGCCGGTTAACTGGTCCGCTTATGAAGACATTGCCGAATTCTTCTCCAATGACGTCAAGGAAATTGACGGTGTCCAGATCTATGGCCACATGGATTATGGCAAGCGCGCGCCGGACCTTGGTTGGCGCATGACCGATGCCTGGCTGTCGATGGCCGGTGCTGGCTCCAAAGGCGAGCCGAACGGTGTGCCGATCGATGAATGGGGCATTCGCATGGAAAAAGGCTCCTGTAACCCGGTCGGTGCCTCTGTCACCCGTGGCGGTGCTGCCAACGGTCCTGCCGCTGTCTATGCCATCCGCAAATGGGACGAATGGCTGCGCAATTATGCCCCTCCGGGTGCCGCTTCCTACGACTTCTACCAGTCCCTGCCAGCGCTCAGCCAAGGCAACGTCGCCCAGCAGATCTTCTGGTACACCGCTTTCACCGCCGACATGGTGAAGCCGAAGTCCGAAGGCAACAACACCGTGGATGATGCGGGCAACCCATTGTGGCGCATGGCGCCAAGCCCTCATGGTCCATACTGGGAAAAAGGCCAGAGGGTTGGCTATCAGGATGTGGGTTCTTGGACGATCCTCAAATCCACCCCTGTTGATCGCGCCAAAGCCGCTTGGCTCTATGCCCAGTTCGTGGTCTCCAAGACCGTTGACGTGAAAAAGTCCCACGTTGGTCTGACCTTCATCCGTGACAGCTCGGTCAATCATGAGAGCTTCTCCGAGCGGTCTCAGAAACTGGGTGGTCTGGTCGAATTCTACCGCTCGCCGGATCGTACTGCATGGTCGCCAACCGGCATCAACGTGCCTGATTATCCAAAATTGGCCCAGTTGTGGTGGCAAAATATCGGGGACGTGAACTCCGGTGCCTTCACCCCACAGGAAGCCATGGATCGTCTGGCCGGTGAAATGGATCAGGTCATGGCCCGCATGCAGGTCGCAGACGAACGCGCCAATGTCTATGGCGGCTGTGGTCCGCGTCTGAATGAAGAGAAAGACGCCGATTGGTGGTACCAGAATGGCGGCGCCAAGCCGAAACTGGACAATGAGAAGCCGCAGGGCGAGACCGTCAATTATGACGATCTGGTTGCACGGTGGAACGCCAACTAACAAAGACCAAACCGACCGGCCGGGGTCTCCCCGGTCGGCCTTCGGTGAGCATCTCGTCTCATCCAAATCCTCCGCCCTGCCATCAACCGGCTGTCAGCTTTGCATGCGACTGACCGGCCGGGGCAGGTGCATCCGAAAAAGCCTCGGTTAGCAGAGGCACCTATACCAGCAAGTCGGACCAACAGTAGGGCAGCAAGTCAGGTCGGCATGGCCGACCGGGGTGATTTCAAACATGACGCTAGAACTCAAAGGCATCACCAAGCAGGTCGATGGACGCCTCCATATCAAGGAGACCTCGCTGCGCCTTGAGCCGGGACATTTCAATGTTCTGCTCGGCGAAACCGGAGCGGGCAAAACCTCGCTCATCAAGCTGATGGCGGGGCTGGATCGCTGCGCCTCTGGCACCATCGAAATGGACGGGGTGGATGTCACCAAACAGACCACCCAGCAGCGGACCATTTCGCTGGTCCACCAGTTCTTCGTCAACTATCCGCATATGTCCGTGTTCGAAAACATCGCCTCGCCGCTGAAGGTGGCAGGCATGGCCAAGTCGGAAATCGAAGGCCGTGTCGAGGAAGCTGCCGATTTGTTGCAACTGCGCCCGATGCTCCATCGCCGCCCACACGAACTGTCCGGCGGCCAGCAGCAGCGCACAGCGCTTGCCCGTGCCATCGCCAAGGAAAGCAAGGCCGTGTTCCTCGATGAACCTCTGGCCAACCTCGACTACAAGCTGCGTGAAGAGCTGCGTGCCCAGTTGCCCGAGCTGTTTGCCGGGCGCGGAGCCGTGGTGGTCTATGCTACCTCCGAGCCGGAAGAAGCCCTGTTGTTGGGCGGCTATACCGCCCTGATGGAAGATGGCCGTGTCACCCAGTTTGGCAAAACCGCTGAAGTCTATCGAGATCCTCATGATCTGGTCTCTGCCGATGTCTTTTCCGATCCGCCGATCAATGCAGCCCGGATCACCAAACAGGGCAGCGAAATCCGCCTCAATGGCCATGTCACTTGGCAGGCCTCCGGTCCGTCGGCCGATCTCGCCGACGGCGATTATGAAATCGCTATCCGCCCCCATCATGTCAGCCCGGTGCGCCGGGGCGATCATCATGTGGCCATGACCGGAACCGTGCTGGTGACCGAGCTGAGTGGTTCGGAGTCGAGCGCCCATTTTCGCTTGGGCGATCGTTCCTGGGTGTCACTGGCCCACGGGGTCCATCCCTACAAGGTCGGGGACGACCATGTCTTCTACATGGACCCGGCGGACTGCTTCTATTTCCACCCGGACGGTCAACGGGCGCGCTGATGCCATTTGCCCGCTATTCCATTTGGGAGCGGGCATCCCGGTAGCAACCCGTTTCGCATTTTCAGCATCGCGCGATGGCCAGAACCACCAAGGGCTCACAATAGCCAGCCATAGCAGCCGATGCGTTTGAAGGAACAGCACTCATGGCAAAGATTACGCTTTCAGGTTTGCGGCATTCCTATTATCCGAACCCCAAGGGACCGGATGATTATGCCCTCAAGCAGTTGGATATTTCCTGGCAGGATGGCGGGGCCTACGCTTTGTTGGGGCCATCGGGCTGCGGCAAGTCGACCTTGCTCAACATCATTTCCGGTCTTCTGGTCCCCTCGGAAGGCAAGATCCTGTTTGACGAACAGGATGTGACGACCCTCAAACCGGCTGAGCGCAACATCGCGCAGGTTTTCCAGTTCCCGGTCATCTATGACACGATGAGCGTCTATGACAATCTTGCCTTCCCCTTACGCAATCGCGGCGTGGACGAAGCCACCGTCCGCACCCGCGTGATGGCCATCGCCACCATGCTCGAGGTGACCGACATGCTCAAGGTCAAGGCAGCGGGCCTGTCGCCGGACAACAAGCAGAAAATCTCCATGGGCCGCGGCTTGGTGCGCGAGGATATCAATGTGGTGATGTTCGACGAGCCACTGACCGTTATCGATCCCCATCTCAAATGGAAGCTGCGCTCGAAACTGAAAGAACTGCATCAGGAACTCCGGGCCACCATGATCTATGTAACCCACGACCAGACCGAGGCGCTGACCTTCGCCGATCAGGTGGTGGTGATGCAGGACGGCGAAGTGGTCCAGATCGGCACCCCGGTGGAATTATTTGAACGCCCCACCCACACCTTTGTCGGCCATTTCATCGGCTCGCCGGGCATGAATATCCTGCCCTGTGAGGTGAAAGGCAGCGCGGCCCTGTTCCATGGCAACCAAATTGCCCTTGAAGGCGATATCACCGGCGGGGCAACGGGCGGCAGTGGCGGCAAGACCGAAATTGGTGTCCGGCCAGAGCATATCGCCTTTGCCGAAACCGGCCTTGCCGCGCGCGTCCGCAAGGTCGCGGATGTTGGCCGTCACAATGTGGTCGAAGCGATGGTTGGCGACACGTCCATTTCCGTCATCACCGAACAGCAGCCCCCCAATCCGGGCGACGAAGTGCATCTGGCGCTCGATGCCGACCGCACCCGTCTTTACCGGGATGGTTGGATCGCCACGGCCCGCAAAGGAGCATGACAATGAAAAGCGTCAATCAAAAAGCCTGGTTCTTCGTTCTGCCCGTCCTCGTGCTGGTGGCCTTCAACGCCCTCATCCCGATGATGACCGTGGTCAATTATTCGGTGCAGGAAACCTTTGGCGACAATCTGTTTTTCTGGCAGGGGCTGGACTGGTTCCAACAGATCCTCACCTCCGAGCGCTTCCACAATGCGCTGGGGCGCCAGTTCCTGTTCACCGGCCTCATTCTGGTGATCGAAGTGCCGCTCGGCATCGCCATCGCTTTGTCGATGCCGAAAAAGGGCTTCTGGGTGCCGGTCTGCCTGGTCACCATGGCCTTGCCCATGCTGATTCCGTGGAATGTGGTCGGCGCGATGTGGAACATCTTCACCCTGCCGGATATCGGCCTGCTCGGCTACTTCATGAACCACACCTTGGGCATCGACTATAACATGACCCAAAGCCCCTTTGCCGCTTGGGTGACAATCATCGTCATGGATGTCTGGCACTGGACCTCGCTGGTGGTTTTGCTCTCCTATGCCGGTCTGGTTTCGATCCCTGATGCCTTCTATCAGGCCGCCGAGGTGGATGGCGCCTCGCGCTGGGCGGTCTTCCGCTACATCCAACTGCCAAAAATGAAGCAGGTGCTGACCATCGCCATCCTGCTGCGCTTCATGGACAGCTTCAACATCTATACCGAACCCTTCACCCTGACCGGAGGGGGACCGGGCAACTCGACGACGCTTCTGTCCATCGACCTCGTCAAGATCGCCCTTGGCCAGTTCGACCTCGGCCCGGCGGCTGCCATGTCGCTGATCTATTTCGCCATCACGCTTCTGGTGTCCTGGCTCTTCTACACCCTGATGAACCGCGATGTTCAGCAGGTCGACAAGCCAACTGACCACTAGGGAGGATCGGATCATGAAAAAAAGATACATCGTACCAACCCTCTATATCCTGTTCCTGATGCTGCCGATCTATTGGCTGCTGGCCATGAGCTTCAAGACCACAGGCGAAATCCTGTCCGGCTTCACGCTTGTTCCCCAGACATGGACCTTGGACAATTACCGGGTGATCTTCACCGACCCGACCTGGTATTGGGGCTATATCAACTCGATCACCTATGTGGTGATCAACACCATCATTTCGGTCAGTGTGGCCTTGCCCGCAGCCTATGCTTTCTCGCGCTACAAGTTTTTGGGCGACAAGCAGCTCTTTTTCTGGCTCCTGACCAACCGCATGGCCCCGGCTGCCGTCTTTGCGCTGCCCTTCTTCCAGCTCTATTCTGCCATTGGCCTGTTTGACACTCATCTGGCGGTGGCGCTCGCTCACTGTCTGTTCAACATTCCGCTGGCAGTCTGGATTTTGGAGGGTTTCATGGGCGGCGTGCCGAAGGAATTGGATGAAACCGCCTTTGTTGACGGCTATTCCTTCCCGCGCTTCTTTACCACCATCTTTCTGCCAACCATCAGTGCCGGGGTCGGTGTGGCAGCCTTCTTCTGCTTCATGTTCTCATGGGTGGAACTTTTGCTCGCCAAAACCCTGACGGCGGTGGCTGCCAAGCCGATTGCCGCCACGATGACCAAGACGGCCTCAAGCGCCGGTTATGAATTGGGACTGCTGGCCGCCGCCGGGGCCCTGACCATCATTCCCGGCGCGGTCGTGATCTATTTCGTGCGTAACTATATTGCCAAGGGCTTTGCCCTGGGGAGGGTATGATGCTCAGTTGGATGGCATGGACGTGGCCAACGGCGTTGGTTTTCATCGGAATTTTCTCGGCGATGGGTATCATCACGGCGCTGGAAATCCGCAATCCCGGTGGCGACGAGCGTCTGGGTGCGCTCGGCCTCGTCACCACCCGCGGCGATCGCCTCTTCATCTCGCTTTTGGGCTCAGCCTATATTTTCCTCGCCTGGCTTGGTCTGTTTGGCATGCCGCTCTGGGCGCCGCTCGGACTGGCGCTTGCCTGGGCGACCTTCTGCTTCTGGAAAGTCTAGTGAAAAGCGCGAATTCAAGCCATTCATGCGCCAAAATTCCAAAAAAGGCTTGGATCTGCGAAAACTTTAGTATTTACTGATCATACCTTCTGCGCGTGGTGGATTTCCAGCGAGGGCAGGGGATGAAAAGGGGAGCAGGGTCCTTTTCCGATATTTGGGAAGAGCGGAACGGGCCCGCCTCATGAAACGACGGTTTGCCAGCGGGAATTCTTATGCGCAAAAAGAAAAGAAGCGAATTTCTGACCGAGGTCGAGTTGGAATTTATGACCCGACTTTGGGAGCTGGGTGAGGCAAATGTGCGCGATATTCTGGCCATGTTGCCACCTGATCGCGACCTTGCCTACACATCCGCCGCAACGATCATGAGGATTTTGGAGCAAAAGAACTTTGTCGAAAGCCGAAAAGAGGGCAAGACGCATGTCTATCAAGCCCTGCTGACAAAGGATTCTTATCAGACGCGGTTTCTGAAGGATATTTCGGAGAAACTCTTCGACAATACCCCGGCAGCACTCGTGGCGCGACTGGTCGATGATGACGACCTGTCAGAGGAAGCGCTCGACGAGATCCGCGCACTGGTGGAGGGGAGGATGAAGAATGATAACGGTCGGTTCGATCCTTGATGTCTATCTGAATGTAAACATCCTGCTGATTGCCGCTTTTGGAATTTGGGTTGGAACGCGTGCCACCATGAGGGCCACCGGCATTGCCGGCGACAAGGCCTTGGCGCTCAAACTGCTCAAGATGCTGGTCTTGAGCTGTTTCCTGTTCCCCCTTTTGGTCATGGTGTCCGATCAGATGATGCGTCCCCAAGGGGCGGAACATGCGCTGTCCTTCAGTCTGTCCGATCTGATGGTCTCGCAATATCTGCAAGGCTCCCTTGATATCAAGGCAGCCGAGCTGGATCTCTTGTTGGGCCTTCGCGCCCGGTTGACCGATGATTTCCTTGCGCTTCAAAGCGGGTTTGCACTGATCACCGCAGGCCTTCTGGGCCTCGGGCTTCTTATAGGGCTTGGCCGTCTATGCCTCAGCCTTTATCGCCTCCATGTGATCCTGAACAAAAGCTATGAATGGCGCAGCTTTGGCAATGTCCATCTGATCCTGTCGGAAACCGTGACGACGCCTTTTTCGACACGCAGCCTGTTCCGTCGCTACATCGTGGTGCCGGTCGACATGCTCGCGCGAAGCAAGGATCTGCGTATGGCTTTGGGCCATGAGTTCCAGCATTTGCGGCAACGGGACACAGAGTGGGAGCTGGTGCTAGAATTTCTGCGCCCGGTCTTTTTCTGGAATCCGGCCTTCCATTTCCTCAAGCGTGATATCGAGCGCTTGCGAGAACTGAGCTGCGATCAGCAGGTGATCTCCCGCAATGGCGTCGACATCCGCGACTATTGCGAATGCCTGCTTAGAACCTGCGAGTTGGGCCTGCGCCGCCGCGAGCAAACCTTGCGGGCCCGTCCCAGCGTTGCCTTTGTGCAGCTCGATCTGTCGATCACCGGAAAACCATCCTCGGCCTTCCTTGAACAGCGGATGCTGACCCTGCTGGCTGGTGGCAATGCCAAACGCAATCGTGCGCTTTTTTCCGCCATTCTGATTCCGGTGTTGGCATTGGTCGGGCTGGTCGCGGTGATGATGCAAAAGCCAAACGACTGGAGCCATGAGCGGATCATGTTCTCCACTGTCATCAATCTTGATCGTCTGGCGGCTCGCAACCGCTAAAGGCACTCACAGACTACAGGTCTTTCATCAGGCACTGTCCGCGTCGGGCAGTGCCTGATTGCTGTGTCGACAAAAAAACCGCACTGGAAACACTTCCAGCGCGGCTTTCTTGAATGCGATGGTCAGGCGCTTATGGGGTGGCGCCCGGCTTCATGCCACCGCTCACCTGTCCGGCGGGACGGACAAGCATCAGGAAGGCAACCAGCGCGGCCAAGGCGATGAACACCGAAGCGATGTTGGAGAAGGTTGCCGGAAGGCCGAGACCGATTTTGGCCTGCAGGATGAAGGCAGCATCCACTGCGGTCATGAAGACGGCAGGAACGGTTGCGATCCAGTGGAACTTGGCATTGCGGGCCAGCCAGATGGCGGCGGACCACAGAACCAGCATCGACAACATCTGATTTGACCAGCCGAAATAACGCCAGACCACTGCGAATGGCACTTGCGAAATCATGAAGGCAATGGCGAACAGCGGCAGGGCGATCATCAGACGCTTGGCAATCTTGGTCTGATCCATGCGGAAGCTTTCAGCCAGAATAAGGCGTGTGGACCGGAACGCCGTGTCACCGGAGGTGATGGGCAGAACGATCACGCCAAGAATGGCAAGGAAGCCGCCGACTGGGCCGAGCAGGGTGTTGCAGACCTCATTGACGACAGCAGCTGGCGAGCCAGATGCGATCACGGCCTGAAGGGCTCCGGAATTCTCATAGAAGGAAACACCGGCAGCAACCCAGATCAGGGCAATGATGCCTTCAACGATCATGGCACCGTAGAAGATCGGGCGGCCATGTTTTTCGTTGCGCATGCAGCGCGCCATCAGAGGCGACTGGGTGGAATGGAAGCCGGAAATGGCACCACACGACAGGGTGATGAAGAGCAATGGCCAGATTGGCAGCTCTTTGGGATGCACGTTGGTGGCAAAGTCAAGGTTCGGCATCAATTCATAGCCATTGAAGATCAGACCGCCGAGAACGCCGAAGGTCATGAACAGCAACAGCACGCCGAAGATTGGATAGAGGCTGCCGATGATCTTGTCGATCGGCAGGATCGTGGCGATGAAATAATAGACGAAGATTGCACCGATCAGCAGGGATACGTTGAAGCCGGTCATGTTGGAGAGCAGTTTCGCCGGGCCGAGAATGAAGACCACGCCGACCAGCAGCAAAAGAACGACAGAGAAGACACGCAGGACCTGACGGGCCGCCATGCCCATTTCATCACCGACCACTTCCGGAATCGACTTGCCGCCGGACCGGACCGACAGCATGCCGGAGAAATAGTCATGCACACCACCGGCAAAGATCGAACCGATGACCACCCACAGCATGGCCTGCGGGCCATAAAGGGCGCCTAGGATCGGGCCGAAGATCGGGCCAAGACCGGCAATGTCGAGCAGCTGAATGAAGAAGACCTTCCAGGTTGGCATATTGACATAGTCAACGCCGTCTTCCTTGGTCCAGCATGGAGTTTTGCGGTTCGGTTCCGGGCCGAATATTTTTTCGACAAAGACACCGTAGGTGAAATAGCCGAGCACGAGCAGCCCGACACAGATGAGGAAAAAGAGCATCCTATCTTCTCCTTGCAAAGATAAAGCTCTGAGCATGTTGGCAGGGATAAGACAATCCCTGCAGCGGCTCTAAGTGGAACGACGAGCAGGTTAAAATCGGCCCGAAAATATGTCTGAAGCGCTTCGTGCGACAAGAGATTCTCGCTGAAACGTCGCTTTGAGCCTCTGAAATGCACTTTGGATGGGTCGACGGGGAAGCGGATTTCTCTGACAGAACGCAAAGAGGCTGCAGGAATGGTTCACCTGAGTCGATGAAAGACGGATGGCCGAGCCCAGCCATCAGGTGCGCAAGCAATGGAACGCATCCCGAAATGGGGAGCTAGGGCTGCGGCGCAGCCTCTCAGCGCGCAGTCTCAGCTGGCCAGAGGCAACATTTCTTCGCGATAAGGGATCGAGAAGGAAATGGTTGTGCCTTGTCCCGCTATGCTGTCGATCTGCATGCCATATTCCGTGCCATAGATCTGTTCCAGCCGATGGTGGGAATTGCGAAGCCCGATGCCATCATATTGAGACTCCATTGCCCGCCGTTCGAGCAGCGAGGACAAGAGATCCTCCGGAATGCCCGACCCGTCATCAAAGACCGTGACCTGCAACTCGCCATTTTTCTGGCAAATGGTCAAGCCGACGGTGCCCCCATCCTCGCGGGTCCGAAGGCCATGTTTGACGGCATTCTCCACCAAAGGCTGGATGATCAGTGAAGGGATCGGCCAGTCTTCGCACCCCGGCTCCACCTCGATCCTCGAGCGAATGCAATCGCCAAAGCGGGCCTGTTCGATCGCCAGATAGGAATTGACCTGCGCCAGCTCATCCGCCAGCCGGATGAAACCACGGCTGGAATCGAGATTCTTGCGCATATAGAGCGACAGATCGAGGATCAGTTCACGTGCCCGGTCCGGAGCCGTGCGGCAGAAGGAGGCGATGGTATTGAGGGAGTTGAACAGGAAGTGCGGGTTGATCTGGGCCTGCAAATGGCGAATTTCCGCATGGGCTAGCAAACGGTCCTTGACCTGAATATCTTCCAGTTCCAGCTGGATCGAAAACAGATCCGTCAGCCCCTTGGCCACCTCGAACAGGATTTTGTTCATCTCATAGCTCGGCGAACCATAGAATTTCAATGTCCCGACAATCGCACCACCCTTGCGCAACGGTACGATGATGGCCGAGGTCAGGGGGCAACAATGGTGACTGCAGCCGATCAAGTCCTTGTCACGGGTAAAAATCTGCTCGCCCGAGGCGATCACCTGTTTGGTGGCCCGTGTGACCAGCGGACGGCCGGGCAAATGATGGTCGTCGCCTTCCCCGACATGGGCCAACACGGTTCTGGTGTCGGTAACGGACACGGCTGCCACCGGTAACCGGTCATGAATGACCTCGGCCATCGCCTGCGCGCTCTGGGCGTTCAATCCGGCCCGCAAATAGGCCACCGTGGTGTTGGTGATGTCAAAGATCTTCTGTGTCTGGTCCGAGGCCTTGCGCTCGCGAAAATCCTGAATGGAGTTGATCACATGGACGAACAACACGGCGCCCAGACTGTTGCCGATCAACATTGGCAACATGATCACACGGACCAGGGCAATCGCTTCTTCCAAAGGCTGGGACAGCACCAGCACCATGCCCATATGCATGCTTTCGCCAATCAGCGCCAAAACCAGAGCCACCTGCCAGCGCATGGCGCGGTCCTGCAATTTGACCTGCACGGCTCCGGCCATCAGCCCTTCCAGAAGGGTGGCCATGGAACAGGCCAGCGCCGAAAAGCCCCACGGATCGATCAGGAAGCGATGTCCCCCGGCAATCAGCCCGGCTCCCAGGCCGACAACAGGACCGCCAAACAGACCGCCTGTGATCACCGCCATGGCCCGCAAGTTGGCGATGGAATCAAAGATCGCATTGCCGCTATAGGTTCCCAGCACACCCAAAAAACCGAAAAACAGGATCATGAAGAGCCGGTTCTTTAAGCCGCGGCGGTTGAAATTCATTTCCTGAACCGGTGACAGGCTCAACAGGACATAAGCCCCCGCAACCAGCAGGCCTACATGTTTGAGAAGGGTGGCAATCAGGGTCAGTATCGACATGCTATCGGCTTTCCGATGGGCGAGGGCAGGGCGGCTGTCCGGGCAGGCAGGGCTTACAATCCCAGCCTTTGTTTGAATTCCTTGACACGGGAACGGCTGACGGTCAGCTTGCTGCGCGCCTTGTCGCCCATGACAAGGCTGTATTTTCCATTGAACCAGGGGCTGAATTCCACAACGGCTTCAAGATTGACAAGCGAAGAGCGGTGAGCGCGAAAGAACGTGCTGCCCGCCAGATGCTCTTCCATCCGGTCCATCGAAGCGATGCCATAAGCGGGAAAGATGTCGTCGCGAGTATGGGCCATGACACGGCTATCGTCATAGCTGCAAAAGACAATGTCGCGTGGATCGATCAGTCGGATCCGTCCGTGTTTTTCGACTGAAATGCGATGAGTGGTCGGCAGAGGCGTATGGTCCGACCCCTGTATTTTGGTCAACAGGCTCTCTAGCTGTTTTTGCAGCGGGTTGATCTGCTGCCCCAGAAAAGCCCGCGCCCGTTCGATTGTGTGGGCCAGTCGCTCTTCCGAGACCGGCTTGAGGATGTAATCGACCGCGCTCGCCTCAAAGGCTTTGACCGCATAGCTGTCATAGGCGGTGACAAAGACGAACAGAGGCAGCGGGCAGTCGGCCATCTGCAGCGCACGAATGACCTCGAACCCATTTTGTCCTGGCATTTGGATGTCTAGAAAAACCAGATCCGGCTGTCGTTCGAGACACAGGCTCACGGCCTTTGACGCTGAGGCCGCTTCGCCAATGATGGTGAGGTCCGGATAGCAGGACAGCAAATAGCCCAACTCGTCTCGAGCCGGAGCTTCGTCATCAACTATGAGGCATCTGATCGGCATGGTCTTGGATGGCAAGCACACTTGCCCGTCTGAAAAAGGGAACAGGAATGTTCCCTCCTATCACCATGCTTTCGGGGCTGCTTTAATCTAGCGCAATTTTGTCGTGTCTCAGCGTATTTGTCGGCAACAGCTTGTGCGAACCACGCAAAGACAGGCTTACGCTTGAGGCAAGGCGCAGCTTTCCGTCCGGGTCAGAAAGCGCTTGCCGGTGCCATTGTCGAGGCTGAACATGCCGCCATTGCCATCAACTGCATCAATGATCAATTGGCTGCTTCCCCAGCGTTCCCCCTGCTGGCGCTTGATATAGAAGGGCACGCCTTCCAGATCTCCCAGCAACACATCCTGCTCGCCGATCAGAAAGTCGTCTGTCTGGAAGCACATCGGTGCACTGCCATCGCAGCAGCCGCCTGATTGATGAAACAGCAGATTGTCGCCGTAGCGGGTCTTGATTTCCTGCAACAGGGTAAGGGCTGCGCTGGTCGCAGCTACTGTGGGCAAGTCTGTATGAGACATGTCGGACTCCGCGAGGAGAGGAAGGGAAAGGAAGGCCCGTCTGGCCAATCTTCTGCCAGACGGGTGCGTCTTGGGAGACGTCTTCTTGATCAGAAGAAGCCCAGAGCGTCAGTGGAGTAGCTCACCAACATATTTTTGGTCTGGCGATAATGCTCAAGCATCATTTTGTGGTTCTCACGCCCCACGCCCGACTGCTTGTAACCGCCAAAGGCCGCATGGGCCGGATAGGCATGGTAGCAGTTGGTCCAGACACGACCGGCCTGAATCTCGCGACCAAAGCGGAACGCCCGGTTGCCATTGCGGGTCCAGACGCCAGCACCAAGGCCGAAGTCGGTGTCATTGGCGATGGCAAGCGCTTCGTCATCATCCTTGAAGGTACAGACCGAGAGAACCGGCCCGAAAATCTCTTCCTGGAAGATGCGCATATTGTTGGAGCCTTTGAAGACGGTCGGATTGATATAGTTGCCGCCTTCAAGACCGGGCAGGTTGGCGACTGTGCCACCAAGCAGACATTCCGCCCCTTCGCCCTTGCCAAGGTCGAGATAGGAAGAGATTTTCTCTTTCTGCTCGCCGGAGGCCTGCGCACCGATCATCGTGTCCATCTGCAGCGGGTTGCCCTGCTTGACCTTTTTGACCCGCTCAAGCGCCCGGGCGATGAAATCGTCATAGATTGATTCTTGGATCAGCGCGCGCGACGGGCAGGTGCAGACCTCACCGGAATTGAGCGCGAACATCGAGAAGCCCTCAAGGCACTTATCGAAATAGGCGTCATCGGCTTCCATGATGTCTTCAAAGAAGATGTTTGGCGACTTGCCACCCAGTTCCAGCGTCACAGGGATCAGGTTTTGCGCCGCATATTGCATGATCAGGCGACCGGTCGTGGTCTCGCCGGTAAAGGCGATCTTGGCGATGCGATTGGATGAGGCCAGCGGTTTGCCCGCTTCCAAACCAAAGCCATTGACCACATTGAGGACGCCCGCTGGCAGCAGATCACCGACCAGCTCGAGGAACACCATGATCGAGGCCGGGGTCTGCTCGGCAGGTTTAAGCACCACGCAGTTGCCAGCCGCCAAGGCAGGAGCCAGCTTCCAGACCGCCATCAGCAGCGGGAAGTTCCATGGAATGATCTGACCAACCACGCCCAGAGGCTCCGGAATGTGATAGGCATAGGTATTGTGGTCGATTTCCGAAATATGCCCTTCTTCGGCCCGGATGCAGCCTGCGAAATAGCGGAAATGGTCAATCGCCAGTGCCACGTCGGCGGCAATGGATTCGCGGATCGGCTTGCCATTGTCGATCGTTTCGGCCACGGCCAGCAAGTTGGTGTTGGCTTCCATCCGGTCGGCCATTTTGAGCAGCATGTTGGAGCGCTCGGTCGGCGAGGTTTTACCCCATGCCGGGAAGGCCGCATGGGCCGCATCGAGCGCGGCTTCAATATCGTCAGCATTTGAGCGGGCCACTTCGCAAATCACTTCCCCGGTGATCGGTGTGACATTCTCGAAATACTGACCGGACTTCGGCTCGACAAAGGTGCCGTTTACAAAGTTGCCATAGCGGGGCTTGAACGGCCATTCGATGTTCAGATGGGACGTATCGAGTGCCGCGCTGCGGGTCTGTGGTGTAATGACGTTCATGATTTTCCTCCCAGAAATGCTGCGTCATGTGGATTGTTTGATACAGCAAGAGAAGGAAGTTTCATGCCAACTGACTAAGTGATTGAAAGATCATGATTGCTGCAACCGCACACTGTGTCATGCGTGGGACAGTTTGTTGCGTCGATTGTCTCGCAGATGGTGCAGACGGGACAGCCGCGCCGCGCGACCACGTCAAAAGGCCTTGGCAAATTTGGCGATACCCCTCAGTCATGATACATTTAGACGCACCCGAAGCCGAACCAGAAAAAGGCGGCGCGGGCAGGGGAGGACTTTGATGGCGCATCGCGATCTGCAACGCGTGGGGCATGGCTCACGCGATCACGAAATCTTATCTGCATCCTGGAGCCGTTGCCGCGAGGATTATGGCCTCGATCAAGGGTGCCAGCGCCGGGAGGCGGTCATCCGCCGCGAGCGCGTGCGCGATTCCATCGAATCCCTTGGCTCTCTGTTCACTGCCTGCCGCTCGCAGGTTCAGCATATCTTTCAGAATATCGTAGGTTCCGGCCACGCGGTCATTCTGACCGACCGGCATGGAACGATCATCGAATTTGCGGTTCAGTCGGCCCTTGATGACCTGTTCCGCCAGTCGGGCCTCAGACGCGGTGCGGACTGGAGCGAAGCCTGCGAAGGCACCAACGGCATTGGTACGGCCATCGCCGAGAAAAAGTCACTGACCGTCTATCGCGATCAGCATTTTCACTCCCGCCATGCAGGCCTGACTTGCATCGGCGCACCGGTTTTTGATGTTGAGGGCGATGTGCTCGCGCTGTTTGATGTTTCCAGCATTGGCCGCAAGGATGATCCGGATCTGCTCGCTCATACCCGTGCGCTGTTGGAAATGTCTGCTCGACTGATGTCGCGCCGCAATTTTCAGGATCACTTTGCCGATCAATGGATCATGCGCTTTCATCATGATGCGGACCGCGTCGGCCTGCTCGAAGAGGGGCTGATCGCCCTTGATTACAATGGTCGCATTGTCGGGCTGGACGAGCAGGCAAAGCTGCATCTCTCGGTCTCCGACCGCAGCCAGCTGATTGGCCGCGACATTGGCGATCTGGTGACCATGGAGCGGGATCGGCTGGCCAGCCATCTGGCCAATGCCGGGCGCATGCCTGCCCAGATCGGCCTGCAAGATGCGTTTGCGCCAAGCGCGACCCATTTGCATGCCCGTTTGATCGAACCCAATCGGACAGAACGGCCGACAGCCATTGCCTTGAAAGGCGGTCATCCGCTGACACCGGGCTGGCAGGTGCCACAAAATCCCGTGCGATCCCAACGATCCAAACCGGCCCAGCGACACGCATCACACGCGCCCAAACAAAGTGAACTGGCGCAACTGATCGGCGCAGACGCGCCGCTGCAGGCCTTGGCAGCAAAGGCACAGAAGCTGTTTGACAATGACATTCCGCTGCTGATCACCGGAGAGACCGGGGTTGGCAAGGACAGCTTCGCCCGTGCCCTTCATGCCTCCTCTGACCGGGCCGAGGCCCCCTTTGTGGCGGTCAATTGCGGTGCGCTGCCGGAAAATCTCATCGAAGGGGAGTTGTTCGGCTATAAGGCGGGTGCTTTCACCGGCGCCCAGAGCGCTGGTTTCAAGGGGCAGATTTTGGCGGCCAATGGCGGCACCTTGTTGCTCGATGAAATCGGCGACATGCCCCTGTCCGCCCAGACCCGCCTGTTGCAGGTGCTAGAGCAGCGCAAGGTGACGCCGCTTGGCTGCACCAAGGGGGTTGATCTTGATATTCGCCTGTTGGCTGCCACCCACCAGCCCCTTGAACGGCTTTGCGCCGAAGGGCGCTTCCGTGAGGATCTCTATTACCGGATTTGCGGCTTTTCTCTGCCACTGCCGTCTCTGAGGCATCGTTCCGACCTCGATCATATTGTCGCGCGTCTGCTGCCAAAGGCTCGTTTGGACGATGAGGCCTCTTTTTCCCGTCAGGCGCGACAGATGATCGAGGCCCATCTCTGGCCGGGCAATATCCGCCAATTGAAGCATGCGCTGAAAACCGCTTCCATTCTGGCTGATGGTGGACCGATCACCCCGGATCATCTTGGCATGCTCCATGGGCCTTCAATGGGCAAGGGCGAGCCTGCTCAGCCTGACAGCAACCAGCAATGGCAACCGTGTGACGCGACGGCTGGCACTGGCCTGCGCGCGCATCTTGATGTGTCGGATAGAGAAAAACGACTGATCGAGGCAGCTTTGTTCCAAACCCGCTGGAATATTTCGCGCTGTGCCTCAGATCTGGGCATTTCCCGCAATACCCTTTATCGCAAGATGAAGCTGCATGGCATCAAGAAGGCAGGGTGAAAAAATCCCGACTCTCGCGCCTCAGACAACGTTGAAAATGCCGACAAAGAAGCTGATCGTGCCAAGCAGCACGAAGACGTGCCAGATCGCATAGCGATAGGGCATCGACTTGCGGGCATAGAAGGGAATGCCGGAGAGATAAAAGCCCGCGCCAACAAAAATCGTGATGGCCGTGACCAGTGGTAACTCGGTGAAATTGAACACCAGACCGACAAAACCGATCGCCCCGAGGCCGACATAGGACAGAGTGGACCAGCGGCTCTTGACATGGCTGCCAAAAATCTTCCAAAGCATCGCCAGCAGCGTCACGGTCCAGATGATGCCGGCAAAGATGAAGACAAAGGTCGGGTCAAGGTCGCTCAGCACTGCCGTGATGGTCGCCGCGATCAGACCATAGATGGCCGCATGATCGATCCGCCGCAACGATAGGCGAACGTTATGCCACGGCCCGAAATGATAAATGGCCGAGGCCAGCGCTGATCCAAGCAAACAGACCATATAGAGAATGCTGAAAACGGTTTTCTGCAGCCCGATGCCATCGGATATCCGCATAGAGACGAGTCCGCACATGACCCCCACCGCCAAAAGCGTCGCGCCATGCACGAAGGCATCGGCTGTTCGGTGATTGATATGCATGCTTGGATACATCTTTTCTCCTGCTCAAAAGTGCCACAGTCCCGTGGGGCTAGATGGTCAGTGATATTTATCCACTGCCGATTACAATGTCGACCGGCTGTCATTGCCCCATTGAAGGTTGACGCAGCCAGTAAGCCGTTCGCCCCACACACATGAGCCTCAAGTCTACACCAAATCCCCAAGTCCTGAGAAGATGGTGACGTGGCGTTAATTGGTAACATTCTTACGCGCAAGAAGGAAAGTATCTGGAATATCTCGATATTTTCAGTGTTAAACAAGAGAATAGGCCACCGAAAATTGCCTAGTCAGTCCTTGGATGCGCGGGCACCTCACCAGAAAATTGCCTCGGAATAGTCCTGATCGTGTCACAGACATGGATTAATGTGCTGCTAGAATTCTCGACAAAAGGCTGAGTCAAGTATCATGAATATCGACTTTAGTGGTCAAAGCAAACGATTGCGCAATCGTTTGCTTCGTGATACTTTTTTTGCCATGACTGCAAACGAGGGAGGAACTTCGTGCGTAAAGCGGTTCTTTTGAATTCCGACATCACCCGTGTTGTGTCCGAGATGGGGCATGGCAATGCCCTTTGCATCGGCGATGCTGGCTTGCCTGTTCCCGATGGTGTTGAGCGCATTGATTTGGCCGTCAGTCGCGGCTTGCCATCCTTTATGGATACCTTGTCAGCGGTGACGGCTGAACTCTTTGTTGAGCGGGTTCTGATTGCGACCGAAATGGTTGACCAACAGCCAGGCTTTCACAAGCAGGTCGTTGAGTGGATCGAAAAACTGGCTCTGACCCAAGGCAACCAGATCGAAATCCAGACGGTTGCGCATGAAAGCTTCAAGGTTGAAACCGAAACGGCGCGTGCCGTGGTTCGAACCGGCGAATGCACCCCCTACGCCAACATCATTCTCTATTCCGGTGTTTCATTCTGATCTGTGCCAATAGATCTTTTTGAAACCAGAAGAAGACAGGAGGTCCGGCTATGTCTGCATTGCTGGAACTGCGTCAGGTCAGCAAGTCTTTCTCGACAGTACAGGTGCTCAAGGATGTCGACTTTCACGTCGATGCCGGACGCGTTGTGGCACTGGCCGGGGAAAATGGTGCTGGGAAGTCAACCCTGATGAAGATCATCACCGGCATTTACAGTCGGGACAGTGGCACCATGCATTACAAGGGCGAAGAGGTGCGATTCACCACCGCCCGTCAGGCGATTGATGCCGGGATCGCGATGATCCATCAGGAATTGAACCTGCTGCCCGAACTGAGTGTAGGTGAGAATATTTTCCTAGGTCGCGAGCCGACCGATGCCAGCGGCCGCATCCTCTGGGGTGCGATTGAAAAGGAAAGCCGCCACTGGCTGACCCACCTGAAGCAACAGATCGATCCCAACGCCAAATTGGGCACGCTTTCCATTGCCCAGCAGCAAATGGTCGAAATTGCCCGTGCTCTGACGATGAATGCCGAAATCATCATCATGGATGAGCCGACCGACGCACTGACCGATGTGGAAACCCAAATTCTGTTCGATGTGGTCGATCAATTGCGCGCACAGGGCAAGGGGATGGTCTTCATCTCCCACCGTCTGGGTGAAATCTTCCAGATGTGTGACGATGTTGCTGTTTTGCGCGACGGCTCGATGGTCCATCAGGGTCCGGTTTCTGAGATCGACGAAGCCGATCTGATCCGCCACATGGTGGGGCGTGACCTGTCTGATCAATATCCTTACGTCAAGGCCGAGCCAAAGGCCACGGCGCTCGAGGTGCGTGGCCTCAAGGCCAAGGGCATCAAGGAGGTTTCCTTCACCGCTCAGGCTGGGGAAGTTGTCGGCTTTGCCGGGCTGGTCGGAGCAGGGCGTACAGAATTGGCCAAAGCCATCTATGGAGCCAATCCGGCCAAGGCAGGCGAGATCCTGATTGACGGCGAGGTCTGTCATATCAACACCCCGCTTGAAGGGGTCAAGGCTGGCATCGGCTATGTCACCGAAGACCGCAAGCTCGAAGGCCTGATCCAGATGCATGGCCTCAGACAAAATATGGCCCTGACGGGTCTGCGCCTCTTCTCCAACAAGATGGGCATGCTCGACAAAAAGGCCGAACGGGCCAAGGTCGGCGAATATATCAATGCCTTCTCGATCAAGACCCACGGAGTGGATGCCATCGTCTCGCAATTGTCCGGCGGCAACCAGCAAAAGGTCTCGATTGCCAAGTCGCTGGTCCCACGGCCGCGCATTCTCATTCTGGATGAGCCGACGCGCGGCGTCGATGTCGGGGCCAAGCGTGAAATCTATACTCTGATCAACAAACTCAAGGCGGAAGGCCTCTGCATCCTGCTGATGTCCTCCGACATGCCCGAACTTCTCGGTATCTCCGACCGGATCCTTGTCTTGTCTGCTGGCAAGATGACCGGTGCCTTTGACCGGGAGGATGCCGATCAGGAAAGCATCATGCACTGCATTGTTGCTGGCTTGAAGGATTAAGGGGAAGGAACCGTTCGATGACCATGAAGAGCTTCGCTACAAACAACATTCCGCTGATTGGCCTGCTGGTCCTGATGGGGCTTGTTTCCCTGATCAGCCCGTCTTTCCTGTCCGTTGACAACCTGCTCAACATCCTGCGTCAGACCTCGGTCAATGCGGTGATTGCGGCGGGCATGACCTTCGTTATCCTGACCGCCGGCATCGATCTGTCGGTCGGCTCGGTGCTGGCCCTGACCGGTGCCATTTGCGCCGCCATGATCGGGCTTGATACCCCGCTTTTCGTGGCGCTGGCAGTCACCATTGTGGTGGGTGCGGTGATGGGCGCAGCTCAGGGCTCGATTGTCAGCTTCTTTGGCGTGCAGCCTTTCATTGCCACCCTTGTCGGCATGACCATGTTTCGCGGTGCGACACTGGTCTTCACTGCAGGGCGCCCCATTTCGACCGGCGACTTCGATGTCGCTGAAAGTTTCTACCAGATCGGCGGCGGCTATGTGGCTGGTATCCCGATCCCGGTCATTCTGGCTTTCGTCGTCTTTGCCGGTTGCTGGTACATGCTCAACCACACCTGCTTTGGCCGCTATGTCTATGCCATCGGTGGCAATGAGCAGGTTGCCAAGCTTGCCGGTGTCAATGTCACACGGGTCAAAATCACCGTCTACGCGCTATCCGGTGCGCTGGCAGCCCTTGCCGGGATTGTTCTAACCGCCCGTCTTGAAAGCGCCCAACCAACCGCCGGTCTTGCCTATGAGCTCGATGCCATTGCCGCCGTTGTGCTTGGTGGCACGTCGCTGGCCGGTGGCAAGGGCCGCATCACCGGAACCCTCATTGGTGCCCTCATCATTGGCACCCTCAACAACGCCCTCAATATTCTGGACGTGTCGTCCTACTACCAGATGATCGCCAAGGGAGGCGTCATACTTCTCGCCGTCATGCTCGACCAACGCGGGAAGAATGCGTAACTGCACTCGAAGTAACCTAGGGAGAGAACCTATGAAAAAACTGCTCGGTATGGCACTCGCCACCACCATGATGCTTGGCACCTCGGTGTCCGCTATGGCTCAGGACAGCCTCGCGCTTGTCGTCTCGACGCTGAACAACCCGTTCTTCGTCACCCTGAAGGAAGGCGCAGAAGCCAAGGCAAGCGAGCTGGGCTACAAACTGCTGGTGCTCGACAGCCAGAATGATCCTGCCAAGGAACTGGCCAATGTGGAAGATGTGCTGAACAAAAACATCAAACTGATGATGATCAACCCGACCGATTCCGACGCTGTGCGTTCTGCCATCAAGGCAGCCAACCGCAAGGATATTCCGGTTGTCACCCTCGACCGTGGTGCCAGCTCTGGCAAGGTTGTCTCGCATATCGCATCCGACAATGTGCAGGGCGGCGAAATGGCTGGCCAGTTGATCATCGACACCCTGAAAGGCAAAGGCAAGGTTGTTGAATTGCAAGGCGTTCCCGGCACGTCTGCTGCCCGTGACCGTGGTGAAGGCTTCAACAAAGCCATCAAAACCGCGACCGGCATCGAAGTGGTTGCCTCTCAGGCCGCTGACTTTGACCGCACCAAAGGCCTCAACGTGATGGAAAACATCCTGCAGGCCCAGCCGGAAATCAACGCCGTCTTCGCCCATAATGACGAAATGGCTCTGGGCGCGATCAAGGCAATCGAAGCGGCCAAACGCGACATCATCGTCGTTGGCTTTGATGGCACCGATGACGCCGTGAAATCGGTCAATGATGGCGAAATGCTGGCCACCGTTGCCCAGCAGGCTGGCATGATCGGTTCCATGGGTGTCGAAGTTGCCGACAAGATCCTCAAAGGCGAAAGCGTGCCGGAATACACCCCTGTTGCACTGCAAGTCATTACCAAGTAAGGGATTAAGGGCGGAACGTTCCGTCAACTGAACCCGGACCCGGCGCATGCGTGCCGGGTCCCTCTCCGAGCCAGACGAATGACAGACATCACTCTGATTGCTCGGGAGACCAGAGGCTTGGCATCTCTGACCTGCCCTGACAAAGGAGCTGTCGGAAGCCGCCAGAACAGGTAGCCGATACCCATGATCAGCATCAAGGATGTGGCACAGGAAGCAGGTGTCTCGGTCACCACCGTGTCCCATGTGGTCAACTCGACCCGTTTCGTAGCGCCCGCGACAAAAGAAAAGGTCGAAAAGGCCATAGAGCATCTTGGCTATCAGCCAAGCTCTCTGGCCCGTGCGCTGAAGGTCAAATCCACCAAGACCATCGGCATGCTGGTTTCCTCCTCCACCAACCCCTTCTTTGCCGAAGTGGTGCAAGGGGTCGAGGAAGGCTGCTACCAGAAGCATTACAGCCTCATCCTGTGTAATTCTGGCGACGACCACGAGCGCCATTTGTCCTATCTCCAGACATTGCTGCAAAAGCGCATTGATGCGTTGGTCGTGATGACCACATCCAGCGATGCCATTTTCAATGAAAAGCTCGCAAGTCTGAAAAAGTTGCCGAAGATTCTGCTCGATTTCGAACTGAGCGTTGATGGCTGCGCCATTGCTGACGATTCCATCCTCGGTGGCAGGCTGGCAACCAATCATCTGCTCGAACAGGGCCTGTCCGAGATTGGCTGCCTCATCGGTCCGGTTGAGCACCCCCGCAGTCGTGATCGCTATCGCGGTTTCATCGAGGCGATGCAAGCCAGCGACCATGCCATCCGCTCCGACTGGGTGGTGTCCGATGAGCTGAGCGCCCCCGGCGGTTACCGTGCCATGCAAAAGGTGCTGGAAGCAGCGGAGCGCCCCCAAGCGGTCTTTGCCTGCAACGACATGATGGCCATCGGGGCCTATCGTGCCATTCAGGAAAAGGGTCTGAAGGTCGGTGAAGACATCTCGATCATCGGTTACGATGATCTCGAGCTGGCCGCCTATCTCACCCCATCGCTCACCACGGTGCATCAGCCAAGCTTCGAGCTGGGTCTGAAAGCCGCCGACATTCTGATCGACCATCTCGAAAACAAAGCCGATATGCCCAAACTGCTCCAGTTCGAACCCTCGCTGGTGGTACGGGAATCGGTCTCTCCCCCGCGCCCCATCCGTGAGACGTAATTCCAAGAGGTACTTCCATGTCCATTGCAGTTTTTGGCAGCATTAATATCGACCTGACCACCTATGCCAAGCGGTTGCCGGCACCGGGCGAAACCCTGCATGGGGACACCTATGGCCTCGGCCTTGGGGGGAAGGGATGCAATCAGGCGGTCGCTTGCGTCAAGCTGGGAGCACAGACGGCCATGATCGGCCGCATCGGCCCGGACATGTTCGGCGAAACGGCGCTCAAGGCTCTGACCGAGCTGAATGTACCGACCGATCATATCTATTCCGACCCGGACAACAAGACCGGTATCGCGGTGATTGGCGTCGATGAAAAGGCGGAAAACTGCATCACGGTGATTGGCGGTGCCAACATGGCGATTGATGAGAGCGATGTCGTGCGCTCCCAAGCCGTCTTCAAGGCCTCCGACATTCTGCTGCTGCAGCTGGAAATCCCGATGCAGGCGGGCCTCAAAGCTGCCGCCTTGGTGCGTGAAGCTGGGGGACGGGTCATCTTTGACCCCGCGCCCGCACCCGCTGAAGGGTTGGCCGATGCGGTGCTGTCGCAAATCGATATCATCACCCCGAATGAAACCGAAACCGGCCTGTTGACCGGCCTGCGTCCATCCAACCGCGCCGAGGCAGCCGAAGCTGCCACCCGATTGCGGGCCCGCGGTGTTCCGGTCGCCATTATCAAACTCGGAGCGCACGGGGTCTATTTCCAGTCCGCAACCGAGGAAGGCTTCGTTGAGCCTTTCAAGGTTGAGGCCATTGACACGGTGGCCGCTGGTGACTGCTTCAATGGTGGTCTTGCCTATGCTCTGGCCGATGGTCTGAGCCTGTCTGACGCGGTGCGGTTTGCGGCTGCCTGCGGTGCGCTTTCGACCACCAAGCGCGGGGCGTCGAGTGCTGCGCCGACGCTTGCCGAAGTCACTGCGATGCTCAATGCATAATCGACTGCAGGACTGATTGTTTTTTGACCGACCCGTCAGCCCCGATCGACCTGTCTTCGACTTTGGTCGCCATCGGGGCTTGCTATTGGTCAGCACTCATGAAAGGGTGCCGCCGGTAAAATCCAGGCGAATGAAGGGCACGGGGATGAGCAGATTTGAAGCGGTTATTTTCGATTTTGACGGCGTGATCGTCGACAGTGAAACAATCTCCCTGGACGAGTTGCAACGCTCAATGGCGATGTTTGGTATCGAGAAGAGCTGGAACGAACTGGTCGAGGGGTTTCTGGGCCATTCCAATGCCTCAACCCGCGCCTATATCGAGAAAACCGCTGGCAGGGATGCCGGAGACGAATTCCCGAATTTGTGGAATGAGCGGATCCTTGCGCGCTTCACAACAGATCTTGCCCTGATGCCCGGCACTCTGTCCCTGTTCGATCATCTCGAGGCAGAAGGCATCCGCTACTGCATCGCCACGGGCAGCAGTGAAGGCCGTCTTCAGCATGCACTGGATGTGGTCGGCATCGGCCATCGCTTCGAAGATCGCCTATACAGTACCGATCGTGTGGCCAATGGCAAACCGGCCCCCGACATCTTTCTCCATGCTCTTGAAGCCTTGGGCGCAGATCCAGCGCGTACGGCGGTGATCGAGGATGGCATTGCCGGTACCATCGGCGCACGGGCTGCCGGTATCGAGGCGGTCTTCGGCTTTGTCGGCGGCACCCATCTCAGGGAGTGCGTCGACTGGCAGGCGGGCAAGTTGAGCGAAGCTGGCGCCCTTCAGGTCACCAAAGACCTGTCGGACTTTGAGGCCATCTTGCGAGCATAGGGTCCATCAACGGCCATTTTCTGCGATCTTGCCACAAGTTTGCTGTTTATAAAGCGACAACAGCCCTGTGCCCTTTCCGGTTTGACATTGTCTTGATGGGGGGAAACCATTAGGGCTTGGGCACTTTGTCCGGATGACACGAAACAGATAGGTGACCTCATGATGCCAAGCTCCTTCCCAAATCGCGAACTGATCGCCGAATTGACCGCGAAGATGCTCCTTGAGATCCAAGCGGTGCATTTTCGTGCCGATGAGCCCTTCATGCTGACATCCGGTCTGGCCAGCCCGGTTTATATCGACTGCCGCAAACTGATTTCCTATCCGCGCATCCGCAACACGCTGATGGATTTCGCCTCTTCAGTCATCCTGCAGGATATCGGCTTCGAGCAGATCGATTCGATTACCGGCGGCGAAACCGCAGGCATCCCCTTCGCCGCATGGATCGCCGACAAGCTCGACCTGCCGATGCATTATGTCCGCAAAAAGCCAAAAGGCTTTGGCCGTGACGCCCAGATCGAAGGCAGCAGCATCGACGGCAAGCGCGTCTTGCTGGTCGAAGATCTGACCACCGATGGCGGCAGCAAAATCAAATTCTGCGAAGCCATCCGCAAGGCAGGCGGCGAGATCAACCACACGATCGTGCTCTTCTATTATGATATCTTCCCAGAAGTGCATGACAATCTTGCCGAAATCGACATCAAGCTGCATTATCTGGCCACTTGGCGCGATGTGCTGGCGGTCTCGCGCAAGCATGGCTATTTCGATGACGAAACCCACGCGCAGGTCGAGGCCTTCCTCAATGATCCATTGGCTTGGTCCGGTGCCAATGGCGGCGTGACCGAAATCTCCAAAGCCGAGAAAGAATAGCGACTTTTCAGCACCGACGATCCATCAAAGAACCCGCGCCGGGCACGGCTGCGGGTTTTTTTGTTGGCATCTGCAAACAGGCTCTTTTCGCGGACTTTTCGTCCGCCCCCGATTGGAGCTATCTTCTATGCATCGCAAGACAAGCAGCAAGGAAGCCTCAGCATGGATATGCAGCATCTGGAACAATGGATCGGCAAATCGGAAAGCCTGACGGAGCGGATCGCGCCCTTCCCATCCAATGCCCTAGCCGCCACATTGAACCGCGATGACGCGCCTTATATCGACGGCTCCGAGTTGCCGCATCTCTGGCACTGGCTGCATTTCCTGCCTTTGTTCAAGCTGTCCGAGGCGGGCTATGACGGCCACGCCGCCTTGGGGGGCTTTTTGCCGCCGGTGCCTTTGCCGCGCCGCATGTGGGCGGCCAGCCGCTTCGCCTTTCATGCCCCGATGCGCATCGGCCAGACCTTGCGCAAGGTTTCGACCGTCAAATCCGTCGAGGGCAAGGAAGGCCGCTCCGGCAAGCTGGTTTTCGTCACGGTCGGCCATCAGATTTTTGACGGCGACACTCTCTGTGTCGATGAAGATCACGATATTGTCTATCGCGAAATGCCAAAGGCTGACGCGCCTGTCGTCGCCCCGAAGCAAGCGCCCGTGACGTCGGATTTCAGCATGGCGATCAATCCCGACCCTGTGCTGCTGTTCCGCTATTCAGCCCTGACCTTCAACGGCCATCGGATCCATTATGATCAACCTTTCTGCACCGGCTCGGAAGGGTATGAAGGTTTGATTGTCCACGGTCCCTTGCTCGCCACGATGCTCATGGACTTGCTGCGCCGCAACGCACCGAATGCCGAAATTGAACGCTTTGAATTCCGCGCCTTGGCCACCGTGTTCGATATCCATGATTTCACGCTTCACGGCCAAATGAGCGCCGATGGCAAGACGTGCGATTTGTGGGTGCGGCGTCACGATGGGGCCATGGCCATGAAGGCCACGGCGCAGCTGCGATAGGTGCGGGTTTCTTAAGGCTGCCTTGCGCCGGTCGCCGTCTCACCCCCGTCGTCGGCCTCTGGTTCGGCCAACTGATCGGCCATCAAAATGGTCTGTGGCGTCCGGGTGCGCATGGGAGCGATTGGAATGAAGCGGCTCTTTTCATCGCCGGGTGCTGCCTTGCGCTGAGTCAGACGCCAGATCGCATAGAGCAAAATGAGTGTGTGGGACACCAGCGTCACGATGAACAGGCCTTGCTCGTTCCAGGCGCTCATCAATGCACCGGCAATCAGCGGCCCGACAATCGAACCAACCCCGATCATCAGAAGCAAGCCGCCACTGGTCTGAAGACTGTCTTCGGGCGCCGCATGGTCATTGGCATGGGCGACCAGCACCGGATAGAAAGTGAAAATTGCCGCCCCGAACACCGCCGCATGGATCACCGCCGACCATGTATCCTTGGGCGCATTGTTAAGAAAGAAGCCGTCAGAAATGATCGCCACGATGGCGATGCCAATCACCACATAGCGGCGATCCATTTTGTCCGAGATGTAGCCCACCGGGATCTGGGTTGCGGCCCCTGCCAGGATCGAGGCACTGACAAACAGAGCGATACCCGCCAGATCAAGACCGATATCACGGCCATAAACCGCAGCCAGCGTGCCAAAGGTGCCGTTCGATACGCCCGTCAGGAAGACAGCCACCACCGCAATCGGCGAGTTGCGCCACAATTTGGCGACATCCAGCGTCACCCGTGCCAAAGGAGCGGGGGCTGGCGAGCGGGTCAGTGCCGTTGGTAGCAACGCGACCACATAGAAAATCGCCGAAATGGTGAAAAGATGCACCCCTTCGGCAGGCACAACGGCAATCACCATTTGCCCCACCGTGGTGGCAAACAGGTTGACCATCGTATAGGTGCCGAAAATCACCCCGCGAACCGAGCTTGAAGAGCGTTCGGTCAACCAGCTTTCCACGATCATTGCCGCGCCCGCAAAGGCAAAACCAGCCAATGCCCTGAGCACCACCCAGGCGATGGGAACCATGAGCATGGAAGTCAAGAGGATCGATATGCAGGCACAAGCTGCCATCACGCTATAGGCCCGAATATGGCCCGAGCGGGTCACGATCCGCGGCACATAAAGACAGCCTGATACATAGCCAACCGCCCACCCGGTTCCCAGCAAACCAAGCCAGAAGCTCGAAAAACCTTCGATGCCGCCGCGAACGGGCAACAGGACGCCGGTCAGACCGCCCGCAAAGAACAGAAAGGCAGATCCCAGCAAAAGCGAGGCAATGGATAAAAGGCTGCGGGGCAAGGTAGAACTCTCTTGAGTCAGGATGGTGGGCAGTTGTGATTGCAACAAAAAGGTTGAGGCCAGTCAACCATTGATGCCAATGGCGCTGCACTTACCCCTGCGTGCATCAAGCGTCAACAGCCACATGATGGCATCGCGAAATGGCCTTGTATTGGTCACATTTTGCGATGCATCCCCTTTGAGTGCCCGAATGGGGCGATGGCAGCCCGATACACTGACACCCAGGGCGGCGGCAAGGGAGTGCCGCCCTGAGTGTCAGCAGGATGTATGTGATTGCGTCAGATTCCGCTGCGTTCGAGCAGGGAAATCCAGTTGCCATGGGCGATCTTTTCGATCAAGGCCTCGCCATAGCCATGGCTGCGCATGGCGTCGATAAGCTTGGGATTGCCTGCCGATGAACCAATGGCCTCTGGTACCGTGCAGCCATCAAAGTCCGACCCCAGTGCCACGCCGTCTTCACCGAGCTTGGCGAGCAAATAATCGATATGGGTCAGCATCCGCTCAATCGGCGTATCGGCATTTTTCTGGTCGCCATCTTCGCGCAGGAAGCCGACCGCATAATTGAGGCCCACCACGCCCTTGCTTTCAGCAATTGCATCGAGTTGCTTGTCGGTCAGGTTGCGTGGGGTGTGGCTCAGTGCGTGCACATTGGAATGGGTCGCCACCAACGGCGCGCTGGTCAGTTTCTGAATATCCCAAAAGCCCTTTTCATTAAGGTGGGACAGATCGAGCATGATGCCCATCTGATTGCAGCGCCGCACCAGCTCACGGCCTTTTTCGGTCAGGCCCGGCCCCTGATCCGGTGAGCCGGGGAAATCAAACGGCACCCCGGTGGCAAAAATATTGGCCCGGCTCCAGACCGGTCCGATGGAGCGCAGGCCTGCGCCGTAAAGCACCTCAAGCGCGTGAAAATCGGGATCAATGGCCTCCGCCCCTTCAATATGCAGCAACATGGCAATCACCCCGTCGCTCATCGCCTTGCGGATGTCAGTGGCCGAGCGACAGATCCGAACCGAGCCGCCGGATTCCTTCTCCAGACGGAAGGCCGAAGAGGCCAGATGCATGGTGTAGTCAAGGGCATAGGTTTGCTCGACCGGGGTCAGCATTTCATGCAGCTCCAGCGCTTGTTCTCCTTCCTTGACCGGCGGGACGAACATCGCAAAGAACCCGCCCGCAAAAGCACCAGCACCCGCTTTGTGCCAATCGATATGCAGGCTCTCGTCGCCATCCATGAAGGAGATCGGCGCTCCCTTGCGTTCGGCCTCGGTCAGTTGCAGCAGGGTGTCGTTATGTCCGTCAAAAACCGGGATCAATCTGTCTGCCATGTCTCGTGTCCTTATCGTTGCGTCGGGGCTAGGCGCACCCGTTCGCGGCCTTCAAGCTGTCGCAGAAGGCCCCGTTTCGTCATTTTCAGGCGGGCAACCCGACAATCGGGCCATCAGATACTGCACGCCGGGGATCAGGAAAGCTCCCCGACATTGCCCGTTTTGGCGACAATGCCGGGGAGGGGGAAGTCTGCCTGTGGTCAGGCAAATTCCTTGAAATTTTCAAGCGCCGCACGGTCGTAGCCGTGCGAGGCGGTCCAGAGCTGGCGGGTATAGTCGTGGGAGACATCGCCGCTGCGCAGCTGATCTTCGGATATTTCCTCGATGATCTCGCCCCTGTTCATCACCGCAATCTTGCTGCACAGATGCCCAACCACCGCCAGATCATGGCTGACCATGATATAGGTGAGGCCATGGGTCTTGCGCAGCGTCGACAACAGGTTGAGGATCTCGGCCTGCACCGACACATCGAGCGCACTGGTCGGCTCATCCAGCAGGATCACTTCCGGCTCCAGAATGAGCGCCCGGGCAATGGCCACACGCTGCCGCTGACCGCCGGACAATTGGTGCGGATAGCGGAAGCGGAATTCCGGCCCCAGCCCCACCTCATTGAGGATCTTGACGATCCGGGTGTCGTGATTGTCGAGCTTGTGAATGACCAACGGTTCGAGCAGGGTGTCATTCACGGTTCGGCGTGGATGCAGCGAGCCATAAGGGTCCTGGAATACCATCTGCATATGCTTGCGCGAGGCAAGAGAGCGCTTGGCTGTCAGCTCGTGCCCATCGATGCGGATGGAGCCGGTCCAGTGGGTATAAATGCCCACCATCGCCCGCAAAACGGTCGACTTGCCCGAACCGGACTCGCCGACAAGGCCGTAGCTGTCCCCTTCGGCGACATCAAGAGTGACGCCTTTGAGGGCCTGAATTTCATTCTTGCCCGAACCAAAGGAAATATTGAGATCACGAATGGAGATCATCATGCGTTGGACCCTCCGCTCAGGTCTTCGGTCATCCAGTTTGGATCGCGCTGCAGCACGGGCAGTTCCTCATGCTGGCCATCCATCTGTGGCAAACAGCTCAACAGGCCCTTGGTGTAGGGATGCTGGGCCTGATCGAGATGCTTGGCATCGAGAATTTCCATGATCCGGCCGCCATACATCACCAGCACCCGGTCACAGAAGCTGGAAACCAGATGCAGGTCGTGGCTGATCAGAACCAGCCCCATGCCGCGCTCGCGCACCATGTCGTCGAGCAAGGCCAGCACCTGCATCTGCACGGTGACATCCAGTGCCGAGGTCGGTTCGTCGGCAATCATCACTTCCGGATCTGTGATCAGCATCATGGCGATCATGATCCGCTGTCCCATGCCGCCGGAGACCTGATGCGGATAGAGGTTATAGACCTTTTCCGGCTCGCGGATTCGCACCGCCTCCAGCATGGCCAGCGCCCGCTTCTTGGCTTCGGCCTTGGAGATTTTCTCATGCTCGCGGCAGGATTCGGCGATTTGCGCCCCAACCGTCATCACCGGATTGAGTGAGTATTTCGGATCCTGCATGATCATCGAAATGCGCGAGCCACGAATGGCGCGCATGCTTTTCTCACTGGCCTGCATCAGATCGATGCCGTCAAACATCATCTCGCTGGCCTCGATTGACCCATTGCCTGCCGTCAGGCGCAACAGGGCACGGCCGGTCTGGGACTTGCCCGAGCCACTTTCCCCGACGATGCCAAGCCGTTCGCGCTTGAGGTCAAAGCTGACGCCGCGCACCGCATGAACCGGGCCCTTGGGGGTGGTGAAGCGCACATGCAGGTCCTTGACCGAAATCAGTGTCTCATCGCTTCGGTCCGTATCCTGCGGCGGTGTAGGGACTGCTTTCTTCATTGTTCCATCCATGATCAATGGCCTCCCGAACTGCGTGGATCGAGCACGTCACGCAGGCCGTCGCCAAGCAGGTTGAAGCCAAGGGAGACCACCAGAATGGCAATGCCGGGAATGGTTGGTACCCACCACTGGTCGAGCAGAAAGTCGCGCCCCGTAGCAATCATCGCCCCCCATTCCGCCAGCGGCGGCTGAGCGCCCAGCCCCAAAAAGCCAAGACCAGCGGCGGTCAAAATGATCCCCGCCATATCAAGGGTCAGGCGCACGATGGTCGAGCTGAGACACATTGGCATGATATGGGAAAAGAGAATGCGGATCTTCGAGGCACCCATGATCTCTGCGGCCATGATATATTCGCTCGAACGCACGGTCAGCGTCTCGGCCCGTGCCAGACGGGCATATGGCGACCATGTGGTCAAAGCGATGGCCAGCACGGCATTTTCCAGCCCCGGACCCAGCACGGCCACAAAGGCCAGCGCCAGAATGAGGCGTGGGAAGGCAAGGAAAATGTCGGTGATGCGCATGAGCACCTTGTCGACAATGCCTCCGAGCAGGCCCGCCGCGGTGCCAATGATCAGGCCGATTGGCATGACAATGATCGAGACAAGGAAAATGATATAAAGGGTGACGCGTGAGCCCCAGACGATGCGGTCAAACACATCGCGGCCCAACTCGTCGGTGCCAAACCAATGGGCGGCGCTGGCGGGCTGCAAACGGTTGGCGAGCTCCTGTTCATTGCCATCGGTGCCTGCAATCAGCGGCGCGAACAAAGCCACAAGGCAAAGGAAGCCAACGATGAACAGGCCGAGCATGGCAATCGGGTTGGTCTTGAAGCTGAGCCAGCCAATATAGGCGCGCTGGCAGCGGGCTTGAAAGGCGGTATCCGGGAAATCGGCGAGCAGCCAGGCACGCAATCCGGTATTTGGTTTGATGGCGCTATCAGTCATTATTTCGCCCTCGGATCAACGATGCGATACAGCATGTCGGAAATCATGTTGATGCCCACAAAGGACACACCAACCACCAGCGTGCCGCCAATCACCGCATTCATGTCGGCATTGAACAGGGAACTGGTGATATATTGCCCGATCCCCGGCCATGCAAAGACTGTCTCGGTTAGCACCGAGCCTTCGAGCAGGCTGGCATAGGTCAGGCCGATAATGGTGATCAACTGGACAAGGACGTTGCGGAAAGCGTGATGCCAGATCACGGCCCCTTCCTTGAGGCCCTTCACCCGGGCGGTCAGCACATATTCCTGATTGAGCTGGTCAAGCATGAAAGAGCGGGTCATGCGGGCAATATAGGCCAACGAATAGATAGCCAGCATCGAGGCGGGCAGGATGATATGGGAGACGGCATTCTGGAACACTTCCCACTCACCAGCAATTGCGGAATCGATCAAAATGATGCCGGTCACCGGATCGACAATGCCGTCATAGAAGAAGTCGATCCGCCCCGGACCTGCCACCCAGTCAAGCTTGGCATAGAAGATCAACAGCGAGACCATGCCGAGCCAGAAAACCGGGATCGAATGACCAAGAAGACCGATGATGCGAACAATATGGTCAACTATCGTGCCGTGCCGCACTGCGGCCATGACACCAGCAGGGACACCGATGATGATCCCCACCAAGGTGGCCAGCGTCGCCAGCTCCAACGTTGCCGGAAAGAAGCGTTTGATATCTTCGAGCACCGGCCGGGTGGTCATCACCGAATTGCCAAAATCCCCTTGCAGCATATTGGTGACAAAGATCACATATTGCTCCCAGATCGGCTTGTCGAGGCCGAGCTGGATATACATCGCTTCATAGACTTCCTTGGAAGCCCGGTCACCGACAATGGCCACCACCGGGTCATTGGGCATGATCCGGCCAATGATGAAGGTGACGGCAGTCAGGCCGATGAAAGTAAGAATGAGCATGGCGAGGCCGCTGCCGATCTTCTTCAAGGTGCGAAGAAGCGGCGCAAAATCTGGCCCGCTGCCCGGTGACTCGGTCGTCTGTGAGATGGAATTGTCTGTCATTCAGGAAATCCCGCAAATATCCCGTAAAGGACGCGCCATGTCGGTGAGTTGTCCCGCGCTTTAAGGGGGCTGATCTTGTTGGGGGCGCGCTGTCTGGTTTGACACAGTCCGGGCCCCAATCCGCCGCGATTGGTTGTGCCCGAACTGCAAGCATGAGGGGATGCGGTTGCATCACCCCTACCATTTTGGAAACCAAAAAGAAAAACGCCCCTCAACAGTAGGGAGAGGGGCGCATCAGCTTACTTGGTGACCGTCCAGTAGTAGGCCTGGTCAGAGGTCACGCCATTGACGAAGCCGTCGACGTTGGAACGTTGGCCGAAGGTGCCGATGGCCTGGAACATAATGGTGAATGGCGAATCTTCGCGCACCATTTTCTGCAGCTTGGCGTAGAGTTCTTCACGCTTGGCCGGATCGGACGCAGCCGCAGCTTCATTGGTCAACTCGGTCAGACCTTTTGCATCCCAGGCATTGCGCCAGGTCAGCTTGCCGGTCAGCTTGGCTTCGAAGCGATTGTCCGGGTTGTGGGCAAAGGCATCGGCGTTGGAATGCGGATCAGAATAGTCAGGACCCCAGCGGGCAATGATCAGCTCATGTTTGCGGGCGCGATATTTTGGCCACAGGGTCTTGCCGTCGGACAGGATAATCTCGGATTCGATGCCGATTTTGCCAAGAGCGGCCTGAACATTCTGCGCCACTTCCTTGAAAGGTGACTTGTTCAGGGTGTCGATCGTGATCTTGGTGCCTTCTTCCACGCCAGCTTCCGCGAGCAGGGCCTTGGCTTTGTCCAGATCGTAGCTGTAAGGGGCTTCGGTCGCCGCTGCCCACATGCCCGATGGCCAGAAATTCTGGTGGATCTTGTATTGGCCATCCAGAATCGAGCCAACCATGCCTTTATAATCGACGACATAATGCAGCGCATCGCGGACCTTTGGCTTGGACAGGATCGGATGTTCCATGTTGGTCGCGATATACATCAGATAGCCCTTCGGATAGGACTTTGCGGCCACATCCGCATTGCCTTCCAGCCCTTTGAGCTGATCCGAGGTCAGTTCCATTGCTGCATCCACATCGCCCTTTTCCAGCAGCAGACGCTGTGCAGAAGGCTCGGCCACGTGACGGATCACGACGCGCTTCATTGGTGGCTCGCCATAGCGGAACTTGTCAAACGCTTCGAGCATGACCAGCTCGTTGGCCTTCCAGCTTTTCAGCTTGTAAGCGCCAGAGCCTGCGGAATGGTCTTTCAGCCATGCATAGCCCATATCGCCATCAACCGCGTGGGCTTCCACTTCCTTCATGTCGACGATCGAAGCGACGGAAGAAGAGAGCAGGTTCAGCACCAGCGCAGGAGACATGTCTGCCAGCACATTGATTTCAACGGTGGTGTCGTCGATTGCCTTGACGGCTTCATCAACATTCTCCGCGGTCCAGCCGATCTGTTTGATGATGAAAGCCGGGGTCTTGTCGAGCTTGACCGCGCGGCCCAGCGAATAGGCAACGTCAGCAGCCGTAACCGGGTTGCCGGAATGGAAGGTCAGGCCAGACTTCAGCTTGACGGTGATTTTCTTGCCGTCTTCGGAAAACTCATAGGAGCCCGCGATGCCGCCAACCAGCTTGGTCAGATCGCCCGGTTCGAAGAAGAACAGACGCTCATAAATGTTGGCGATGATGCGACCGCCGGTAAACTCGAAGCTTTCTGCCGGATCAAGCGTGATGGCATCGGCGGTGTTGCGCGCAATCACAAAGGTGTCTTTGGGCGTCTCGGCTGAGGCCGGAGCCATCGGAATGGCGACGGATGCAGCCAGCGCAGCTGCCATGGACAGGCCTTTAAACGTCAATGGAAAATTCACGTTCAATCTCCCTCTAGGATAATCTGATCTCAACTCGCAAACCGTGGGCGATTTGCGATGGAAGAATGCCGCCCCCGCTTCATTGACCGAGCGGGGATCGCACATTCAGGTGACTCCAACAGCCTATATCCATTAACCGAAATCAACCAACAGGGTTGTTATGCAAATTTCGCATAATGTGATAGGCTGCCCATAATTTCCGCATACGGTCAAAGAGCATGCAATGGACACGAACTGGCTGACTGATTTCCTGGTTTTGAGCAAAACCGGCAGTTTTTCGCAGGCCGCTGAAGAGCGCCATATAACCCAATCCGCCTTCTCGCGCCGCATCAAGGCATTGGAAAACTGGCTTGGAACGGACCTGTTTGATCGCACCTCCTATCCGGTCAAACTGACGGCGGACGGTGCGGCCTTTCACAACACTGCTCAGAATATCCTGCGCGAATTGCAACTGAACCGGGTTGAGTTTCAACGCCGTAACGCAAGTGCTGCCCCGGATATCCGCATTGCGGCAGCGACCACGCTGGCCTTGAGTTTTGTTCCTGAATGGCTTCAGCAGATCAAGGTGGCCTGCGGCGACTTCTCCGTTTCCATCGACACCTATGATTTCGGTGAAATGATCGAAATGCTGGCGGATTGGAAAATGGATTTGGTGGTCTTGTTTCACCATCCACAGGTGCCGACCGTGCTCGACCCCCGTGAGTTCGAATTCATCACCCTCGGGAAAGATATTATGCATCTTTGTACTGCCCTGAACGAAAAGGGTGAGCCAGCCTATGACATCAACAATCCGCCCCGTGATGGACTGGAGTATGTCGGCTACGGCCTGACGGGATATTTTTCGCGCATTGAGGACCTGATTTTCTCACGCATGACAGCGCAGGATCCGAAATTTGTCTGCGCTGCCCAGAGCGGCACCTGCGAGTTCATGAAGAAACTGGCCATCTATGAGCAGAAGATGCTCTGGCTTCCCGCCTGCAGTGCCTATGACAGCGTTCGCAGTGGTGAAATCGCCTTGGCGGACAATCGCAAATATGACACCGAGCTCGATATCTGGGTCTGCAAGAAACGCGAGGTAAAATCGCCTCTCGTGCAGTCCATTTGGTCCCACTTGCAATCTGATCCCTGCACCGGACATCTGGAGCGTTTCAAACTGGCCTGACGGGCAATGCGAGCTTGTGCGAGCTTGGACGTGATGTGTTTGCAACGGCAGGCCAGGAAAGTGGCGTGGGCAACGGGTTTTGGTTGTGGATAGGGTGAATAAGGGGTAACCCTTAGCAGCAATCCCGCCAGACCCTGCGCCGCCCGATCCGAAGATGTGCGCTCAGACATTGACCCATTGATGCTCGCAACCTGTTCCAAATTGCGTCTGCTGAGTGTGCTGTTGCTGCTCAGTCTGTCGATGCCTCTGCTGCTTTCCAGCACCATTCTGGTTGTCTCCAAGGCGCCCGCAGTCCATGGCGACAGCATCATGACCGGTGTCAAGAATTTGCGGACCTTGGCCAACCAAGTAGCAGCGCCTGCCCCGTGCCGGAAATGTCCGAACGGGCAGGCTGACGGCCCCTTGCAATGCAACGGACCGATGTTGGCCATTCAGGTCGTCGTGTCGCATGTCACCGGCAGCGGCCTCAGACCCTTCCTTATCCCTTGGGACAAGACTGCCGCACGGCGTGACATCGCCCCGGACCCGCCACCCCCGCGCTTTGGGTGAGACCGAACGTCCGATCCATAAATCCGATGAAGAAGACCCATATTTTCGTGCCGCTGTCACGCTCGTTTCCAGCCGGAAGAGAGGTGTGGCGAGGGGTATGAATCTCCCGTGATGACTGACAAAAAGTCATCTCTCTGTTCGCGCTGCGCCGATTTTCCAAGGCAACTGGACGCATCCGGCAGAGGTCGGCATGGACTGCAACAAAGGTCCATGCGGCATAGATCAGGTAGAAACAATGACGAAAGACAATGAATTTCCAACGCCCAGCCGCCCGCTCCCAACGGGTTTGAGCCGTCGGCAGATGCTCCGCGCCACAGGTCTCATGTTGGCGAGCGCCACCCTTGCTGCCTGTGGGCCGCGCAAAGGCGCTGATGGGTTGAACCCGGCCACCCCTAGCCCCTATGCGACCATGTATGGCCCGTTGCCCAAGGAACGGTTTCCCCTTGATGCCATCAACCTTGGCAAGATCGACAAGCGTTTTCTGCGCCGAGAGGTGGCCTATCGCACCTCGGAGAAGGTCGGCACGCTGATCGTCGACACGCAGAATTACTATCTCTATCTGGTGCTCGAGAATGGGCGCGCCATGCGCTATGGCGTCGGACTGGGGCGGGCCGGGTTCGAATGGTCAGGACGTGCCATTGTTGCCCGCAAGGGGATCTGGCCCACCTGGACACCACCGGCAGAGATGATCAAACGTCAGCCTGAGCTGGAAAAATGGAGCTGGAAAAATGGCGGCATGCCTCCGGGGCCGGCCAATCCGCTCGGCGCGCGCGCCCTCTATATCTATCAGGATGGACGCGACACTCTCTATCGCCTGCATGGCACGGCTGAGGTCTGGTCGATTGGCAAGGCGGTGTCGTCCGGCTGCGTGCGGCTGCTCAATCACGACATCATCGATCTGCACAAGCGCGTGCCAAATCAGTCATCGATCGTGGTGATCTGACGCAGGAAACTCGTTGAGAATGAACCGTTACAATTGACTGGTCGGCACAGTGCTGCTGACCAGTTTGGCAATCTCGTCGAGTTTTTCGCTCTTGGTCAAGTCGGCGAAGGTTTCCAGAGAGTCGATCAGTTTGCGTCGCTCTTCTTCATTCAGGGCGAAATAGCGGCTGGAAAATTGTTCGCCAAGCGGCGAGGGGCTGTCAGCCAGAAGTGCCTCGCCCTGTTCGGTCAGACGAGAGACAACGACGCGGCGATTATTCTCCAGTCGTTGCCGCTCGATCAATCCTTTGGCGGTCAGCTTATCAAGGATGCCAAGCACCGTCGGTGGAGACAGATCCACCGCCTTGGCGATGGCGCTACCCGAAGGCGCACCAAGATCCCGTACACAGTGCAAGACAATCAGTTGTGGCAGTGTCAGGCCACTTTCCTTGTTCAGGTAGCGCGAATGGATATCCAGCGCCCGCGCGATTTTGCGGATGGACATCAAGATCAGTCTGATTTCTTCGTTCGGCGTCATGCATCAATTCCTCTGTCTTGAGGGATTAATGCCCGGAATCGGATCCGTCAAACAGAAATCGGCCAAAGAGCTGCTATGTCGCCGATAAAGAGCCTTATGCGGTCAGTTCTTCTCGCGCAGGCCGTAGCTCTCGAATTTTTTCAGCACCACATCGATTTCCGCATCCGGCAGACAAGGAGGCGTATCGGTGATCTGCAGAACTTCAAGATACATCCGTGCAAGGGTTTCCACTTCCACTGCCAGCCACATGGCCTGAGCCAGCGTCGCCCCCGTGGCGATCATGCCGTGATGGCGCATTAGAATGGCTTTGCGCTGGGCAATTCCCTCGCGCACCAATGTCGCCAGTTCAGGGGTGCCATAGGTGGCATAATCGATCACCGGAATGTCATAGCCGCCCCCGGCTGCCACCATATAGTGAATGGCCGGGATGGGGTGGTTGAGGATCCCCACGCAGGTCGAATGATGCGCGTGGTTATGCACCACGGCATTGGCGTCGGAGCGGGCTTCAAGACAGGCCAGATGGAAACGCCATTCGCTGGACGGGACCTGATTGTTGCCATAGGACCCGTCGGCGCGCACATGGACGATATCGTCCGGCGTCATCTGGTTGTAGGCAATGCCCGACGGAGTGATCAGCATGCCATCCTCGACGCGAATACTAATATTGCCGGCTGTCCCCTGATTGAGACCGCTGGCATTCATTTCAAGGCAGGCATCAATGATGCTCTGACGGATTTCTGTCGTGTCAGACATGGGAATGCTCCAAATTGGGGTTGACTGTTTGTGCCCGTTTTATCATGGGAACAGGGATTCGACAATAGCTGCAAGACTCTGTGTCATTTGGCCTCATATTCATGCAATTGGACGTAAATGGTAAAAATGACAGCAATTGTCCCGAGTTAAACGCATGCGACATAGAGCATCGCTCTTGTGGTTGGCGGAAATTTGTGACAGATTGATGACCGAATATGACCGTTTTGGAGAAGGGTATGCTGCCAGGCCGTTTGAAAGACATCGTCAATCGGGTGGATCACCTCGGATCAATCAGTGTGGCCGATTTGTCTGCACAGTTTGGTGTTGCGGTGGAAACCATTCGCCGTGACTTGCGCTTATTGGAAGAGCAGGGCTATTTGCGCCGCACCCATGGTGGGGCCTCCTCTTTGCTTGACAGTCATGATGTGCTGGCCTTTGGCTCCCGGCAATCCCTCAATTCCGACGCCAAGGAGGCGATGGCCCGTCACGCGCTGCCTTTCATCCATGAAGAGCAGACCCTGATGCTCGATCCCAGCTCCAGCTGCTGGTATCTCGCGCGTATGCTGCCTGACATGCCCCTGACGGTGATCACCAATTCCCTGCGCATTGTGTTTGATCTCGTCCACAAACCCAATATTCGGGTGATTGGTGTCGGTGGCCGATATTATGAGAAATATGGCGCCTTTCTGGGGACGATTACCGTCGACCACATCCATGAATTTCAGGCCGATCTGTGCTTTCATTCCTGCGCCGGTTTCATGGACGAGAGCGGCGCGTGGGATAGCAATGCTCTGAATGCCGGGGTCAAGCGGGCCATGCGGCGCAGCAGCCGTGACCATATAATGCTCTGCGACAAGAGCAAGGAAGAGCGCGGCGGTTTCATGCAGATCGCGAATGCAGAACGGATCCACTGCCGGATCAATGAAGACGGTGTCGTCGGTGCCATGCCACAAGGGTAATGGACACGTTGGCAGCATCGGGAGGATGTCACGGGAGGAGACTATGGGGGAAGAGGCTGTTCTGGTGCTGGATTGTGGCAGCACCAATGTGCGGGCCATTGCGGTGGGGCAAAGCGGCACGGTGCTGGCGCGGGCGGCGGAAAAGAATGTCACCATTGCCGATCCGCAGCATGAAAACTGGCATTACTGGCCGTTCGAGCAATTGTTCGACAAGTTGGTCACATGTGCCCGGCGGGTGGCCCAAGAGGTCGGGCCGGAGCGCATTCGGGCGGTCACAGTCACCACTTTTGGCGCAGATGGCACCTTTCTGGATGCCAAGGGAAGTTTGTTGCATCCGGTCATCAGTTGGAAATGCACCCGCACCCTTGAGGCACAGGAACATGTGTCAAACTACATTGATCCCGACCGCCTGATGACCCTGAGCGGGGTAGGGCGCTTCCCCTTCAACACCTTGAACAAATTTGTCTGGTTCCGCGAAAACCATCCCGATCTGCTCGCAAATGCCGAGCATTTCCTGTTCATGAGCTCGCTCTTCACCCATCGACTGACCGGACGATTGACCAACGATGCGACGATGGTCGGCACCGCTCAGATGACCGACCTGAAGGCGCAGGATTTCAGCGCCGAGATCCTTGATGCTGTCGGAGCACGACGCTCCCTGTTCCCCGAAACGGTCTTCCCTGGCGAGGTGATTGGTCCCCTGTTGCCAGAAATGGCGACCGCACTGGGATTGGAGGCGGGGATACCGGTGGTTTCGGCTGGTCATGACACGCAATTCGCCATCTTTGGTGCCGGTGCCAGCGCTGATCAGCCGGTCCTGTCGTCCGGCACATGGGAAATCCTGATGGCCCGCTGTGCGACGATCGATCTGCCGTCCGCTGACATTTTTCAGGATGCCTTCACCTGCGAATGGGACGTCAAGCGCGGTCATTATACGCCGGGTTATCAATATGTGGCATCCGCCGTTGTCGAATGGGTGGCGCGGGTCATGTATCCCGATCTGTCCGGCAGCGAGAAATATGACATCATGATCCGCGATGCCATGGCCGCGCCAGAAGACTGTCTCGGCATGACCTTTCATCCTGACATGTTGATCGGCAAGGGAGAGATGTCCAACCTGTCCCTTGATGTGGATCGCGGCATTCTGTTTCGTGCGGCGCTCAATGGCCTTGTCAAACGCCTCCAGACCGGGCTTGCCCTGCTTGAGCAGGTGGGACGGTTCAAGGCGTCGAAACTGACTCTGGTCGGTGGCGGCACCCGCAACCAGTTCTGGACGCAGCTCAAGGCCAACGCACTCGGCATCCCGATCTATGTGCTTGATGAGCCCGAAACCACGGTGCTTGGCGCTTCGATGTTCGCCATGCAGGGGGCGGGATTGCATGCCAGTGCGGAAGCGGCCCGAGAGGCTTATGCGTTGCAGGCCCATGTGACGATGCCGCAATAGATCTGCATCCTTCAGCGGCTGTGCGGTCCTTACTCGTCCAGACGATGCGGGGCCGCATCCATGGCTCTGTAAAGCTGCGGCTTGACCTCGATCAGGGTGCCCGGCGCTGAGCCCTCGTCCAGCAGCTGAAAGGCCTGATCAATCAGTTCTTTGTGCCGCTGACGGATCATGTGAACCGGAAAGCGCAACAGGCTGCCAAAAGGTTCATAGTCAAAACAGCCAAGGGAGCAGGCACGGATTTCCTCTTCGGGGATCGTGATCAGGAAGCGCAGGATGCCTTCAAAAACGGTCAGGGAGTTGATGAACAAAGCGCTCGGCAAGCCGCCCAGCCGCTCATAGAGCCGCTTGATTTCCAGCTCGGCATTGTCCAGCTCATAGCCACAGGCATTGATCTGATCCTTCCGGCAGTCCCCAAGGCGCTCGCTGACGATCCTGCAAAAACCTTCGATGCGCAGCGCCGTTGCTGGCAGATTGGCGTCGCCACCGATGAAATAGGGACGGTCCCGCTCCAACGCGCCGAGCGGAACCCGGCTACGAAGAATTTCGCGGGTCAGGGCACGGGCGCCGGCCGCATGATCCGTCACCACCGATGGCGCAAGCTTGCAGGGCTGGTCAATGAAAACGTGGCTGATATGGGCCTGCTGGCAATAATGGCTGATATCTTCGGGATTGGATGCGCCGACGACAAACAACGCGTCAATATTGTAGGAGGCGAGATTTTCAACTGTTGAGAGTTCTTCCTCGCGATCGCGGTCTGTGGAAACGATCACCGGGCATAGGCCATTTTGACGCACACGCAGGGAGAAGGACTCAGCCAGACTGGAGAAGAAGCGATTGTAGTCGGGCATCAGCAAGGCCACCAGACCGGAGCGGGCCGTGCGCAGGCCGCGGGCCTGAAGATTGGCCGAGTAGCCAAATTCGCGTGCAATCGCAATGATCCGTTCGGCCGTTTCCTGCCGGATTCTGCGGTTTTTCCAGGTGCCGTTGAGGGCTGCGCTGACTGTGGAAGGCGACGCTTCAGCCTTCTCGGCAATGTCATAAATCGTGCTTTTGGGCGTGCGTTTCATGGAGAGCGGATCGTCTTTCTAATTGAGCTGGTGATGAACATATTGACAGGTTAATCCATATTTGCATTAATGTGAAATATCGATTGTGCAAAATGGGAAAAGTTCCGCATTGAGCTGCTGAATAAGCTCTGCTCGTTCGCGGTTTAGGAGTTTGCACAATCGATTTTTCAGGTTCATCTGGCATTCAGATTGAATCAATACTTGGGAGGTAGACCATGAAGAACAAACTGTTGGGCTGCATTGCCGGCCTTGCTCTGGCTGTCGGTCTTGCAACAAGTGCAAGTGCCGCAGAACCAACCATGGGTGTTGTTGTCAAGATTGGCGGCATTCCGTGGTTCAATGCCATGGAGAATGGCATCACCAAGCGTGCAGCCGAAATCGGCGTCAACGCAGAAATGATCGGTCCGGTTTCTGCCGACCCTGCTTTGCAGGTTCAGGCCATCGAAGATCTGATCGCCAAGGGTGTTGACGTGATTGGCGTCGTACCAAACGACGAAGCCGCTCTGGAACCGGTGCTCAAGAAAGCGCGCGACGCTGGGATCATTGTCATTTCCCATGAAGGACCCGGTCTGACGAATGTGGACTGGAACTTTGAGCTGGCATCCGCCGCTGGCTTTGGCGAAGCCCATGCCAAGCTGTTGGCCGAGAAAGCCGATGGTCCGGGGAAATATGCTGTTTATGTTGGCTCCCTGACTGTGCCTCTGCACAATGCCTGGGCCGATGCCGCCATCGCATGGATGTCGAAAAACCATCCAGAGCTTGAACTGGTAGGCGAACGGTATGGCGTTGCAGAGAATGTTGACGACAGCCGCTCCACCGCACTCGATCTGATCGCAGCCAATCCCGACCTCAAAGGCTTCCTCGCTTTTGGCAGTCAGGGACCGATCGGCGCAGGGCGCGCTGTTGAAGAACGTCGCAAAACCGGAAAAATCCATGTGCTTGGTCCATTCTCTCCGGGGCAGGGCCGCAAGATGGTGCACAAAGGCACACTTTTGGGCGGTTACATGTGGAATCCGGCGCAAGCTGGCGAAGTCTTCGTAACCCTTGGCAAAATGCTGGTCGAGGGCAAGGAAGTGAAATCCGGCATGGACATCCCGGGTCTTGGCGTTGTCGAGCCAATGGTTGAAGAGCGTGACATCATCACCGACAACCTGCTCGAAGTGAACAAGAGCACCGTGGACGGTCTGGCCGATATGGGCCTCTGAGACTATCCTCCAAGCAGAGCGGGCGCGCGAGGCAGCAATCAAGACAACAGCTATCTCGCGCGCCCATTTTCTCACAAGGTCAAGACACAATGACGAATGGCAATCGCGAGCAATTCGCGCTGCGTCTGAAGGGCATCTCCAAGGCATTTGGTGGCTTGCAAGCACTCGACAATGTGGATTTCGAAGTTCTGGCCGGCGAGGTCCATTGTCTCGCCGGAGAAAATGGCTGCGGCAAATCCACACTTATCAAGGTCATCACCGGTGTCTATCAGCCCGAACAGGCAGACCAAATGGAGTTGTTCGGCGAACAGCTCAACTCCATTTCACCCACTCAGGCCCGCGCCAAAGGCGTGTCGGTCATCTGGCAGGATCTGGCGCTCTTCCCGCATATGAGCGTTCAGGAAAATATCGCCTTTGACGATCTGGTTGGCTTGCGACCGCGTGGCGTTCATCGCGCTCACATGCGGGCACGCGCAAAGGCAGTCCTTGAACGCCTCGGCGTAGCCCTCGACATGGATATGGCGCTCGAAGCGTTGCCCATCGCCCAGCGGCAGATCGTGGCCATCGCCCGCGCCCTGATGAATGACGCCAAACTGATCTTCATGGATGAGCCAACGGCCTCCCTGACCAAGTCGGAAACCGACGCCTTGCTGGCCATTGTCCGCAAGCTGTCGTCCGATGGGGTTGCCGTGGTCTTTGTCAGCCATCGGCTGGCCGAAGTGATCGACATTGCATCGCGGGTGACTGTGCTCAGGGATGGCAAACTGGTCGGTGTCTATTCCACCGACACTATGACACAGGCCAAGCTTGGTGAGTTGATGACCGGGCAGACGATCGAGCATTCTGTTGATGCCCGCACTCTGACCGATGCCGAGCCGGTGCTTGAAGTGTCCCATCTCAGCCGCATCGGTGAATTCGAGGATGTCTCGTTGACCATTCGGGCCGGCGAGGTGGTCGGTCTCACTGGTCTGATCGGTGCGGGGCGCACCGAGCTGGCCCATGTGCTGATGGGCATGACCCGATCCGATACCGGTGCGATGACCCTTGATGGCCAGACCTATCAACCCTCCTCCATCCGCGACGCAATTCGCAAGGGCATGGCCTATGTCTCAGAGGATCGTCTGACACTGGGCTTGTTGCAAAAGCAATCCATCGCCGACAATACGGTGATCTCGGTGCTGCAAAAGCTGTTGATGAAAGTGCCGCTCATTTCCATGACCAAGAAGGAACAGCTGGTCAGCAGCTGGATCAAGGATCTCGGGGTCAAGATCGGCCATCAGGACGACCCGATTTCGTCCCTGTCCGGCGGCAACCAGCAGAAAGTGGTTCTTGCCAAGTGGCTGGCAACCGATCCGCGCTTGCTCATTCTCGATAGTCCCACGGTCGGCGTCGATGTCGGCGCTCGCGCCGGAATTTTCCGCATCGTGCGCAAGCTTGCCGAGAATGGCCTTGCCATTCTGCTCATCTCGGATGAGGTCACCGAGGTTATGTTCCATTCGGACCGGATTCTGCACATGGCCGATGGCCGCATCGTCGACGCGTATAATCCGCACGACATCACGGTGCCACAGCTGGAGGAGCGGATCTATGCATAGCTTCCTGCGTGACAACAAGATCGAAGTCCGCATGGCCGTGGTGCTTCTCGCCATCTGCCTTGCCCTGTCCCTTCTGACAGACAGCTTCTTCACTCTGGTCAATCTGACCTCACTTCTCAACAACAATGCGATTAACCTGATCTGGGCGGTCGGCCTGCTTGTGGTGCTGATAGCAGGCGGCATCGACATTTCCTTCGCCGTGGCTTCCTCGGTGGTGCAATATGTTGGCGTCCAGATCCTTTTCTCCCTTGATGGTGGCAATTGGGTCCTCGGGCTCACCATTTGTGCCATCATTGGCATCGGCCTTGGCCTGATCAACATGATCCTGATCCACACATTCCGGGTCGTCACCATTGTCATCACCATCGCCACCTACAATGCCTTTTTCGGTCTGTTGATGTTCTTCACCCGTGGTCGCAGCATCTATGACCTGCCCGATTGGCTGACCGATCGCATCTTCATCTTCGAGCATGAACTTGCCGATGGGTCATGGGCCGAGCTCAATCTCTCGGTCGGGGTGATGATCGTTTGTGTCATTGCCACATGGATCCTCATCCGCCGCACCAATCTTGGTCGCCAGCTCTATGCCTTTGGTGACAATCCCGAAGGGGCGCGACGGGCCGGGGTCAATGTGGCCGCCATGCAGGCGCTGGCCTTTGGCTGGATGGGCATGATGGCGGGCATTGCTGGTCTCATGCAGGTCAATATCGTGCAGGAAGTGGTCCCCAATGCCCTGTTTGGCCGTGAGCTTGATGTCTTGGCCGCGGTTGTTCTGGGCGGTGCCCGCCTTGGCGGCGGCAAAGGCTCGATCCTTGGCTGTGTCATTGGCGTGATGTTTGTTGCCGTCACCCAGAATGGTCTCAACCTGCTCGGCGTTTCGCCTTTCGCGTTCCAGATGATCATCGGTGCTGCCATTCTTGTGGCGATTTCAACGTCGAACCTCAACTTCTCCGATCTCTTCAAATTCAGAAGGGAGGCTGCAAAATGAGCAAGCAACCTTCAAAACGAACGTCGGTCTTCGGCTCGGACACCTCCGGCCTGCTGGTGCTACTGGTTGTCATCGCAGGGGCCTTCAGTCTGGCCGCTCCGCAATTTCTGACCGTCCCCAGCCTGTCCTCGATGGGCTATCAGCTGCCTTTGCTTGGCTTTTTGACGCTTGCCATGCTCGGGCCAGTCCTGTCCGGCGGCCTCAATCTGGCGATCATTTACACCGCCAACATTTCCGGCCTGACACTGGCTTGGGTCTTGCTGCAATTTGGTGGCCCGGACGCTGGTATCGAGGCGTTCATCATTGGCGTCATCGCAGCCATTGCAGTGGGCATGCTGGCCGGTGCCGCCATCGGAGCCATCGTCGCCTATGTCGGAGCGCACCCGATTCTGGTGTCGCTGGCCATGATGGTGTTCCTCAGAGGCTTGGGAGAGTTCCTGACTCGCGGCGGCGACATTTCCGGCTTCCCCGACTATATGCGGGTGATTGGTCATGGCAGCGTGATGGGCATTCCAGTGCCGTTCATCCTGTTCCTGCTGGTAGCGGTGGGCTGGCATATCCTGCTCAAGCGCACCCGTCACGGCTTTTCGGTCTATATGACCGGCTCCAACATCCAGGCCGCCGAATATGCGGGTCTTCATACCAAGCGAACCTTGGTGCTGATCTATGCTTTCTCGGGTCTGCTCTGCGCCATCGCTGGCATTCTGATGGCGGCGCGCTTCAACTCGGTGCGCGTTGGCCACGGCGAAGCCTTGTTGCTGATCACGGTTCTGGCCTGCTTCCTTGGCGGTGTTGATCCGTTCGGTGGGCATGGTCGGGTGGTGCCGGTGGTCATCTCGCTCTTCATTCTGCAAATCCTGTCCTCGGGCCTCAATCTGGTTGGTGCCAACCAGCATCTCGCCACCGCCGTGTGGGGGTTGTTCCTGATTGCGGTGATGATGCTCAGGTCTCATCACATCAAGATTTTAATCAGCTATTTAAGAAAGGAATGACCATGGAAGGCTTTGGCGTTCATACAAGCATGTGGACCATGAACTGGGACCGCGAAGGTGCCGAGCGTGCGGTGGCCGGTGCCAAGCAATATGGTGTCGATTTCATCGAAATTCCCATGCTCAGACCCCACGATGTAGATACAGACCATACCCGCAACCTGATCGAGAAGAATGCGCTGCGCGCCGTTTGTTCCCTCGGCCTGCCAGAAGAATGCTGGGCATCCGTCGCACCGGACAAGGCAATCGACTATCTCAAGCTGGCCGTTGACAAGACCAAGGCCCTCGGTGGAGAGGCCCTCAGCGGTGTCATCTATGGCGGCATTGGCCAACGCACCGGTGTGCCGCCCGTGCAGGCGGAATATGACAATATCGCCCGCGTGATGACTGAAATCGCCGCCTACGCCAAGAAGCTGGACCTGCAGCTTGGTATCGAGCCGGTCAACCGCTATGAGAATCATCTGATCAACACCGGTTGGCAGGCCCGCGACATGATCGAGCGGATCGGCGCGGACAATATCTTCATTCATCTCGATACCTATCACATGAATATCGAGGAGAAGGGGGCAGGCAACGGCATTCTCGACGCCCGCGATTATATCAAATATATTCATCTGAGCGAAAGCGACCGGGGGACCCCGGGCGAGGGAACCTGCGACTGGGATGAAATCTTTGCTACCTTGCGCGCCATCAACTTCAAGGGCGGGCTGGCAATGGAAAGCTTCATCAACATGCCGCCGGAAGTCGCCTATGGTTTGTCGGTCTGGCGGCCTGTTGCCAACAACCACGACGAGGTCATGTCCAAAGGCCTGTCTTTCCTGCGCAACAAGTCCGAGCAATATCATCTGATTTGATGGGATATCGATGAAACTGGATCAATTTGAAGCGCTGCTGTCCCGTGTCGACGCCTTGATGGATGGGCGACAGGGGCGGAAATTTGTTGCCATTGCCGGCGCTCCCGGCTCTGGCAAGAGCACCGCTGCCGATGCTTTGTATGAAGCGTTGGCAGCGCTGCATCCGGGCAAGGTGGCCGTCCTGCCAATGGACGGCTTCCATTATGATGATGCGGTTCTGCACGAAATGGGCAGGCGGCCATGGAAAGGCGCGCCGGATACCTTCGATGTCGGCGGTCTTCGCTCGGTGCTTCAGCGCTTGAAAGATCCCTCCGAGACTCGCGTTGCGGTCCCGGTCTTTGACCGGCAATTGGAAATCTCCCGTGGCAGCGCCCGGATTATCGCGTCTGATGTGGAACTCATTCTGGTGGAGGGCAATTATCTGCTGCTCAAGGATGAGCCATGGCGGCAACTGCATCCCTATTTCGACATGACGATCTTGATTGATGTGCCGGAAGAAGAGCTGCGTCGCCGTTTGCGCCGTCGCTGGGTGTGGTATGGCCTCAATGAGGAAGAAATCCAGCACAAGCTGGATGGCAATGACCTGCCCAATGGCCGTGCCGTGATTGAGCGTAGCATCGAGGCGGACATTGCCTACCGCTCGAACCGCTGACACCGTTATCCATTGCAAACACCAACAAAGACCCGGCTTCGCAATGAAGCCGGGTCTTTGTTATTGGCCTTGTCACAGGCCGCGACGTTCCGCCTACTGGAAGGGTTTGACATCGATCCAGAGCACGGCGTCCTGCGACAGCGCTTTGCCCTCATGCTCGGTCACCGGACCGGCGCCCAGACAGGCAAAGCCCCAGGTGCCAGCGCGCGGCAAGCCGAAGGTAAACAGGCCGCTGGGATCGGTAACCGCAACCATCGCACTGTCAGGGACCGGGCCTGAGGCGTCCTTGGAAAAGGCGTTCTTCTCCACATCAATGGCCGGATTGATATATTCGATCTCGCATTCAACGCCCGCCGCCGGCTTGCCTCCGGACAGCAATTGACCGGTGAAGGTGCCGCCAACAAAATTCTGATAGGGTTTGTTGAGCGGAACGATTTCGGTTGGCAGGCCAAGCGGCACATTCCAATCGGTTGGCATCGCCTTGTTGACGTAGCTTTTGGTGATCTGCTGGATATAGATGTCTTCGCTGCCTTCATAATAGGGGGCAGGGGTCAGGGCAAAGATATAGTCTCCATTGCGCTTGACTTTGTAGCTCGTCTCGAAGGCGTGCGCTTCGTTGTGGGCGCCCGTCCACATGATCGGCTTGAGGGTGGGAAGAAGATCTTTCTTCTTGCCCTTGAAATAGACATCAAAGGCGTCTGGCTTGCCCATATCCATCGCATGGCCATTTTCCATCGGATGGCCAAACATCAGTTTGAGCGGAATCTCCTGCGCCTTGTCCAGCATCACGTGCGGTGTATAGAGCAACTGAAAATGGGCGTTCGCCTGAGAGGTCATGGCAATGGCAGCAATGGCCACGCCGGAAAGGAGGGATTTCATGCATTCATTCCTTGTTTGCGCCTCCATCAGACCGCGAAAAGCCAAAGGCTTCCCGTTCGCCGAACAGCAGTCCGTCGGCGTTGATCTGATTTCGGAGTGTGAAACGGGTTGGAGGAGGGAGGCGATGCGTTGGCGTGGCTGGTGGACAAATGTCAGTCAACCGGGCCATCACATCGATGGATTGTGGCTGCCTTGGCAGCTACTCGACGATTTCGCTGCCGTCAATAGTCACTTCATGGCCGGGGCCTGCGTCAAAGATGACATGATAGTCCCCATCGGGCTTGTTGAACTCGAACTCGCTGTCTTCATTCATTTTGCCTTCAAGGATCAGCTTGTCGTCGCCATCATAGACAAGCAGCCCGACGCCGGATGCCGAGGAGCCGTCGGAGAAGCCGCCTTCGCACAGGACGGTGCCGTCGCCATTGTCGTAGCAGGCGCAAACGGGGGTATGGGCGAGGGCAGGACCACCAAGTGTCATCAAGCCAAACATCGAAAGGGCGATCAGTTGTTTCATTTGCGTTTTATCCCGAATAGTAGAAATACCTATAGTAAAAGTATCAAAGGGAACGAAAGTTACTTTTAAGAATCATTCCAAAAGACATCTTCTACTTTCAGAGAGGTGTAAATTTGAACCTTCTCCTCAACTTTTACTTTATTCTCGGTTCCGTTTGTTGTAAATAGTAATCATTCGCATTCTCATGCTGATCGTCCCGACCTCTCCTATCGGATGGCCATATGAGATAGCCTCTAGTGACCCGGTGCTTTCATGACCAAGATCCCAATGCAGGAAGAGCTGACTAAGCCTCTGACTTTAAACGATACCTTGCCCGGAACTCGGGTGCGTATCCGCAAGCATAATGCGGTCGGAGCGGTGCGGCAGCGGCTTCTGGATTTGGGCTTGATGCCCAACAGCTGTGTTGAGGTGGTCAGAGCGGCTCCCTTGAATGATCCCATAGAGCTGAGGTTGGACGCGACAGACATCACCTTGCGCCGCCGGGAAGCCGGGACAATAGAGGTGATCAGGGAGCTATCATGACCAAGCAAATCAAGGTCGCCCTGGCAGGCCAGCAGAATGCGGGAAAATCAACCCTGTTCAATGTCTTGACCGGTGCCAGACAGCATGTCGCCAATTATCCGGGGGTGACGGTCGACAAGAAGTATGGCCGCTACAATTTCGAAGGCCTCTCAGTCACAGCTGTGGACCTGCCGGGCACCTACAGTTTGACCTCCTTTTCGCTCGAAGAACGGGTCGCCAGAGACTTCCTGATCCGGGAGCGACCAGATGTCGCAGTCAATGTTGTGGATGCCTCCAATTTGCGCCGGTCGCTGCATTTGACGTTCCAGTTGCTGGAAATGGGGCTGAAGGCGGTGCTGGCCCTCAACATGATGGACATGGCGAAAAGGCGAGGCATTTCTGTCGATCTGGCAGGGCTCTCCAGGACACTGGGACTGGCGGTGGTGGAAACCATCGGGTCAAAAGCTGTGGGGCGGGATGCCCTGCGCGAAGCCATCTCTCACACGGCCCAAAGTGGACCACAGCCCGACTGCGCCATCGATTATGGGGCACTTGAAGCCCGGATCGAGCAGCTTGAAGAGTCTGTAGCCAGTTGTGCCACCAGTTGGAATTTGCCTGCACGCTGGCTGGCCATCAAGCTCCTTGAACAGGACAGTCAGGCCCAGACGTTGTTGGCTGAAACGATTGGCTCGGCCGAGGCTGCTCCGATCCTTGAAGCGGCCAGAAGCATGGCGGCGTCTTTTGAAGTGGCTGAAGGTCTCTCGGCATCCGATCATGTCATAGCGATGCGCGATCAACAGGTACAAAGGCTGCTCGATGCCCATGTGGAGGGCGGCCAGAATGCCGGGGAATCCGTTTCCAACAAGATCGACCGGGTGGTCCTCAATCGCTGGGCGGCACCGGTCTTTCTGGTCTTCACCGTTTTCATGATCTATCAGATTTCCATTGTCTGGGGATATGAGCTGACCAATCATACATGGCCATTCCTTGCCAGCTTGCGCGAAATCATGGCGGGCCTGTTGCCCGATGCGGGGTTTCTGGAAGACCCTTACAGCCGCTCCATGGGGTTGTGGCTGGTGGATTCGGCCAACACCCTGCTCAATTATGTACCGATCTTCATCATCCTGTTTGCGCTGATCGCGATTCTGGAAGATTCCGGCTATATGGCCCGGATTGCCTTCATTCTGGACAAGATCCTCCATCGGTTCGGCCTGCATGGCCAGAGCACGCTGCCGCTGATCCTTGGTGGTGTATTTGCCGGGGGCTGCGCGGTGCCGGGCATCATGTCGACCAAGGGCATCCCGGACAACCGTGCCCGCATGGCGACAATCTTTGCCGTGCCCTTCATGAATTGTCTGGCCAAAGTGCCGCTTTATACCCTGCTGCTCGGCATCTTCTTCGTCGAAGACAAGTCGCTGATGATGTTCTACATCTCGACCATGACCATCATTTTTGCGCTGCTGGTTTCGAAACTGCTCACCGTTACCGTGCTCAGAGGGCAGGAAACCTCCCCCTTCGTGATGGAGTTGCCCGCCTACCATATGCCAACACTCACCGCAGTATTGCGCCGCTCTTTCGAGCGCACATGGATCTATCTCAAGAAGGTTGGCACCATCGTCGTTGCCGTTGCCGTGGTCGTCTTCACCCTGCTGCAGTTTCCCGGCCTGTCGGATGAGCGCATGGATGACTTCAAGGCCCAAGGGATGGCTGCCATCGAGGCGTTTCAGGCCAAGATGAGCGGCAATGCCTATGAAGAATTTGCCGGCAACGCCCACATTGTTGGATTGGTCAATTATTACACCGACTTCAAGCGGGCCAAGCTGAATGCCTCCGGCGCTGAGGCCTCAAAGGCCGTGAATGACACCTTTCAGGCCCGCAACCCGGATTACTTCGCGTTGGTCAAAGCACCGAAAGGCGACAAGCAGGCCAAGGCAGCCGGGAAGGCTCTGAAAAAACTGGTCAAGACCCGCAAGTCGATCCGCCGGGTCATGAAAGAGGCACGGATTACCAACTCCGTTCTCGGCATGGTCGGCCGGTCGATGGAACCTGTGACGCAATTTGCCGGCTTCGACTGGAAGATCAATGTGGCTTTGTTGTCCTCCTTTGCCGCTCGCGAAAGCTCGGTTGCCACCCTCGGGGTCCTGTTCCAGCAGGATGAAGATCAGAATGCCACGCTGGAACAACGCATGGGAGCCGAGACCGAAGCTGCTGGCGCCACCGCCTTGCTGGCCGTTTCGATGATCCTGTTTTTTGCGCTTTATCCGCCTTGTCTGGCGACCACCGTCATGGTCAAGGTCCAGACCGGATCCTACAAATGGATGCTGTTTGCCATTCTGTTTCCCACCATGCTGGGGCTGACGGTTTCAAGTCTTGTCTTCACCATTGGTCACATGACCGGGGTGACCGGTATTCAGATGATGACCATGGTTTATCTGTCGGCACTGGCCTTACTGATCCTTGTGGGACTTGTCAGTGGGCGCAATGAAGCGAGACGCGGGAGGATGGGACAATGATGATGATGGCACATGCGGCTGAGAGCGCCACCTCCACCTTGCTTGAGAGCAGCAGAGGCAGTCTCTGGGATCTGTTGCCCGTCGCTCTGATTGTGGCCGTGGCGCTGTTCTATCTCTATCGCAAACTCTGGGCCAAACGCGGAGCCTGTTCCGATTGCACCTCTGGCGGTCCGACCTGCTCGGCCTGCGTGCCCGGTGAGATCGAGTTCGACACCAAAACGCCCCTTAAAAGACCCGTTGGCAAAACCGACGCATAATCGCTGCGCCGGGCAACAGAAAGGTCTCAGCAGAAAGGTCTCAGTTGAGGCCCGCCACGTTGCCATGGGATAGCCGCTTTAATAAGGAAATCAATGCCAGCGGGATCAGGGTGGTGATGACAACCGCCGAGAAGGCCATTGCCATCCCAAGCCCCATCGACCCCTGATCAAATTGTTGCCAGATGAAAACGGCGATGGTCTGAAAACCGACCGGAGCCACCAGCAGAGACGCAACCAGTTCGCGCGAGGCCACTGCAAAGACGAGGATCATCGCGGTGATCATGCTGGGCAGGATCAGCGGCAGGATGATCCGCCAGAAGGCTCGCAAAGGCCCCGAGCCGGAGACCCGCGCTGCGGCTTCCAGATTGTCACCCAACTGATGCAATGAGGCAGTCGCATAGCGCACCGGCTGCGGCAACAGGATACAGATATAGGCCAGCAACAGAATGAAGGGCGTGTTGTAAGGGGTGATTGGCAGCCATGGCTGATTCCATGCCAGAATGATGCCAACGGCCACCACGACGCCGGGCAGGGCATTGGGTGTGATCGACAACCCATCGAGCACAATGCGCAAGCGCCCACGCCCCTTGACCACCGAATAGGCGGTGATTGCCCCCAGAAGCCCCGCAAAAAGCGCAGTGACTGCGCCCAACGTCAGCGAATTGCCAAGGGCCACCAGCCCATCACTGCCGACACCGAGCAACTGCTGGAAATTGTCAAATCCGAGATTCGACAAGGCGAGCCCACCGGAAATGGTGCGCGACAAGGCCGTTGCCAAAATGGCAAGGATTGGCAAGCCGGTGGCGAGAAAGGCGACAAAGGCGAACCACAAGGTCAACGGCCATCGCCAGACACCCAGATCACGCTTGTCATTGGCCTGTGGCTTGCCGCCAATGATGCGATAGTCCCGCCGGGTCAAAAGCCAGCGTTGCACCATGAAGGCAGCCAGCGCCAGCAGCACGAGAACCAAAGACAGGGTTGCTGCTCCGGGCAGATCGATTGGCCATTCGGATATTCGGTTTTCAATGCCCGTCACCAGCACTTCAAAGCCGATCCGGCGACCAAGGGCGGCAGGGGTGCCATATTCCTCGATCGACATGGCAAAGACCAGCAGCAAACTTGCCGCCAACCCCGGCATCGCCAGTGGGAAGGTGATGCGCCAGAAGGACCGCCACTGGCCCGCTCCGAACACCCGCCCCACATCGCTATAGCGTGCGCCAATGGTCTCGAAAGTCCGCGACAGCACGAAATAGACGACTGAGAAGGTATTCAGTCCCATGATGATCATGATACCGGGCACCGAGAAGAGCAGAGGGGCCAGATTGATGCCTGTCAGTTGTTCCAGATACCCCCGCGGCTGCAAGGTCATGATCCAGCCAAGGGCAGCAATATAGGGGGGAATCATGAAGGGGATCAGCAGGATCGCGTCCCAGATCAGCGCACCGGGAATGCGATAAAGCGCCCGCAAGGCTGCCAGTGGCACTGCCAACAGGGCCGCGCAAAAGAGGGTGCCACCCCCCAAAAACAATGTATTGCGACCAAGCCCGATCAACTCGGGGTCCGCGAGCGTCTTGAGAAAGAGCGAGAAAGGAGCGGCAAAAGAGCCGCTCCCGATGTTGGGAAAAATCGCCTGAATGACGATGAAGAGGACGGGGATGGCAACAATCACCATTAGACCGATGGTGGCGATCCATCTTAGCAGTGCACTGCCTTCGGCGCCTGATGTTATCGCCCCCCGTGCCATCAGTTGAAGATGCCCTTGAAACCAGCCAGAACGTCTTCACGGGATGGCGCACCATCCTTGGACAGAAGCTTCAGGTCACCGATCAGTGGGCGATCAACCTTGATGTCGGTGCGTGATGGCATCAGATAGACCTTGGCCACTTCGTTCTGACCTTCCGCAGACAGAACATAGTCGATGAATTTTTGGGCTTCTTCCTGCTGTTTGGAGGATTTGAGGATCATCATCGGCCGTGGAGCGACCACGGTGCCGGAGGTCGGGAAGATGGCTTCCACGCTCTCGCCTTTGGCCGCAGCTCCCATGGTGATGTAATCAACACCAGCGAAGACAGCCGCTTTTGCGCCCTGCAGAACCGGGTTCAGAGCTGCTTTGTTGGCACCAGCAACAATCGCGCCATTGGCCTTGAGGCCCTCGAGCACATCGGTCATGCCGTTGGCGGTGAAGGCTTCAACCAGCGTATAGGTGCCACCGGACGCTGCCGGATCCGGCAAGGTGACAAGATCCTTGTATTCTGGCTTGGCCAGATCGGACCAGTCGGCCGGTTTCGGAGTGCCGGACTTCGAGTTCCAACCAATGATGATACCGGCGACACCCTGCGCGACAGCGCCGTTGGTTTTCAGAAAGTCAGGCACGGTTTCAGCATTCGGGCTGGCATAAGGCAGCAACAGACCCTTGGCTTCAAAGTCGGTGGCGGTGCCCCAGCTGGCAGAAACAACCACGTCTGCGACAGGATTGGCGCTTTCGGCTTCCAGACGGGCCATCACCTTGCCGGTTGTTGCCTGAAACAGGTTGGCCTTGATACCGGTCTTGGCGGTGAAACCCTTGATCAGGTTTTTGGCCAGAGAACCGGGGCCTGCGGAATAAACGGTGATGTCCGCATGAGCGGCAGTGGTTGCCATCAGGCCGGCGGCCAGGGCGAGGATCAGGTTACGCATGTCAGTCTCCAATCTGTAAGTTAAGGCGCGGCCGGGAACCAGCGCAGGTCGTTCGGGGAATAGGTCAGGTCCAGCATGGCGCCGGGATTTGCTTTGGTCGGGCTGAGCAAGCGGATCAGGTGATCCGTGCCACAGATCTTCAAGGTGAGTGCGCTGCCCGTGGTCCGGGTCTGGCTGCGCATCACTTCGGCTTTCAGGCTTTGCGCGCCCGAACCATCCAGCCGCAGGGCTTGTTCGGGCAGCAACACTTGGGCCCGCTCGCCGGTCATTGCTGCAAACCCGTTGGCGGGCAGGGTGATGTTCGATGGGTCGAGAACCCAGCCATCGACAGTCCGTCGTGCTGGCAACAGGCTACCGAGCCTTAAAAAATCAGCCACTCCGGCGGTCGCCGGCGCATGGATCAACACATCAGGCGATGCCAGTTGCTCGATCCGTCCGCCCTGCATCACAGCAACCTTGTTTGACAGGGTCAGCGCCTCGGAATGATCATGCGTAACATAAACCGCACTGAGATTGAGATCGGCAACCAGATCGCCCAGTTCATCAATCATCGTCTCGCGCAGTTCGCGGTCGAGGTTCGACAAAGGCTCATCAAACAGCACCAACGGCGGCTCGGCGACAATCGCCCGTGCAATCGCCACCCTTTGTTGCTGACCGCCAGACAGATCCGACGGGCGGCGTTCGGCCATGGCGCCAAGACCAACCCGGTCAAGGGCAGCCATCACGCGGGCTTTGCAGTCGGCCGCCGGCACTCTTTGCATTTCCAGCGGGAAGGCCACATTGCGGGCGACCGAGAGATGCGGCCAGAGGGCATAATCCTGAAACACCATGCCAAGACCACGCTTTTCTGGTGGATGGGCAATGCCCCCGTTGCGGTCGGCAACAATCCGTCCGGCAATATCAATCTGTCCTGCATCGGGCATCAGCAAACCGGCAATCAGCCGCAGCAAGGTTGTCTTGCCACAGCCGGACGGTCCCAACAGTCCCAGCACCTGCCCCGGTGCCAGATCGACATCTATGTCGAACAGCACCTGGCTTTCGCCATAGCTCATGGAAAGCGCCCGAATGCAAAGGGCCAAGGGAGAGGCGGAGGATAGGGACATGCAAAAATGGCTTGATCAAAGTTGGATTGGAAAAGAGTCAGTGCGTTCTAAAATGTGTTAATGACAATTGTGTATCCGTTTTGTGACAGGGAAATGAAGCTGTCGGCCACGGCTTGAAACCGTCGGACAGTCTGATCCGATGACAAGCCGGTTGGCTTTCAGCACCAAATCCGGTTACAAGGCTTGATCTGGCAAATACACTTCAGGCGTGGGGGATCCACATGACCATGAGATCGTTTCCGGCAGACCATGCCACCAATCTGGCTGAAGAGATGGGCGGGCGGGCGCGCCTGTCGCTGCCCGTTGCGCCGGACCACATCTTCGCCATCGGCGATGTCCATGGCTGTCTCGATGTGCAGCAAAAAATGGAGGCCCGTATCCTTGAAATCGCTGCCGATTTGAAAGGGGCCAAGTTGATCCTTTATCTCGGAGATTTGGTGGATCGCGGGATGGACAGCAAGGGTGTGCTCGATCACTGTCTGTCAGAATTGCCCGATGGCATCGAGCGGCTCAGCCTGTGCGGCAACCATGATCAGGCCTTTCTCGAATTCATCAATCAGCCCGACCTTGAAGCCCACTGGCTCGACTGGGGCGGTCGTGAAACGCTGATGTCCTATGGCATTGATGTCGACAAGCTGGTTGCGAAGGAAGGATCCAAGGCTGACTTGAAGGCTGAATTAGAAACGCGCATTCCGCCAGAACATATCGCTTACCTTGAAGCCTTGCCTTTGTCGCTGACCATTCCCGAGGCTCATTTCGTTCATGCAGGTTTGCGCATTGGCGTGCCAATAGAAGCGCAAGAAGAAACGGATATGCTCTGGATCCGGGACGAGTTTCTCGTGAAGGAGCAGGCCTCCGACCGGTTGGTCATTCATGGCCACAGCCCCGCGCCGATGCCGAGGATGGGCAAGGGTCGCATAGGCATCGACACCAAGGCGGTGGGTGGTGGTCCATTGACCTGCTTGCATCTGCATCAGGGCAAGCATCGGTTCATGACCGTGGTCACCGATAGTTGCGCCCTGAGATAGGCCGCAAGATCATACGCTACGGGAGCGGATCAGGGCATCCGGGTCAACTCCCGGATCACCTCTTCCATGAAAATGAAGAACAGGGTGCGGTTCTTCTCATAGGGTTTGAGGCCGCGCGATTGGACCTCCCGCGTCAGGCAGAAGATCTTGTCATATTGCCGGATCAGGTTGGGATTATACTCCTCAACGATCAGAGCAACGCTGCCTCCCTTTTCCTCGCTGTCCTTGTAGATATCGGCAAAGCTCTTGAAGCTGCCGGTGACAGTCAGGATCAGCAGCAGGCTGTTGTCATCGATCATCGTGCGGGCCGACCATTCGTCCGGCACCGCAATGGTGGCCTTGTTGCTGCAGGTTTTGAGGCGATATTCAAAATACTGGGCGCAAACATAGGATGGCCCATAGCCCAGCAATACCAGCTTGTCCTTCTCGGCAATCAGCTTGGCAACGTCGCGCACCTTCTGGCTGTCAAAGGTCTGAATGAAGCTTTCCAGCCGATCAAGCTCGGAGGAATGATCAGCGCGCAATTGGGTGCGGCCATAGAGAAAATCCAGATATTGCTTATAGTTTGTGAAGCCGAGCTTCTTGGTGAATTTCGAGATTTTTGACACCGAACAATTGCATAAAGCGGCGGCGTCGGTGATGCGGATCGTATCGACATACTTGCTCTGATCGGTCAGAGCCGCGTGGATTTTCTTCTCCAGTGGATTGAGAATGCCAAAGTCGATATTGATCATACGCGCCATCCTGTCTGCATTGTCCGGCTATCGTAGCAAGTCTCGACCTGAAAGGATAGGCAAAATGGAAAATTTTCCGTTATTGTTTCGGAAAATTTTCCATAAACACACCAAATAGTGCATAAAAATAGAAAATCTCCCGATCTATTTTGAATAATTTTCCATTGAGTCCTACCCTCCTGTCAGAACGAAGGAAACTTTTCAGCTTGCTTGAGTGACGTGGCCGCTCTCCACAGGTCTGACCTCAAGCGAGCAGGAACTGACCGCCATCCGCGTTGCAAAATCCCCGCACGGATGGTTCTAACAGGAGAATTACATTGGACGCCGTCACGCTTCTGGACCAACTTGCAACCATCATACCCGCCGAACAGATCAACACCGATCCGGATGCCTTGTATGACGCGTCTGCGGACCGCTACAAGAAATACGCCAAGGCGCGCAAGGTTCTCGACGTTCCGGCCCCCATTGCCATCGTCTATCCGGGCGATGCCGAGGAAGTCGCAAAAATCCTGTCATTCTGCAACGCCAACAATATCAATGTCATTCCACGTGCCGGCATGACCGCAACCGAAGGCGGGCTGGAAAACTGGAAAGACGTGACCTTGGTCGTCGACACGTTGAAGCTCGACAAGATCATCAAGCTTGACCCTTATAACAGCCAGGCCACGGTGCAGGCCGGTGTGCCTTTGCAGCAGCTGGAAGACGAGCTGCGCAAAATCGGTTTCACCACCGGTCATTCGCCCCAATCCAAACCAGTAGCCAAATATGGCGGTCTGGTCGCCACCCGCTCGATCGGTCAGTTTTCGACCCTTTATGGCGGCATCGAGGATATGGTGGTCGGTCTGGAAGCGGTGTTTCCTGATGGCACCATTTCGCGCATCAAGAATGTCTCCCGGCGCGCTGGTGGCCCGGACATTCGTCATATCGTCATCGGCAATGAAGGCGCGCTCTGCTACATCACCGAAGTCACCATCAAGATTTTCAAATATTATCCGGACAACAACAAATTCTACGGTTATCTGGTCAAGGATGTGGAGACCGGTATCAAGATCCTGCGTGAAGTGATGGTCAACGGCTTCCGGCCCTCCGTCGCCCGCGTCTATTCCGAAGAGGATGCCGCCCAGCATTTTTATCACTTCCACGATAACAAATGCGTCCTGCTCTTCATGGTAGAAGGCCCCAAAGGCATTGTCGAGGCAACCGGCACAGGCATCGAAGCCGCCGTCGAGACCTTCAAGGATGGCATCATCCAGCAGGTGGACAGCGCGTTGATTGCCAACTGGTTCAATCGTCTCAACTGGTCCCAGAAGGACATTGACGACGAGTTTGAAGAGATGCGCAAAAGCGACAGTCATGCCGGTTACACCACCGAGATCTCGGCGGATTGGGAAACTATTCCCATCATCTACGACCGGGTCATCGCTCGCATCCGCGACGAATTCGAACGGGCCACAGATCTCACCATGTTGGGCGGGCATTCCTCCCACTCCTACATCAACGGCACCAACATGTATTTCGTCTACAATTACGACATCCATTGTGCGCCAGAAGATGAGTTGCTTGCCTATCACCATCCGATCCAGAAGATCATCGTGGAAGAGACCATCAAGCATGGCGGCTCCATGTGCCACCATCACGGCATCGGCAAATATCGCTCCGAGTGGACCAGAGATGAACATGGCTCGGCCTATTACATGCTCGAAAAGCTCAAGCAGGCCTTTGATCCAAACGGCATCATGAACCACGGGACCATTTTCCCGCAGGATGAAGTCAACAAATACATCTATCAGGACGAAAACTAAGTCACATCAAAGGGTGGGCGTTCGGGGCGATATCCCGCACGTCTGCCCAACCGGATCGGGGCGCAGCTTCCCTGACACCGACAAGGCCATCACCTTGCCAAGGGCAGGATCCCCCGACCAAACCAACATTGATCAAACCAACAGCGACGAGAAGAATGGGAGGCATTGCTTCGCGTCGCTTGTGTTCATTGTCTCTATGTCGGGAGGACATTCATGCCCAAGGAAAATCTACGGCGTTACTTCCAGTTCTTTCTGGTTTTGCTAGCCGCCGGTGCCATCTATCCGGTGATCTATCTGCGCACCAATTATCAGGAAACGATTCTCGAAGTTTACAATCTGCCGCTGACCAGCCTCAATGACTTCTACTCGGTGCTTGGCACCGCCTATATCATCGGCTATCTGCCCTCGGGCTATCTGGCAGACAAATTCTCTGCCAAATGGCTCATTTCCACGTCGCTGGCCGGGGTTGCCCTGTGTGGCTTCTGGTTCGGCACAGTGCCATCGGAAGGCTCGGTCAAGATTGTCTTCTTCCTCTGGGGCTTCTTCTCGGTCTTCACCTTCTGGTCTTCCCATATGAAACTGGTCAAGATGCTGGCCAAACCGGAAGAGGTTGGTCGCTTCTTTGGGGTGCTGGATGGTGGCCGCGGCGTGGTAGAAGCCTTGATGGGCACAATCGGTCTGGCAGCTTTTGCCTGGATCCTTGGCAACAGCATCGAGATTGCCGACAAGCGCGAAGCGCTGGTCGCTGTCATCAATATCTTCTCCGTCATTGTGCTGGCTGCTGCCGTTCTGATTGCCTTCTTTGTCGAGAGCGACGAACAGCTCAAAGAGCATGCCGTTGCCTCCGGTCAACATAGCGACGATGACAAGTTCCGCTTGGCCGATTGCGGCAAGCTGCTGACCAACAAGTATGTCTATTTGATGGGCGCCATCATCTTCATGGGCTATACCGTCTTCTGGACTGTCTATTATCTGGGTGGCTTCCTGCAGACCAATGTCGGCATGGATGCGGTCAGTGTGGCAACCGTCACCGCAATCGTCCTCTGGATGCGCCCGGTCGGTGGCTTCATTGGGGGCTTCATGGCGGACCGTATTGGCCGGGCCTATACCAACGCTGTGGCCATCACGGGTGCCGTGTCTCTGCTTGTGATCCTTGTCATGATGCCCACAAGCTTGTCGGCCACTCTCTTCTCGGCTCTGATCATCCTGCTGGGGGCCTTCCTCTATGCGGTGCGTGGCACCTATTGGTCACTGCTCGGCCAGTCACAGATCGAAGCCGTGATGATGGGCACCGCCATCGGCCTTATCTCGTTGATCGGCTATCTGCCGGATATCATCCTGCCGCAGCTCAACTCCTATCTCTGGACCACCTATGGCGATCAGGGAGGCTACACGGCCTACTTCCTCGTCTCGGCGGCGCTTGGGGTGATCGGCATCCTTCTGGCCATCATCTATGAACGCCTGAACAAGGTCGACGCGAGGGTCACCTCCGCTGCGGCAAAGGCTCCGAGCGGCGTGGTGGTGCAAGGCTGATGAAGCTTGTCTGTGTCGCCCGCTTTGTCCCGGATGGTGACTGGATGGATCCTTTTGGAAACAGCCAGTCCACCATCCGGGGTGAGATCACCATCCGGGATGGCTGCCACAGAAGGCTGTGTCCAGACGATGCGGCAGCCCTAGGCTTCGCTTTGTCTCTGCGCCAACAGATACCGGATTTGTCTCTTCACCTGTTGGCTCTGGCCACCTCAGCAGCGCTTCCCCACATCGAGGACATCCTGCGGCTGGGGGTGGACAAGGCGACCCTGCTACCACAAACCGTGATGGCAACAAGCGACACAGTTACTCTGGCAAAGATGGTCGGTAGCAGTCTTCCCGCTGCCGACTATGACTGGATCCTCACCGGAAGTGATACCCATGGCCAAGCGGCGGCCCCTTTGGCCCCGGCTCTGGCGGGCGTCCTCGGGATCGACCATCTCTCCGGCATCTGCCGGGTTGATGACACCCGTTTCACCAAGCATTGCGGCGAATTGGAACGGCGGGAAGGGCGCTTTGTGACACGTTACGCGGTGCGTGGGCCTGCCATTCTTGGCTTTGACGCACGCAGTGACTATGCCTTGCCCTATGTCCGTCTCAAGGATCGGGCCAAGGATGTCTCGCACAGATTGCGCTGTCCAGGCGACATGATTGAAGGGCCTGAAGAGGCAAACACACAGCCATGCGACGCTGTCATCCGTTTGACAGGTCTCATGAAACGGCAAAAACGACGCAAAAACCCACGCAAGGTTGACCTGAATGACGAGGGCATCGCGCAGGTCTATCACTATCTGTGCGAAGAGAGACTGATCTGACATGCGCCGGATACTCATCCATATGGACCCGGAACGGGATCGGGAACAACAGGAGCTGCTCGCTGCAGCCGATGCGCTGTTCCCCGATGCAGGCCGTCAGCTTCATGTCCTGCTGATCCACGGCACCTGCGATGCCCTCAAGGGCAAAGTCGATGCGATCCTCGACGTGCGTGATCACCACATCGATGGATCGGATGCACGACAAATGTGCGGGGTGATGGCGGCTTTGCACCAGACCCACGCCTATGACGCCATTCTGATGGCAGATGATCTGTTGGGTCGTGACTGCGCCCCGTGTCTCGCGGTCAGGATCGAGGCTGCAATCGTCACCTCTGTCTCGGCCATTGGCAACGAGCAGGGCAAGGCAATCATCGAGCGCCCAACCCATGTTGGTCAAGCGATTGGCCGCTTTGAAGCCGATCCAGCACGCCCGTTGGTCTTGACCATCCAGCCGCGCCGGTTTGTGCCCATTGACCAAGCGGAGCGCCCAACCGCAATCCTTCGCCCCCAGCTTCCGAACCTTGCTGCCAGCGATATTCGACGGATTGCCCGGCAAGAGATCGATCGGCCCGACATCCTTGACAGTGATATCCTGATTTCCGGTGGCCGCGGCGTTGCGCGTGATTTTGCTGCCCTTCAGCCGCTGGCCGATGCGTTGGGCGGTGCGGTTTCTGCCAGCCGTGCAATGGTTGATGCGGGCTTTGCTGATCGCAGCCAACAGGTCGGCCAGTCGGGCAAAAGGGTGAGCCCTCGTCTCTATTTGGCGCTTGGCATCAACGGTGCCATCCAGCATGTCGTGGGGCTTGCGGATGCCGAGCATATCATCTCAGTGAATACCAATGTGGATGCACCAATCTGCAGCCTTTCCGATATCGTCGTCAAAGGCGATGCACTCACATTCGTCGACAAGTTGCTCAATAAGATCAAGGAGGAGCAAAGCAATGGAACCGTCTGACTTCAATATGGATTTCTTCTCTTGCAAGGGCAAGAATGCCATTGTCACCGGCGGCAATGGTGGTCTCGGACAGGCCTTCTCGACCGCCTTAGCGAAGGCGGGCGCCAACATCATGGTGCCTAGCCTGATGGAAGATGATGGCACCACCCGTTCTCTCGTCGAGGCCTGCGGAGTGGAATATCGCTTCATCGAAGCCGACATCACCAAGGAAGGAGAATGCAAGCGTGTCGTCGACGCCTGCATGGAGCAATGGGGCAGCGTCGATATTCTGATCAATTGCGCGGGCATTTCGATCAACGAAAAGGATGTCACCAAATTCTGCCGCACCCAGTGGGACAAGATGGTCTCGGTCAACCTGACCGCCGCCTTTGAAATGATCCACGAAGCCTGCATCCACATGATCGCGCAAAAAAGCGGCAAGATCATCAACATCGCCTCGCTCTTTTCCTTTTTGGGCGGGCAATGGTCTCCGGCTTATGCCTCGACCAAGCATGGCATTGTCGGCCTGACCAAGGCCATGTGCGATGAACTGGCCCAGTTCAACATTCAGGTCAATGCCATCGCTCCGGGCTATTATGCAACGCCGCTGACTGAAATGACCCGCAAGGATGAAAAGCGCAATGCAGAAATTCTCTCACATATTCCGGCCAACCGTTGGGGCTGGACCACTGACTTGATGGGTGCGACTGTCTTTCTGGCCAGTCCGGCCTCGAACTATGTCAATGGCACGGTGCTGACCGTCGATGGTGGCTATTTGATGCGCTGATAATGTCCGACCGGAAGGGCTCTTGTCCGGTCGGATCGCCCCCTGCTGACAGGCGACTGCATGGTGGCTGCAAGCAGGGTGGCCCGCTGACAGACCTCGTCCATCCCCGAATGGCGCCCAGACGCGGGCGAGGTCTGTCCTTTCTCTTTGGGTGGAGACACAATGATGCAAAAAGACAAACAATACATCCTGTCCATTGATGGTGGCACGCAAAGCACCAAAGTGGCGATCTTCGATCTGACCGGCCATGAACTCTGCTCCCACACGGTCAAGCTGCAGCCGATCCATCTTTATGGAGCAGACCGTGCCGAGCATCCCGATGACGATCTTTGGGACAGCCTGATCGAGGCCTGTCAGGCCCTGTTTGCCAAGTTCGATGGCGACAAGGGGGCCATTGCAGGCGTTGGCCTTGGCTCGATCCGCTGCTGCCGCACTCTGATCCGCGCCGATGGGTCGCTGGCCTCGCCGGTGCAGAGCTGGATGGATTTGCGTCTCTCTCGCCCCTATCAGCACGAAGACGACACGGTCAAATATGTGACCACCACCACCGGCTATCTCACCCATCGTCTGACCGGAGAGACCAGAGACACGCGCAGCAATTATGTCGGGCCATGGCCAATTGATCCGATCACCCTTGACTGGTTCGAAGATCAGGAGACATTCGACAGCTACACCACCCCGCGCGACATGTTGTTTGATCTCGTTGACCCGGCCACCATCCTTGGCCATGTCAATGCCTTTGCTTCCCACGTCTTGAGGCTGCCGCAAGGTCTGCCGGTCGTTGCCACCGCCAATGACAAGGCCGTTGAAGGCTTGGGCGCGGGCCTCGTCAATGATGGCACCGTGTTGATTTCGCTCGGCACCTACATCACTTCGATGATGGTGGGCGATGAAAACCGTCAGGATGCGACCAGTTTCTTTGCCAATCCCGGCGCGGTTCCCGGCGAATTTCTCTATGAAAGCGCCGGCATCCGCCGGGGCATGTCGACGGTTACCTGGATCAAGGATCTGCTCGGCGGCGACATTGTCTCTGAGGCCGAAGCGCAAGGGCTGAGCCCGGAAGCCTATCTCAACAAGCGGGCAGCCGAAGAGGTCTCCCCCGGCTGCGATGGCCTTTACACCCTGTTGCATTGGCTTGCCCGGCCCAGTCACTTGCATGAGCGCGGCGTGATGATCGGCTTTAACGGCAATCACAAAGGCCCGCATATGTTCCGCTCGGTGCTCGAAGGCATTGCGCTGACCATGAAGAACAATGTTCAGGCCATGTGCGACGAACGCGGCGTTGCCCCCACCCGGATTATTGTCAGTGGTGGCGGCTCGAACGGCGATCTCTTCATGCAGATCTTTGCCGATGTGTTTGGTGTCCCCGCCTTTCGCAACGAGGTCAATGGATCGGCCAGCATGGGCGCGGCCATCTGCACCGCTTTGGCGCTGGGCATCTATGCCGACCGACAGGAAGCCATAGACAAGATGGTCCGCCGCAAAGATACCTTTGAACCGGTGCCAAGCAATGTGGCGCTCTACCAGAGGATCAATCAGGAGGTCTATCAACATCTGGCAGCCGAGACCGATGGCTTGCTGAAGCGCTCACACGCCATTTTTCATGGCGAGGAGGAGTAAACTTGACCGAGGATCTATCCCCTCTTGTGGATCCTGATCGCCATTGACGGGCGCGAGCCAAGAAACAAGACCCCCGCCATCCGACAGGAGGGCGGGGATTTAAATGGGCAGCGGTTGGCGCTTAACTTGCGCGCAAGACACGGGCCAGAAAATCGCGCGTGCGCTCTTCTTTCGGATGGGAGAATATCTCTTCCGGCGTGCCTTGCTCCAGAATGCGCCCCTTTTCAAGGAAGCAGACCCGGTCGGCCACATCCCGCGCGAAGGCCATTTCATGGGTGGCAAGGATCATCGTCATGCCATCCTGCTTGAGGGATTTCAGCACTTCGAGCACTTCGCCGACCAGTTCCGGATCGAGCGCCGACGTGATCTCGTCAAACAGCATGATTTCCGGATGCATCGCCAGCGCCCGGACAATCGCCACCCTTTGCTGCTGACCGCCGGACAGCTGATCCGGATAGTGCCCCATCCGGTCTTTGAGCCCAAAGCGGTCAAAAAGCGTTTCGATCTCGGGCCGCAAGGCGTCGCGGGAAGCCTTGAACACCCGCCTTGGGGCCAGCATCACATTCTCTTCCGCGGTCATATGCGGGAAGAGATTGAAGGACTGGAAGACAATGCCGATCCGCTGGCGAATGGGCTGCGGGTCAAGGGCCGGATCGCCGATCTCCTCGCCCTCCAGCCAAATTTCGCCGTCATCCACCGGTTCAAGCAGATTGATACAGCGCAGCAAGGTCGACTTGCCCGAGCCGGAAGCACCGATCAGGCAGACCATCTCGCCTTCATCCACCTCCAGCGAGATGCCATTCAGCACCTTGGCCGGGCCGAAGGATTTATGCAGATTGTTCAGTCGCAATTTCATGAGCGTGCCCGATTTTGCTTGGCAATCAGATGATCAGCCAGTCGTGTAGCCGGGATGGTGACAACAAGAAAGATGGCGGCGGCCACCACATAAGGCGTGAAGTTGGCCAGCAGCGACTTAAAGACCCCCGCCTGCCGGAAAATCTCCACCGGTCCGATGAAGGACAGCAAAGCCACATCCTTTTGCAGCGCGATCAAGATATTCATCTGCGCCGGGATCACCCGTCGGATGGCTTGCGGCAACACCACATAGCGCATCACATCGGCCTTTGACAGGCCAAGGGATAGGGCGGCGCTGCGCTGGGACTGGTGGATGCTTTCAATGCCGGATCGGAAAATCTCGGCCACATAAGCAGCATAAGTCAACACCAGAGCCACCGTGCCCCAAATATAGGGCGAGTTGAACGGACGGGTCAGACCAAGCCCGGGAATGCCAAAGCCGATCAGATAGACCACCAGCACCACCGGCACGCCGCGAAAGATGTCCGTATAAAGCGCGGCAAACATCCTGAGCGGATACAGAACCGGATCGCGCACATCGCGCGCCAGCGCAATGGCCAGCCCCAGCATGGCAATTAAGGGCACCGACCAGGCAAAGATCGCCACATCCAGCATGAAGGCGTCCAGCAGCTTGGGAAAGCTGCGTACCACCACATCCCAATTGAAAAAGCTCTGCTTGACCCGCTCCCATCCCGGCGTCAACGGGACGAGCAGAATGATCGCGGCCAGCACGGCGAAGGTCGACAAAGCCGCAAGAAGCAACGAGCGGCGTCTGAGCTTGCGTTCAAACGCCTGTCGGCGGGTCAGTCCCATTTGCATATCGCTCATTATTTGATGACCGGCACGCCCGTGGTTTCAGCCAGCCAGGTGGCTTCCAGCTTGGCCAAAGTGCCATCCTCGGTCAGTGCCTTGATGGCATCATCAAGGCAGGCCTTCAGCGGGTTGCCTTCTTCCATCAGCATGCCGAACTGATCGGGGTTGGTGCTGCGGTCTGCCGGAAACTGCCCAAGCAACAACCCGTCATTGACCACAACGGCGGAGAGATACAGCGCGGTTGGTAAATCGAACAGAGCCGCATCGATCTGACCGGCCTGAATGGCTGCGGTCACATCCGCATTGTCATTGTAAAGCAGCGGGTCGCTTTCTGGTCCAACCAGCTGTGCCAGCATCGGCACGGCGGTGGTTGTCGCATGGGCGCCCCATTGCAGTTTTTTCAGCGATTCAAGGGTTGGCTTTGCGCCTTTCTCGACCACCGGCTTGGTGGTCAGTACAGCCATGGCCGAGGTGTAATAGGGGGCGGAGAAATCGACGGTTTTGTCGCGGTCGGCAGTGATTGAATATTGCTGCATGTTGACGTCGAAATCTTTCGGTCCCGGCTGGATTGATTCATCAAAACTGGTGCGCACCCAGACCACATCTTCCCGCGCGAAGCCCATTTTGTCCGCCACCGCATAAGCGACCGCTGGCTCAAAGCCCTTGCCGCTTTCCGGCGCGTTATCAATCACCCAGGGGAAATAGGCCGGGTTGCCGGTCGCAATGGTGAGCTTGCCGTCGACGAGGGTTTTGCCGCTGGCGCACTCATTGGCGGCCAAGGCTGGCAGGCTGGCCACCACAAAGGTGAGCGCCAGCGCAGGAACTAGAGCGGTGGTGTGCAAGGGCAAGGTCATGAAAACGTCCTTCATTCGTTGGTGAGGCAAGCCCGAAATGACTGTCGGAAGGGCTTTCTGGCCCGGTCCGCACTGTCTTGTCTGCAAGCAAGGCATGGTGACGTCCGGGGGACAAGTTTCAGCCGCTAGATGACCCAATTTTCCTGCTTCTGTCCAGCCTCGAATCCGGCTTTTGACTTGATAAGTAACCGCTACGCCGTTTGGCCGTGGTGCGAAGCAAAGATATGAACAAGCTGCGCTTTCATCAATGGCTTTGCAATCTTGGTGCAAGCAGGGACGCACCGGGGCCATCGCCCCTTGATCACCTCGCCACACCTTTGCGTGAGCTTGGCCCTTCAATCCTTTTCTTCGGCACAGACCATACGCATATCGAGGCGGCAGAGAGCCAATTAATCTGAAAGCAATCTTACTGACAAGGAGCTTTTCAATGACCAATACCACAACCAATCCCCGCGATATCGCGGTTGAAATCGTCCATGGATTTGTTGATGGCGACAAGGGCGGCAACCCGGCTGGCGTTGTTCTTGATGCTGACGACCTGACTGAGCCCGATATGCTGGCCATCGCCGCCAGTGTCGGTCTGTCAGAGACCGCCTTTGTGTCGCAATCTGCGAGCGAAGGCTTCAAGTTCGACTTCTTCACGCCAAACCGCCGCATCGCCCATTGTGGGCACGCGACCATCGCAGCCTTTTCTCATCTTGATGCCCTGAGCCGCATCGACAATCCCGAGACCTCGAAAGAAACGATTGATGGACCGCGCCGCATCCGCATGAAGGCAGGGGCCGCCTATATGGAGCAGCTTGCACCGAAATATCAAAAACTGACGGACTGGAAAGAGGCTGGCGTGAGCCTTGAGGCTGTCCTCTCTTCTCTGGGCCTTGAGGAAGGCGCGCTGGACCCGACTTTCCCCTCGGTGCTGGTCAACACGGGCAACAGCTTCATTGTCCTTGCGGTCAAAAGCGGAAAACAGCTTGCGAGCCTGAAGCCCGACTTCGCGGCGATTTCCGATATCAGTGAGCGGCTGGATCTGATCGGCTACTATATTTTTACCACCGACCAGAGTGCGACCAAGCGCGACGCCACGGCGCGAATGTTCGCTCCACGTTATGCGATCGAGGAAGAAGCCGCCACCGGGATGGCCGCCGGGCCTCTGGCCTGCCTGCTGCATGATTTCGGCCCGAATGCCAAAGAGATTTACGATATCGAGCAAGGCACGTTCATGACACCGGCATCGCCCAGCCTTATTCATGTCGAACTGGAGACCAAGGGCGGCAAAATCACCAGTCTGATGGCTGGTGGCCAAGGCAAGGTGATGCGGTCTCTCACGGTGACCATCTGACGCGCATCCATGGCACGGTACCGCGCAACAAAAAAAGCCTCTCCCCCGGTGGGGAAGAGGCAGCATGAATTCAGTCCAATCCGGTTAGGGATTAGGAAGGCAGTTTCCAGACATCCGGAGCTGCTTCGAAGCGGGCTTCGAACTTGGCCAGTTCTTCCGAGATTGCCACTGGCAAACGGTCGCCATACTTCTTGAAGTATTCTTTCAGCTCAGCAGCTTCTTCCAGGCCACCGGCTTTTTCAACGTCGGTGATGGAAGCATACTGCTCTTTGGAGAAGTCCAGACCAGCCCATTCCAGATCGTCATAGGTTGGCATGTAACCGAATGGGCTTTCGACGGCATCCACTTTGCCTTCGACACGATCAATAACCCATTTCAGGACGCGCATATTGTCGCCGAAGCCAGGCCAGATGAACTTGCCGTTTTCGTCTTTGCGGAACCAGTTGGTCCGGAAGATTTTTGGCAGTTTCAGATCGCCGCGTTTGCCCATTTCGATCCAGTGGTTCCAGTAGTCGCCCATATGGTAGGCCATGAATGGCAACATGGCGAATGGGTCACGACGGATACCGGACACGCCGATGGCGGCAGCGGTGGCTTCGGAGCCGATGGTGGCAGCACAGAAGACGCCATGGTTCCAGTCGAAGGATTCATAGACCAGTGGGAAGGTCTTGGCCAGACGGCCGCCGAACAGGAATGCAGAGATTGGCACACCATCCGGATCTTCCCAAGCCGGGTCGATGATTGGGCACTGGTCAGCAGGGACGCAGAAACGGCTGTTTGGATGGGCACCTTTTTCGCCGGACTCTGGGGTCCAGTCATTGCCTTTCCAGTCGATGCCATGTGCAGGTGGCTCGCCGTCCATGCCTTCCCACCATACGTCGCCGTCGTCGGTCAGAACAACGTTGGTATAGATGGCATTGCCTGGTTCCAAGCTCTTCATTGCCATTGGGTTGGACTCGTAGGAGGTACCCGGAGCCACGCCGAAGAAGCCGCGTTCTGGGTTGATCGCACGCAGGGTGCCATCAGCAGCAGGCTTGATCCATGCAATATCGTCACCAACGGTGGAGACTTTCCAGTCGTTCATTTCTTCTGGAGGCGTCAGCATGGCGAGGTTGGTCTTGCCGCAGGCAGATGGGAAAGCAGCTGCCAGATAGTCTTTTTTGCCTTCTGGGCTTTCCAGACCAAGGATCAGCATATGCTCAGCGAGCCAGCCTTCGTCACGCGCCATGGTGGAAGCGATACGCAGAGCAAGACATTTCTTGCCGAGCAGAGCGTTGCCGCCATAACCGGAGCCATAAGACCAGATTTCGCGGGTTTCTGGGTAGTGAACGATATATTTGTTCTTGATTTCGCCTTCACAAGGCCATGGCACATCTTCCTGGCCTGGCTCGAGCGGAGCGCCAACGGAATGGACGCAAGGGATGAAGTCGTCTTCGCCAAGAACGTCGAGTACTGGCTGACCCATGCGGGTCATGATTTTCTGGTTGACCACCACATATTCGGAGTCGGTGACCTGTACGCCAATCTCAGCGATTGGGGAGCCAAGTGGACCCATGGAGAATGGAATGACATACATGGTGCGGCCCTTCATGCAACCGTCGAAACGGTCTTTCAGGATCGGGCGCATCTCATTGGGGTCCATCCAGTTGTTGGTTGGGCCTGCGTCGATTTCTTTCTCGGAGCAAATGAAGGTACGTTCTTCAACACGCGCTACGTCACTCGGGTGGGAGCGAGCAAGATAGCTGTTCGGGCGCTTCTCTGGGTTCAATCTGGTAAAGACGCCGGCGTCAACCAGTTTCTGACACAAACGATCATATTCTTCGTCAGAACCATCACACCAGTGAACCTGATCCGGCTTGCAAAGCGCAGCCATTTCGTCGACCCAAGCAAGCAGCTTTGCGTTCTTGGTATTGCTCATGAATTACCTCGATGTCGTTGATTGTGGACCACTCCGCTGCCCCATTGAAACAGCGGGGAAGAGGACGTTACCCCGCTTCTAGCATGTTAGAGATAACCTCCCCTTGATGTATCTCATCCTGCTCAGAAACTGATCGAAAACTACTCTTCTTCACCCCCCACGACAAGCGTATGAACCCTATAAAACGCAGATTCAGCCTCCGTAAGCGTCAATCATGCCTGTTATACCTTAGCCGCATATCAAATTGTGCAAAAACTGCTATGAAAGCGCTGTTTGTAACGATTGAACTGCGTCATTTTGTCCATATTTTCGTGAATTCGCTTCCATTCACGCAGTGTGAGTCTTGCCTCGGCAATCCACTTTGCCCGGATCGGATGGCAGCGCAAACATCGCGACAAGTCAAAGTGTTATAGCGTCCGGGCAATTATATGTGGATTAATGCGTAGGCACGACCGACCGGCTTTGCCTGCATCCTTTCGTCGTGTTGGCGTCGATTGAACCAAATTGCACCAAGGGCGATCGGATCGCCAACTGGCGGAACAGATCAACCGGATCAGGGTGACTTTTTCACGCTTGAAAGACGAGATGATTGGCCTTTGTCACCCCTGTCCAGAGACCGCGAGGAGGTGAAGAGATGGCAGGACGATCTTGCCGACGCCGGAAGGGCGTTTGAAGGGCTGTTGCAGAGCACAAAATACACCTTCGGACCGAAGAGCCTCCGATGCAGCTCAGCGCCATAGACATTATAATATAGGGGCCTGACGCAGACCGCCCATGAAGCCCGTTTGAAACGTGTTAAAATGCCATGATATCGGCACCGGATCGGGGGCCGAATGACGGCGCACACATTATTATATAGAGAGCTGTGTGTGGTGGGGCTCACGCACGGCGAAAAATCACGCTCAGATTGTTGGCGGGCATCTCGATCACGGCATCAAGCGCAAGGTCGTTGGCCTTGGCGCAGGCAATGACGTCGTCCAGTTGCCGAATGCCCCAAAGGGGATTGCGGGCCTTCAGGCTCGCATCAAATGCCACATTGCTTTCCACGAACGGCACGCCTTGCTGCCGATAGGGGCCGTAGAGGACCAGTGGAGCACCGGAGCTGAGCAACAGCCCGGCTCCTGCCAGCAAGCCTTCGGTTGCAGCCCATGGACTGATATGCACCATATTGATGGCCAGAATGGCGTCTGCTTTGTCCAGAGGCCAGGTATCAGTCGATGCGTCCAGATCAAGCGGTGGCAGAATGGTCTCGAGTTTTTCTTCTGCAATGCGGGCTGAGATGGAAGACCGAGCCTCGGGGGAGGGGTCCGAGGGTTGCCAGATCAAGTCGGGCAAATGGCTGGCAAAATGCACCACATGTTCCCCGGATCCGCTGGCAATTTCCAGTATAGTGCCAGATGCGGGCAGGTGGTCCCGCAAAACCTGCAGGATCGGCTCGCGGTTGCGCAGGGCCGACGGGCTTGTCAGCTTTTGATCTTGATCGGTCATTATAAGTCCCCCTCCATTCGTGGCGTTTCCCGCCTTATCTTACCGCCTAACATGCCTTGATATCGTTGCAAAGACAAATGGCTGACGATTCGCCGCAGACAGTAACAGGCGGCCCGAAAGCCGCCTGTTTTGAAGCAGCAAAGATGGAGAGGCTGCTGGGTGAAAGATGTCTCGGACCCGGATCAGGCACTTTCCGGTGTAAAGGTCATGGCGACCCCGTTGATGCAATGGCGTTTGCCTGTCGGCTGGGGTCCATCGTCAAAGATATGCCCCAGATGGCCGCCGCAATTGCTGCAATGGACCTCTGTCCGGGTCATAAAAAAGCTTTTGTCGACGCTGGTGCCGACTGCATCGGGCAGGGCTTCGTAAAAACTCGGCCAGCCGGTGCCACTTTCATATTTGGTCTTGGAGGAATAGAGCGCCTGATCGCAGCCGGCGCAATGGAACAGGCCAGTGCGTTTCTCGTCGTTGAGTGGACTGGTAAAGGCGCGCTCAGTGCCGTGATCACGCAACACGCGATATTGCTCATCAGACAGGCGCTTGCGCCACTCCGCGTCGCTCAAGGTCAGGGGAAAGCTGCCGGCTTCAGTCGCGTGAGACTGACTTCTTATCAACAGACCTGACGCGCCTGCGCCTAATAGGGCTGCCGCACCGGACAGAAGAAAGGTCCGTCTCTTCATGATGATCTCCTTTGTTGATTTCGAGTGTTGCCGTCTCCCAGACTTGTCATGGAGGAAACGGCCACTGTTCCAAAGATAGGGATCCGCGCAATCAACCGCCAATCACATTGATGACAACACCGATGGACCCGCAAGGCTGAGGGAGCCGCCAATCTCCCTATCAAGTGCAAGGATATGTGACGCGCATCAGGCCCGCTCGAACGGATCCTCACCGATGGTCCGCTTGACACTCATGCGAATTACTAGATGGAAATGCCTCAATCTTAACGCAAACTTGTCTTGCTATCAGCGAATTTGCGCATTTCTAGAAAGTTTGAACGAAAATTTGTGAATTTTAAAAATTGCGCGCGTAAAAAAAATATGGTTACCTGCATAGGTTACCAACACGACGAAGGCACCATGATCAGAACACCGAAAATCCGCAACATGGAACAATTCGCCGAGGCGAGTGGTTTGTCCCGCCCGACGGTCTCCAAATTCTTCAACAATCCGGACAGTGTGCGGCCCTCAACGCGCAAGAAGATTGAAGAAGCTCTGGAGCGCTTCGATTATCGACCGAACATTTATGCCATTAATCAGAACCGCCGTCTGACCAAGACAATTGGCATTGTCGTACCCTATTTGACGGACCCCTTCTTCGGCGAAATTGCCCGTATGCTGGCCGCCAAATGTGTGGCCGAAGGCTATTCGCCTTCGATGTTCAGCTCGAACGGCACTGCGGAGCAGGAATGTGAAATCTTCGACAATTTGCGCTCCATGAAGCCGACAGGCGTGTTGCTTGCGCCCCTTGGTCGCCTGTCTGATCAAAGCGCGGTTGCAGCCTTCTGCAAGGATGTGCCTACTGTTCTTTTTGATAGCAATATCAAAGATTTGGGTCTTTCTTTTGTTGGCTCAGACAATACCCAGTTCACCGCGCTGATGGTTGAGTATCTGCATCGAACCGGCGAACCTCCGGCCTTGTTGGAAATGAAAACGCCACCAAACCCGAACGCGCGAAAACGCCGTCAGGGCTATGTCTCGGCGATGGAATATCATCGTCTGGCGCCGGAGATCGTCCAGATTGATGGTGAGGGCTGGCGGCTGGAAGATATCGGCTATGCGGGTGGTATGAAGGCCTTTGCCGACAAGGCGTTCAAGTCCCGAACCGTGCTCTGCTCCAACGATCGCCTGGCCATTGGCTTCCTGGCCGCCTGCCATGAAAAGGGTCTCAAAGTGGGCATTGGTCCCGATGTGGACATTCGTGTTGCCGGGCAGGATGATCATCCCTTCTCGCGCTTCACCTACCCGCCCTTGACGACGATCGCTCAGGATTATGAGTCGATTTCCAAGCGCGCAGTTGAGGCGCTTCTCGATGCTGTGAAGGAGGAACAGGTTCCGACCGAGCGGCCAGATATCTTTTTTGAAGGCAAACTGATCATGCGCAAATCGGCGTAATCTCTATAAAATTTACGCGCGTAAAAAAATAGTTGACCGCGCGATATGGATGTGTTTTCATTTCCCCTAGACGAAAAGCAATCTAGGGAGGAAGAATAGATGCTTTACAAAAACGTCCTGGGCCTAACCACGGCCCTGACCATGCTTGCAACTGGTGCAATGGCGGCTGATACCACCTTGACCATCGCGATTGTGAACAACGGTCACATGATCAACATGCAGAAAGTTGCAGAAGCTTACACCGAGAAAACCGGCGTGAAACTCAACTGGGTCTCCCTCGAAGAGGGTGTCCTGCGTGAGCAGGTCGCATCTGATACCGCCACCGGTGGCGGTCAGTATGACGTGATCAATATTGGTATGCAGGAAACCCCTGTCTGGGGTGCCGCTGGGTGGATCGAGCCTCTGAAATTTGGGGCAGACTACGATGTCGACGACATGCTGCCTGCCATTCGCAACGGCCTGTCCCATGAAGGTCAGCTCTATGCTGCGCCTTTCTATGGCGAGTCTTCGATGGTCATGTATCGCAAGGATCTGACCGATGCTGCTGGCGTGACCATCAAGGACAACGACAGCTGGGAGAACATCAAGAAGGCTGCTGCTGCGATCCACAATCCGGACAAGGGTGTCTATGGCGTCTGCTTGCGCGGCAAGCCGGGTTGGGGTGACAATATGGCGTTCCTGACCGCCATGATCAACTCTTTCGGCGGCGCATGGTTCGACAAGGATTTCCGTCCGACCATCAACACCGAAGAGTGGAAAAAAGCCATCAGCTTCTATGTTGATCTGCTCGGCACCTATGGCCCTCCAGGCTCCGAAGGCAACTCCTTCAACGAAATCCTCGCCCTTTACAATGAAGGCAAATGCGGCATGTGGATTGACGCCACGATTGCAGCGTCCTTCCTGAAGGTCGATGGTGTTGACTATGCTCAGGCTCCAAATGCCGGCAACCCGGTTGGCGCCAACTGGCTCTGGGCTTGGGCAATGGCGGTTCCTGCCGGCACCCCACAGAGCGAAGAAGCAAAAGCCTTCATCGAATGGGCAACCTCCAAGGATTACATCCAGGCTGTTGCCAGCCATCCGGACTTCGGCTGGGGATCTGTTCCAACCGGCACCCGCAAGTCGACTTATGCTCAGCCAGAATTCCAGAAAGCTGCCAAATTTGCAGCAGCTGAGCTGAAAGCCATCGAAACGGCTGCACCAGAAGCAACCGATCTGAAGCCATATGTCGGTGTTCAGTTCGCTGCTATTCCGGAATTCCCGGAAGTTGGCTCCGCTGTGGCTCAGGAAATGGCTGCTGCTTTGTCCGGCGCAAAATCTGTCGAAGAAGCCCTTGAAGCTTCGCAGGAAGCTGCTGAAGCGATCATGAAAGAAGCTGGCTACTTCGAGTAAGCTCTCCCAACTCCCAGACAAGAGGCTCGGCTCTATGCCGGGCCTCTACCCAAATCGGGTAGGTGATTGGCCCCGTTGGCCACGTCTCGTCATGGGACGAGAGCTTGACACCCCACAAGTATACCGCAACGTGGACGGTGACTGAAACAGGTCGCAGGAGCGTTACCGATATGAATAATCGAAAACTACCACGCCTTCTTCAGACGCCGGCCGTATTGCTGTTGCTTGTCTGGATGTTGGTGCCTTTGAGCATGACGCTGTTCTTCTCGTTCATTCGTTATGTTCTGAACAATCTGCGTCGCCCCGAATGGACCTCGCCTTCAATCGATAATTGGCGCGGTTTTGGCAACTACGATTTCGTACTGCATTCGAAAGACTTCCTGTTCGCCATTCAGAACAGCCTGTTCATCGTTGGCAGCATTCTGTTCCTGACGGTGATTCTGGGTGTCCTGATCGCGATCCTGATCAACAATGCCTTTCCGGGCCGCGGCATCGTTCGCGTGCTTTTGATTTCGCCATTCTTCGTCATGCCTGCCGTGAATGCAGTGCTCTGGATCAACATGATTTTGGATCCTGTGCTGGGTTTGCAGGGGATCGCCATCGAAGGCATCAATGGCGTGATCATGAGTTTGAAGGATGCGCCCATCGTTGGCTGGTTCTTCTCGCTATGGCCGACATTGGAGCCGATTTCCTTCCGCGCCACGCAAACCTCCGCCTATGCCGTGATCATCATGGTGACCTGGCAGTGGACGCCCTTTGCCGTCCTGATCTTCATGACCTCCTTGCAGTCTGAAGACCAGCAGCAGAAGGAAGCTGCGGTTCTGGATGGTGCTGGTCCATGGTCGCAATTCCGGTTCCTGACCCTGCCGCATCTGGGTCGACCGATTGCCATCGTGGTGATGATTCAGGCCATTTTCCACCTGTCCCTCTATGCCGAGATCGAGATTGTCAGTCGCGGCAACGGGAACAAAAATCTTCCCTATCTGATCGGTGAATTTGCCAACAACAATATCGGCGCCGCCAGCGCTACGGGCATCTTTGCGGTCATTCTCGCCAACATTGTCGCGATTTTCCTTCTGCGCATGGTTGGCAAAACTCTGATGGAATGAGGAGCGGATCAATGGCTATTGTTGCACAATCCTCGACACTGGGACGCTCAAGCCGCATGCTGCTGGCTTGGGGCGTGGGACTGACCTTCTTCTTTCCGATCTTCTGGATGGTCCTGACCAGCTTCAAGACCGACGCCGACGCTGTGAAGCCTGAATATCTGTTCTACTTCACGCCAACGCTCGAAAACTACACCAACATGACCGAGAATTACGACTATTGGCGCTTTGCCGCCAACTCGGTCATCACCTCTGTCTTTGCGACCCTCTTCACCCTCGCGGTGGGGATTCCCGCAGCCTATGCAATGGCATTCAATCCGAGCCGCCACACCAAGGATGTCTTGATGTGGATGCTCTCGACCAAGATGCTGCCAGCCGCGGCCGTGCTCTATCCGATGACCTTCCTGACGAAAAACTTCCTCGGGATCTTCGATACCCACTTCCTGCTGATCATCGTGCTCAGTCTGATCAACCTGCCAATTGTGGTCTGGATGCTCTTCACCTATTTCAAGGAGATCCCCAAGGAGATCATCGAAGCGGGCAAGATGGACGGTGTGGATACATGGGGCGAAATCAAGGAAATCCTTGTGCCACTTGCATGGGGGGGCATCGCTTCAACGGCCCTTCTCTGTTTCATCTTTTGCTGGAACGAAGCCTATTGGACCGTCCGCCTGACGACGACGGACGCGGCCACCCTGTCCAAACTCATTGAAGGCAACCGTGCCCCCGAAGGCTTGTTCTTCGGTCGCCTGTCGGCGGTATCCGCGGCAGCCGTGGGTCCGATCATCGTGCTCGGCTGGTTCTGTCAGAAACAATTGGTCCAGGGTTTGACCTTTGGCGCTGTGAAGTAGGAAAAGATCATGGGACGTATTAAACTTGAAAACGTGACCAAGAAGTTCGGCGATCTCGCGGTCATTCCAGAACTCAACCTAACCATCGAAGATGGGGAATTCACGGTCTTTGTTGGCCCATCGGGCTGTGGCAAGTCGACCCTTCTGCGCCTGATTGCCGGTCTGGAGGATGTCACGGCCGGTCGGGTGCTGATCGATGGGGAGGATGTCACCGAGATCCCCCCTTCCAAGCGCGGTCTGGCGATGGTGTTCCAGACATATGCCCTCTATCCGCACATGACCGTGCGCAAGAATATCGCCTTTCCGTTGCGTATGTCCGGCATGAGTGAAGCCGAGCAGGAAAAGCGTATCGAGGCGGCTGCCAAGGCGCTCAACCTGACCGACTATCTCGATCGCAAGCCGGGCCAGTTGTCCGGTGGCCAGCGGCAGCGTGTCGCCATCGGTCGAGCCATCGTGCGCGACCCGACCGCCTTCCTGTTCGACGAGCCACTCTCCAACCTCGATGCCGCTCTGCGTGTTGGCATGCGCCTTGAGATCAGCGAGATGCACAATCGTCTGGGCACCACGATGATTTATGTGACCCACGATCAGGTTGAAGCCATGACCATGGCAGACAAGATCGTCGTGTTGCAGGCCGGTGTCATCGAGCAGGTCGGCTCACCGCTTGAGCTTTATCGCACCCCACGCAACAAGTTCGTTGCCGGCTTCATCGGATCGCCAAAGATGAACTTTCTCGAAGGCGATGTGGCAGCCAAGATGGGAGCCCATACGATCGGCGTTCGTCCTGAGCATATTCGTGTTGCGTCTGAACCGAGCGAAGGCTGCTGGAAAGGCACGGTCGGTGTGGCAGAACATCTCGGCTCGGACACCTTCATCCACGTGCATGACGTGCCCGGCTGTGACCCCATGACCGTTCGCATGGGCGGTGATATGGAAATCAACAATGGTGACAAAGTCTATCTGACGCCTGAAGCAGGCCAGATTCACAAGTTCGATAAAGAAGGGATGCGGGTCCAATGAAACGTCTTGCAGGCAAAAATGCGTTAATTACGGGTGCAGCGCGCGGCATCGGTCGCAGCTTTGCCGAGGCCTATATCCGCGAAGGCGCAAAGGTCGCCATCGCGGACATTGACCTGGAAAGAGCGCAGCGCTCCGCCGCCGAACTGGGCGACAATGCGATTGCCATCAAAATGGATGTCACCAGTCAGGAAAGCATCGATGCGGGCGTTGCCCAGGCCATCGATGCCTTCGGCCAGATCGATATCCTGATCAACAATGCCGCAATATTCACCGCCGCCCCGATCGTCGAAATCGACCGGGACGACTTCCAACGGGTTTTTGACATCAATGTCAGCGGCACGCTGTTCACGCTGCAGGCCGTCGCCCGCCACATGATCGACAAGGGCATCAAGGGCAAGATCATCAATATGGCCAGCCAGGCGGGACGCCGCGGCGAGTCGTTGGTTGCAGTCTATTGCGCAACCAAGGCGGCCATCATTTCCCTGACCCAGTCGGCCGGTCTCAATCTCATCCAGCACGGCATCAACGTCAATGCCATATCTCCCGGTGTCGTCGATGGCGAGCATTGGGATGGTGTCGATGCCTTCTTTGCCAAATACGAGAATAAGGAACCGGGTCAGAAAAAACGCGAAGTCGGATTGAGCGTGCCATATGGGCGTATGGGCACCGCAGAGGATCTGACGGGCATGGCTATTTTCCTGGCGAGCGATGACGCCGATTACATTGTCTCGCAAACCTATAATGTGGATGGTGGACAATGGATGAGCTAGTTTCTCTTAGCAACGATACGCTTGAGCAAGTGCCAAACGGCGTTGCGGTTCCCAGCTATGATCGCTCGAAGCTGACGCCGGGGATTGTCCATATCGGTCTTGGCAACTTCCATCGCGCCCATCAGGCCTGGTATTTACACCGGCTGATGGAGCAGGGGCTGGCCCATGACTGGGCGATCATTGGCGCAGGCGTGCGCCCGGCCGATGCCGCCCAGCGCGAGCGGTTGCTGGCGCAGGATTGCCTGACCACCCTCGTTGAGCTTGACCCCAAGGGCAAGTCAGCTGAAATCACCGGCGCGATGATCGACTTTATTCCCGTCGAGCCGGACAATGCCGCTCTGATCGCCCGGATGGCGGAGCCTGATATCCGCATTGTGTCCTTGACTGTAACCGAAGGGGGCTACTATTTCGATCCGGCCACCGGCGAGTTTGACCGCAATCACCCGGACATTGTCCATGATGCAGAGAATCCGGCCACACCGAAAACCGCCTTTGGGGCCATCATCGCGGCTTTGAAACTGCGCAGAGCTTCCGGGGCAGGGCCCTTCACGGGTCAATGCTGTGACAATCTGCAGGGCAACGGGGCCATTCTGCGCCGCACAATCGTGTCCCTTGCCCGCATGTCAGACCCGGATCTCGCCGCGTGGATCGATGCCAATTGCAGCTTCCCCAATTCGATGGTGGATTGCATCGTGCCCGCCACCGGACCGAAGGAAATGGACATGGCACAGTCCTTCGGCATCAAGGATGCCGCACCTGTGACCCATGAGAATTTCCGCCAATGGGTGATTGAGGATGACTTCTGTGCCGGACGTCCGGATTATGACAAGGCCGGAGCAACCTTCTCCGACGCCGTGCATGATTTCGAGGTGATGAAACTGCGCATCCTCAATGGCGGTCATCAGATGATCTCCATGCCCGGAGATCTGCTCGGCATCATCACCATTTCGGGCTGCATGGAGCATGCTTCCATCCATCGCTTCTTCAAAAAGGCGATGCAAGAAGAGGTTCTTGCCAATGTCAAGCCGGTTCCCGGCATGGATCCGGCAAGCTATCTCGACCTGATCGTGACGCGCTTCTCCAATCCGGAGATCGTGGACACCACCAAACGCGTGGCCTTTGACGGCTCCAGCCGTCAGCCGGGCTTCATCATTCCGTCGATCCATTCCGCCCTTCAGAATGGACAGCCAACCGACGGATTGGCTCTGATGAGTGCCTTGTGGCTGCGTTACTGCCTCGCCAAACGAGACGATGGCAGCATCATAGAGCCCAATGATCCGAATTGGGACGCTCTGCAAGCAGTGGCCAGAGAAGCCGAAAAGAACCCGGTTCTCTGGATCGAACAGCAGCAATATTATGGCGACATTGCCAAAAACACCCCATTCAAGGACAGTTTTGTCAAATGGGTGAGCATGCTGGAAGACAAAGGCATAAAAGAAACGTTGGATGCCTATGGCGGTGGGACCGCCTGAGGTCAAGACGACCCCTGTTGATCAAGCAAACTGGGCCTCTCTGTTTCAGAGAGGTCTTTTTGTTTTGCGGCAGGCGTGCGGTTTGTTGCCGCCAGTGACCGGCGTGACGGGGCGACGAGACGTCTCACTGGCCACAAAAACGCGGGCCATAACTTCACCAGCCATTGAACGAAAAAGAGCAATCGCGCGGGCGACTGCTCTTTTTGGTATCTGTCGTTCGATGGTGGCTGAAACGCTTTGATAAATCTGCGCTCAGGCGCTGACCCGAAGCTTTGATGCCTTTTTCTCGAAATGAGCGACGATAAAATCGGTTGTCTGCGCGGCATCAACTGGCTTGCCCAGATGAAAGCCCTGTCCATAATCACAGCCCAGATCCTTCAGGATCGACATCTGTTCCATTTCCTCGATGCCTTCAGCGGTGGTGTGCAGACCAAGGCCTTCTCCCAGCGATAGGATGGTCTTGACGATCCGCATCTGCTTTTCGTCGGTATTGACGCTGGCGATGAAGCTGCGGTCGATCTTGATGCGATCGAAGTAAAGATTGGAGAGCTGCAACAGGTTCGAATAGCCTGTGCCAAAATCATCAAGGGCAATCCGGACACCGGCATTGTGCAGGCTCTTAAGCACGAAGCTTGCGGTCTCCATATCGTTGACCAGAGAGGATTCCGTGATTTCCACTTCCAGACGATGCGGCGGAAGTCCGGCCTCCCCCAAAACCGACAGGATGCGCAGACCGACCAGACGGTCTGACAGCTGCAGCGGAGACAGGTTGAAGGACAAGGTCAGATCCGCGGGCCATGTCTTGGCATCCTTACAAGCCTGCAACAGCAATTGGTCCGACAATTCGGTGATCACACCCATATCTTCGGCAAGCGCAATGAACTTTTCAGGCGAAACCGGACCGTGCCCATTGCGGGTCCAGCGAGCCAAGGCTTCAAACCCGCGCAATTCGCCGGCTTTCAGGTCAAACAGCGGCTGATAATGCGGCTTGATCTCGTTGCGGGCCATGGCTGCCAGCAAATCCTGCTCGAATTGTGAACGCTGAAGTTTCAATTCCAGCATCTCTGGTTCGAACGTGGCAACGCAATTCTTGCCCGACCGCTTGGCGTGATACATGGCGATGTCAGCATTGTTGATCGCACCGGTAAGGTCGCGGCTGTCTTGCGGATATTTGGCCAAACCGACCGACACGCCAATATGGTTGGTGATGCCGTCAATGACAATGGGTTTGAGAATGCTGTTTCTCAGATTCTCGGCGACGGCCTCAAGATCTGGCGTTTCAGCAAGATTGACAACTGCGAGAAATTCATCACCGCCCAAACGGAAGGCCAGTTTGATCGCCTCATTCGAGGTGATGCGTTCTGCCACTTGCTTGAGCAGGCGGTCGCCGCCTGCATGGCCTGTCAGATCGTTTATTTTCTTGAACCCATCCAGGTCAAGGGCGATCAGGCCATAGGATTTGGCTTCGCTTTGATTTTTCTTCTTGCCAAACCCACGCTCGGTCTTGTCGACAAAGCTTTTGAGATAATGGCGGTTGGGAAGACCGGTCAGGTTGTCATGGCGAGACAACCAGTCAAGATCGCTCTCGGCGCGGGCACGGCGCTTGCCTTCCTCGGACTGTTTGTAAAGATGCCGGTAATAGTTGAAGGCGCCGGCCAAACCAAAAACCACAGCTGCCAGAAACAGTTCATCCAGCTCCCATCCTTCATGGGCCTCCATGAAGGTCACAAGCGTTTCAAAGGCATCATGTTGTTCTCCATAGATCCACACCAAAATGGCGAGGAGGGAGACCAGTGCAGGCTCGAGATGTTTGGATGAGAGCAGTTTCCGCCACATGATTTTTCTTTGTCCGCTGGATGTATCTCCACCCAAGGATACGGAGCATAGGTTCCTTTTGTGTTAAACTGCGTAGAGGTGGCGGGCAGGCTTTCTTGTTGGTTAACAAGGCGAAAACAATTAAAGCTCCGTGGCCAAAACCGCTTTTGCCTTGCTGCGATCTGACGGCGATCTGGAGCCACATTTCACGCTCTGGCTGGGTGCCAGAAGAGGGGGGCTCTCGCACAGTGTGTTAATCAACCGATCGCTTTGCCTTGACCCACAGGGTGAGGCCTGCGAGACCGAAAATCAAACAGATGCCTGCAATGATATCGGCAAGTCGCACCCTTGCATCCATCTCTTCGATGCGTTCGAGCAAAGGGGTGATCTCCCGTGCGACCGCTGTGCGGATCTGCGCTTCCGTGAGGCCGTTCCCGGTGCCCGACGCAGCCGCTTCTTGTGGTGCTGGATGAGGGAAGGATTGTGGCACATGGGAGGGTATTCCCTCGGCTCCAAACCGTTCCGCCTTCAAGGCGCGAGAGGAAACATGGCCGTCACCGCTATTGATCGTGACCGTCAAGGGAGCCGTGACGGTGTGAGGCACAGGGAAGCGGAAAGCGCCCTGATCATCGGTCATGCCCTCGGCAACAATCTTGCCCTCCATTCTGGCCGACCAGCGCACATTTTGAGGGCGACCTCCGCCAACAAAAAAGCCATAGCCGCGCACCACGTCGCCCTCGACAGTCGCGAACAGTTTAAGGCTATGGGCAATGGCGGGAGCGGACGCGCCAAGGCACATCAACAGCAGGCAGATCAGGCGGACAAGTGGCAGGATTGAAGGGCGGAACATCAAAAGGGTCATCCCGGTTTGATCGGTTGGTCGGAGGCTGGATCACCTCTATGACTGCGCGCTTTTACAATGGTGAAGGCGGACAGACAAGAAGCACCAATGGCGCATAGCCGCCCCCGGCCGAAGCCGGAAGCCGCTGGCTGGTTTATCGGAAAGCCCGGATCATTGTGCGGATTTGGCATTCACCCAGATCAGGGCGCCAAGCTCGACCGGTACGCTCTTGCCGTCTGGAGACGTCATCGGCTTGTCGCCATCGATCAGCGCGGCAAAGCCCCACCAGCCGGCAAACGGCATGGCATAGGAGAAGGTGCCATTGGCATCGGCCTTGATTACCTGCGTGATATAGGCATCATTCGGTGCCTTGATGCCCTGATCATTGATCACTTCCACCTCGATTTCGGCAAAGGGTACCGGTTCACCGCCCTTGGTAACAATGCCGGTGAACAGATTGCCGGTCCAAAGGCCGGTCGGATTGCTCAGGGGCACGATCTCGACAGGGAAGCCAACGCTCGCATCCCAGCCATCACCCGAGGCATAGCTGTCGACGACGACCTTCGAGTAATGGATGATATATTTGCCTTCCGCGGGCTCCCAATAAGGGGCAGGCTCGATATAAAAGATCGACGCGCCGGGCTCTGCCAACTCGTGGGTAAAGCTGTAAGTCATTGCCTTGCCGATTGGTTTTTCCACAAGCTTGCCGCTCAGATCGCGCTTCTCCCCGTCTTTCAAAACGCCCACCGCAGTCGGCTTGGCCATGGTCATCACCGGGCCGCCTTCGAAGGGATGGGTGAAGACGAGGCTCACATCCACTGTACCGCCATCGGCCAAAATGTCTGCCGATGGAATGATTTCCTGAAAATGAGCGGATGCCGGGAAAGCAACAGGAGCAAGCAGCAAAGCCAACGTGAGGGCGCGGGCAGAAGAGGTCATGCAGAGAGGATCCTTTGTGGGAGGAGGAAGAATGGTATGAATTATCGCCAGATAAATCATACGGACCCATTCTGCACAATACGTAGTTTTTTTTGCTTCTTCTGATCCAGGCTCTTTACTGGTAAGCTCACCACCGGCTGAAAAGCCAAGAAAACAGCGAAAGGACCGGGGAAGAGATGAAGCGCATCACGATTACGCTTTCCGATGAAATTGCCGCAGACCTAGACCAATATATGGGGGATAGCGGTGCAAAAAATCGGTCAGAAGCCATTCGCGATCTGGTTCGTCGGGCGATGCTTGACCGCCATGACGGCCCGGATGACGCGGATTGCTTGGGAATTGTTTCCTATACTGTCGATCAGACAAAGCGCAATCTGGGTGCCCGGCTGGCCAAGCGGCGGCTTGATGCCCATGACCGTCACTTGACCTCTCTGTCTGTGCCGCTGGATCATTCCACCGCGCTGGAAATCGAGGTCACGCAAGGCAAGCTCGGTGACATTGCCTCTGCCGCCGAAACGCTGTTTCTGGAGCGCGGAGTGGCCCACGGAGCTCTGTCGCTGGTGCCAATCAGTGCCAACGGCAAGCATCACGTCCATGAAGATGAAGAGGAAGCGTCCCCCCATCGTCATATTCATGTGCAGCAAGCCTTTCAGAAATCGCAGCAAGGCAAATAGCAACAAGGAATTTAGCGTTAAGCGACAAGCGACAAGCGACAAGCGCTTGACCACTGCACGGACATGGTTTGGGGCACCCTGACCCTGACCCTGACCCTGACCCTGACCCTGATGGGGGCATGGTAACCTTTGCCTGTGCCTTGCGTGGGCGCAGCTGCGTTCCCTCTTGCCCAATGACCGCCCCACATGCAGCTCAAGTTCCAAGGTCAGGATCTCGCCCTGATGCCGTCGGGATATCCGTCCACCCATGGGGTCGGGCAACGGATGCGGCTATGCGCGTTCACACAAGTCTTCCACGTCAAAAATGACATGCTTTCGCCATAAGGCTTGTATAGTAACCATTACGACACTAATTATTAGAGCTGAAATCAACAGCAGGAGACTCTATTTTAATATGTGTGGAATTTGCGGCGAAGTCAGGTTCGATGGCACTCACGTTCCCCTCGAAAAAATCCAGACCATGACAGACCGCCTCGCCTCGCGTGGCCCCGATGCGTCAGGGACCCATGTCGAAGGCCCGTTGGGTATGGGACATCGGCGCCTGAAGATCATTGACTTGTCCGATGCGTCCAGCCAGCCCTTCATTGATGAAGACAATGAGCAGGTCATGGTCTTCAATGGCTGCATCTACAATTATCCCGAACTGCGCGCCGAGCTGCAAAAGGCCGGTCATCGCTTCAAGTCGCATGGGGATACGGAAGTCATTCTCAAGGCCTGGGCTCAATGGGGAGAAGACGCCCTGCCGCGCCTGCAAGGCATGTTCGCCTTCGTCATTCATGAAAAGCGTACTGGCCGGATCATCATGGCCCGCGACCGGTTTGGCATCAAACCGCTCTATCTGAATGAAGGCCCCGGACATATCCGCTTTGCCTCCAGCCTGCAATCGATCCTTGCCGGAGGCGATGTCGATACGTCTATCGACCGCGCAGCCTTGCACAATTACATGACATGGCACGCGGTGGTGCCTGCACCCCGCACGATCCTGAATGGTGTGCGCAAACTGCCTGCAGCGACCCTGCGCATCATTGATGCGAAAGGCAATTCGACCGAAAAAACCTACTGGGAGCCAACTTTTGAGCGCAGCGCCGAAGATGAAGCCCGCTCGGAAGGCGAATGGTGTGACTTGCTGCTCGAAGAATTGCGCAAGTCTGTTCGCCGCCGCATGGTCTGCGATGTGCCCGTTGGCGTGCTGCTGTCCGGTGGCGTGGACAGTTCGCTGATTGTCGGCCTGCTGGCCGAACAGGGGCAGGAGGGCCTGGCGACCTATTCCATCGGCTTTGAAGATGCCAACAATGAGAAAGGCAACGAGTTCGAATATTCCGACCTCATCGCCAATCACTATGGTACCAACCATCACAAGATCCACATTCCGTCTGCCGAGATGATGGAAAATCTGCCTCACGCCATCAAAGCGATGTCTGAGCCGATGGTCTCCTATGACAATATCGGCTTCTATCTGCTCAGCCGTGAAGTCTCCAAAACCATCAAGGTGGTGCAGTCGGGTCAGGGGGCTGACGAGGTCTTTGGCGGTTATCATTGGTACAAGCCGCTGCAGAGCGCTCCGAACCCGATTGAAAGCTACGCACTGGCCTTTTTTGATCGCGACCAGAAGCGCATGGCCCGCCATCTCAATCCCGATTATCTCGCCGACCGCAATGAAAGCCTTGCCTTTCTTGCAGAGCATTTCTGCCGTCCGGGTGCATCGGATCCGGTCGACAAGGCCCTGCGCCTCGACACCAACGTCATGCTGGTCGATGATCCGGTCAAACGGGTCGACAATATGACCATGGCCTGGGGCCTTGAGGCCCGCGTGCCGTTCCTCGATCATGAGGTGGTGGAACTGGCCGGGCGGATTCCCAGCAGGCACAAACTGGCCCATGGCGGCAAGGGTGTGTTGAAGGAGGCGTCCAGACAGGTGATCCCGTCGGCGGTCATTGATCGACCCAAGGGCTATTTCCCGGTGCCGGCGCTGAAATATATCGAAGGCCCTTATCTTGAAATGGTCAAGGATGCCCTTGGCTCGCAAGCTGCCAAGGATCGCGGTCTGTTCCAGCAATCCTATCTGGATCGGCTGTTTGATGCGCCTTCGGATCACATTACGCCCCTGCGCGGCTCCGAGCTGTGGCAGGTTGCTTTGCTGGAATTGTGGCTGCAAGCGCAGGAGGTCTGATGCAATGAGCACCGACCGGGAAAAACAGAAGCAAATGCCTCAACAGCGTCACGTGGCCCAACACCGGCTGCAGCGCATCAGGCAGGAAGGCATGAGCTCGCTCCATGCCTCCCACGAAATCAGACGCACCAACGTGGCGTTGGATTGCGGCTGGGGTCGCCTGATTTTCGGCAACACCTTTGAAAATGCCGAGGAGCTGATCGAGGTGATGCGAGAAGAGAAGTCTGAGCAGAGAGACATCGCCTTCTATGTCCGCGATCCGCATGTTGTTTTGGCCCAAGCCCCACAGGAGTTTTTCCTTGACCCGTCCCATACCTATCGCCTGGATCTGGCCAATTATCGCCCAGCCCGCGATCGGCGGCAGACCTTCCATATTCGTCGGATATCCACCCAAGCCGACGCCGATGCCACAAACGTCATCCTCGCAGAAAGGGGAATGATCACCATCCCGCCGGAATTTTTCTGGTCACACAGGGATGCCGGCACGGTTACCATGCTGGTGGCTGAAGATGCCCAGACCGGCGACATTCTGGGATCGGTGATGGGAATTGATCACGAAAAGGCCTTTGACGATCCGGACAAGGGCTCGTCCCTCTGGTGCCTTGCGGTCTCTCCCACCGCGCCCCATGCGGGCCTGGGGGAATCCCTGCTGCGCCGTCTGGCCGAACAATTCAAGGCCCGCGGCTCTTCCTATATGGATCTGTCGGTGCTGCATGACAACGAACAGGCCATTGCCCTTTACGAGAAGCTCGGTTTTCGCAGGGTCAATGTCTTTGCCATCAAACGCAAGAACCAGATCAACGAAAAGCTGTTTGTCGGCGATCAGCAGAAGACGGGCCTCAATCCCTATGCCCAGATCATCGTTGATGAGGCGCTCAGACGCGGCATTCATGTCGAGATTCTCGATGCGGCCTATGGCCTTTTCCGTCTGACCTATGGCGGCCGTTCGGTGCGGTGCCGCGAGTCACTGACCGACTTGACCAGCGCTGTCACCTTGTCCATTTGCGACGACAAGCGGATGACCCGCAAGCTGGTTGAACAAGCCGGTGTTGCGGTTCCCGCGCAACTGGATCTTGCCGAAGGGGCCGATATTTCGAGCTTTTTGCGCAATCACGATTCCGTGGTCGTCAAGCCCTCGCGCGGTGAGCAGGGGCAGGGCATTGCAGTCGGTGTCAGCAATTATGACGCGGTTTTGGCCGCCATCGAGCGTGCCCGCAAAGTCTGCCCCGATGTGCTGCTGGAAGATTGCTATGAGGGCCATGACCTACGTCTTGTTGTCATCGATGACAGGGTGGTTGCCGCCGCCCTGCGCCTGCCAGCCAAGGTCATTGGTGATGGCAAAAAGACCGTCCGCCAATTGATCGAAAGCCAGAGTCGCAGGCGCGCTGCGGCGACCGGGGGCGAAAGCACCATCCCGATCGATGCCGAAACCGAACGATGCGTCATCGAAGCGGGTCTGGGGATGGATGACTGTCCTGAACGGGGCCGGGAAATCACCGTCCGCAAGACCGCCAATCTCCATACGGGCGGCACCATTGTCGATGTCACAGAAGAAGTGCATCCGCGATTGATTGATGCCGCAGTCAAGGCTGCCAAGGCGATTGACATCCCTGTCACCGGGATCGATTTTATGGTAAAGGATCATCGTCAACCGGACTATGTCTTCATCGAAGCCAATGAGCGGCCGGGCCTTGCCAATCACGAGCCCCAGCCGACTGCGGAACGCTTTGTCGATCTCCTCTTTCCGCGCTCGATGCCCGCCGCAGTCCGGCAGCAGCAACAGAACCGAGACGCAACCGAATAAGGCCTGAAAGTTATGACATTGCTGGCAATTGATACCGGCTATCTGCAATCCATCCTGTCACAGTTATTGGAAATCCCGAGCCCGACCGGCTATACCGACACCATCGTCCGCTTTGTAACCAAGGAGCTGGAGGCACTGGGCCTTGAGGCCGAACTGACCCGGCGCGGTGCCATCTGCGCCATCCGACAGGGATCGCGCCGCAAGGGTGCCCGCGCGATTGTCACCCATCTTGATACGCTGGGTGCGCAGGTCAAGATGCTTCAGGACAATGGCCGTCTGGCACTGGTGCCGGTTGGTCACTGGTCAGCCCGGTTTGCCGAAGGCGCTCGTGCCACAATCTTTTCCGAAGACGGAGCCTATCGCGGTACCATCCTGCCGTTGAAGGCGTCCGGTCACACCTTCAATGAGGAAATCGATCAGGCTCCGATCGGCTGGGACCATGTGGAATTACGTATCGATGCGCTGGCCCGCAACCGGGATGATCTGGAAAAGCTGACCATCGATGTCGGCGACATTGTTTCCATCGATCCGCAGGCAGAATTCATCGACAACGGGTTCATTGTTTCCCGCCATCTTGACAACAAGGCTGGTGTCGCTGTGGCCTTGACGGCCCTCAAGGCCATGCAGGATGCCGAATTGCGAACCCCGGTCGACATCCATTTTCTGTTCACCATTGCCGAGGAGGTCGGCGTCGGCGCGTCTTCCGTGCTCACGCCGGAGGTCGCGTCGATGATCTCTGTCGACAACGGCACCTCGGCTCCGGGGCAGAATTCCGACGAGTTTGGCGTCACCATCGGCATGGCCGACCAGACCGGACCGTTCGACTATCATCTGACCAAGAAGCTGGTTGACCTTTGCAAGGAAAATGACATCCGGTTCCAGAAGGACATCTTCCGTTATTACCGCTCGGATTCCGCCAGTGCCGTGGAGGCCGGGGCCGATGTCCGCACCGCTTTGATCACTTTTGGTGTTGATGCCTCCCACGGATACGAGCGGATCCATATGCATGCCTTAAGGTCGCTGTCAGAACTGATCACCGCCTATGTCGGCAGTCCGGTGGAGATCAAGCGGGATTTCGAGCAATATGCCGAAGGCATCACCGGCTTCACCAAACAGAAGACCGACGACGCCGAGCAGGATCTGACCCGTGATGTAGACAATGAGGAACTCGGACCCCAAGCCTGAACGAGGCGCCCTCCAAAGCAAGACGACTGAGGCGGGGCGTGAAGGCTGAAGCGGGAAGGCGTGCGCAGGGAGTGAGTGGGGAGGCTTGCTCTGCTGTGCGCGTTCGTTCGCTTTGTCTCTAGACCACGTTGCGGTCGCGATAGGTCTGGAGAAAATCGCGCACCCTTTGGTCTTCCGGTTCTTGCGCAAAGATTTCTTTTGGTGGCACACAGGTCACCAAACGGCCTGCATCAAGAAAGGCCACCCTGTCGGCCACATGGGCGGCAAAGCCCATTTCGTGGGTCACCACCACCATGGTCATGCCTTCCGATGCCATTTCCTTCATCACGCTCAAGACTTCGCCGACCAGTTCCGGGTCGAGCGCCGAGGTCGGTTCATCAAACAGCATCACCCTTGGTTCCATCGCAATGGCCCGGGCAATGGCCACGCGCTGCTGCTGCCCGCCGGAGAGATTGGCCGGATAGCTCTCTGCCTTGTCGGACAAATGCACCTTGGTCAGGGCTTCATGGGCTTTGGTGCGGGCCTTGGCTCGGCTGAGGCCTTTGACGCTGACGAGCGCCTCGGCCACATTGTCGAGCGCTGACATATGCGGCCAAAGATGAAAATGCTGGAACACCATGCCGATCTGCTGGCGCTGGCTGCGCAACGCCTCGCCCGTCAGGGCCTTGCGCGGGGATGCGCCTCCCTCTTTCCAGCCAATAAGATCGCCATCCAGCCGCACTTCGCCTTGGTCATATTCCTCAAGAAAATTGAGGCAGCGCAGCAAGGTCGACTTGCCCGACCCGGACGGACCGATCAGGCACAGGACCTCGGAGCGATGCACATCAAGCGAAATCTCGCTCAGTGCGGCGAAATCATCGAAATGTTTCGACAGCTGACGCACCGCGATGATCACATCGTCGGACGGGGAGGAATAGGGCATGGATGTCTCGGTCAAATCTCTCTCCAATCAGGCGCGGCGCAGGTGACGGGTCACGCGCGCTTCCACCCTTTTGCCCAGCCAGTTGGCGCCAAGCACCATCAGCCAGTAGAACAGCGACAGCGCAAGGAAGGGCTCGACGAAGGAAAAGGTTTCCGCTGCCATGGTTTGGGTCTCATAGAGCAGCTCAGGCACGGTCACCACGGACAGGATGGCGGTTTCCTTGGTCAGGATAATGAAGAAATTGGTCAGCGGTGCGGTAATCGGCACCAGCATTTGCGGCAGGATGATCCGCCAGAGGATGCGCTTCTCCGACAGGCCGACACAGCGCGCCGCCTCGATCTGGCCTTGCGGCACCGCATTGAAGCCGGAGCGGAAAATCTCGGCAAAATAGGGGCTGCCATAAAGAATGAAGCTCAGGATCCCCGCTTCCACCGGCTCCAGCACCAGCCCGATATAAGGCCCGCCATAATAGAGGATGAACAGCTGGATCATGAAGGGGGTGCCGCGGATCACCTCGACATAGGCATAGATCAACCAGCCCAGAGGCCGCGGCCCCCAACGATTGAGGCAGGCGAGCGAAAAGCCAAACACCACCCCGCCGAGCGAGCCCACCAGCCAGCACAGGATGGTCACCCCGAAGCCGGACAACAAGGCCGGGCCATAGCGGACAAAAAGATCAAGCTCCATATCCGCTCCTATCCGACCTGCAATTTGCGCTCAATCAGACGACCACCGATTGACAGGATCCAATTGATGACAAAATAAATGACCGCTGCCGCCAGATAGATTTCCAGCGGGCGATAGGTCTCGCCAGCGATATTCTGCGAAATACGGGTCAATTCACCAATGCCGACCACGCTGGCCAGCGACGATACCTTGACCAACAGGATCAGTTCATTGACCAGACTGGGCATGCTGATGCGGATGGCTTGCGGCACCAGAATACGTTTCCAAAGGGACAGGCTCGACATGCCAAGGGCATGGGCCGCTTCGCTTTGCCCCGCCGGGATCGCCATCAGCGCACCACGCAAAATCTCTGCCGTATAGGCTGCCGAACACATGCCAACCGCCAAAATGGCCGCCTGCACGGCGGGCAGATCGATGCCGATATAGGGCAGCATATAATAGAACATCAGCAGCTGGACGAGCAAAGGCACGCCGCGAAAGAAGCTGATATAGAGGGCGGCAACATTTGACAGAAGGTGCCCTTTAGACATTCGGCCGGCGCACAGGAAAATGCCCCAGACCAGAGAAATGGCCATGCCGGACAGCGAGATCAGCAGAGTCCATCTGGCAGCTGCCAGCAGATAGGGAAAATTGTGCAATATCGTGTCGAACGAAAAGCTCAATTGTTCGGACTCCGCATCGTTGCTCGCAAAAAGGCAAAAGGAAAGATGCATCCGACACAGATTTGCCGGATGCATGCGCGTGCTTATTTAACGACCGGCATCTCGGTTGGCAACTCCGGATTGGCTCCGAGCCACTTTTCGTTGATTGCCTTGAGGCGGCCATCCTTGTGCATTTTCAACAGAGCCTCATTGATGGCGGCAACCAGCGTCGCGCTGTCTTCGCCATGACGGGCCACCCAGCCAAAATAGGCTGGCTCACCAAAGGGCGGCAACACCAGTTCAAACAGACCCGGACGCTGGGTTGCGGCATAGCCCATCAGGCCAACAGCATTGGCAACGCCCTGAATGCGGCCAGCCGCCAGATCGGCCAGCGCTTCATCGATATTGACATAGCCGCGCACATCAGCCGCAGGAGAAACGCTGCCAGCCAGCTTTTCCAACTCAGCCAGCTCGGCGGAGCCTTTCTGCGAGCCGACTTTCTTGCCTGCAATGTCAGTCGCCTTCATGATGCTGTCGTCGCCAGCTTTCTTGGCCAGAGCCACGGTGGCGTTGCCCATTGGCAGGGTGAAGGCATAGCGCTTCATCCGTTCAGCGGTCATGGTGACGGGGGCATGGACAAAGTCGAATTTGCCTGCTTCCAGTCCCGGCAGGATCGACTGCCATGGCAAATCGAGATATTCCACTTCGACGCCCAGTTCCTTGGCCACTTCATCAAACATGTCGCGGCAAATGCCCTGATATTCGCCATCCTTGAGCATGTCATAAGGGGCATAGTGCATTTCAGTGGCAGCAGTGATTTTGCCTTTTGCCTTGATGTCGGCCAACAGGTCGGCCTGAGCGACAGAGGCAAAGCCAAAGCTGACGGCAGCAGCGGCAACAATGCCAAGAAACTTCATTTTCATTTTATGGTGTCTCCCGATTGGATCATGAGAAGTTGATGGCAATAAATTTCGTTTGCTGTCGGAATTCTTTGATCAAAATACCGCCAGAAGGGCGAAAATGGTCTTTTGCACAAGTGATTGCCTGCCTTATACGCAGGAAGACGTAGCGATTGCACCAAACGTGGAGGAAGGATTGGGGTCATGCATCCCCGAATTATGTGTAGCGATATATCCAAGGCTGAATTGGGCAAGTTGAGCAGACAAACAAAGATACAATCCGAGACACTTTGATACGGGCAAAAGCGGCTCTGTTCCCATAGTATGAAGGCAATGATATCATGGTTTCGAATATAACTAATTATGGGGATTGATCATGCAAAACTGGACCAAACCGCTCTTTGGCGTCCTGCTTCTGACCGCCAGCAGCCTGCCTGCCATGGCAGGTTTTGATGAGGATGTCGACAAGGCCTATGCTCCTTATCGGGTCGCGCTATTCAAAAGCAATCAGAACGCTGCCGAAGCCACGAAGATGGCCATTGGCAAGTTCCTGAAAATCTGGGATGGCACCATCCTGACCAGTTACACCACGGCCCCCGCCCGCTATGAAGGGGAGGCCAACTGGTCAAAGACCCTCACCGATATCAAAGCGATTGCGGTGAAGGCAGACGCCGCCACCAAAGAGGGCAAGGTGGCCGAAGCCCACGAAATTCTCGAAGCGATCCGCGATGAGCTGGACGGCTTGCGGGACCGCAACGGCATTCGTGTTTTCTCAAGCTACATCACCTATCACAGCGAGATGGAACATCTCCTCAATGTGAAGGTTTCCAAGGAGAGCTGGAGCCCAAAACTGGCGGGAGACATCCACGAGCAACTGGGTGTGCTGGCCTATCTCGCCAAGGACATCACCGCGCATATTCCTGTGGCCTATCAGGATCAGGACGCATTCAAGGCGCTGCTGAATGGCCTGCATCAATCGATCAATGGCTTGCGTGCTGCGCTTGACGACGATGACCCGATGGCGGTCGCCAAGGCCATCAAGGGCTTGAAGCCCGCCTATGCCAAATTGTTCCTCAAATTCGGCTGATCTTTCGTGTTTATGCCGTGCCAGGATTTGTTGCGAAAGGCAGCTCGACCAGAGTGAATGTCGAACAAAAAGGGGGCTCTGTGCCCCCTTTTCTTGCCTTTGCATCAGGCAAAGATCACGCTGGTCAGCACCACCGTTACGATGCCGCCCAGCACTGGCAAGGCCGTCCGGCGGACAATCTCGATCGGGCTGCATTGGCCCGCGTCGCTCACCGCGATGATGACGCCTGCAACCGGTGACATTGAGCGGGCGAGACCGGCGGTCAACTGCATCGGCAGCAGCATGGCAACCGAGGTGGCTCCGAAGCTCGACGCGATATTCGGCGCCAGATGGCCAAAGGAAAAGAAGGCCGCATTGCCCGATCCGGTAATCACCGCGATCACCGTCACCATGGCACACATGACCAACGTCATGGCGGTGATGCCAAAGCCTGCGCCTTGGGCACTTTGGATCAGGAAATCGACCAGACCGATGGTTCTGAGGCCAGCGGCAAAGATCTCGGCACAGACCACCAGCGACACGATGCGGGCAAACATCTGCCCCATACCGTCAAAGAAGGCCATGAAGCCCTTGCTGACAGCCTTGCCATCGCGATGGCGGATGATCTCACAAACAAGGGCGATCAAAGCGCCGATCAGCATCGCCGTGACCACATTGAGCTTGACCGAGCTGATGACCAGCTTGGAGAAGATCAGGATCAGGGTGAGCGGGATCATTGGCAAAAGCGCATAAAAGGCAGGCGCTGCTGGCTTGTCCGTTGCGCCCTCTGCCTGCAAGCGTGGACCATCTGCGGCAACCACATGCCCGGCTTTGCCATCAAAATAGCGTCCGCTGACATAAGTCAGAATGGTGATGACAGCGATGGCAGCGAGACCGACTGGCAACTGATGCTGGGCGAAATAGACCGCCACATCCAGCTCGGCGGTTTTGGCCGCAAGGTTGGACGCCCCGGACGCTGGCCCCAGATCGAGCACGGCGGTCGTGCCGATCATCGCGGCCGCGGCTGCTCTACTCACGCCAAGGCGCACCAAGGTGGGGAAGAAGGTGACCAGCAACAGCATGGCAAGGCCCGCTGCACTGGGAATGAAGATGTTGAGAAACTGACCCACCGCATAGCCCAACGCCAAAACCATATAGGGCGCATTGAGCAAGCCCAAAGGGCGAATGGCCACATTGACCATCGCATCGGTCGCCCCGATATGATCCATATATTTGGCAAAGCCACCCGCCGCCATGATGATCATGCCAAGGCCTGCGGCCCGATAAGCCAGAGACCCCCGGACATAGTCGAAAATATCAAACAGCGACAGCCCGGTCGACTTTGCCTTCTTGAACAGGATGGATGTGTCCGGGGCCACAAACAGGGTCAGAGTGAGCAGCAACAGACCCGCCAGCAGCAGGACCGTGTGGGCCTGATATTTCTTGATGATGAGCCAGGCCACGCCGATGGTGACCACGAGGCCGATGAGGAAACCTAACATATAATCCTCCCAGAATAATTCAGGTTCGTTGATTGCCAGAAATCAATTGGGCGTCAGCGGGACGGAAGCGATGTCTCCAGAATCGGAGCAAGAACGGCCTCATAGCCTTCCGCATCTTCCAGATAAGGGGCGTGGCCCACATTGGGCAACGTGATATGGGTGGCCTGTGGGGTCAGGGATTTGAGCTCAGCCGACAGATCTGGCCGCACCACCGGGTCCGCACCGCCAAACAAAATCCATGTCGGAAGGCGGATCTGTTTGTAGAAAGGGCGTAAATCGGCAAATTGTAGCATCCGGGTTGCTGAATAGAGCCCATCCGCGCGGGTGCCTGCGGCAACATAGGCGGCGAGTTCCAGTGCGAAGGGATCAACCGGATGGGCGACCATATGGGTCGCGCGGCTGCGTCCATAGGCCTCGGCCCCCTGTTGTTTGAGAATGTGGATCCGCTCGACCAGCTTCTCGCTTGGAGGCGTGTCGGCTGGTTCACCATAGCCGGCATGACTGCAGGAAATGACCAGCCGGTCGAGCAAAGGCACCGGATCCGCCGCAATCCGGGCTGCCAAGGTGCCGCCCATCGAATGGCCGACAAGAGTCAGAGACGGCAGCGCCAGCGCATTGATGAAGCCGCGCAATTGCTCTGCAAACATCTCAAGATCCGGTTCCATGTCTGCCGACTGGCCATAGCCCGGCGCATCCCACGCAATCACGCGCGCCTTGGCGCTGAGGCCATGCATCTGAAGCACCCAGCTATCCGCACTGCCAAGCAGGCCATGGAGAAACAAGATGGGCTGGCCTGTCCCCTTGTCGCGGTAGGAGATCGGCAGGCCGTTTACATCGATGCTGCGCCGCTCTGGCAGCTGTTGCATCAGGTCCGTGACAGAAGGGGACCATGAAAGGGTCGCGTCTGGCGACATGATGAGCCTCTTGTGCATTGAATATTGAACTGCCCATCAGTATAGGTGTGATCCTATCATATGGATAATGCATAGGTTAAATGATATTATGCAAATATCTGATCAACTAGAGGGGCGGCGGTCGTGAATATCAAAGCACTTCAGGCATTCAACGCGGTGGTTCAGGAAGGCACGGTCAGCAGTGCCGCCAAGCTGCTCAATCTCAGCCAGCCAGCGGTCAGCCGTCTGATCGCGGTGCTGGAGGCGGAATTGCGGCTGACCTTGTTCAAGCGGGAAAGGCAGCGCCTGCATCTGACCGATGAGGGCGTGGCCTTTGACCGCGAAGCGCGGCGCATTCTGGCCGGGTTGCAGGAAATTCCGCGTATTGCCGATGAAATCCGTGCGCACCGGCTCAAGCATCTGCGTGTGGTCACCATGCCACGGGCGGCCTTGTCTGTGATGGCTCCGGCCATGGCCCGCTTCACCAAGAAACACCCGAGCGTCAAGGTATCCCTCGATATTCGCTCCCACCGGGATATCGAAAGCTGGATTAATGGCAGGGAATATGATTTGGGCTTTGGCAATGTGCCGATTGCCCATCGCGCGGCAACCAGCACGCCGCTGGCCCGCGCCGCACTCGAAGTGTTGATGCCAACCGATCACCCCTTTTGCAAAAAAGAGGTGATCACGCCGGAAGACCTGAGATGCGAGACGCTGATCCAGCAATTTCCCGGTATGCTGCTGCGCAAGCAGACCGACGCTTTGTTTGAAGCCCATGAGGTGAAAATAGAACAGGAAATTCTGACCGGCTCATCGCAAATGGCCCAGCATCTGGTGGCCAATGGGGCGGGGCTGACCATCATCGATCGCCTCAGCATGCTGGCCATGGATGACCGCCGGGTGACGACCCGTCCGCTGAACCCGACGCGCTGGGTGGCCTTTGGGGTGATCCGTCACCGCAGCGATGACCCCGACCCGATGGTCGAGGCCCTGACGTCTCTGCTGCGAGACGAAATCGAGACACGTGCCGCCGAAGGCTCGATCATTCCCGTCGGACCGGGGGGCGAGCGCTTGGTCGATTGAAGCCCATCACCATGCGAGGTGATGGGACCCCGCCTGATCGGTGCGCTCAAAGCCATGGGCACCGAAATAGTCCCGCTGCCCCTGAATGAGATTGGCCGACAGACGCGTCTGGCGCAGACTGTCGACATAGCCCTTGGAGGCGGTCATCACCGGCAACGGAAGGTCCGCAGCCAGACCGGCAAGGATCATCTGCTTGAGGCTTGGCAGCTTGTCTTCGAGCTGCGCTTTGAACCATGGCAGTGCCAGAAGATGAACAAAGTCGTCCGTCCCTTCAATGGCACCTGCAATATGATCGAGCAATGGGGATGCCAGAATGCAGCCCGCACGCCAGCCGCGTGCAATGGCCGGCAGATCAAGTCCGAACTGATGGTCCTCAGAGGCCGTCTTCATCATTTCCAGCCCTTGGGCAAAGCCGATGATTCGCCCAACCAGCAAACTGTCCCGCATTCGGGTCAGTATCTCTGCATCAAGTGGAAGCGGATCAAGGGGGGGGCTTTCGAAACTGGCAGACAAAGCCGACCGCGCCGTCGTCATGGAGGAAAGGATCCGGGCATCCAGTGCCGCCGTAATGGAAGGCACTCCGGCACCCAAATCCAGCGCTGTCTGGGTCGTCCATTTACCGGTGCCTTTCTGACCCGCCCGATCAAGGATGATATCGACCGCCGCAAGGCCCGTTTCCGGATCGTCCTTTTGCAACACAGCTGCGCTGACGCCCAGCAGGTATGAGCGATCCTCGCCCTGGTTCCAGCCTTCGAAAATCTCACCGATGGTTCTGGCTGGCTGGCCATAAACCCGGGTGAGCAGGTAATAGATCTCGGCAAGCAGCTGCATTTCGGCATATTCGATGCCGTTATGGACCATTTTGACAAAGTGACCAGCGCCCTTTGCGCCGATATAACTAACGCATGGCTCCCCGTCTTCTGCCGCCTTGGCTGCCACTTTCTTGAGGATTGGCTCCATCTTGTCAAAGGCCGCCCGGTCGCCACCGGGCATCAGGGCCGGGCCATTGCGCGCCCCGGCTTCGCCGCCGGAAACGCCCATGCCGAAAAAGTGGATCTTGTCCGCTACAAGTCCCTGATGTCGTCGCTCGGTCTCAAGGAAATGCGAGTTGCCACCGTCGATGATGCAGTCGCCAGCAGACAGGAGTGGTCTGAGATCGGCAATGGCCCGGTCAACCGGTGTACCGGCTGGCACCATCAACAAGATCTGTCGCGGCACCGAAAGGGTCGCTACCAGATCGGACAAGGTGGCGGCGGTGGTGATCCCGTCCGTCCGCTCACCCAGCCTTGCCAGAGTGGCTCGACGGTCCGCATCCAGATCAAAACCGGCGACGCGTACCCCATTGCGGGCGAGATTTTCCGCCAGTCCCAGCCCCATGACGCCAAGACCGATAACGGCAAAATCAGCATGTTTCATTTTATTTCCACCAAAGAGCGAGTGTCGGGAAGGCGATCAGCAGGGCAACCGCCAGAATTTGCATGGCGATGAAGGGCAACACCGAACGGAAAATGTCGTTCAGCGTGATGCCTTCCGGTGCAACGGACTTCAGATAGAAGGCCGCAGGACCAAAGGGGGGTGACAGGAAGGAGACCTGCATGTTCATCGCAAAGACCACCCCGAACCAGACCGGGTCGTAGCCCAGCTTCATCACGATCGGTACGAAAATCGGCATGGTCAGAAGGGCCACGCCCACCCAATCGAGAAACATGCCCAGCATGAACAGGATAGCCATCATCAACAGGATGATCGCCAGCGGCGAGCCGTCTCCGAAATTGAGGATCAGCGTTTCGACAAAGTGAATGCCACCCATCAGGTTATAGACACCCACCAGCACGCTGGCACCAATGCCGATCCAGATGATCATGCCGCAGGTATTCAGGGTCTGGATGGCGCTCTCTTTGAGCAACTTCCAAGTCAATTCCCCACGGACCCATGTCGAGAACGCGATGCCGAAGGCACCAATGCCTGAGGCTTCCGTCACCGAGGCGATGCCTGCATAGATGCTGCCCAGCACGGACATCGCAATGACCACTGGCAAAGCCACGCCTTTGAGAGCAGCAAATTTCTCTGCGGTGGACATTTCCAGCTCATCGCCGGTGGCAATCGGAGCCATCGCCGGATTGAGATAACAGCGGGTCAGAACATAGATCACGTAGAAGGAGGCCAACATCAAGGCAGGCAGGAAAGCCGCCGTGAACAGATCGGAAATCGAGACATTGGCAATCAGGCCATAAATGATCAACACGATCGATGGCGGCACCATGGTGCCAAGGGTCCCACCTGCGGCAACCGTCCCGATCGCCAGATTGCGATCATAGCCCAGGCGCAGCATTTGGGGCAGGGCCAGCAGACCCAACAGCACGGTTTCCCCGCCAATGATGCCTGACATGGCCGCCAGAAAGACCGCGACAATCAGGGTCTGGACTGCCACACCGCCGCGCAGGCTACCGCCCACCATCCGCATGGCGTTGAACAAATCCCGTGCAATGCCTGACCGGTCAAGGATCGACGCCATCAGCACGAACATCGGCACGGCGACAAAAACGTAAGAGGTGGTGAAACTGAAGACCCGGCTGGCAGTGATCATCGCCGTTTCCGGTCCCACCCAGAAGATGGTGAAGAAGGCGGCAACCAGACCGGTGACAAAGGCCAGTGGCATGCCGGTGGCCAGCAGAGTGAGCATCATGCCCAGCAACAGGATGCTGCCCCAAGCGATGCCAATGGAACTGAGATCGAAAAGTTCAGGCATCAACTTTCCTCCGGATATGATGAACCAAGTGCAGGGCGGTCTGGACGACCATCAGGGCCAGCACCAGAAAGAGAAAACTCTTGATAATTGCCGGGAAGGGCGGATCCCACGCACTGCCGCTGGTCTCCATGCGGAACGCGCCCCAAGGGGTGTAAAGGGCTTCATAGGCGACCAGCCCTGCTGCATAGGCCAGAATGAGCGCATAGATCAGCAGCAGGGTTGAAATCAGGATGTCGAGATAGCGCCGCACCTTGGCGGACACGGTGTCATAGATCAGTCCGATGCGGATATGCTTGTTGTTGGCCATGCAATGGACACCGCCATAGGCAAACAGCAAGGCACACAGGAGTGTGGTTGTCTCATGCACCCAGAAGGTCGGCGAATTGAACACATACCGCGCGACAATCTCGAATATGATGATCAGGCAGGAGACGAAAAACAGCAAACTGAGCGTATGGCCGACTCGAATGATGGCCCGATCCAGCAGGGTCAGAACCGGCGATTGAACCGGGGCAGGGGATGCTGGGTCCCGCTGATTGTCTGATGATGTTTTTTCTGGTTCCATTTGCCTTCCTCCGCCGCAAATTCACTGGCCGAACCCGCAAGGTCCGGCCAGCAATCTCTCGCTTGCCTGTTAGATCAGGCCGGTTTCCTTGAGATATTTGGAAATCACTTCATAGACTTTTTGAGCGTTTGGAGACTTCTGTGCAAAGATTTTCCATTGCTCCTGCGCGATTTTGCGGAATTTTGCCCGCTCTTCCGCAGACCAGTCATGAATGGTGATATCGCCAGACGCGCGGGCTTCTGCCACTGCTGCCAGATCTTGCATTTTCAGCTTCGAGGTGATCTGACGGGCAAAGTCACGCACGGAAACGCGCAGGATTTCCTGCAGATCTGCTGGCATGGAGTCCCATGTCTTCTTGTTCATCGAGACTTCGATGGTGGGCAGGGAGTGGAAGCCCGGATAGACCGGATGCTTGGCCACTTTATGCATGCCTTGCTGGTGGTTGGTCGAGAAGACGGTATAGTCGGCGGCGTCAATCACACCCTTGTCAAGCGAGGTGTAGACTTCGGAGCCGGGCAGGTTCACCGGAGCGGCACCTGCTGCAGCAAAGACCGACTGGACCAGACCTTCAGGCGCACGCAGTTTCAGGCCCTTGAGATCGTCAACGCCATCAAGCGGCACTTTGGAAACAAAGGCTTCAAGACCGGTCGCAGAGGCACCGATGAACTGAACACCATAAGGAGCCAGCAGCTCTTCATACAGTTCGCGACCGCCACCATGCTCGATGAAGAGCAGCATTTCGTTCGGATCACTCCACGCACCAACCGTGTTGCCAAGAAGGCCAAAGGCAGGGTCTTTGCCGGAGAAATAGCCGGTTGCGGTCACATGACCACTGAGCACACCCGCCTTGATTGCGGTCAGGGTTTCAGTGTGCTTGACGATTGAACCGACCGGCAGCATTTCGATTTCAACACGGCCATTGGTCATGACGCCAACGCGAGAGGCCCATTCCTGCTGGATGACATAGTTCGGGTTGCCCGAATTATCGCTCGACTGGAATTTCAGCTTGTAGCTGTCGGCCGCCGCCACAGGGGCAGCCAGAGTGGCAGCAAAGGCGGCTGCCAGTGCAAGAGTAGAGAATTTCATATCAGTAACCTCCCAGGTTTCTCGATTGAGATAGAATTCAGTGTGATCCGGATCGGATCATGCAATGGACCCGGTCCATGTCTTGACCTGATTTTATGGAGCTCATTCCTCCCGTGTCTGAGCGTCATGTGATAGATGAGGCAGGATTTCCGCAACGGCCTGTTCCACCGACAAAGTCACAGGCACGGTCAGGACCGGTTCATCTTCTGCGGGTTCCTGCAGATCCCTGAACTGGCTATCAAGCAGGCTGGATGGGAAAAAATGCCCCTGCCGTTGCATAAGACGTGGCAGGATCTGATCGCGGGTCCCTGCGATATAGACAAACAGGCCGCCGGATATCCGCTCAAACAGCCGATCCCGATAAGCCCGTTTCAAAGCGGAACAGGCCAGTACCAGCGCCTCGCCTCGGCTTTGATGGTCAAACAGCAAGCTTTCCAGAACCGTCAGCCATGGTTCTCGCATGGCGTCGGTCAAGGGTTTTCCCTCGGCCATGGCGAGTACATTCTCAGCCGGGTGCAAGGCGTCCGCATCCCGAAAGGCGCAGCCCAGTTTATCGGCCAACGCACTTCCCACCGTGGTCTTGCCAGACCCGCTCACTCCCATAACGACGATGATCATGCCTTCTCCGCGCAATGCAGTCGTTCCTCTCCCATCACCAAAATGATAGCGCTATCATTTTGGGATCATAATAACTGAGCTTCCTCGGCTACCGGAAACTATACACCAAGAAAAATGATAGCGCTATCATTTTGACGACAATCTATCATGCCCCTTTTCTCCCTGTGGATGGAAGGCATATTGCCTCAGCCCCGAGCTACTGCTAGATTGGATGAGAAGCCTTGCAGATTCAATTCTCTATCGCTGAAGCGAGCGAAGATGCCGCAGGGCTGGAACCAGATCAAGAGACCATGATGGCTGACGAAAGTTCAAGGCGTTCAACGAGAAGAGCCACATTGCAGGATGTCGCCAAACATGCAGGCGTCAGTCCCATCACTGTATCCCGAGCCATTCGACAACCTGACAAGGTTTCGCAGAAGGCACGTGAGCGGGTGAGGGAGGCCGTGGCGAAACTCGGTTATATCCCGAACCTCTCGGCCAGCCGGTTGGCCTCGGCGAGAAGCTACACTGTTTGCGCAATCATTCCTTCGATCACCAACATCGTTTTCGCCGATGTCATGCGGGCGATTGATGACGTCTTTTCCGCCACCAACTATCAGGTTCTGATTGGCAACACCCGCTATTCCCCGATTGAGGAGGAAAAGCTGGTCTCCAAGTTTCTCGAACACAATCCCGATGGCCTGATCTTGTCGGGGGTTGATCAGACAGACACCTGCCGCAAGACACTAGAGGCCGCTGGCGTCCCCATCGTCCAGATCATGGACTATGATGGTCAGGCCATCGACATGAATGTCGGCTTGTCACATTATCAGGCGGGCTATGACATCACCCGCCATTTGATCGATCGTGGTCGCCGCCATATCGGCTTCATTGGTGCCCAGATGGATCCTCGCACCCAGAAAAGGATGCAGGGCCACTTTCAGGCGCTGAAGGATGCCGGACTGGACAATATCGAGGGGCGCTCCGTCTCTCACGCACCATCCTCGGTCAAGATCGGTGGTGACCTGTTCCATGATCTGCTCTCCAAGCAACCGGACCTTGATGCGGTTTTCTGTATCAATGATGACTTGGCGATGGGGGCGATTTTTGAATGCCAGCGCCGTCAGATTGCGGTACCTGACCAGATCGCCATTGCCGGTTTCAACGATCTTGAACCCTCGCGCTGCATCAATCCACCTTTGACCACCATCCGCACCCCGCGTTATGAAATGGGTCACAAGGCGGCAACCATGCTGGTCGAATGTATGAATGGCGCCAGCCTGTCGGCTGATGAGGCAAAGATCGACATCGGCTATGAGCTGATCGTGCGATCCAGCACCTGATCAATCCGGCTGCATTCAAGCTTTCACATCAACGATATCGCAAAGCTCCGTTCTCTACCGGGGCAAATGCGATGTCGATCTCTCTCTCTTTATTCGGCTGGACGCCTCCATATTGTTCCTGCATAGTCGAAGGCGAAGAGAAGAGGCTCAAACCGGGCTGACCGCAATGTTATGAGGGACCGCGCGTGGCATCTGACGTGTGGATGCCAAGACTTGGTGCCTTCCACAAAGAGACAATCTGTTCCAAGGATAGACATGGCCGATCCGATCTCCGAACTGATTTTTCGCGTTGCCCTGCGTGATCGGTCTGCCTTTGCTGCGCTTTATGAGGCAACCAGTGCGAAACTCTTTGGCATCTGTCTGCGTGTCTTGAAAGACAGGGCTGAGGCGGAAGAGGTGTTGCAGGAAGCCTATGTGAAGGTCTGGAACAACGCCTCGCGCTTTACTGTGACCGGCAACAGTCCGATTTCCTGGCTCGCTGCGATTGCGCGCAACAATGCCATTGACCGGCTCAGGGCACGGCGCCCGGAGACGGTCGAGCTTGATGAGGAACTGGCCGGAGCAGATGACAGCCCCGATCCCGAGCGATTGGTGATCAGTGCCGAAACGGGTGCACGCATCACTGCCTGCCTTGAAGAGCTTGAGACCCGGCGCGCCGATGCGGTGCGGGGGGCCTATCTGGAAGGATACAGCTATCAGGAGTTGGCAGAACAATTCAGTGTGCCCCTGAATACAATGCGGACTTGGCTGCGGCGCAGCCTCATCTCTTTGCGAAAGTGTCTTGAAGCATGACGGTGGACAAGAAAATGGATCGCGATGACCGGCTGCTCGCGGCGGAATATGCCCTTGGCGTATTGCCCCATGCGGAGCGTCAGCGCTTTTCCGCACGTCTGGAGCAGGAGCCGGATCTGCGTGCAGAGGTCGATGTCTGGGAAGGCCATTTCGAACCGCTGACCAACGAGATCGAAGCGACCCCGCCTCCACCGGCCATGTATGGTCTGATCGAGCAACGCCTGTTCGGTGCGTCCTCAATACCAGCCACGCCCAAGGGACTGTGGTCAAGCATCGGTTTTTGGCGAGGTCTGGCCTTTGCCTCACTGGTTGCCATTGTTGTGATGGCCTCCTTGTTATTTGCCACACTGCGTCCCACGGATGCGCCGGAGGGAACCTATGTCGCCAACCTTTCGGGTGAGGCGAATCTGGTCCAGCTGGTTGCGCTCTATGAAGCCAGTTCCGGGCAATTGCGGCTCAACCGGACCAAGGGGGAAGCGGCTGCTGAGCGGGATTTTGAGCTGTGGCTGATCGAAGGGGACAACGCGCCCATTTCCCTTGGTGTGCTGCCAAGAGAAGCGCATGCCTCGCTTCAGGTGCCCGCTGCCTTGCGCGCCAAAATGCCCGGTGGTGTGCTGGCAATCAGTGATGAACCGGCAGGCGGATCCCCAACTGGTCAGGCAACAGGTCCGGTTCTGGCGGTCGGTGCTATTTCTCAGATATAAAAATTTTTTAAAAAAAGCTGAAACTCATGTGACGGGTCTCTCGTGTCTATTGATGTCCGCAAAAAAGCGGTCGTGAAAAAAACAGTTTGGAGAGAGACACAATGACCTTTGCACGTACGACAACCTTTCTTGCTGCCACTGCCATCGCCATGACCTCCGCCGTAAGCCTCGCTTATGCGGACGATCACAAAAATCCGATGGTCGGTGGTGCTGCTATGTATGAAACCAAGAATATCATCGAAAACGCCGTGAACTCCAAGGATCACGAAACCCTTGTCGCTGCGGTGAAAGCAGCTGGTCTGGTCGATACTCTGTCCGGCGAGGGGCCGTTTACCGTTTTTGCGCCAACCGATGACGCCTTTGCCGCTTTGCCTGCAGGCACGGTAGAGACATTGCTGAAGCCGGAAAACAAGGATCAATTGACAAAGATCCTGACCTGTCACGTCGTGGCTGCCGACGCCATGTCTGATGCCATCATGAAGATGGTGGATGACGACAAGGGTGCCCACCCGGTCAAAACCGTGGGTGGCTGCACCTTCACTGCCATGTATGATGGCGGCACGGTCATGCTCAAGGATGGCAAGGGCAACGTCGCCAACGTGACGATCGCGGATGTGGAACAGTCCAATGGCGTCATCCACGTCATCGACAAAGTCCTGCTGCCTGCATCCTAATCTGCATGGATCAACCGACTGGATATCAGAGCATCTCCGGTCGGTGCTCGCCTTGGTGCCATTCCCGGCACCACAGGCCGTGCTCTCGACGCACAGCTCACAGCCATCTTCACAGATCAGTCGCCTTGCACCGGGGTGCCGTCACTGTGGGTCGACAGAGGTTCCCAATCCGGATCCAGACATTCCCTCATTTGTTTTTCGCATCCGTCATCCTCTATCGGATCCAGCAACATGTCAGGCATCGGGAAGGCACCTTTGTCGATGCAATGCTGATATCCGGTGTCGCAGGTGTCAGACCTGCCAAATCTTTCTTCACACACCGACATTTGGGTTTCGCACAGGGCCCGCTTGGCGACTTCTGCGCTCTCGCCGCCAGCGATAGCCCGTTGGACAAATGGGAAAGGCAGCATAAAGGCTGCAATCAGACCCCACAGTAAGGAATTACGGAGAATCATCCACATCATTGCCTCCCGGCTGGTCGTCTGTCTCAACGGTCATCCCAGTGTGCGCTTGTGCTGCAGTCTGGGCAATTGGTACAAATGAAGCGGGACAATTTGCAGCCTTGTTGCAGTCTCACCGCCAGAGCAAAATCGAACCCGATGTGAAGCAACAGTCAACTGAGTGCCAAAGGGAGGCGATTTCATGCTTATACGGTCTGGGTTTATTCTGGTCGCAAGCCTCGCGGTGGTTTCGACCATCTCGTGGTCCGATGCTTATGCATGCAAGGACAAGAATGATTGCTCCGCTGGCGAGATTTGCTGCATGAGCCCCATGGGTGGGCGCGACCATCTCTCAACAGGGGGCAAGGTCGTGCAGGGATATTGTGCCAAAGCAAAGGTTTGCGCGCGGGATGACGGAACATCCGTTGTCTATGGTGATGGCGCTGAGTGCCCTCCGGGTCAGAGCGTGAAGGTCAAAACGACCGCATCCGGCGCCAAAATCAAAGGTTGCTTTTAACCGATAGCTCCCGATTGCTTCAGAGATCAGGGCCAGATATCAGTCAGGTATCAGCCGGGCATCTGGAGAAAACAGCCCTGGACGCCCCATCGCCTCAGGGTCAAGGGTAAAGACCCCTATCAACCGGTTCTGATTTCATCCACCGGTATGCCTGTCAGGCTGGCCAAGTGCGAATGATAGCAATTGCCGGCTGCGCGGATGCGCGTGCGCATTCTTTCGTTGCCCACGCGGCAGTGTCCGCCAAAATAGCCCTCCAGAATCACCTGCCACTGTCGTTTTCAAAAAAATCTTTATGGTCCTGCTCTCAGACGCCATCTCGACGCGTATGGGGTCGCCATGCTAGACCTCATCGAGGTCAGCCGGGGCATGCTCACGGCGAGCCGCCTCGATCCAGACCCCATCCCAGTGCGCTTTGCACAAACCTCCATCGAAAAGACAACCGGCCAAGCGCCGCATTTGTTGCCCGATCTGGGCGGTTCTCTTGCCAATGACTGGTTTGCAAACGTGCTCGGACTGCCTACAGTCTGGAGTCCCCATCTCTATGCTGCCTGCAGCCAGCATGCTCCAAATGAGCCAATTCTTAAGTCCCTGCTCCGCGAAGCCCTTCTGGCGGTGAGGGACTGTTCTGGGATATAGCGCTCAGCAACGACACAATCGAAGAGGACCTGCCTTCATGACACAATTGCTCCCGCTGGTGCTCATTCTGGCCCTTGCCGGCGGCATTGCCGGTATCATTTCCGGCTTGCTGGGTGTTGGTGGCGGGATTATCCTCGTCCCGGCCTTCTTTTATGCCTTTACCAGCCTTGGATATCAGCCTGACCAGCTGATGCAGATCTGTGTGGCGACATCCACTGGTACCATCATCTTCACGTCCCTTCGCTCCGTGATGGCCCATCACAAGAGGGGGGCGGTGAGTTTCTCACTGATCAGAAGCTGGGGGCCATTCATCGCGATCGGTTCGATTCTTGGGGTCTTTGCCGCGGCCTCTCTGCGGTCACAGGAACTTCAGTTTGTCTTCGGGTGCATCGGTGTTCTGATCGGGCTCTACATGTTGCTGGGCAAAAAGGACTGGCGGCTGGCCGATCAATTGCCCGGTCGCATCCTCAGCTCTCTTTATGCGGCAATCATCGGATTTTTCTCGGCGCTGATGGGCATTGGCGGCGGTTCCTTCACTGTGCCGTTGCTCAGCGCCTACAATGTGCCGCCCCACAAGGCTGTTGCAACATCCCCCGGTTTTGGCCTGATGATCTCGATTCCCGCTTTCATCGCCTTTCTGGCCACCGGCTGGCAGATTACAGGCAAACCGCCCATGACCATTGGGTATGTCAATCTGCCCGCCGTCGTGATGATTGTGGCCACGACGATGCTGACCGTTCCGATTGGCGTCAAGATGGCCCACGCCCTGTCACCCAGACAACTGCGTCTGGTTTTTGCCTGCACCATTCTGCTGCTGGCGGGTAACATGCTTCGAAAGGCAATCATGGGATGACCAGCAAACTGCCGCCTTTTGCCAACCAGTCGACATTCGACAAAGCCAAAGCGGCGGAGCCGACGCTTTGGTGCAATCCCAATTATCAACCCTCCTGCGATGGGGAAGCCGCCCAGACGCTGGAACAGGTGCATAAAGACTGGGCTATGCTGGCACCCTTGTTGCAAAAACTGTTCCCGGTCCTTGAACAGAGCGGAGGTCAGATCCAATCCGAGCTGATCGAAGTGGAGAGCCTGAAGGCTCCACTGGGCTATGAGGATCCAAAGTTTGGTCGCCTGTTTGTCAAGGGCGACCACAATCTGCCGGTTGCCGGGTCGGTGAAGGCACGTGGCGGTCTGTTCGAAGTCCTGATGACCGCGCGCCGACAGGCCCTTGCGGAAGGGTTCCTTTCGGAAAATGATGACATCTGCAAACTGGCATCAGACGCTGCACGCGCCTTTTTCTCGCAGCGCACGATTGCCGTGGGCTCAACGGGTAATCTCGGTCTGAGTGTCGGTGTGGCCGCCAAGAATCTCGGATATAACAGCATCGTGCATATGTCATCCGACGCCAAGACGTGGAAGATCGAACGGCTGCGACGCTATGGTGTCAAGGTCATGCAGCATCGCGGTGACTATAATCATGCGGTTGCCGTGGCAAGGGATGCAGCCCGGTATGATCCTCTGGCCTATTTTGTCGATGACGAGCATTCAGAGCTGTTGTTCCAAGGCTATATGGCAGCGGCTGGCGAACTGGACATACAGCTGCGCGAGGCGGGCATTGTTGTTGGTCCTGATCAGCCCTTGTTTCTTCATTTGCCCTGCGGCATCGGCGGGGCTCCCGGCGGCATTGCCTACGGCGCGCGCGGTCTGTTCGGGGCGCATGTTCATTGCTTTTTTGCCGAACCTTGCCAGTCTGCTTCAGCCATGCTGCGCATGATGCATGGCCGGGACGCCCGGATCTCAGTCTATGATGTTGGCCTGACCAATCGGACAGAAGCCGATGGCATGGCAGTGGCAACCATGTCGGATCTGGTTGCTGAACGCATGCAGACCCGGCTGGCTGGTGTTTATACGGTTGGCGATGAAGATCTGTTTCGCTGGGTCGCCACGGCCTATCATGGCGCTTCGCTGCAATTGGAACCTTCTGCGACCATCGGCTTCGCGGGGCCGCACTTCATTGCCAACAGTCTGGAGGGACAGGCATTCGCTGATCGGCATCTGCTCAGCAAGCCCCTTTCGAACGCCATTCATGTGGTCTGGGCAACGGGAGGAGCCTTTGTGCCGGAATTGAAATTTCAGGCCTTTGTTGACCGGGGTATGGAATTGGGACACCCTACCAGTCTTTCAAAAGAGACTGCGACATGAGCTCCGATCCAGCCAACGCGCTGCCAGTGAGACCAACAATTGTCAGTGAGACCGATAATCGGTTGCGCCTCGATGATTGACGCCAATGGGAAAAGCCCCGTTATCGGGGAACGGGAAGAAAGAAGAAAGACGAACAGGCTATGACCGAGACACTTATCCTCGGAGCGGGCATCGTCGGACTCAGCTCCGCGCTCGCCCTGCAAGAGCGTGGACATTCCGTTGCCCTGCTCGACCGGCAACAGGCCGGTATGGAGACCAGTTATGGCAATGCAGGGATCATCCAGCGAGAGGCGGTTGAGCCTTACAACATCACCCATCATCTGCCGACGTTGCTGCGCTATGGCCTCGGGCTGACCAATGACATTGTCTATCATTGGCGCGATCTGCCCCGACTCTTGCCCGCCCTGTTTGCCTATTATCGCTATTCTGAAGCTGGCAAGCATGCAGAAATCTCCAAAACCTACGCCCAGCTTGCCTATCGCGCAACGCGTGATCACACCCCCTTCATTGATGCATCAGGGGCGCAAGACCTGATCCGCCGCGATGGCTTTTTCTCGATCTGCCGTGATCAGAAAGCGATGGATGCCAAGGCGTTGGAGGCCGACTATCTTCAGACCCACTATGATGTGCCGTTGCGCGTGATTGATGGCCAGACGCTGGCCAAGGAAGAACCGGCAATCACCACACAGCTGGCCGGTGCGATCCATTGGTCCGACAGCTGGAGCCTCACAGATCCTTTGGCGTTGACAATGGCCTACAAGGCCTTGTTTGTGCGGCGTGGAGGACTGCTGCTGCAGGGCGATGCGATGAGCCTGACCCCGGAAGGGGCGGGATGGGCGGTGACCACCGCCGAAGGCAAAATCACAGCATCCGATATTGTCATCGCGCTGGGCCCATGGGCCCCGGACCTTCTTGAAAGGCACGGCTATCGACTGAAAATGGTCTGGAAACGGGGCTATCACAAGCAGTATGACGTGACGGATGCCCCCACCCGACCCCTGCATGATTTTGCCAATGGCGTTGTACTGGCCCCGATCGGTGACGCTTTGCGCATTGTGACCGGCGCGGAACTGACCAGACGGGATCGAGGCGTCAATCTCAAGCAGCTGCGCCACGGTTTGAACAGCGCCAGACAGATTCTGAAGGTCGGAGAGGAAAGACCGGACGATGTCTGGTTCGGCCATCGCCCTTGCCTGCCGGACATGCTGCCAATGGTCGGGGCCGCTCCGGCCCACAAGGGCCTGTGGTTCAATTTCGGCCATGGGCATCAGGGCTTGACCCTCGGGCCGACGACCGGATTGATCCTCGCCGACATGATGGAAGGCTCGGCTGCGCACTGGACCCGGGCGCTGATGCCACAAGGGCGATCTGTCCTCGCCCATTAGTTGGCTGCTCGTGGCGTTGAAATGTCTGGGACACAGAAGGTTTGGGGCTCAGAAGGTCAGCGGGGCGTTGTTCTTGACCTCTTTCATCACAAAGAAGGTTCGGGTCTGACGCACGCCCGGCAAGGCGATCAATTGCTCCCCGTGCAACTTGTTGAAGTCGTTCATATCCCTGGCTCTGATCTTCAGCAGATAATCAAAGTCTCCAGCAACCAGATTGCAGTCCAGAATGACCGACATCCGGTTTGCCGCCTGCTCGAACTCGGCAAAGCTTTCTGGCGTGGAGCGATCAAGAACCACGCCCACCATGACCAATGCCCCCATGCCGACCTGTTCGGGATTGATGCGTGCACTCACCCCTTCGATATAGCCATCGTCAAACAGGCGTTGGGTGCGACGATGGCAGGTCGCGGGACTGACATTGACCCGGCTTGCAAGGTCCGCATTGGACAGGCGACCTTCCTCTTGCAGCGCTCGCAGGATGTTTCGGTCTATCCGGTCCAGTTCTGGCATGAAAGAATCTTCCAAATTTGTTCAATTTATGGAGAAAAATTGAGAATATGGAGAAAAATTCGATAGTTCAAGGAAATTTATGAGGTAAATTAGAGAGCACCTTTCATGGAAAAATTGCTAGCGTTTGGGGCAATTCCAACAGGAGACCTGCTCATGTCGTTACTTGATAAATTCGAGAAATATCCCCTGACCTTCGGTCCCACGCCGATCGAATATCTGCCACGCCTCACGGACGCATTGGGCGGAGATGTTGAGATCTATGCCAAGCGCGATGATTGCAATTCCGGCCTTGCCATGGGTGGCAACAAGCTGAGGAAACTGGAATATATCGTGCCCGATGCGATTGCCTCGGGGGCAGACACACTTGTCTCCATCGGTGGGGTGCAATCCAACCATACGCGCATGGTGGCGGCGACGGCCGCCAAAATTGGCATGAAATGCGTGGTCATTCAGGAAAAATGGGTGCCGCACTATGACGCAGTCTATGACCGCGTGGGCAACATCCTGATGACCAAATTGATGGGGGCTGACAGCCGTCTGGTGGATGACGGATTTGACATCGGTATCCGCAAAAGCTGGGAAGATGCCATCCAGTCGGTCAAGGATGCCGGGGGCAAACCTTATCCTATCCCGGCCGGGGCATCGGTGCACAAATTTGGCGCTCTTGGCTATATCGGCTTTGCCGAGGAAGTGGCCCAGCAGGAAGAAGAGCTTGGCTTCAAGTTCGACTATATCGTCGTCTGTGTGGTGACCGGTTCCACGCAAGGGGGCATGATTGTCGGCTTTGCGGCGCAGGATCGCGCGGATCGTGTGATTGGCATCGATGCCTCTTTCACGCTTGAACAAACCCGTTCACAGGTTCGCTCCATTGTTGATAACACTGCAGAGCTTGTCGGGTTGGGCCGCAAGGTGCGAGAAGATGAAATCGTGATCAATCCGGACTATGCCTACCCGGCCTATGGTGTCCCCTCGGATGAGACCAACGATGCCATCCGCCTTGCGGCCCGCACTGAAGCAATGATGACGGACCCTGTCTATGAAGGCAAAAGCATGCAGGGCCTGATTGATCTGACCAAGAAGGGCTTTTTCCCGAAGGGCTCGAAGGTGCTTTATGCACATCTGGGTGGCGCACCGGCCCTCAATGGCTATAGCTACTATTACAAAGACGGCTAGAGTGATTAACTGCGTCTCAAGCGGAGCACCAGTCCCTTGAGACGCAGGACGGCTGAGGCATCGTTCAGATTGAACTTGTCAATGGAGAGTAAAATGAGCCACAACCACCTCAAGACCATCGAACAGCGCCTGTTGTGGCTCTCGCATTGGATGATCCATCACGCCAATCATATTCGCCCCAAGACCGATGACATCAAGATCGGTGGCCATCAGGCCAGCTCGGCCTCGATGGTTTCGATCATGACCGCACTCTATTTTTCGGCCCTCAAACCCGAAGATCGCGTTGCGGTCAAGCCGCATGCCTCTCCGGTCTTTCATGCCATGCAATATCTGATGGGCAATCTCAGCCGTGAGCGGATGGAGAATTTTCGCGGCTTTGGCGGGGTGCAATCCTATCCGTCGCGCACCAAGGATAGCGATGATGTCGACTTCTCCACCGGCTCTGTCGGGCTCGGGGTGGCCATCACCAGCTTTGCCTCTCTCATTCAGGACTATATCGCAGCCAAAAACTGGGGACAGGATCAGGCCTTGGGCCGCATGGTGGCTTTGGTGGGCGATGCCGAACTGGACGAGGGCAACATTTACGAATGCCTGCAGGAAGGTTGGAAGAACGACCTGCGAAACTGCTGGTGGATCATCGACTATAACCGGCAGTCCCTTGATGGCATCGTCAGGGAGGGCCTGTTCGAGCGGATCGAAAAGATCTTCGATGCGTTCGGCTGGGACGTGGTTCGGGTCAAATATGGCAAGCTCCAGCGAGAGGCCTTCGAGGAGCCGGGCGGCAACAAGCTCCGCGACTGGATCGACGCCTGCCCCAATCAGCAATATTCTGCGCTGACCTTCATGGGCGGCGCGGTCTGGCGCAAGCGTCTGATGGATGATCTGGGCGATCAGGGGGATGTGTCCGCTCTGATCGACAAGCGCTCGGATGAAGCCTTGGCCGCACTGATGGAAAATCTTGGTGGCAACTGCGTCACCACGATGGCCGATGTCTTCGCTTCTGTGACCCATGACCGGCCGACATGCTTCCTTGCCTACACCGTCAAGGGGTGGGGGACGCCGATTGCCGGCCACAAGGACAATCACGGCGGCCTGATGAACAAAAGCCAGATGGCAGACTGGCAATCCCACATGGGTGTCCCCAAGGGCGACGAATGGGACCCCCTTGCTACAATCGACAATGTCGAGGCCTTCAAGGCCTTTCTGGATCACGTGCCCTTCTTTGCCAAGGGCACCCGCCGCTATCACGACGACAAAATCGCTGTGCCAGCCATCGAGCTGACCACAGAACGCGCCATCTCGACACAAGCCGCCTTTGGCAAGATCCTCGATGATCTTTCCAAGGGGGACAGCGAGCTGGCGGCCCGCATTGTCACCACATCACCGGATGTGACCGGTACAACCAATCTTGGCCCGTGGGTCAATCGCCGCAAATTGTTTGCGCGTAAAGCACTGGCAGATGCCTTTATCGAGCATCGCATTCCCTCGACGGCAAAATGGGTGTTTGATCCGGCTGGCCAGCATATCGAGCTAGGCATCGCGGAAATGAACTTGTTTTTGCTGCTGGGTGCCGCAGGCCTGTCCCATTCCCTTTTCGGCAAACGGCTGATTCCCATTGGCACGGTGTATGATCCCTTTGTCTGTCGTGGTCTGGATGCACTCAATTATGCCAGCTATCAGGATGCCCGCTTCATGATTGTCGGCACGCCATCCGGTGTGACCCTTGCCCCTGAGGGCGGGGCACATCAGTCGGTCGGTACACCGCTGATCGGCATGAGTCAGGATGGGCTGGCGGCCTTTGAACCGGCCTTTGCCGACGAGCTTGGCATCATCATGCAATGGGCCTTTGACTATATGCAGCGCGATGGGGAAGGGGACCCGGATGAACGCACTTGGCTGCGCGATGAGACCGGCGGTTCGGTCTATCTGCGCCTGACCACCAACCCGATCGAGCAACCGGTCAAGCGAGCCAATGACACCTATCGCCAAGGGGTGATTGACGGCGCCTATTGGCTGCGCGAGCCGGGCCCCAACTGCGAGGTGGTGATTGCCTATCAGGGCGCGGTTGCCAGTGAAGCGATCAAGGCGGCTGGCGCCATCGCCGAAGCCCGTCGCGACATCGGGGTGCTGGCCGTCACCTCGGCAGACCGCCTCAATGCCGGCTGGACCGCAGCGCAACGCGCCCGCTCCCGTGGCAATCTGGCGGCCTATTCCCATATCGAGAGCCTGCTCAGTGCCTTGCCATCCCACTGCAAAATCATCACGGTGATCGACGGCCATCCGGCCACATTGGCCTGGTTGGGCGGTGTGATTGGTCATCAGACCATCTCGCTCGGGGTCGAGCATTTTGGCCAAACGGGCACCATCGGCGATCTGTATCGCCACCACGGGATTGATGCCGCTGCGATCGTTGAGAAGGTACAGGGCCTGTCCCATGGCAAGGACATCAAGTCCGGTATCGTGAGGGCCCTGAATTAGCAGGCAAAGAACCGGGCTTTGCAGGGTTTCTCCTCTGCTGGATGTGATCTGATATGTGGAACGCTCAATGATGGCCCTCAAGACACTTGAAGATGTTTTGCAGAAGGCGCGAGACAGACTCCATACTTGGCAACTGGCCGACGGATCGTGGGACCGGCCGGTCTATAATGATGCGCGCACGACGGGTTTTTATCTGCAAGGCCTGCAGGCCATGGGCAGATATGACACTTTTCCTGTTGTGCCGCTGGAGCTTTATCTGGCCAACAGTCAACTTGCCTGCGGTGCATGGCCAGCCCTGCCTGATGGCGTGGCGGATCCGGATGTCACGGCCATTTGCGCGATTGCGCTGGAACAGGCACAAACCCGAGAAGGGCGCGAGGCGGGTTTGAAGGCGCGGGACTGGCTGGACAGTCAGCCAACTCCGCAACTGGATGCTTTCTGGCTGGGCTATTTTGCCTTCACGGGCCACCTCTCCTATGACGAGATTCCCTTCTGTCCCACATGGATTGTCTCCCTGCCGCACTGGTGGCATCCGAATATTTATGACATCGGGGTTTTGAAGTGGGGCTTGATCCCGCTCAGTATCATCCAGAGCGGGTTTGCCTGCACTGCCCCCCACACCAAGACCCGCATTCCGACGGCGCAATGGCAGTCCAACTGGCTTGCAAGTGCCCGCCGCAATTTCGGTAGAGGTCCCCGTCTGGTCAATGTTCTGCTCAAGGGTGTCTGTGCCCTGATTGGAACGCCAAAGCACTTTGAAAAGGCTGTCCAGTGGCTGCTGGGCCATGTGGAAGAGGATGGCACTTTCTTCTCGCTGGTTCACATGACAATCTTTTCTGCTCATAGCCTCTATTGTGCCGATGCCGATGCCCATCGAGCGGTCATTGATCGGGCCTTGAGGGCGCTTGAGACATGGCAAGCCGACACCCCGGATGGCCGAGCGCAGGGCTTTTGTGACTCGGCCACATGGGACACAGGCCATGCCCTGCGTGCCCTTGAACATATGTCAAAGGAAGACTCAGCCGAAGCCATCGCCAGAGGCAGCGATTTCTTGATATCCAGCCAGAGTTTTCATGTGTTTGATGTCGAGCACAAACTGGTGGCCCGTGATCGCAGTTACGATCCGGCGAAAAGCGGTGCCTGGACGTTCCACCGCTATGGGCTTTATTGCCCTGATGCCGATGATACTGCTTTGGCCGTGATGGGTGTGTTGACCAATTGGCAAAACACGCCGGAGCAACGGCGCTCGGTCCTCTCGGCCTTTCATTGGCTCTGGGCGATGCAAGACGGGAAGGGAGCATGGGCCAGCTGGAGCAGGGGGGAGAAAAACTGGGTTAAATTCCTAAGAGGGGGCGCTTGGTTCATGTATGATCCGTCATGCCCCTTCATCACCGCCAGAAATGTCTGTTTGAATGCCCAGTTGATTGCCCGGACCTATGCGGGGCTGGAGGCGCACATCCCCAAGGCGAGGCAAGCCATGCAGGACGGGGTGGCCTATCTTCATGCATCCCAAGAAGAAGACAAATGGGTTTGCTCCTGGTTCGTCCATTATCTCGCGGCCACCTGCGCGGCCATTGAAGCCCTTTGCAGTGCGGGAGAAGCCGATTCACCTAGCGTCAAGCGGGCCGTCCGATGGCTCAAGAGCATCGCACAGGAAGATGGAGGCTATGGCGAAAGCATCGGCTCATTCCATGCCAAGCAGTATGTACCAGCGCCATCAAGCACCGTTCATACCGCATCTGTCCTGATGTGTTATGTAGCGGCAGGGGAGGCTGGTTGCCCTGAGGCGCAACAGGCTGCGCAGTGGCTGATCCGGCGACAAGAAGCCGATGGCGGATGGCATGACATAGACTTTTTTTCCTCCGGAGTCGCTGGGGTCTGGTATTGCTGTTACACGGGCACTGCAACCTTTTATGCAACCCTTGCGTTATCTCTCTATCAGGAAGGCCTTGAAGCCCGTGGACCTTCAGCCGTCCAGAACGGATAGGACTTGCCATTTTTGTCAAAGTCGACAAATATTTCGATATAAGGTATTTAAAAAGCATATATATTTTTCGGGCAAGATGCATGAAGCAAATTATTCGTTCCGATTTATTGATCACAGGCGCGGGCGTTGCCGGATTGACCGCCGCTCTGGTGTCCCTTCAGTTGGGCGCTTCCGTTACAATCGTTGAAAAGCAGCAAGGTTTCGCAACATCTGGCAACCGTGTTTTCATCCTGTCTGACTATACCCGGCGGATTCTCGAAGCCCTTGGTATCTGGGACGATTTGCAGGGAAAAGACTATCCAATCACCACCATCCGGATCTATGACGGCCTTGGCACAGCCATCAAAGACCATGGCTTTGGCTGGATGCAATCTCTGTCCTTCAGCCATGATCGCAGCCAATCGGAAAAAGTTGGCTACATCGTCAGGGAGCATGTCTTGATGGAGGCTCTGATTGCCAGAATTTCTTCCTATTCATCCATCACTATTCTGTTCGATTGCGCTGTCGAAACCTATGAACTGACGCAGAAGGGCTGTCTGGCGCGGTTGGATTCGGGGAAAAGCCTGTCCGCAGGGCTGGTTCTGGGGTGTGACGGAAAAAATTCCCATACTGCGGCTAAGATGAACATCAAGCGCACGCAAAAGGCACGCAATCAGCATGCCTTTGTCTTCACGGTCTCCCATGCCATGCAGAACAGGCGTGCGGCGTACCAGACCTTTTTCAAAGGCGGGCAACTGGCAGTGTTGCCGCTCAGTGTGTCCAAAAGCTCCATCATGTGGAGTGTCCCCACCGCAGAGATGCTGCGCTTAAAGGCTTTGTCGAAACAGGATTTTATGGCTGCTTGTGCGCCCCACTTGAAACGTCATCTGGGTGATTGCGCGCTGGCAGGCGAGATCGCCAGCTTTCCTCTCAACACCAGTATGGCCAGCGCATTTGTTGCTGAGCGACTGGCATTGGTTGGTGATGCTGCCCACACCTTCCACCCGATCACCGGACAGGGCGTGAATTACACCTTCCGAGACATTGCAGAGCTGATTCCGGTGATCCGGCAGGGTTTGACGAACCAATGGGAAACAACGGATCTGGCGGCTGCTTTGGATATTTACAATGCGCGGCGCACACGCGATGCCCGGTTGATGTCTGCCACCACCGATATGCTGCTGTTTGTTTTCTCCCTGCGTGGCTTCACAATGACCTGCTTTCGTCGTCTGGGCTTTGTAGTGATGCACAGTCTGCCCCTGTTGCGCTATTTGCTGGTGCGATTGGCCAGTGGCAGCCACATGAAATCGCATTCCCTTGAGCCGGACGCGCCGTTGCTTGCTCTCAAGGATAAATAGGCATGGCGAGGCAAGCGGCTTTCCTGGCTCGACTTCTTGTGCTGATTGGTCTGACACTGACCTGTTCGATCCATGCGCTTGATGTCAGAATAGAAGCCGACATGAGCGCCATCATCCAGCGCCCCAAGGCTGTGGAACAGCACGAGCTGAGCGGTTGGCAGAATCCGTCAGCCGCTCTACTGGTCACTGCGAAAGACGCCTCAGCTGCGGACTATCTGACCTTTCTGAGCAATCTGGTTCTCGACCTTCAATTCGATCCCAACATCGAACAGGTCGTCTCGATCTTTTCCGTGCCAGCCTCGTCGCCAGATCAGGATCTCGAGCAGGCTTTGGGGGGCAAGGGCGACGCACAGATGGTTCTGAGTGCCTTTCGGCAGAACAATATGCTGGCTCAGTCTCTTCTTGGTCCCGACCTCAGAACCAGTGTCATCATTCTTCAGGGCCCCAAGGAAGGGCTGGAAGCATCCCTGAAACCCCATCTATCCTGCGACAATCCCAACCAGCACTGTGTCAAAGGCATCGGGATGATCTCGATCGAGCAGGCCATCACCAGCCAGTTGACCCTTGAGAACAAGTATTTGCCCGCCATAACCGGGCTGGTTGTCTTTGCCATCCTGTCCTTCTGGTTTCGCAGCGCAAAGACCGGTTTCCTGCTCCTTGTGCCCCCCGCCGTCGGGGTGATCTGGTATGTTGGCACGCTCGCCTTTTTCGGCATCCCCCTCGACAGCTTCAACAGCCTGATCCCCAGCATTGCACTGACCCTCGGGCTTTGCGATATGTTGCATATCAAGCGCGCCATGCACCACAGGAAGGCCACACGGCGCGATGCCAGAGCGGCAATGGTTCATGTGTTGCCTGCCATCACCTTCACCACCCTGACCACAGCGTCAGCCTTTGGGTCGCTAGCCTTCGAGGGCAGCGAGATTTTGAGCCGTCTGGCCCTCTGCGGTGCATTGGGCATGGTCTGCTTGTATGGCGCAATCCTGCTTGTCAGCGACATCTGCATCGCCGCAACCCCGGCCGCCGTGCCCAAGAAGAATTTCAAGAGGCGGTCTCTGGCGATCCTCTTGAGGATCATCAAAGCCACCATGCGCAGCAAACGGACCATCCAGATCACATCCCTCAGTTTCCTGACGGTGGCGCTCGTCGTAACTCTGCTGACCCCGGTTAACTTTCAGTTTGACGAGAATCTGCCCGACGGATCCGTCAAACAGGGGCTGCATGTCGCAGCCAAGGCCGATCTCGCTCTGGCACCGGTCTTCGCAACCATACCCAATATCAGTGTAGAGAATGCCAGAGCTGTTCTGGACCGGATCTATCATCAAAGGCTTTCCAAAACCCAGATCGATCCTTTGCTCAGAAATGTCACGGAGCACAATCGTCTGATTGCGCCAATCCACATGCCGATTGCCTTCGACGCCCGGCAAATCAAGGCCTTGATGCAGGATGTGAAAAGTCGAGTTGGTCCAAACTATCAGGCCGATATCACCGGCTATCCTGTTCTGGTCGCTGATTCAGTCACCCGCTCCATCAAGCGATTGCAAATTGTTCTGGCCATCTCAGTTTTGTTGCAGTCGGCCTTCTTTGCTGTGCTCTATCGCTCTGCTCGCATGGGCGTGGCCGCTCTGATCGCCAACGCCCTGCCGTTGCTGCTGGTTCATGCTCTGTTTGCCCTTACAATCGGCTATATTAATGTCGCAATGGCAGTTGCATTGGTCATTGCGTCTGGCATCATCGTGGATGATACGGCGCATTTGATCTGGAACAGCAAGCAAAGGGCGGACAAGCAATTTTCCATTCGCCAAGGCATCCTTGCAACCCATGAGCCGATCACGTTGACCAGCCTCGTGCTGATCATCAGCTTTGGCCTGCTGCTCTCCAGTGCCTTGCCCGGCCTGTTCTTGATGGGGGCCGCAATTGCCCTTGCCTTGATTGCAGCATGGATAGCAGATTTGCTGATCTTGCCAGCCTTACTCAAGCCAGCCTGTCGAGGACCTGTCTTTCCAAGGAATGAACGCGACCATGACCAATAAAAACCTGATGCCATTTGCCCGGCTTGCAATGATCATATGCGTCACCTTGGCTGTCCTGAGGCCATCCCATGCCACGCAAGCGGTCAATCTTCTCCCCACGACGCCCATCGGCGCGACCGAAGGGGAGCTGCTGAATGCTGACGAAGTGGTTGACCTTTACACGGGGCAATGGCGCGGGTCTGGATCTGTCACCCAGACAGAAGATGGCATCACCCGCACACTCCATTGCCAGATCACTGGCACCAATCCCAATGCAACCCTGCTGGAGTTGAAGATCCTTTGCGCTCGTCTGGGGCACAAAAGGTCCATCACCTTGAAAATGGTGCATGATCGTCAGGATATTCTGCAAAGCTTCATCACATGGTCTGCCCCGCCGCTCAAGGAGGAGCCTGTTGTGAGCTGGTCCGGTGCCATCCTGACCCTCCAAGACAGCCGGAATGGCCAGATGACATTGCTCGCCGAGCAGGACAATCTGATAATGACCCTCAAATCGCCGGAGATCATTGCCGAACCCATCATTCTGGAGCCCTATAGACCGTAACGCGATCCCGTCTGACTATTGCCTCTGCAGACCAATTCAGCCAGCTTCCATCAGCACCAAACAAAGTTGCGACCAATGCAGTTAACTGCTAGATTTGAGATATTCAAATATTTGTGATCTTTGGGCAGTGTCCCAGTCTCGCACTATTTGCATCGTCGGTTTGAACGGGGCTGTTATTTTTGCCCAATTCTATTGGCGTTTGAACTCCATTCAATTTGTTTCTTTCTGATGTCATTTGCCGCATGCCCAACGTTACATTTGTATTTGCCCGCACAATGGCCAAGGCCGCGGGCATGTCATTATCGGAAGATGGCTGCCTTTGGAGCGATGGTGAAATTGTTCACCGGGTTGCTCAACCGGCGGACGGGCGTCTCATCGGCACGGAATATTTCGATCTCATTGAATGGATACGCACCCATCAGAGAGATGAAGTGGCACTTGTTGCCACCTATGCCAATTTACTCCAAGCCGAAGATCTGGGTGTTTTGGGGCTGGCGATCAAAACTGCGCCGACCCTACGCACCTCTTTGGCGCGTCTTGAGCGCTATTATCGTTTGGCCACAGACACAGCCATCTACCGATTAAAGGAAGAGACAGATCGTGCGGCGTTGTTGTTTGAAGAGCAAACCGAGCATCACACGGCGCTTGATCTGCGCAATGAATGTGCGCTAGCAGCTTTTGCTCGCAATATGTACCAGTTTGTTGGCCCATCGCTGACACTGGATTTTGTTTCGTTCCGCCATGCGTGCCGCTCCGATCCGCAACGATATGCAGACTATTTCAAATGTCCTGTCATTTTCGAGGCAGAGCAAAATAGCATCGCGATGCATCCCACTATGTTGGATTTGCCCAATCGTGTGGGGGACAAGGCGGTCTTCGACTTCATGGTTGGCCATCTCGAAACAGAAATCGAATCTCTTGCCGACACCTCCGCCACACGTAATGAACTGCTCCATCGCTTGACAGCGAACTTGAGCAGTGGCGTGCCGCATGCAGCGGCGATGGCTCGCGATATGGGCATGAGTGAGCGAACCCTCTACCGCCGCTTGTCCGAGGAAGGGATGACTTATCGCGATGTGGTTGAACAGGCACAATCTGCGCTAGCCAGAGAGTTGTTGCGCGAGAGCAAAGCGTCCATTGCCGAAATCGCCTTTCTGACCGGATTCTCGGAACAGAGCACCTTCAGTCGCGCCTTCAAGCGATGGGAAGGGCAGGCGCCCGCGCGCTACCGGCAAGCGACACTTTCCTGAATACGCACATATACCATTGGCAGAAACTGCAATGATGTTGGCGGATGCTGCCAAGTCTTGCCCCCACCATTTGGGTTAACGTCTCCCTATCGCAAATGAGAGCAAACGCCGCTGGCGTCAGGCTCTTGAATTTGCCAAGAGGGGTCTATCCATGCATACCAACAACTATCGAGACAGTGGCGGAGGCACGGCCAATATGGCTGCCTTGCTTCGCGGCATCAATCCTCCCAAGACAGACGCGCTGAACGAGACGTCTGATCCGTCCGCGTATGCCAATGCCCTGTCGATTGTCACCCACGATCTGAAGGGACCTTTGGCCAATCTGTCGCTGCTCATCGAATCGATTGAGGACAGCGCAGAAGCCGGCAGCCGCACCGCTCGCAATGCCGCCAAGGCGGATGTGATCATCTCCCAGCTGAGCAAAATGCTCAGTGCGGTGCTGGAACGGGCCCGCGAAGGGCGGGACCCGCTCTCCTGCCGTCAGGACAGGGTCAACCTGATCGACGTGCTGGAACTGGCCATGTCGGTCAATCAACCCCGGGCCCGACAGCGCGGGATCACCTTTGAGAGCTGTGCCCTGACGCCTGTGACGGTCAGTGGCGATCAGGACCTGCTGTTTGAAGCGATTGATAATTTGATTGGCAATGCAGTGCGCCACAGTTTTTCCAATTCCAAGATCAAATGCGAAGTGGGGATCGAAGAGGATGGCACGGCTTACCTGCGGGTCGACGATGAAGGACCGGGCTTTCAGGAGGGCGACTTGCACAGGGCCTTTCGTCCCTTCACCCGGCTGTCGGCGCGGGCAAGGAACGGGGAAGAGAGCAGTGGCCTTGGCTTATGGATCACCCGCCTGATCGCCGAACGCCATGGCGGCCGGGTGGAAGCCAGCAACCGGCCAACCGGCCAGGGGGCTTCGATGACCCTCTGGATCCCCGCCCAACGCCCTGACGCGCAGGACAGACGGCAAGAGCCTTCGCGCCCGAATGCCTGTGGCCTCAAGCGCTATCAGGTCGGGCCAAAACAAAAGCTCATCCAGCCTCCAATGGCTGGCTGACCCCTGACCTTCGGCCTCCAGCTGAGAACTGCCGGGTGCCAACCCAACTGGAAAGTGGACTGCGAACAACAAGCCGTGGGCGTTGATGCCCGCGATCGGGAAAGCTGTGTCCTGACCAACGGCTTTTCTCCTCTCTGCCTTCAAGACCAAGCCAAAGAAAGACAACCTTTTCTTCAACAGTTTCAAGGAGCAAATCATGACCATCAAACACGATCATCACCACGAATGCGGATGCGATGTCACGCAAGAATCCGTTGATCTGGCTCGCCGCCGTCTGTTGGCGCGCGCCGCAGGGGCCGCCGCTGTCGGTGCCGTTGGCATGGCCTCATCTGCTGGCACTGCCATGGCCGCCACCAAAGAAGCCATGGCGCTTTATGCTGACCCAGAAAAGCCGGGCCTGCCGCAGGTGGACATGGACATCGATCCGGGCCGCACGGCTCTGGTTGTCACCGATCCGCAGATCGACTTTCTGTCGGAAAAAGGCGTGACCTGGGGCGTGGTTGGCGAGAGCGTGACCGAGCAGGGCACCGTCGACAATATCGAGCGCCTGTTCAAGGCTGCCAAAGCTGCTGGCATGCCGGTCTTCATCTCACCACACTATTATTACCCCCATGACCATAAATGGCAGTTTGAGGGGACGCTGGAAAAGACCATGCATTCGATCGGCATGTTCGATCGTCTCGGGCCGCTGAATGTCGAGAATTTCGAAGGCTCCGGTGCCGACTGGATGCCGCAATATAAGAAATATATCGAAGATGGCGAGACCATTGTCTGCTCGCCACACAAGGTTTATAGCCCGGCGCAAAATGACTTGAACCTGCAGCTGCGCAAACGCGGCATCGACAAGGTCATTCTGGCTGGCATGTCGGCCAATCTCTGCACCCAGGCCCATCTCTATGATCTGCTCGAGCTTGGCTATGAAGTGGCCGTGGTGCGCGATGCCACCGCTGGTGCCAAGGTGCCCGAAGGTGACGGCTATCTCGCTGCCATCATCAATTTCCGCATGGTCGCCAATGGCGTCTGGTGGACCGATGACGCCGTCGAGCGCATCGCCAAATCGGCCTGATTGTGACTTGCTGTCGAAGTGGCCAGAAAACCCCGTTGGTCGCTTCGACACTTGGCTGCATCTGGTTTGAAAACCGGTATCTCCCAGCCGAGGGAATGCTGGAGGAACAGATCAATCCTGCAAACCCTATCCAAAACCGTGTAAACTTGAGTATGATACTCTTGATTTAAAAATGGAATGCTTGTAGTCGATAACCTGAATTTGGTATTCATAATTAGGAAGTATTATGTCCCTCAGGTCCATCACTCTTGTTGCCAGCGCTGCAAGTGCCATCGCCTCTTCTGCCGTGCATGCGGAACCAACAACCTACCCTCTGACGATCGAGAATTGTGGTCAGTCTGTGACGTTCCAGAAGGCACCTCAGAGGGCTGTTGCTCTGGGGCAGAACAGCGCTGAAATCATGTTGCTGCTCGGCCTTGAAGACCGCATGGCTGCAACCGCCTTCTGGCCGAACAAGGTGTTGCCTAACCTCGCCAATGCCAACAGCAAGGTCGATCTGCTCTCTGTTGAATTCCCGACATTGGAAGCCGTGCTTTCAAAGCAGCCGGATTTCGTGGCAGCGATGCTGACAACCCTGCTTGGCCCTGACAGCAAGGTGGCCAAAAGAGACGATTTGACTGCGCTCGGCGTTCCATCCTATCTCTCCCCAAGCGCCTGTTCCACCAAACTCGATGCTGGTGACGCCTATGGCTCCCGCGACGCATTGTGGAGCATGGATCTGCTTTACAAGGAGATTGACGATCTGTCCCGGATCTTCGATGTGGCCGATCGCGGTCAGGCATTGATCAAAGATTTCAAGGCACGCGAAGCCAAGTTGCGCGCCGAATTTGCCGACCAGAAGGATCTGACCTTTTTGTTTTGGTTCTCCAGCCCATCGCCCGCAGACGATGCCTATCTGGGCGGCGGAAACGGCCCATCAGGCTATATCGCGGACATTCTGGGCGGCTCAAACGCGGTACAGACCAAAGCCGATTGGCCCGCCGTTGGCTGGGAAGGCATTATCGCTGCCAAACCAACGGTGTTTGTCGCCGCTCAAGTCGACCGCAATCGCTGGGATCTGGACACCGCTGAGAACAAAATCAACTTCCTCAAGTCCGACCCGACCGTTAGCCAAATGGAGGCTGTCAAATCAGGGCGTGTCGTGGTGATGAGCGGTGCGGCGATGAATCCAAGCATCCGCACACTTTATGGGGCGGAGCAGGTTGCCGAACAACTCAAGACGCTTGATTTGCCGTGACACGACTTAAAAAGCCGGAACCCGGAGCCCTTCGTTTGTTTGTGCTTCTGGGCCTGTCAATGGCTGCACTCGCTCTCGCCGTCGCCTTTGCGACGGCGATTGGCGCTTATGATATCAGCCTCCGGACAGTGTTTCTGGCCATCACCAATGAGCTTGGCTTCACACAAGCCGATATTCCTGCGATCGAGCAAAGCGTGGTCTGGAGCTTGCGCCTGAGCCGTGCGCTTGTGGCGGCCCTCGCCGGGGCTGGTTTGGCCATTTGTGGGGCCATTTTGCAGGCCTTGCTGCGCAATCCCCTTGCTGAGCCATTTGTGCTTGGCATTTCTGCAGGCGCATCCACTGGTGCGGTTTGCGTGATCGTGCTGGGGATCGGTGCGGGGAGCATGTCCTTGCCGTTCGGCGCCTTTGCTGGGGCCTTTGCCGCATTCGGCTTGGTGGCTTTGCTTTCGAACGGCGCCACCAGCGGACCGAACCATACCATTCTTGCCGGTGTCGCAGCCTCCCAACTGTTCAATGCGCTGACCTCCTATATTGTCACAACGTCGGGCAACGCCCAGCAGGCCCGGGATGTCATGTTCTGGCTTCTGGGCAGCTTTGGCGGTGTTCGCTGGCCCGATTTCCAGCTTTTGCTGATTGTTATCGCGACCAGCCTTGCAATCTGCATCTGGATGGGACGGGCGCTTGACGCCTTCACATTTGGTGATGAGGATGCCGCCGCTCTTGGCGTGCCGGTGGCGCGGATCCGTCTGATCCTGTTTGCGGTGACCGCCTTGATGACAGCAACCATCGTCAGCATGGTCGGGGCAATCGGATTTGTCGGATTGGTGGTACCCCATGCAGCACGCTATGTGGTGGGGCCGATGCATCTGCGCCTGTTGCCGGCTTCAGCCATTGTGGGGGCCATCTTCATGGTGGTTGCCGACATCGCATCGCGCGTGGTCGCAGGTCAGCAAACGGTTCCCATCGGGGTCGTGACAGCGCTGGTTGGTGTGCCATTCTTTGCCATCATTCTCTATCGTGCGAGGCCACAATCATGAGCGTGAGAGCCCAAAATCTCGTCTGGGGCGTCAAGCGCAGAGAGATCGTGCGTGACGTTTCCCTTGATGTGAGCGAAGGGGAAACCCTCGGCCTCATCGGCCCAAACGGGTCCGGCAAGTCTTCACTGCTGCGGTTGCTGGCAGGTCTCAAATCGCCGCAGTCCGGCCAGGTGGCAATCAACGACAGGGATATTGCCAAAGTGCCAAGACGTGCCTTGGCGCGTGAAATCGCCTTTGTGCATCAGAATGCAGCAACAGATACCAATGTGACGGTGCGCGATGTGGTGCGATTGGGCCGGACGCCGCATCGCTCCGCTTTGTCCGGTTGGACGGATGCTGATGAGGTTGCTGTGGTGACAGCCCTTGAGCGCGTGGATATGTCAAGCCACAGCGGGCAAGCCTGGCAAACCCTCTCGGGCGGCGAGCGCCAGCGTGTCCATATTGCCAGAGCCTTGGCTCAAGACCCGACAGTGATGTTCCTTGACGAGCCGACCAATCACCTCGATATCCACCACCAGATAGAAATCTTGCGACTGGTGCGCGACCTCGATCTGACCAGTGTGATTGCCCTGCATGATCTCAATCTCGCAGCCATGTTCTGCGACCGGATCATGATCCTTGAAGCCGGAGCCATGCACACATGCGGCACGCCACACGCGGTATTGACGGAAGATTTGATACAGGATGTTTTCAGAACCAATGCCGAAGTGACGCATGACAACGGCGCACTGCACATCCGCTTCAGGCCCGATTAACAAGCTTTTGCCGGTGTCCAAATGGTGCAATAGGTTGCCCTTAGAAATTGCCGCGCGTTCAAACGCTGCCAGCGAGCAAGACTTGACACCGTCCGTGACCAATTTGCATTTCTACGCTCCAGAGATAGTGGACCTTTACGCCTTCACGGAAAGGTTCAAAGGGCAAATCCTGCGTGATGGACACGCCTCAGCTTCTGATGTTCTGCCATTCGAACGGAGTGCAGCATTTCCTGTGGCCCTGTGACCGCTGGGCAGCCAGAACGACCGTTCGAGACATTCGCTATGCCTCTATCGATCTGCTGAGTTGTTTGGATTGAAGGGGGGGATCGAAGGGCAGCATGCTTGTGTCTTTCCCCACCAATCTGCTCATTCTCTGGTTGCATCCATTTGAGTGGTCAGGGATTTGGGCGTATGGTGATGCCTGTAAAATTGGAGGGGGACTCTCATGCGGATTTTGTTTACCGGCGGATCGGGCAAGGCGGGACGCCATGCTGTGTCTTATCTGGTTGAAAAAGGCCATCGTGTGCTCAATGTTGATCGGGTTCCACTGGATCTACCCGGTGTCGAGAACCGTTTGGCCGATGTCACAGATGCAGGTCAAATGTTCGATGTCATGGCAAGCTATGCCGGATTTGACGAACTGGAGCCGGGCGAAGGGGTGCCAAAGTTCGATGCTGTTGTGCATTTCGCGGCGGTGCCGCGCTTGCTGCTGACCTCGGACAATGAATGCTATCGGGTCAATACGATCGGCACCTACAACGTCATCGATGCGGCGGTGAAATTCGGGGTGCGCAAGATCATCTTCGCATCGTCCGAGACGACCTATGGCGTCTGTTTTGCCGACGGCGAGCGCAAACCGGACTATTTGCCGATTGATGAAGAACATCCAGTCATTCCCGAAGACAGCTACGCCATGTCGAAGGTTGCCAATGAAGTAACGGCCCGCTCGTTTCAGCGGCGCAGTGGGTTCGATATCTATGGGCTGCGCATCAACAATGTGATCGAACCCCACGAATATGAACAGGATTTCCCTGCCTATCTGGCCGACGCTTCGCTGCGGCGGCGCAATATCTTCGCCTATATCGATGCGCGGGATCTGGGGCAGATGGTTGACCGCTGCCTTCAGACTGACGGGCTCGGCTTCGAGATCTTCAACGTATCAAATGACGATCATTCGGTTGCAGCAAGCACATCTGAACTGACCGAGACATATTATCAGGGTGTGCCTTGTCGAGAGATGGGCCTCACGGAGACCTTTTATTCCAACGACAAAGCCAAAAGGTTGCTTGGCTTCAGGCCAGAATATAGTTGGCGCATGTATCTGGGAGGCTAGGCTGCAAGGGAGGTAGCCTAGTCCTCCGGCCCCGAGACAAGGTTTGCGACTGCACTAGCAATCGCGGCCCTCAGCGGACCCTCGCAAGGGGCTTCTTCCCTGTAGCCAGTTTCCGCATTCGGGACATTCGATTGAGACGCAACATTTCTTCAACTCATCGTCCGACAACTCCATCGCGGCGAGTTCACAGAAAATGCTGAAAACGTCGTGCTTATCGGTGGGCCGGGAAGATGGCTGAGATGCTCACCAAGATCGACCTAGAGAGGTGGTTCTGGAATTTGGACCATATGTTAAGGTGGATCGCCTGAAAAGAAAGACGATCCGACATGACGAAGAGAAAGCGCTATTCCGCCGATTTCAAAGCCAAGATTGCGTTCTGAACGAGCCAAGCGAGTGGCGCGTGGCAAAGGGGTGTTCTCTGTCTTTGTGTACCAGTGTTGTGTACCAATACAGCAAACTAAACGCCTGAAATCAAACGGTATTGAGAGATATAGATGACATGGGAAGAAATGGTGGAGCTAAGCGGGATCGAACCGCTGACCTCGTGAATGCCATTCACGCGCTCTCCCAACTGAGCTATAGCCCCACATTTTGTGACGGGTGTCCGTCGGTGGTGAGCGGAACATATTGAACGGTTTCAGTGAAATCAATAGCCAATTTCATCAGTTTGTGATTTTTCCAAAGCTTGTGAAAAATCAAGGGCGTCACAAGCCACAGCTTGTGGAGTGAGACGCTGGTCGCGCCCTTCCGGAAGATGGCGTGAACGCTTGAACAAGGCTCATACGAAAAAAAAGCGCGACGGCAAGCGTCGCGCTTTTTGGGGGTCCGGTTGGGTGGTCCGGATCTGGTCATTTGCGCCGAAGCGCACCTGTTCAGCTTAGTCTTCGTCGTCGGAAGAAACCGCAACGTCGAGACCGATGGCGCCAAGCGCTTCTTCATCTTCCTCATCGTCAAGGAAAACGTCATCGTCATCATTGCTGTCGTCGTCGTCGAGATCAGGAACATCAATGTCTGATGCCTGTTCTGCGTCGGCGTCTTCCAGAGAAATGACTTCTGCCCCAGCTTCTTCTGCAGCATCATCGCTTTCGGCGACGACTTCATCTTCTTGCTCTTCCACCTCTGCCACTTCGGCGGGTTTCGGAGTGTCCATTTCAAAGATGGTGCCACATTTGGGGCAGGTGATGGGATCGCGGTTCAGGTCATAATATTTGGCGCCGCATTCCAGACAGACGCGCTTTGTACCCAATTCTGGTCGTGCCACAGCTTTGCCTCTTCGACTTGAATTGTTGAATCTTGTGTGAGTTTGACCATCTCCCTTATCTAACCTTGCGCTGCCTGTCAAAAGCTAAAAGGCGAAACCGGGGCCAATTTGCGTTTTTATATGTGTAGTGGCGTGACGTAGTGCGTCATTTGGTGTAAGTCGGTGCCTGTTTGATCATAATTACGGCCCCTGATGTGAGAGACGAGACAAGAGCAATCAGGCGCGGCCACATAAAAAAATAGGAATGAGGGATAGTATGGCTCACGACGCCACCAACATGTCTCCGCTTTCGGCAGAGACCTCCAGCGGACTGAAAGGCCGCTTGCGCGTTCCGGGAGATAAATCCATCTCGCATCGATCTCTGATCTTCGGCGCTCTGGCGCGCGGCAAGACGACCATCCACGGATTGCTGGAATCAGAAGATGTGATCAACACCGCCAAGGCGATGGCCGCTTTCGGTGCAAAAGTTGAAAAAGATGATGACGGGGTCTGGCATGTGGAAGGCCTTGGCACCGGTTCGCTGATCGAACCGAACCAGGTGCTTGATTTTGGCAATTCGGGCACCGGTGCGCGCCTTGTCATGGGGATTGCAGGGGCGCATGCCTTTTCCACCACTTTCCTGGGCGATGCCTCCCTGTCTGGACGCCCGATGGGGCGGGTGCTCAATCCGTTGCGGGAGATGGGCGTACAGGTCCTCTCGCGCTCTGGCGACCGGTTGCCTCTGACAATCAAGGGGGCCGATCCAGCAAGCCCGATCACCTATCGGGTGCCGATGGCTTCGGCTCAGGTCAAGAGTTGCGTCCTGCTGGCCGGGCTGAACATGGCTGGCACCACCACTGTCATCGAGCCGATCAAAACCCGCGACCATACCGAAAAGATGCTGCGCGGCTTTGGCGCCGAGTTGGGGGAAGAAATCAATGAAGCGGGCGAAACCGTCCTCACCATCGAAGGCCTGCAGGAGCTGACAGGCCAGACTGTTACCGTTCCGGGCGATCCATCTTCCGCCGCGTTCCCGATTGTGGCAGCCCTGATCACTCCGGGCTCCGATCTGCTGATCGAAAACATCCTGCTCAATGATACCCGCACCGGCCTGATCTCCACCCTGATCGAAATGGGCGGTGACATCACCATTGAGGATGAGCGTGAAAGTGGCGGCGAGCGGATCGGCAACATTCGTGTGCGGTCCTCCAGTCTGACTGGTGTGACCGTGCCTGCGGACCGCGCCCCGTCGATGATCGATGAATATCCGGTCCTGTCCGTTGCGGCTGCCTTTGCCAAGGGCGAAACCCGGATGGAAGGGCTGGAAGAATTGCGCGTCAAGGAAAGCGACCGTCTGGCCGCCGTTGCCGCTGGCCTCAAAGCCAATGGCGTGCCCCATGTGGAAGGCAAGGATACGTTGGTGGTCACTGGCGGTGCCAATGCGATTGGCGGAGGCACGGTGGTCACCCATCTAGACCACCGGATTGCCATGAGCTTCCTGGTGCTTGGGCTGGCTGGCCACAAGCCGGTCACCGTTGACGATGCGGCCATCATCAATACGTCCTTCCCGGGCTTTGCCGATCTGATGGCAGGCCTTGGGGCAAAATTCGGGTGAGGCCTTGCGGGTAATCTCCCTTGTCCCCAGCTGGACTGAAACGCTTGTGCGCTGCGGCGTCAACGTCGTCGGGCGCACAAGATATTGCATCCATCCGGCTGACCAACTGGCATCCATCCCGATTGTCGGCGGCACCAAGGATTGGGATTGGCCTGCAATCAAGGCCCTGCAGCCGGATTTGATTCTGCTGGACAGGGAAGAAAATGCTCGCTTCATGACCGAGCAAACGGACTTTGCGTGGCACGCGACCCATGTGAAGAGCATTGCCGATGTCACCAAGGAGACAAGGCGGCTGGCAGGCCTGCTAAAATCACCACACCTTGATGAACTAGCAGACCGATGGGCGCGCATTGCGTCCGCACCGACCGCAGCATGGGCGTCAGGCCAGACACTGCCCGGCCTGATCGAATGGGGCCGAAAGCCAACCGGCCCGATTGACACCATCCTCTATGTCATCTGGCAAGATCCCTGGAAAGCGGTCAGTCGGGACACATTCATCGGCAGCATATTGTCATCAGTCGGTCTGGAGATTCCCACCTTCGAAGAGGCCTATCCAACGATCAATCTGGACGGCCACGATCCGGCCACGACCCTTCTACTGTTTGCTTCAGAGCCCTATCCCTTTTTGGAAAAGAAGGCCATCTTGGAGGACCTGCCATTCCCGCACGCCTTTGTCGATGGCGAGGCCTTCTGCTGGTATGGCATCCGGGCACTGGAATTTCTCGAAGCGAACCAATTGACCTGATTGCGGAATCCTCACCGTTGCACGGATAAGGTTACCCCTTGCCAAGTTTCTCGCTTCCAAGGCCTGTCCCTCGCACGGCGACTCGGATACATGAATGCCTGACTATGCAGAGGCCCACTCTGAGGCCCGCATGCCGACCATTGGCCGTCCATTGGCCGTCCATTGGCCGTCCATTGGCCATCCATTGGAAAGACATTGGTGCATGATTATCGCAATTGACGGCCCGGCTGCATCGGGCAAAGGGACCATGGCACGCAAACTCGCTGCGATGCTTGAGATCCCTCATCTGGATACGGGTCTGACCTTCCGCGCCGTGGCGCACGCCTTGCTGCGCGCTGGCCTGCCTCTGGATAACGAGGATCTGGCTGCCGAAGCGGCGGCAGCGCTTGACCTTGCCAGTCTTGATCGCTTGGTTCTGTCCGCCCATGAAATTGGCAATGCAGCCTCCAAGGTCGCCGTCATGCCAAAGGTGCGTACAGCCTTGCTGGAAGCCCAGCGCACCTTTGCCAACCGCCCTGGCGGTGCGGTGCTTGATGGTCGCGATATCGGTACGGTCGTCTGCCCGGATGCGGATGTGAAGCTGTTTGTCACCGCCAGCGCCGAGGTGCGCGCGCGCCGCCGTACGGACGAGATTCTCTCCCGTGGGGAGGCGGCTGACTATGAGCAGGTGCTTGCTGACGTCAAACAGCGGGACGAACGTGACCAAAACCGCGCGGTTGCGCCGCTGGTGCCTGCAGCAGATGCCCACTTGCTTGATACATCAAAATTGGATATAGAAAGCGCATTCCAGCATGCCGTGCGCATCGTTGAGGAAAAGAAAAATTGCAGTCTCTGACAGGCGAGGGCGCAGATGTGCCCTTTTTGTCGTCGCTAAGTGACTGATCGGTTGATCTTTTTCTGATATGTACGGCAGGATGCAACGGGGGATGCGGGCAAGTTGAGCAAGGGGACCTTGACGGGCCTGTCCACACCCTCCCTGGATTCGGGACGGAATATCAAAAAATTCGGCTTCTGACCGGCCGTTTACGCGCCGGACCATACCTTTTTCAAAAAGGGTGGGCTTGTCTTTGTAAAAAGACAGGGTCGGAAGGAAGCTTTGTGAAACACGAACCAATTGGCGCGCCGGGCCCCATCGGGGGCTATTTAGGAGATTTTATGAGCGATCTTAATCCGACCATGGACGATTTTGCCGCGCTGCTCGACCAGTCCTTCAGTGAAACGGAGCCACATGAAGGTTCCGTGATCAAAGGCACGGTTGTCGGCATCGAAAAAGACATGGCAATCATCGATGTTGGCTTGAAAGTCGAAGGCCGTGTTGCGCTGAAGGAGTTTGGTGCACAGGCAAAAGACGGTGGTCTTGAGATTGGCTCCGAGGTTGAAGTCTACCTCGAGCGTATCGAAAATGCGATGGGCGAAGCTGTCCTTTCCCGCGACAAAGCACGTCGTGAAGAGAGCTGGGGCAAGCTGGAAAAAGCCTTCGAAGCAGAAGAAAAAGTTCAGGGTGTCATCTTCAACCAGGTCAAAGGCGGCTTCACCGTCGATCTGGATGGCGCTGTTGCCTTCCTGCCGCGCTCTCAGGTGGATATCCGCCCGGTTCGCGACGTGACCCCACTGATGCACAACCCACAGCCTTTCCAGATCCTGAAAATGGACAAGCGTCGTGGCAACATCGTTGTGTCTCGCCGTGTCATTCTGGAAGAGACCCGCGCCGAACTGCGCACCGAGCTGGTTCAGAACCTCAAAGAAGGCCAGACCGTCGAGGGTGTTGTCAAAAACATCACCGATTATGGTGCATTTGTGGATCTGGGTGGCATCGACGGCCTGCTGCACGTCACCGACATTGCATGGCGCCGCATCAACCATCCAAGCGAAGTGTTGACCATCGGCCAGACCGTCAAGGTTCAGATCGTTCGCGTCAATCAGGAAACGCACCGCATTTCCCTCGGCATGAAGCAGCTTGAAGTTGATCCATGGACCGAGATCGAACAGCGTTACCCTGTTGGTTCCAAATTCACCGGTCGCGTGACCAACATCACCGATTACGGCGCATTCCTTGAACTGGAGCCAGGCATCGAAGGCCTGATCCACGTTTCTGAAATGTCTTGGACCAAGAAGAACGTCCATCCTGGCAAAATCGTTTCCACCTCTCAGGAAGTGGAAGTGATGATCCTGGAAGTCGATCCTGTGAAACGCCGCGTATCCCTCGGCCTGAAACAGACCCTCGACAATCCATGGGCTGTCTTTGCTGACAAAAACCCAGCCGGCACCGTTGTCGAAGGCGAAGTCAAGAACAAGACCGAATTCGGTCTCTTCATCGGCCTCGAAAGCGAAGTCGACGGCATGGTTCACCTGTCCGATCTGGACTGGAACCGTCCTGGCGAGCAGGTTCTCGAAGAATACAACAAAGGCGATATGGTCAAAGCCGTCATCCTCGATGTGGATGTCGACAAAGAGCGTATTTCCCTTGGCATCAAGCAGCTTGAAAGCGATCCGTTCGAGGAAGCTTCCGGCGACATGAAGCGTGGTGCAATCGTAACCTGTGAAATCACCGAAGTGAAAGAAAACGGTCTCGAAGTCAAAGTTGTTGACAGCGACATGTCCGCCTTCATTCGCCGTGGTGACCTTGCTCGTGACCGTGGCGACCAGCGCACCGACCGCTTCCAGGTTGGTGAAAAAGTCGACGCACGCATCACCCAGTTCGACAAGAAAAACCGCAAACTGTCCGTCTCCATCAAGGCGCTGGAAGTTGCAGAAGAGAAAGAAGCCATTGCACAGTTCGGGTCTTCCGATGCTGGCGCATCCCTTGGCGACATTCTCGGTGCTGCACTGAAAGCCCGCGACGACGACTAAGATTTGCTGTCGCCCCGCAAGGGATGACATTTGAAATGAGAAACCGCAGATGCCTTGCATCTGCGGTTTTTTGTTGCCTTGCGGCAGAGCGGAATATGGGCGATGCGGCTGATCAAGCAAGACTTTTGCCTGATGCGAAAATCTGCCCAATTGCCGTTCACCCAAACCCTTTCTTAAACTCGACCGGTCAAGATCGTTGCAAATCCGTCCAAGGCGGGTATTAAATCAAAGCCGATACTCTTGGTTAGGATCCGTCCATCAAGCCAACGACTGAAACCAACAAAGACTTGGAGCCTTGCGCAGCCATGGCTGAGCGATGCGGGAAGCAAAGATGATATTCGATACAGACCACGCGCTCGAACGGCGCCAAATGCGCCGCAAACTGTCCATCTGGCGCATTGTTGCCATCCTGTCTCTCATTTTGTTGGTAGCTGTTGCCGGCTACTCGGTTGTGGCCAACAGTCCCGATCTCAAGCGCAACAGTCCGCATATCGCCAAGCTGACAATCGACGGTGTGATTCTCGGGGAACAGCGCAAGCTCGACCTGATCCGCAAGCTCGAGCAAAGCGATGCGGTCAAGGGAGTGATTCTGTCGGTCAACAGTCCCGGCGGTTCCACCTCTGGCGGTGAAGCGATGTATGAGGCCCTGAGCAAGCTGGCCAAGAAAAAGCCTCTGGTCACCAGCATGGATGGCATAGCGACCTCTGCTGGCTATATGGTCTCCCTGCCAGCGGAACGGATCTTCGCCCGACGCTCGACCATCACCGGCTCGATCGGCGTGATCTTCCAATATACCGATGTGACCAAGCTGATGAACACGGTGGGAGTTGAAATGCGTGCCATCAAGAGCACGCCCTTGAAGGCGGAACCGAATCCCTTCTCAAAGCGCAATCCCGAAGCCGAAGCAATGATCCAGCGGATGATTGACGATTCCTACCAATGGTTTGTCGATCTTGTCGCCAACCGCCGTCCTTTCGACAGGGAAACCACCCTCAAGCTGGCCGATGGTCGGGTTGTAACCGGCGGTCAGGCGGTCGAATTGCAGCTGGTCGATGAGCTTGGAGGGCCGGAAACAGCCAAGGATTGGCTGATCAAACAGCATGATTTGAGCGCCGATCTGAAGGTCATAGAATGGAAGCCTGCTCCACTGCGGGACGACCTTCCGTTCGGTTTGGCCAGCAAATTCCTCTCAAAATGGGTACCAGCACCACTTTTTGACCTGATTGACACACGAAAACAGGTTGGGAAACTTGACGGACTGGTTTCAGTTTGGCAGGCTCAAAAAAGCGAACAATAATAGCATATTACGCTTTTGCATCAGCCGGGGACATGGCGCGTACGTATCTCGCCATATAGGGCACAGGAACGAAGGGGAGCGGACGATGATAAAGTCCGAACTGGTACAGACTATCGCAGAACAGAACCCACATCTCTATCAACGGGATGTTGAGCATATCGTGAATGCCATACTTGATGAAATCTCCGATGCGCTTGCGCGCGGCGACAGGGTCGAGTTGCGTGGCTTCGGGGCCTTTTCTGTCAAGAATCGTCCGGCGCGAGTCGGCCGAAATCCGAGAACCGGTGAGAAAGTACCTGTGGCCGAGAAATTTGTTCCCTTCTTCAAAACCGGCAAGGAAATGCGCGAACGCCTCAATGATGGCGAAGATGCGGGAGAATAACTCCTTGGCCGCTAACTTGGATTTCACACGATCATGAAAGCTATCAAGCGTCTCTTCCAGTTGCTCATACTGGTGCCGGTCGGCATTGTGCTTGTATCGCTCGCGGTAGCCAACCGTCATAGCGTCAATCTGGCGCTCGACCCCTTCTCCCCTGAACAGCCTGCGCTGGACTTCTCGGTCCCGCTCTATGTCGTCATGTTCGGATCCCTTCTGGTGGGCATCCTGATTGGTGGCTTCATGGCTTGGATGAAGCAGGGACGCCACCGCCGCACAGCCCGCGAAAAACGCTATGAAGCACGCAAATGGCGCAATGAAGCCGATCGCCAGCAGAAGCGGGTCGAGAAGCTGACCACGCTACCGCAAAGTGACGCGCCGGCTCTGCCTGCGCCTTCGGACGATAATATCGCCCGCCCGGCGGCCTGATCATTCCGGCCGATGTCTGCTGTCACAGACCGCGGCACATAGAAGACGTCAGGCAAGACAGGCGCAAGCTTGGAAATGCGAGTGAAAATGCCAGCCTTTGAGGCTGGCATTTTTGTATTCAGCTGACCCCTATGTCCGCATGTGGGCCCTTGTTGATGCGCGAGGCGATTGCGCCGGGGAGACAGGCTCGTTATATAAAGAGACAGCTGAACATTGTATCCAATCCAAGAAAGGGTCCTCCATGCAGTTTCTGGATGCCGCCACCATCAACCGGGCCATGAATTACAAGGCGCTAGTGGAGGCACTCCGGCAGGCCTTTCAGGCGCGCTATGTGACTCCAGTACGCCATCATCATACCATTTCCCTGCCGGATCAGTCCGACGCAACCCTGTTGCTGATGCCTGCATGGAGTGATGCTCAAGCCAACGGCACCTCCTACAATGGCTATATCGGCATCAAGATGGTGACAGTCTTCCCGGACAATGAGGCGCGGGTCAGTTTGCCGTCGATCCTTGGAGCCTACTTCCTGCTCGATCAACAAAGCGGCACGGTGCGCGCCATTATGGATGGGCCTTCGCTTACAGTCTGGCGCACCGCCTGCGCCTCAGCGCTTGCTGCCGACTATCTGGCGCGCAAGGATGCCAAGACCTTGACCATGGTAGGGACCGGTGCGCTGTCCGAGCATCTGATCCGCGCCCATATGAGCGTGCGCGATATCAGGCGGATCATCATTTGGGGTCGCAATAAAGGCAAGGCCGAACGGGTTGCCGCTGGGCTCGATGGCCTGGATGTGACGGTTGAGGTGGCCGATGACCGGGCCAAGGCCGTGGCGGAAGGCGACATCATTTCCTGTGCCACCATGGCAACCCAGCCGTTGATTGACGGTGCATGGCTGAAGCCCGGTGCCCATCTCGATCTGGTCGGCGCCTTCCGGCCGGATATGCGGGAATCGGACAATCGATGCATCACACGTGCCGAGGTCTATCTGGACACGATTGCCGGGGCGACCAAGGAGGGCGGCGATATCGTCCAGCCTCTGCAAACCGGTATTTTGGAGCCTGACGACATTCGCGGTGATCTGTTTGGCCTCACACAGGGTAAATGCAAGGGACGGGTTCGTGACGAAGACATCACCCTGTTCAAGTCGGTCGGCACCGCCATTGAGGATCTGGCCGCGGCACGATATATATACGAACAGATGACCTAGATGCATCCGGGCCATCACCCCAAAACCCCAAAACCCCAAAACCCCCAAAACCATTGCATCGAGAGGGTTGGCCATGTATGTAAAGATATGCGGGCTATCGACACCAGATATGATCGAGACCTGCCTGCAAGCCGGTGCAAACTGGATTGGGTTTGTGTTTTTTCCAAAAAGCCCGAGGCATGTGGAATATGGGAAAGCGAAGGAACTGGTGGGTCCGGTACGCGGCAAAGCGTCCATAGTCGCCCTCACTGTCAATGCGAGTGACGATGAGCTTGAGGCCATCGACCAGTCGATCAATCCCGATATCTGGCAATTGCACGGGTCTGAATCCCCTCAAAGAGTGGCAGACATCAAGGCACGCTTCGGCCGTCCGGTCATGAAGGCGCTTGCCATTCGGGATGAAACAGATCTGGCACCCATCGCTTCCTATGAAGCCGTGTGCGACATGCTGTTGTTGGACGCCAAGCCCCCCAAGGAGATGAAAACCGATCTTCCGGGCGGCAATGGCATCAGCTTTGATTGGCAACTGATCAAGAATCTCAAGCTATCGAAACCGCTCATCCTGGCAGGTGGTCTTGACCCGGACAATGTGGCCGAGGCAATCCGCCTGATCCATCCCCAAGGGGTGGATGTGTCATCCGGGGTGGAAAGTGAGCCGGGCGTCAAGGACCGGCAAAAGATCATTGATTTTGTCTTTGCAGCCAAAGGCGCCGCATAAAGGGTGCCGGATTGAAGGCGTCAGCCTTCCGCCAAAGACAGCCAGATATGCGCAAGGAAATTGCCATGACAGATACATCGACCCTGCCAAACTCCCGCTTTCAGGGGCCGGACGAGCGCGGCTTTTTCGGGATCTATGGCGGCCAGTTTGTCTCCGAAACCCTGATGCCGCTGATCCTCTCGCTCGAGAAGGCCTATAATGAAGCCATGGCCGACCCGGCCTTTCATGCCGAACTGGCCGACTTGCACAAACATTATGTCGGTCGTCAGAGCCCGCTTTACTATGCCGAGCGCCTGACCGAAGAGCTGGGCGGCGCGAAGATCTATCTCAAGCGCGAAGAGCTGAACCATACCGGCAGCCACAAGATCAACAACTGCCTTGGCCAGATCCTGCTAGCCAAACGGATGGGAAAAACCCGGATCATCGCCGAAACCGGTGCCGGTCAACACGGGGTGGCCACAGCCACCGTCTGCGCCCGCTTCGGCTTCCCGTGCGAAGTCTATATGGGGGCGACCGATGTGGAGCGTCAGGCCCCGAATGTCTTCCGCATGGAGCTGCTTGGCGGCAAGGTCAATCCGGTGACCGCTGGTGCTGGCACCCTCAAGGATGCCATGAACGAAGCCCTGCGCGACTGGGTCACCAATGTCGACAACACCTATTATATCATTGGTACCGCCGCCGGCCCGCATCCTTATCCGCGCCTTGTGCGGGACTTTCAGTCGATCATTGGTCAGGAAGTGAAAGAGCAAATGCAGGCTGCTGAAGGGCGCTTGCCCGATATGCTGGTCGCCTGCCTTGGTGGTGGTTCCAATGCCATTGGCATGTTCCATCCTTTCCTTGAGGATGAAGGCGTTCAGATTGTCGGCGTCGAAGCGGCCGGTCACGGTCTTGATACCGAAGCCCACTGCGCCTCATTGAATGCAGGCAAGCCGGGTGTGTTGCATGGCAACCGTACCTATCTGCTGCAGGATCAGGATGGCCAGATTCTGGAAGGTCATTCCATCTCTGCCGGTCTTGATTATCCGGGCATCGGGCCGGAGCATTCCTACCTGCGCGATTCCGGCCGTGTGGACTATGTCTCGGCCAGCGACAAAGAAGCCCTCGATGCTTTCCAGTTGCTCTGCCGCACCGAAGGCATCATTCCTGCGCTCGAAAGCTCCCACGCCATCGCCGAAGTCATCAAGCGGGCACCGAGCATGGACAAGGACCAGATCATCGTGATCAACCTGTCCGGACGTGGCGACAAGGACGTCAATACCGTCAGCAAGTATCTCGGTCTTGGCTCGATTTCGGAATAAGCAGCAGGAACAAAAGCAATGGAAAAAACTCGTATTGATACCCGCTTTGCTGCCTGCAAGGCCGAAAATCGCCCCGCTCTGGTCGGTTTCATCACCGCCGGGGATCCGGATCTCGACACCTCACTGACCCTGCTCAAGGCTCTGCCAAAAGCGGGCATCGACGTGATCGAACTGGGCATGCCTTTCTCCGACCCGATGGCCGAAGGCGTGCCGATCCAGCTGGCCACCCAGCGGGCTTTGGCCGGTGGCCACACGATCGAAAAGACCCTGCAGATGGTGCGCGACTTCCGCAAGGAAGACAATGAAACCGCGATCATCCTGATGGGCTATTACAATCCGATCTATATCTGGGGGTCTGAAAAATTCGTCGCCGATGCCAAAGCTGCAGGCGTCGATGGGCTGATTGTCGTCGATCTGCCGCCTGAGCATGACGACGAACTGTGCCTTCCGGCCCGGGACGGCGGCCTCAACTTCATCCGTCTGGCAACGCCCACCACCGATGATGCCCGCCTGCCCAAAGTGCTGCAGAACACCTCCGGCTTTGTCTATTATGTTTCGGTCACCGGTATCACCGGCACCGGCGCACTGGATGCCGACAAAGTGGCGGTTGCGGTCAAGCAGATCAAAGGCCATACCGATCTGCCCGTCGCCGTCGGTTTTGGTGTGAAAACCCCAGAGCAAGCCTCTGCTGTCGGCGCGACCGCTGACGGGGTTGTGGTCGGCTCGGTGCTGGTCAATGCCATTCGAGAAAGCCTCGATGACAATGGCAAACCCACTGCCTCCACCGTTAGCGCTGTAACGGACATTGTTGCAGGCCTTGCCAAGGGCTGCGCTGAAGCCAGAAGCTGACTGTCAGGGCCCGATCAGTCGGGTCTGAATCTAATTACGTTAGGGAAGGTCGCCCTGCCCTTTAGGGGGATTTTCGTCAATAACTGACCCTGAAACCCGCTTCAGGCATTGAAATAAGGTCGTGCCATCGTCACATTTGCGTGTATTGTATGGCACGGCCTGACAACGGCCTCGTTTGAGGCCTTTTTGTTAGCCACCAACATTGTGAACACCTCGCGCTGCTGCGGGGATTGACCTTGCTCGGTCTCATGATCAGAGGAACCCGCCCCACTTGCAGGGGCTGGCGGTCTCATGGGGTCAGGGCCACGCCTACGCTGCCAGTGACCTTCATGCGAGGGCATGGTTCGGGCGGGATGCAACAGAACGGGAAGGCATCTCACCCTGGCTTCATCCAAGCCGGGATAGGGATGCAGCAGAACAAGCCCAAAAGGGCATAGATCAGGAAGTGGTTCGTGAACTGGATTAACACTGTCGTCAGACCGAAAATTCGCTCGATTTTGAACCGGCGGGAAGCACCGGAAAATCTCTGGATCAAATGCCCGGTCACCGGAGAAATGGTGTTCCATCGGGATTTGGAAAACAATCAGTTCGTCGTGCCGAACTCTGAATTCCACATGCGGCTGAATGCAACCCAGCGCTTCGGCTTCCTGTTTGATGATGGCGACTATAGCCTGCTGGAGTTGCCAGAAGCGTCGATGGATCCGCTGAAGTTCCGCGACACCAAGCGCTATGTCGACCGCATGCGCGATGCGCGCGCCAAAACGGGCAAGCAGGATTCGGTCTCTGTCGCGCAAGGCACGGTCGAGGGCCTGTTGCTCACCGCCGCCGTGCAGGATTTCACCTTCCTTGGCGGTTCCCTTGGCATGGCCGCAGGTGAGGCACTGATCACCGGTATGCTGCGTGCCGTCGAAGACAAAACGCCTTTCGTTCTGTTCACCGCTTCTGGTGGTGCACGCATGCAGGAGGGCATTCTCTCTCTGATGCAGATGCCGCGCACGACCGTCGCCGTTCAGGCTCTGCGCGAAGCAGGATTGCCTTACATTCTGGTCCTGACCGATCCGACGACCGGTGGCGTGACGGCCTCTTACGCGATGCTTGGTGACATTCATTTGGCCGAGCCGGGGGCTTTGATCGGTTTTGCCGGTCAGCGCGTGATCGAACAGACGATCCGCGAAAAACTGCCAGAAGGCTTCCAGCGTGCCGAATATCTCAAGGAGCATGGCATGGTCGACATGGTTGTCCATCGTCATGATCTGCCAAGCACCATTGCCCGCCTGTGCCGCTTCTTCACCAACACCGACACCCCAGAGCCCAAAGAGGCCCCCGTGCCCATGGCTGATCTCGTTGAAGAAGAGCCGGTCGAGGCGGTTGAAGAAGCCCCGGTCGCTGCACAAGCCGCTGATCCAGCAGAGACGGTTGCCGCTGAGGACGAGCCAAAGGCAACTGACGAGGCTGCGGAAGAAACATCCAACAACAAGGGCTAAGCCCTTTCTTGTTGGTGGCATGGCTTGCCTACCTGCCATCATTCGGCCCGACCTCGGAAGAGGCCGGGCTTTTTTGTGGTGACGCCCCGTTTGGCCTGACGTGAGAGCCACACTTGTCGATTGCCACGGGCTTGGCCGACGGATATACAGAACCGATCCAAAATCCAACACACTGGTCGGCAATGATGGAACAGGCAGAAGCGATACTCGAGCGCATGATCGCGCTGCATCCCAAAAGCATTGATCTGGGCTTGGAACGCATGCATGTCCTGCTCGACAAGCTGGGCAATCCGCACCATGCCCTGCCGCCCACCATCCATGTGGCCGGAACCAATGGCAAAGGGTCGACCTCAGCCTTCATCCGCGCCATGGCGGAAGCGGCTGGCCTCAAGGTTCATGTCTACAGCTCGCCCCATCTGGTTCATTTCCATGAGCGGATCCGTCTTGCAGGCAGCTTTGTCAGCGACGAAGCCTTGGTGGAGGCCTTGCAGATCTGCGAGAAAGCCAATGACGGTGCACCAATCACCTTCTTTGAGATCACCACTGTGGCGGCCTTTCTGCTCTTCTCCCAACATCCCGCCGACTTGTTGGTGCTCGAAGTGGGGTTGGGCGGGCGCCTTGACGCCACCAATGTCATCGACAAGCCGCTTGCCAGTGTGATTACCCCGATCGCCCATGATCACGAGAATTTTCTCGGGCCTGATCTTGAGGGCATCGCGCGGGAAAAGGCCGGTATTCTCAAACCTGGTGTGCCGGCTATTTTTGCATCACAGGGCGATGTGGTCCGCAAAGTGCTTGAGGCTGAAGCCCGTACCGTGCGCGCCGGGCCTGTGCTGATCGGCGGCCAGGACTGGATGAGCTACGAAGAGCATGGCCGCATGGTTTTTCAGGGCGAAAGGGGATTGCTAGATCTGCCTCTGCCACGCCTCGGCGGACGTCATCAGTTGATGAATGCCGGGGTGGCAATTGCCACCTTGAAAGCGGTCATGCCGGATTTTGATGACAAAGCGATCGAAGCTGGGCTGATCAATGTCCGCTGGCCAGCGCGTCTGCAGCGGCTGGCACAGGGTCAATTGCTTGATCTGTTGCCGCGCGAGGTCGAACTGTGGCTCGATGGTGGCCACAATCCGCAAGCCGGTTTGGCGTTGGCCTCGGCCTTGGCGGATCTGGAAGAAAAAGCCCCCCGACCGCTGCATATGATTGTTGGCATGCTCAGCACCAAGGATCCGTCGGGCTATTTTACGCCTTTCAAGGGGTTGGCAAAAGAGATCATCACCGTCCCAGTCTCCGGGTCAGCCGCCGGAATCGAACCGGTGGAGCTGGCGCGCATTGCTCAGGAAACCGGAATTCCGGCTTCCGCCGCTGGATCTTTGGAAGAAGCCCTCAAAAAACTCGATCTACAGAAGCTTCAGGGGGCTCCACGCATCCTGATTTGTGGATCTCTTTATCTCGCAGGCGCCGTTTTGGCGGCCAATGGCACCCCGCCTGTGTAAAAAAGGCGCTCCAAAACGAGTTTCGCACAGGGTCAAGCCCCGTGCATCACGGCTAAAATTTTTTTCGAGATATGCATTTTTTGACAAGAAACTGGAGTGTGTGCTCAATAACCGCTCCATTCGGCTAGGCAAATGCCGTAAAAAGCAGCATTTCGCGCAAACGTTTGCCTGAAACTTCCGGAGACCCGTTCCGTCGGTTGGAATGGAAATCGTTACAATTTTGAATGCTTCTAGCGTGGGTCAGAAGGACGCAGCTCCGTAACTGATTAGAATTGCTTCAAAATTTTGCGTTCGGGCCCCAAATGCCGGTTTAAAACGCTCCAAACCTGTAAAATACAAACGCTTGTCTTAAACCAAGGTTGTAAGGTGATTTGCGTAGTAAATCGAGCTAAGTCATTGAAAAAAATGGAATAATATTCTTGAGCACCTCAAGCCATGCGTTTTATGCATGGATAAAAAATGAGTAGCAATGGTTTTGCATGTTTCGCAAGACAGCTATGCAAAACTGAGCGATGTAAATGCCCGAGCTATGAGCTATATACAAATCAACACAACGGAGCGACGCTTTAAATCGAGTTACGGCCCGCTTCGTTGCAAAGAGAAACAAAAAGAACTCGATACCGAAGCCACAGTGAAAGGATGATTATCATGCTTGATAACGTTGTGAAAAATTACCGTCAGTGGCGCAACTACCGTGACACTGTTGATGAACTGAGCCGCTTGAGCAACCGCGATCTGAACGATCTGGGTATCTCCCGCGCAGACATCACCTCTATCGCTCGGGAAGCTGCCCGCGTGTAATAAAGACTTTCGCTTCTGACTTGTCTCAAGCGAAAGCCCACAGTTTCTGCAAATTCAGGCTTTCTTCTCCTCCCAAAAAGCCTGATAGATCCAAAACATCCTCCTCCCGGTTTTGGATCTTGCAACGAAGCCCACCGGACCTCCTCCCCCGGTGGGCTTTCGTTATTCTGGGGAGACTTTTTCCAAAAAAATACCCCATCCGCACGCCGTGTCGCCCAATTTGTGGCGGCGATCGTGCTGTCGTGCCTTGCGGGCGATCTCCCTTGCCACCAGACTCCGGCTTTTGTGAGGTGGAATGTGCCCAAAAAGAAACCCGATCAGCTGGGCTGACCGGGTTTTGTACTAACCGAAAATGGGATCGACGGCTCAAGCGCCGGTTTCGATCCATTTTTCAAGGTCGGATTTTGGAGCCGCGCCAACTTTCATGGCAACCGGCTCACCGCCTTTGAACAGCAGCAGGGTCGGGATGGAGCGAACGCCATACTGAGCAGCAGTGTTCGGATTCTCATCAACATTGACCTTGACGATTTTCACCGCACCGGCTTTCTCGGTGTCGATTTCATTCAGGATCGGAGCGATCATTTTGCAGGGGCCGCACCATTCTGCCCAGAAGTCCACGACCACAGGCACATCGCCCTGGGTTTCTTCAGCAAAATTCGCGTCTGTCGCATTTACGATAGCCATAACATGCCTCTTTTCCATATGCGCCCTTGCCGATCGGGATATTGAAACGGTCAGGGCTGGTTATTCATCAATATTCATTGATAAGTGAATATTGGTCTGTTGCCTTGAAGGTAGGTATTCCCCCAGCGCGCGTCAAGAACCAATAGCAAGATCAACGCCGATCTCACGCAATGCTGAATGCCGCTGATCCGCCGAAAGCGCCATCATGGCGGGGGAGGCCGTCCACAACAGTTTACATGTGATTGCCTTGCCGGGATAGAGCGGTGCCAGCAAATGACCATAAAGCGCCAGCTGCACCTGATAGGCAAAGGGGATGTCGCGCGGGTCGGTCGGAACGAGACGATTCGTCTTGTAATCGACCAAAGTCACCTGATCCTCTTCCACCAGCAGCCGATCGATCTGGCCGGAAACCGACCGTATTTCTCCCTCGATCACCACCTGACCGGAAATGGAAATTTCTGCCAGACTATCCTTGCCGAACAGAGCCGCGTAGTCCGGGTGATCGAGCAGGCGTTCGACTTCCTCGAGCAGGGCTTTGCGGGCGGGGGCAGGCATGTCGCTTGCCATCCGTGCGAGATAGGCATCCGCTGCCGCAGACCGATCCGCTTGCTTCACCTGTGGTAGATGCTCAAACAGAGCATGCATCAGCGACCCGCGCCGCCGTGGTTCCCAATCGTGGATCTGTGGTGTCCGCGTCCCGGCCAAATCAGAACCAAGGGTTGGCACAGGGCTGTGCTCGGCCTCTTGCATATCCGCAGCACGCGAAGGCTGCAGCATCGACTGAGCCGTAGGGGCAGGGCTTGCCGATTGCCTAAGCCAGTGCGGCAAGGGAGCGTGCGGGATATCAGCGTTTTTTTGCCCCTCTTGTTTGCCATCCTTGGCAACAAAGCTTCCCTCCAATTGCCAGCGATGAACCACATCGCCGCTCAGCGGATGGGCCACCTCAAGCAATTTGTCCGACAAGGACCGACGCGCCACCTCATACCAGCAATTTTCCGAAGCCTCTCGTTTGCCGCGATAGCCGCAGAGATAGAGCCGGTCTTCGGCCCGAGTCATGCCCACATAAAGCAAGCGCAAATATTCCTCTTCCGCTTCCCGGTCAAGCTTGCTCAGGCTCTGCTTCACCGGGGTCGGCTGGTTGGCGGTCGGCGCTTTCCAGACCATCAGGTCGGGATGGTCGGACAGAGGATCAGGATCGTCATGGGTCAGCGTCACCAAGTGCGGATGGTGGCGTGCATTGGCTGGCTGTCCGGTGCCATCGACCAGAAAGACAATCGGCGCTTCCAGACCCTTCGAGCCATGCACCGTCATGACACGGATCTGGTCATCAGCGGCGCCCATATCGCGCTTAATTTCCGCGCCACCCTGTCGCATCGCAGCAAGAAAGGCCTGCAGGTTCGGCGTCTGGGTCTTTTCAAAATCGAGCGCCCGTGACAGCAATTCGTCGATCACTTCATCGGCTTCTGGTCCCAACCGTTCAACAAAGGCTTGCCGTTTGCCATCCGGCCCCAGCACTTGGGCTAAAAAGTCAAAGGGCGGCTGGAAGTCAATCTGGCTCTGCCAGCGGAACAATTGCGCGAAAATAGTGGCAAAGTCGGCGTCTGCCGGTGCGCCGCTTTCGGCCCGGCTCTTCAGGCTGTCCCACAGGCTGCGGCGGCGTCCACCCGATTGATGGGCAAGGTCAAACAGCCGCTCCTCCGACAGGCCGAACAGCGGGCTTTTTAGCACAGCGGCGAGCGACAGATCATCCTCTGGCAACAGCATCACATCCCCCAGGGATAGCAAATCCATCACAGCGATATGATCAAGCAGCGCCAACCGGTCGGCGCCTGCCACCGGCAGGCCTTCTTCCTTCAGCGCCCGATTGACCGCCGTGACGAAGGCCCCGCGTTTGCGCACCAAAACCAGAATGTCGCCAGCCGTGATGGCGCGTCCGCTGCCTTCCAGCCGCTCGCCCGTTTCAATCCAGTGGCGCACGGTGCGGGCAATGGTTCGGGCCAATTGGACCGGCGGGCTGAGATCCCCCTGCGCATCGAGCGGCTTGGCCCAATCCTCATCAATCTCTTGCTCAACCGGCTCATAAAGCGGCCAGATTTCCACCAGTCCGGGGTCGCGTTGACGGATCGGTTCATGCACCGTGGCTTCCTTGTCGGACGACAGGGCATCATAGGTGCTCTCAATCGAGAAGACCGAATCCACCGAGCGCAGCACATGCGGCGTCGAGCGGAAGGACAGCCGCAACTTGATGTCATGAAACGGCTTTTTCGCTTCGTTGGCGCGCTGTTTGAAGAAGCGGCGCATGTCGGCGAACCATTTGGGCTCTGCCCCTTGGAAAGAATAGATTGATTGTTTCTCGTCGCCAACCGCAAAAATCGTTCGATTTTCAACCCGGCCACCGTCGCCAGAGAAAAATTCTTCCCCAAGCTGGCGGATGATCGCCCATTGATGCGGGTTGGTATCCTGCGCCTCATCGACCAGAATATGATCAATCCCCTGATCGAGTTTGTAATGCACCCAAGCCGCCGCATTGACCGGGCGCAGCAGATCTGCGGCCTTCAGGATCAGATCGTCAAAATCCATCAACCCACGTGCCGCCTTGGCCCGTTCATAATGGCCAATCACGCCGTCCGCCAGTGTGAAGAGCGCCCGGCTGACCTCAAGGGTCACAAGGGCATTGCGTTTGTCCGCCAAGGCATCAAGGCGCGCCTGCTCGCGGTCGGTGCGGCCCGAAAGGGACGGCTCCGCCTCGCGCATTTTTTTCGACGCAAAGGTGCTGTCGGCCTTGGCCGCGCCGTCCTTCTTGCGGAAAATCTGCTGCCACAGGCTGACTTGCTCGGCCATATTGTCGGCTGCCAGCAAAGCCCGCATCAAGGCCGCCTGATCCTTGTCGCGCTTGCCGCCGGTCTCAAACAAAGGGGCGAGCGCGGCAATCGCATCGCGATCAAAGCCGGGGCCGAATGGAATGCTGGCGGTCAGGTCTGCAAGGCTGTCAGAGGGACTGAGATCCAGCCCATGGGCGAGCGCAGCCAATGCCGCCTCCAGCCCGGTTTCCCCATCGGCGGCTTTTGTGCCTTCGCTCATTTCAAGGAAGCGGCCGAAGCCATCGCGCCTTCGCACCAGATCGGCCAAAGCGGTCTGGATGTCGCCATCCCCCATATGATCAATCAGCAGATTGAGCGCCTCTTGCCAGTCAGGGCGATGACCCAGCCGCGCCGAGCGCATCACATGGCCAAGGGCGTTCTGCATCAGCTCGATGGCCAATTGGTCATCGAGAATTTCAAAATGCGCAGGCACATTGGCTTCCAGCGGAAATTGATGCAGCAACCGCTCGGCAAAGGCATGGATCGTCTGGATTTTCAGCCCGCCCGGCGTTTCCAGCGCCCGTGCAAACAGGCGGCGCGCCAGTTGCAGCATGGCGTCCGTTGGGGCTTTGCCTTCAATCTCAGTGAGTTTTTCCCGCAAAGCCTCATCGGGCAATTCGGTCCAACCGGACAATTCGGCAAAGACCCGGTTCGACATTTCCGCCGCCGCCGCCTTGGTGAAAGTCAGGCAGAGAATGCGCGAGGGTTCGGTGCCATTGAGCAACAGGCGGATCACGCGGCGGGCCAAAACAAAGGTCTTGCCCGAGCCCGCATTGGCGCTCACCCATGCGGAATAATCCGGGTGGGAGGCATTGGCTTGCGCCAGCAGCGTATCGGCTGGAATTTGAAAGGCCATCTCAGCTCTCCTCCCCATGCAAAGACCATTCCTTGACCCGCGCCAAATGGTCATAGGGGCTTTCGAACCGCTCAAACATCGGACGCGCCCGCGATGGATAACCCTTGGCCACGTCGTCATAGGCGGTGATCAGCGCCAGCAGGCGTTTTCCGATCAGCTCAACCACATCTTCCGCTGCATAATCCTTCTCGACCCCGCTTTTGACTTCGCCTGGTTTGCGCCCGCCTGACAGGCGGATCCAGGCCATATCGGCCATCTCGATGCCGTGCGGAATGTCGCTAAAGCCGCCAAGCTTGGCCATATAGCCTTCCAGCGCCAATTGCGGCGCAAAGCCGGGCAAAACCTGCTTGGCGTTTGGCGGCGTGCCGGTTTTAAAATCAATCACATGCAGCCGGTCATCAAGGCTGATATCCAGCCGGTCGGCCCGGCCGCGCAAATGGAAGTCGCCACCGCGCACAGGCAGGGTGATGGCGCCGGAAATCTCCGCATAGCGTCCGGCAATCTCGTGAGCGCGTGGCTGTTCCCACTCCAGCACAAACCAGCGGGTAATCCGCTCGAAACGCGGCCACCAGAAGGCCAGCAATTCGGGGAAATGCTCCAGCCGCTGGAAAGCCTCGCGCCCCAGTTCCAGCAGTTTTTCAACGGCGCTTTCATCATAAGGGCCGGTCCAGCTCTGGGTGAAGTCCCCCAGAATATCGTGAATGATCGAGCCTTTTTCTGCCCCGCCCGGCGCGGTGCCAATGTCATCCAAAGGCCGCAAGCCCAGCACATGCTTGGCATAAAGCGCATAAGGATCGCGCACCCAAGTCTCGATTTCCGTGACCGACAAATGGCGTGGTCGCGCCTCAAGCGGCGGCTTTGGCTCCGGGCGCGCCAAAGTGACAGCCCGCTGCGGGGCATCAAGCGCCTTGGCCCAGCGTCCATAGCAAGCCCCGCGCTCACGCATCGCGGCCCGCGCCAGAGGGCCAGAAACCGCTTCCAGTCGTTGCAGCCAGCGGCTGGGCACCGTCGGCTGGCCGCCTGTTTTAAGCGACCGGATCAGCACCACTTCGGCCCGGCCCATCGCTTGGGCAAAGTCGTGAGCGGCCAGACCAATCCGGCGCTCCGGCGGCTCCAGCATCATGCCCGCTCGCATCGGGCGCGACAGCCAGGCATCACTCTTGGTTTCCCCCGGCCACGAGCCTTCATTCAGCCCGCCAATCACCACCCGGTCGACATCGAGCAGGCGGGCTTCCAGCGTGCCGAGCAATTGCAGCCGCGGGTCGCCTTCGCCGTGCGAAAGCACCGTCTCGCCCGACATCAGCGCCACAAGGAAGGGTGGCACATCGCGGCCATCGAGCGCCAAAGCACCCTCATTCCATTGGCCCGCCCGGTCAAAGAAGTTGAGCAAAGCCCGTCCCGCCGCTTCATCATAAAGCCGATCCGGGGTGCCTTCTTGATCTGCTGCCACCTTTTCGAGCGACGCAATCACCGCTGCCATCCATTGGGCAAAATGGGCGCTGTCTTTTTGCTCCGTCAGTGCCAACAAGGGCGTGAGTGAGGCTTCGAGTTGATCGATCAGACCCGCACAGAGATCCCAGATTTCGGTCTTGAAATCACCGCTTTCATGGCGCTTTTCAGCTTCCTCACGCTTGCGCTGCAATTCCTGCCGGATCGGCTCAATGCCCGCCCCAAGACGTGGCCCGCGCAACACCTGCAATTCAAGGAAGCGGGCCGCCCGGCGCACCTCACTGCGCGGCAGGCCAAAGCTGGTCAGCGGATGCTTGAGCAAAGCCAACAGCCGCACCGGGTCAAAACGATCAATGACACATTCCACCATCAAGCGCAGCAACAAAGCAGGCGGCGTCTCCGCCAGTGGCATCCCGGCGGTATCCTCGACGTCGATATTCCAGCGTTTCAGCTCCAGCAGCACCCGCCGCGCCAAAGCCCGGTCCGGGGTCACCAAAGCCGCCCGCGCGTCAGGCCGCTCCAACACTTCCCGCAAGGCCAGCGCCGCAATGCGGGCCTCTTCCTGTTCATTTTCCGCCTCAGACAAGGCCACACCAGAGAGCGCTTCCTGACGCATTGCATCGCTGAGGCGGCCAAGGCTCTCGCCCCATTTGTCTGTGGTTTCCGCTGGCCGCAAGGCTTCGCTGACCAATAGGATCCGGTCGCTTTGCGTCTGGGAAAGGCTAGAGAGATCGACCACGTCCGTGCGTTTCGCGCCGATCTGGTCGAGCAGTTGCTTGAGGTTAAACTGCGGATGACCTGCCACCCCAGCCGCCTGACCAATCGCCGGATGCAAAGCGCCGATGGCCTGCCAGCTTTCTTCGTCAAGATGGCAATCAAGCCCCGGCAAGATCAGGGCCCCTTGGGCGTGATGGGCCACCGCCTGCAACAGATCGGCGGTCGCGGGAATCGAGCCGGTGGAGCCAGCGGCAATCACCGGCCCGTCATGGGCCTTGATGGCTTCGATCTCGGCTTTGAGGACAGCGTTGCGCCGCTCGACCGGATCAACCAGCCCCAAAGCTTTGAGATAATCCGGCCAGAGGCTGGTGGCGGTTTCAAGAAATTTGAGACTGATCTGCCAAAAGGCGCTGTAGTCCTCGGGCACCAACCCTTCCAGCAAGGCCCAGTCGGAGCGCTCGCGATGGACCGCATCAATCAAGGCCAGCAGATCAATTGCCAGATAAGCTGCATCCGAGGGTGTGTTGGACACATGCAGCGTCTCGCTGGCCGAGAGGGACAGGGCTTCACGGGCATAATTCTGCGCCCAGCGATGGACGAGCGATGTCATGGAAAGCCGCCGTTGCAGACTGTCCATCGCGGTTGGCAATTGCCAAAAGCCATCATCGCCGCCAGCCGCCACCTTGAACGGCATCAGATCCTCATCCATGTCGCCGATGACATGGATTCTGGGCAAGATGACGCTTTGCCAGCCACGGCTTTGAAGGTGCGGCAGAAACGCTTCTTTGAGCGCATCCGCCGTACGTTGGGTCGGCACATAGACAATGGCGCGTCCCAGATCAGCCGGATTGTCGGCCCGAAAATGCGGCAGCAATCGCCCCTCGATCAAGGCATCAATCAGGGTCGCCAGAAAGGGGCTGGTGGGCGAGATGGAAAATATCGAGGGCGCGGCGTCCATTTTGGGTCCTGACAATTGGTCTGGGAGGCGCGCCTCAGGTATTCAGTCCCCGTGTTGCGCTATGGGCAATGGCACGTTCGGCCAATGGAATGGCGTGGGGTGTGCCCACATGCAGCCATTGGCCATCCATGATCAGGCCAAACAGTCGCCCCGATTCGATTGCCTTGTCAAACTGTACGTTGAGAGAGTGGGGGGTTGCAACGGAGCCCTCGAACAGCCGTGGATGCAAGATGCCAGCTCCCGCATAGATATAAGGTGAGACTTCATGCGGCTTGCGGCGGCGCAGACGGCCAAACGGATCCATCTGAAAATCCCCTCGGCCATGATAGCCAACCGCATCCACCGTAGGGGACAGCAAAAGCAGACCATCCATATCATCTGACAGCCAATGCTGGGCCAGCAAATCGAGGTTGGGGATCGACCCCTCCATCCAGAAACTGTCTGAATTGAGCAAATAGAATGGATCATCACCCAGCAACGGCAGTGCCTTGGTGATGCCTCCGCCGGTTTCCAGCAATTCTTCCCGTTCGTCGGAAATCTTGATGTCAATGTCTTTGCGGTGACGCACATGCACCTCCACAAGATCAGCGAGATAATGCACATTGATCACCGCCCGCTTGCCGCCTGCATCAATGAGCGCATCCAGCGCTCGATCAATCATCGCATGCCCGCCCACCGGGATCAGGGGTTTGGGCGTGATCGCTGTCAAAGGGCGCATGCGCTTGCCAAGGCCTGCTGCGAGGATCATGCCAGTTGTGGGCCGCGAAAATGTCGTCATTGCAGAGTTCCGTCTGTCTTTGGTTTGTTTGAGTGTCGGCTGGGTCAGCCGTCAAGCTGATGGCTGTCATACCAGTCTTTCAGGTCCGAAAGCAGCGGGTGGGCCAATGCCTTGCCAAGATAATTCAGAGATCGAGGAATATGGGCCAGATAGGAAGGCCGGTTCCATTGATCGGCAGCGCGTGCGAAAGCACCGAGATTTTTCATAGTGCGCTGGGCAACGCAAAGGCAATAGAGGACAGCGAAGTCTTCCCGACTTTCCCCGGTGATATCGCGTGCCGAATGATAGGCCGACAGGATATCCTCTTCCAGTCTATCGGATATGGTGACCCGGGCGTCGGTTGCAAGGGCCGCCAGATCATAGGCCACCGGTCCAATCAGGCAGTCCTGAAAATCGATGAAGCCGACGGGCTGACCATCTGGCGCATCTCCCAGCCAAAAGCAGTTGGGATCCTGCACATCCCTCAGAACAAGCACCTGCTCGGCCTCTTGCAGCCGATTCAATAGAGGCGCCCAAAGGGCTGTAAAGCGTGCCCGTTCCTCTTGGGGACAGGCCCTGCCTTTGACATGGGGCCAATAATGATCGAGAAACACGTCCAGCTCGACCAGAAAAGCCGCGTGATCATAGGGCGACAGCAGATGCGTCCCACCCGTGCCCTCGAACCGTTTCGGGCATGGCTGGCGATGCAGCATGGCCAGTTGTTGGGCGGTGGCAATATAGCGCTCGGCGATCGGTTCCTCCGGCCCTTCGGCCAAGGTGACGCCGCCAAAATCCTCCCACAGCATCAGGCCATGGGTCTGATCGACCCCATAAATCTGAGGCACCCGCAGGCCAAGGTCGGCAAGCCCTTCGGCAATGCTGACCATCGGAGCCAACGCAGTCACCCGATGGGCCACCAGATCATAGACCCGGCCGTCGGCAAGAATGGGACCGGGGTCCCGGGCTGGCATATCCATCAGGATGGCGTGTTTTTGCGCGCCCGCATTATCCACCTCAAAGCTGTCTTGCGATGCCTGATCACTCAGCGAAACGCGGCCATAGCTGCGCGGCGACAGATCGCCCTTGATCGGGGTGATCATCCCGCCGCCCCAACCCGATGCAATCAGCAAGGCGCGCTTGAGGCAGAGCCGTTGCAGCCTGTTGCCCCACGCCCCTGTCCCTGACAGGGTGAGCTTGCGGTGATCGTCATCCGCTCCGGGTTCAAATTGCAGCCACAGGGCGTCCTCAGGTAGCAGTTCTTCGGCCCGGTCTGGCCATTCGATCAGGGCCACTCCCTGCTGCCAGCTTTCCTCAAGGCCGATTTCATAAAGCTCATCGAAGTCGCCGATCCGATAGAGATCGAAATGGCTGATCTCCAGGCTTTCCTGATCCTCTTGATCGCTCGGCATGTCGTAAGTTTGAACGAGCGTGAAGGTCGGGCTCGGCACTTCGAGTGCGGGATCCTCCGCCCGGCCACGCAGCAAGGCGCGGGCAAAGGTGCTCTTGCCAAGGCCAACGGAACCGTCCAGTGCCAGACAATCCCCGGTCCCGATCACGCCCGCCAGATCGGCGGCCAGAGCGACGGATGCCGCTTCATCCAGTGATGCAAAGCAAAAGGACCAGACGGTTTCATTGCGTTCGGAAGAGGGACATGTTGGGTCTGACATTGGCAACCTGCTGGGCTATCAACCGGAATTTTGCACGGCTTTCGGCCTGATCTTTGAGGGGATGGCAGGATGCCTGTCAGTGACCGGAACCCGAAAGAAAAATGCGGGCTCCGTCTTATCCCATTGCGAGGGCGTCTGTCGAGTTTATTCCGCAGCCGCACTTTCTCCGGCGCGGGCTAAATGAGGATCAATGGGAAAGCTGCAGGTGACAATTGTCCCACCTCCCTCGCTGCTGTCAATCTGGATGCTGCCGCCGTGCAATTCGACAAAGCTCTTGACGATCGACAATCCCAACCCGACCCCGCGTCGGTTCCCCGCCGTGTTGCGGCTTTCGAAGCGATCAAAGATCGTCTCTTTATAATCCTCAGGGATGCCACAGCCATGATCCTGAATGGCAAAGGTGATGGCATCACTCAGCCGGTCCGCATGGACCGAGATTTCGCCATGATCCTCAGAGAAGGCAATGGCGTTGGATATGAGGTTGAAAAGCACTTGCCGCACGCGTTTTTCGTCACCGACAAACTGGCCCATATTCTCGGCGACCGATATATCGAGGTGGATTTCTTTATCGGCAAGGCGGTCTTGCAGGCCTTCGGCGGCGGCGCGGATGGATTCCACCGGGTCGATCTGTTCCAGCTCGAGCTGCATGATGCCCGCATCGATGGTCGCCAGATCGAGAATGTCATTGACGATGGCACGCAGCGACGAACTCGAGGTCATGATATGATCGACATATTCGCGCTGCTTTTCGTTGAGCGTTCCAAAGGCCTCGCCTTGCAGCAGCTCGGTAAAACCGCTGATGCTGTTGAGCGGCGAGCGCAGCTCGTAGGAGACATGCTGGACGAAGGTGTTCTTGAGCTGATCGGCGGCCAACAGCGCTTCGTTGCGTTCCTGCAGGTTGCGCTCGGCGGTGACGCTGTCTGTCACATCGACAAAGGTCACCATGGTTGCACCATCAGGCAGCGGGATCGACGCATAGTCAAGGAAGGTGCCGTCATTGCATTCCAGCTGGCCCTGCACGCTCATGCGTTTGTCTTCCAGACCGACAATGCTGCGCTTCAATTCATTCCAGGCGACTTCATCGTTGCATTTGCGGCGACACCATTCAAGCACGGCAGCGATGTGTGGCGATTCTTCCAGACGATCCGTGGGGAAATTCCAAACCTTGGAAAAGGCAGGGTTCGAGACCCTGAGGCGTCCGCCCGAGCCAAACACCACCACGCCATCATTGAGATGATCAAGGGTTTCCTGCTGAATGCGAATGAGGGAATTGTAGCGCTTTTCCAGTTCCAACTGTTCGGTGACATTGTCGAACAGATAGGTCACGCCCCCATCCGGATTGGGGGTCGCCACCACGCGCAGAGACTGGCCGTCGGGCAGGTGCCACCAATGCTCGCTCGGGTCTACATTGCGATAGGCGGAAAGGAAATCGAGTTTCCAGCCGTGGAAGTCGGCTTGCTCGGGCAGGCTGCGATTGGCCCGCATTCGGTCCAGAACAGCGCTTTCGCTTGGATGGCCATCAAGAAAGACCGGATCCAGCTTGAACTGCTGGCTGTAGGCGGCATTGTAATAGTGCAAATTCTGATTGGAGTCGAAAATTGCCACCGGAGTGGTCAGCTGATCCATTGTTGAGGTGTGGAAGGCCTGGGTGCGCTCAAGTGCCTTTTCCTTTGCCTCGATTTCGGAAACATCAATGGCGATGCCCACGGTGCCCATATGGGCAGTGATGTCGAGCACCTCGAAAATCTGCCGTTTGCCAGCAACGATCACCGGCAGGCGGTGGGTGATGGAATCAAGACTGGAGCCGTCGCCATGGGCCTGCTGAACGGCATCCCGACCGCGGTGATCGAGCAACTCCGTTTGATTGCGCAGGGCATGATCGAGACTGTCCGCTTCGACCGCCGACAGATAGGCATTGTTCATCCAGCTTAGATGACCGTCTTCATCGCGCGACCAGATCGGCATTGGTACTGCATCAAGCAGATGCTTCAGGCGGGACAGTTCACTGGCCTGACGGGCGGCCTCGTGATCGAGACGGGCGCGGTCATATTCCGCACCATCAAGCATGCGCAACTGGACAATGGCTCGTGCACCGGACGTTCGTCCGCTGATTTCGACCAGCGCATTGTCAAGGGTTTCCACGGTGCGCAAAAAGCGCTGTCCGGTGCTGCGCAATTGTTCGATGGCGAGCTCGACTTCCTGCGCGCATTCCACATGCAACCAGTTACCGAAGGCAAGGATCGACGTGCCTTGCGGAAACAAATGGGCATTGTTGCCCAGATTGCCGCGAAAATCCGGATCGCGCTGGGCGCCATTCCAGATGATCATCAGCTGGTCGAGGGCATTGAGCAGGCTTTCGGATTGATCAAGTCGGGACTGGATTGTGGTGATGGCTTCATGGGCGGAGCGCAGATTGGCACGATTGCGGCGCCGTTCGCCGATGAAGGCTGCGCCCGCTCCGATAGCAAACAACAGACTGGCCGTGAGCAGGACAAGCACCAGCAATTCCGCTGTTGTGACCATTCCGGTCAAGGGCGCAATCAGCGCCGCACCGCTCTCAAGCGACAAACCGGACGCCTCTGGCGACAACGGTGTCGTTACGGTCTGATTTGTCATCCCTTCCTGCGCCTGCACCATGAGACTGGTGAAGGTGATGCCAATCAGTCCCAGCAATCCGATGCGTATGGAGGTGCGAGACCCCTTCGTCCGGTTGGAGGAGGTGATAGAAGAATTGAGACGTCTATTGTTGCTCTTGTTTCCGAACAGGCCGTTGATCGGCATCTTGCTCGCCCTTTCGCCGCTTGATCAGATCCACCCTCCAGCGCTCTGGGCGGTGCGGAGTGATCTTCTTCCTCTCTTTGATCCCCTGTATCGATGCCCCCATCTCAGCAGGTGATCAGAACCGGACGAAGCCGGTTCATTATCTCGTTTGCGCTGTTTGCAACATGACTTTTGCGTGTGGAAAATCTGGTCAATCCACATGACGTTGACCGAATCCACCCACGATCCCTGAATCGATTGATTCATGAAGACTGCCTCGGGCACACGCAAATGTTACAGCTTGAATACGCATCTTGGTGACCGGAGCCGGGGCCTCCACCGGTTCCAATCGAATCACTTTACATTACCGCTTCGTGGACTCTGGCAGAAGAGTCCGCAATGCATTTGAGTAAAAAAAATGCGCCCTATTCACTGACGAAAAGGGCGCATTCATTACAGATGAAAGGTTCAGGCAGTCGAACCTATTGGATTTCTGCCATTCCTTAACATTTGGTTAATTATTCTGTTAATAGCGGTAATGCTCTGGCTTGAACGGTCCTTCCACAGGCACGCCGATATAGTCTGCCTGGTCCTTGCTCAGCTGAGTCAATTTGACGCCGAGTTTTTCCAGATGCAGCATCGCAACCTTCTCATCCAGCGCTTTGGGCAGGACATAAACATCCTTGCCATAGCCGCCATGATTGGTGAACAGCTCGATCTGGGCCAGTGTCTGGTTGGTGAAGGATGCTGACATCACGAAGGATGGGTGACCGGTGGCGCAGCCAAGGTTGACGAGGCGACCTTCGGCCAGAACGATGATGCGCTTGCCATCGGGGAATTCGACTTCATCAACCTGCGGCTTGACATTGTGCCAGGTCAGGTTTTTCAGGGCACCGATCTGGATCTCGCTGTCAAAGTGGCCAATGTTGCAAACGATGGCGCGATCTTTCATGCCACGCATATGCTCGATGGTGATGACGTCCTTGTTGCCGGTGGTGGTGACGAAAATGTCTCCCTGTGGCACGGCATCTTCCATGGTGGTGACTTCATAGCCCTGCATGGAGGCCTGCAATGCGCAGATCGGATCGATCTCGGTGACAATCACGCGGGCACCCTGAGAGCGCAGGGATTCAGCCGAGCCTTTGCCCACATCGCCAAATCCGGCAACCACGGCAACTTTACCGGAAATCATCACGTCGGTTGCACGCTTGATGCCATCGACAAGGGACTCACGGCAGCCATAGAGATTGTCAAATTTCGACTTGGTGACAGAGTCGTTGACGTTGATTGCAGGGAACGGCAGATCACCGGCTTTCGCCAGATGATAGAGACGGTGCACACCTGTTGTGGTTTCCTCGGAAACGCCCAGAATGCCATCACGGATTTTGGTGAACCAGCCCGGTGTCGCCTTGGCGCGCTTCAGGATCTGGGCCTTGACCACATGCTCTTCTTCATTTTCCGGATTTGGAATGATCTCTTCGCCTGCATCGACTTTGGCACCGAGCAACACATACATGGTCGCATCGCCGCCATCATCGAGGATCAGGTTCGGGCCTTCGCCGTTGCCCCAATCGAAAATGCGGTCAACATAATCCCAGTATTCTACCAGTGTTTCGCCCTTGACGGCAAAGACCGGGGTGCCGGTGGCGGCGATGGCCGCAGCGGCATGGTCCTGGGTGGAGAAGATGTTGCAGGTCGCCCAACGGACTTCAGCGCCCAGTGCCTGCAGGGTTTCGATCAGCACAGCGGTCTGGATCGTCATATGCAGCGAGCCGGTGATTTTGGCGCCTTTCAGCGGTTGGGTTGGACCATATTCCGCACGGGTCTGCATCAAGCCCGGCATTTCGGTCTCGGCGATTGCGATTTCCTTGCGGCCCCAGTCCGCCAGGGACAGGTCTTTGACAACATAGTCAGCCATGTTCATTCCTTTGCCTGAGGGCCCGCATCAAGGCCCGTCTTTTGTGTCACATAAAGCACGAAAACGGGCGCGATATACCGATCAGCCCGTTTGTTGGCCCTGTTATACCGTGGCTCTTTGCACAAAGCAATAAGGATATAAACAATTCTTTATGTCAGATCTACCTTGGATTGCAATCATTCCTGAAAGCAAGTTAATACTGTCTTGCTTGTGACATCCGGATCCTGTTCAAACAGGGGGAAATCACTTGTTGGCAGATCACACAGGGGCAAGGCATTATGAAACACTGCATCATCACCGGCAGCAATCGCGGCATCGGGCTGGAATTGACCCGTGCCTATCTTGATCGCCCCGACTGGCATATTCATGCCTGCTGTCGGGCACCAGAGAAGGCCGATGATTTGCGCCAACTGGTCACCAATCATCTTGGCCGTGTCACCTTGCACAAGGCCGATGTCACCGACCAAGCCAGTCTGGATGCCATGGCAGGAAGACTTGAGGGGCAGGCCGTTGATTTGTTGATCAACAATGCGGGCATCATGGGCGGTGATCGACAGTCCATCGATGACATGGACTATGATGCATGGTCGCACGTCTTTGCGGTTAACAGCATGGCGCCGATGCGTGTGGTCCAAAGCCTGCTGCCAAACCTGAAAACCGCCGCCCGAGAAACGGACGGGGCAAAGATCGTCACCATCTCCAGCCAGCTCGGTGCACTCAGTTATCAAAGCAAAGGCCGCTATGCATATCGGTCGTCAAAGGCAGCGGTGAATATGGTGATGAAGCTGATGGCGGCGGACCTGAAGCCTGAGAATATCGCCTGCATCCTGTTCCATCCCGGTTGGGTCCAGACTGATATGGGCGGCGTTGAGGCCGACATCACACCCCAAGACAGTGCCCGCCAGATGGCCGACGTCATCGATCGGCTGACCCTTGAGGACACCGGATCCTTCCTCAATTGGACCGGGGACCCCCACGACTGGTAAAGCGCTGACGACAGGTGTGGCCGACACCAAACGCGATTAAGACCTAGTTAAACATGTCAGGTAACGGAATATTCTATAAGCCTGTTTATAGTCTTTCTATTGAAGAGCCGCACCAGCATGCATGCTTGCATTCTGATTTCAGGTCTTTCGCCTGCTGGATCCTATGGGGGCATGCGGCAGGCGCCATTGGGGGAACTGACTGGTTCGGCAGGAAACAGGTATGACAGATATTGCGCAGGCGTCCCTCTCCTTGCGGGCGCGTCTTCTACAGATTATCGGCAACAAGGTTGCCCAGGGCATTGCCGGGACATTGGCCATGAAGGTGGTCAGTGCAGTGATTGCCTTCGGCCTCTTCTCGTTGGCAGCCAACGCGGCCGGTGCCGAAGAGTTCGGGCACTTTTCAGTCCTTTTCTCTGTCGCCTCAATGCTGTCGATTGTCGCTGCAGCCGGCCAAGAGCTGCAGATCGTCCGCAACTGGAGCGAATATCGCACCAGCGGCCAGCATGGTCTGGCGCTTGGGGCCTTGCGCTATGGCTGGATTTCTTCCGTGTTCGGGGTGATCATTGTCTCCGCCTTGCTGTTTCTGTTCTTTGCATTCAGTGACAGCTGGACCGAGCGAACGGGACTGGAAAAATGGTTTCTTGTGGTGGCCGTCATTGCCTTCATGGCCACCAACACCTTGTCGCTGTTCAGCTCGCACGTGGCCCGTGTGGTGGTCGGCATCAAACTCGGCGACGCCCACTATGAGCTGACATGGCGAGGATTGGCAATTGTCTTTCTTGCTGTCTGTCTGCTTATGGGGCGAATGGTCGACACGGCCGAGATCCTTGCCGTCTTTGCGGTGGGGTTGACCCTTGTCATTGCCTCGCAGGCCTATCTTTCTTGGCGCCGCGTCCGGGCCGAGATCGGCACCCCGACGCCCGAATATGATTTCGCCCAATGGACGCCCCGTTCTGTGCGTCTATGGCTCGCTTCCATCATGGAAGCCTCCAATCAGCATCTGGAAGTATTCCTGATCGGCCTGCTGCTCGATCCGATGCTTGCCGGGGCTTATTTTGTGGCGTCCCGTCTGGCTAATGCCTTTGCACTGGCCGCCAGTGGCATCAACACCTTCGGCACCCGCCGCGTTCCAAGCCTCTATTTCGCCCGGGACGTCGAAGCCGTGAAGCATAGCCTCAATCTGATGGCAGGCATGACGCTGATCATCGTGGTGGGCGGCATGGGCTGCGTGCTGCTGCTCGGCCATTACATGCTGTTGCTGTTTGGCGACATCTATATGGACTATTTCCACGTGCTGTTGATCCTGTCGATCGGCACGGCAATCACTGCGGCCAATGGTCCATCCCCCAGCTTCCTGATGCTGACGGGCCACGAGAGCCCCTATATGACAACGGTCACCCTATCGGTTGTGCTGCGGGTGATTGGCTTCTTTCTGGTGATCCCGCATTATGGCATCACGGGGGCTGCCATGGTGACGGCGGCTGTGATGGTGATCATGGCAATCTGGCTCAATATCCAATGCCGCAGCAAGACGGGCATGGACCCGTCCATCTTCCGCTTCCTGCATGAAAGTCCGGACGTCCAGCCCGAAACCGATCAATAGCCCACATCACGCCTTCATGTGTTTGAACGTGTATTTTCGAACGAGAAAGACCAAGGGGAGTTAGCCATGTCATCGCGACCGCGGATTCTGTTCATTCAGACCCAGGCCGAGAATGCTGGAGCACAGGAGATTTCGCGCCTGTTGGGCGAGGGGCTTGATCCCAAGGGCTATGACATCCATCACCTTTTCTTTTATCGCAAATCCTCAAGTTTCGAGGCGCCTCCCAACACGGTCTTCTGTGTCGAGGATCGCCCGCGCTCGGCGATGGCTTTTGCCAAATTCCTGTTCCGGCTGATCAGGCAGATTGCAGCCATCAAACCCGATGTGGTGCTGACCTTCCAGCATTATGGCAACCTGTTTGGCGCACCCGCCGCGCGACTGGCAGGGGTGCGTCATGTGATTGCCAATCAGGTCTCTGCACCCAAGACGATGAATGACAAGATCCGCGCCATCGACAAGCTGTGGGGCCGGATTGGCATGTATGATGTGATCACCGTCAATTCCGCCGACACCGCAGGGGATTATGCAGGATATCCGGACCGGTATGAAAAGCGCATGCTTCATGTGCCCCACGGATTCCGCGACAAAAGCTCCAATCTCGGCCGATCAGCAGCGCGCCAACAATTTGGTCTGCCACAGGATGTGATCCTGCTTGGCTCGGTCGCCCGTCTCAATCCGCTCAAAAGGTTGGATGTGGCCATCCGGGCGCTCACCCACAATGAATGCTGGCATCTTGCGCTTGGGGGGCAGGGGCCAGATGAGTTGCGTCTTCGCTCCATCGCCGAAGGGTTGGGAGTGGCTGACCGGTTGCATTTCACCGGTGAGATGGGACCGGACAAGGTGGGGGATTTTCTCGCCGCCCTCGATCTCTTTGTCTTTCCAAGCGAAGCCGAAACCTTTGGCCTCGCCGCGGTCGAAGCCGCTCAGGCCGGCTTGCCCATCGTGGCCAACGATTTGCCGGTTTTGCGCGAAGTTCTACAGACCGAGCTTGGCCCTTGCGCCCTCTTTGCCAATTCTGATGAGCCGGACAGCTTTTTCGAGCCGATCCGCGAGCTGCTCTCCAATCAGGGACGTGCCACCGCAATGGCAGAATCGGCCCGAGAATTGAAGAAACTCTACTCCCTTGATGCAATGATCAATGCCTATGATCAGCTCATCATGGATCAGGGCAAGCCAATACAAACACGGGCCGAAGAGGCCGCCGCATGAAAATTGGACTTTACATCGACCCATCCCATTGTCGCCAATGGATGGAGAGCCTCGCCCGTCGCCTGACCGAAAATCACGCCGCCAGCATTCATGTTGCCGTGTCGGATGCGTCCCCCCTGCCGGAGCATATCGAACATCTGTTCCAAGCCGAGGAAGGCTCTTATCACAAAAATCAGCACCATGGTGCGACGCCGATGGATGTCTGTGAGCTGGAACGGTTCCACGAACGGGCTCAACCGGACGAGACCTTCGATCTGGTGATTGATTTGGTTGGAGATGGGCGTCCTCCTTCCAGCAATGAAAGTGTCACGCTGCTATATAATGGTCATGCAGGGGAGAAGGCGCTGGTCGCCTCGATCATGGCCTCCGGTATGCCGCAGATTGCCTTGCGCACCAGCACGGGGAAAATCGTCGCGACGGCAGCTCCTTCCGGTGAGTTGGCCGCTGGGGTTACAGGCTCGATGGATCAGGTCTTCGCCCGGGTCATCACGCTTATTGATGCCTGGATTGGTCATCACCACCGCTGGGTTCAGCCGCTCATTTCCCGTTTGGCCCGCCTGCCCGATGCCGGGATCCTGAAGAAGCGAACCGCCAAATCTCGTTTCAAGGACAGGCTCAAACAGATCTATTACCGCCTATTTCGCCCCAGCCACTGGCGGGTCGGCTGGCGGTTTGTCGAGGACGAGGATGTCTGGAGCCGTCAGTCCTTGGCGGGTGAAACATGGCAGGTGCTACGGGACAAGGAAACCCATTTCTATGCCGACCCGGTGCCTTGGGAAGAAGGTGGCCGCCATTATCTGTTCTTTGAAGACCTCGATCAGCGCACCCAGAAAGGGGTCCTGTCGGTCGTGACCTTCGATGAGGCGGGCAAACCCGGCCCTGTCGAATGCTGCCTTGAAGAACCTTATCACCTGTCCTACCCCTATCTCATTCGCCATCAGGATCAGACCTACATGATCCCGGAAACCTCGGCCAATGGGGACGTGGCGCTCTACAGGACGGAGGCGTTTCCTGTTGGCTGGCAGCGTGAAAAGGTGCTTCTGACCGGACTTGATGCCGCCGATGTGACCATCGCTCAATGGGAGGGCCGCTGGTGGATCTTCTGCGTCACCCGCGACGGGGCTGGGGGCTATTCCGATTGCCTGTCGCTCTTTTATGCTGATGATCTGTTCGGACCATGGCAACCGCACGCGCAAAATCCGGTGCTGATCGACAAGGCAACCGCTCGCCCGGCTGGCAATATGATTGTGCGTGGCAAAAGTCTGCTTCGCCCAGTGCAGGATTGCACGACCTCCTATGGGGCCGCGCTGAAACTGGTCGAGGTGACACACCTTTCGCCGGAGCATTACGAGCAACGGGTTATCAAGACGCTCGAACCAAACAGCCACTGGCCGGGGCGCAAACTTCACACGCTCAATCGGGCTGGCAATCTGGAAGTGATCGATGGTGCGATTTTGCGGCCAAAATGGTCCCTGCTGCGCTGGATTGCCGAGAGGATCTATCGCCCGAAAGGCTCGCGCTGAGCCACGCACCCGGCACCCCTTTGAGACATAGCCCTTCGCTGTCAATGAAAAGAGATGGAAGCGAAAGGCTCGTCATTTCCACTTATGGTTAACCAAACCTCAATATCGTCCAGTGATACTAGCCGCAAGTGTGGGCTGTCAGCTCGCCCTTTGTCATGCCTTCTGACAACGGAATCAGTGGAATGTTTGGACGCAAGAAGAAGACCAGGAAACAGGATCTGGACTGGCAACCTTCCGGGGAAGAGCTAGTCAACAACGATCAGGGCGTGCGTGCACATTCCCCCATCAACACCGATCCGCAACCTCGACGGGCTGAGCCGCTTTATCCATCAGCCAGTGAGGGAGCCGGTGGCGACACGTGGGCCGGACTGATCCACCCCTTGTCCATTGCCCGATTCCTGCTTGGCAATTTGCGCAGCATCATCAAAGTTGCGCTCGTTGTGCTGATCGTGGGAATGGGGATCTATCTGCTGGTGCCGAACACCTACGGCACCAAGGCTCTCATTCTCGTGGATCCGCGTCAGCCGCGCGTCACCAACAACGAAGCGGTGCTTTCCGGTATCGGTGGCGATGCCGCCGCCCTGACCAGTTATGTCGAAGTGATGAACAGCGATGGCTTTCTTGGCAAGGTGGTTGATGAGCTGGATGTAAAATCCGATCCCACCTTTGCCAAGGCGACCAGCAAGACCGAACTGATCGGTATGTTCCGCAGCAACCTGTCGGCCTATCGGCAGGGCGCTACTTATATTGTCGAGGTCTACTACAAGTCCAAAAACAAGGAAAATGCAGCCAAATATGCCAATGGCGTGGCAGAAGCCTTTGTCCGGGATCAGAGGGATTTCCGCGCCGAGACCAGTGCCGATGCCTCTCGCTGGCTTTCGGAGCGATTGACTGCGTTGCAGGCCAATCTGAAGAAGTCCGAAGATGCGGTCGCCGCCTTTCAGGCCCGTTCGGGCATCGTCAATGCCGGGGCGCAGGGAACGCTGGATGACCAGCAGCTGACCTCTCTGGTCCAGCAACTGGCAACCGTCTCAACCGAGTTGGCCGAAGCGCGTGCCCGCTATTTGCAGGCCAGCAAGAATGGCGAACCGGCCAGTGCCAACAATGGCCAGAGCAACCAGTTTGTCAATCTTGATCAATTGTTGCAGGAACAGGACCGGTTGCGCCGTCAGGCCGCGGAATTGAACCAGACCCTTGGCTCTCGCCATCCACGCGTGCTTGCCAATGCCGAACAGCAACGCATCATTGCCGGTCAGGTTGCGCAGGAGCGTCGCCGCCTTGTTCAGCGTACCAATCAGGCCTATCAAACGGCCAAAGCCAAGAAACAATCCATTGAGAGCCAGTTGGCCGATGCCCGCCAGCGAGCCATCAAGCAAAACACGGCCCGCGTTGAGCTTGCCAATCTTGAACGACAGGCCACCGCCAACCGCAATCTCTATGAGCAGTTTCTTGAGCGTTACAAGATTACGGACGAGCAGAGCAATTTCCAATTCAGCGAAGCCCGCATCGTGTCGCCTGCGCCTGTGCCAATCAAGTCCAACAAGCCATCCCTGAAGCTGGTTCTGCCGGTTCTTGTGGTGCTGGGAGCCTTTCTTGGTTTGTTGCTAGCCATGGTGCGGCAGGCAATGATGCTGCCATTGCCACAATCACTGCAGCACCAGAGGTCTGCGGATGCGGCAATCCGGCCACAAGATCCCCCTTTGATGGCACCGTCCGATTCCCGCCGGGTGGATGTGATGGATTGCCCGCCCGAAGCCCTGCTTGAGGCGGTTGCGGCACGCGATTTGCGTTCGCTGCCGTCAGACACCGACACGCAGCCGGACGAGGCCCATCCGGACGAGGCGATAGCAGATGATGCCACCAAGGCAAATGAGACCGTTGCCGTCTCGGACACCGTCGATCAAGATGTCGTATCGACCCCGGATGTGGATCTGGATACCGATGCGGAGGAACCGCATTCTCAGTCCACCCTTGTGACGGAACAGCCCGACGACAACGACAACACGGCCTTGCAGGAAGATCTATCCCTTTTAGAGGCAGAGCTTTCCCTCGATGAAGCGCAGCTGACTTCCAACGAAGGCGATCTCAGCGCTGTCGACGCTGAAGGGGAGCTGGAAGACCGAGTGGTTCACCTGAAGCAGACCCAGCCAAAATCCCGGCAATCCGCCCGTGCAGAACGGATCGCCGCTGCCACGAGGACCCGTGAGGCCGCGCGTGCGGAAAAGCGCCCGTCTCGACGCCGGACCCGCCTCACATCCTCTGCCGTTCTGATGTCCATGCCGTATCACGACGTGGATAACCGGGACCGGGTGCTGGATACCATGCTCAACACGCATCAGGACAAACTGGAGCAGTTTCTGGCCGCTGGATTGGCAGAAGACCATGTTTGCCTGCTGGTTGCTGCCGCGCAGGATGGGGTCCGTCAGGAAGCCACCTCCGACCTGTTCCGGGAATTCGCCTTTGATGAGGGATTTCATCCGGTGGTCATTTCGCTGCAGGATCAGGCCGAAAAGGACCTGCCGCCGCCCCGCAAAGGCAGCACGGTTGCGGCCCCCGAGCGGGTTGCCCGCTTGCAGGAATTTGAAGGGTTCGACCAGATACCCTTCCTGATCGGCTCCGCCTTGCTGATGGAAAACGGCCTTGAAGACGAGCTTGCCCGCGAACTGACCAGCCTGTTGACCCTGTGCAAGGATCGCTATGGCTTTGTCATTCTCGAAACCCATCAGGTTGCCCATCCGGCCGTGCTTGAAGATCTGATCCAGTTGGCCGATGCGGCCGTTCTGGTGCTCGACGAGCAGAATTTGCCGTCCGACGAGATGCTCGAATGGCAGGACTGGGCAGAGGAAAATGCCGTCGGGCTGGTGATGGACCAAACCCAAAATTAAGCTTTCCTGCCTATAATCCCCCGAACATTCTAATCGAGTATTTGGGGGATTTCGAAGAAGCATGACAGACCTTTCCAAGCCGATCATTGGTGGCCTGCCGATTACCGTCGAGGATCTGGACGGCGCAGCCAGGCGGATGATTGATCACGCAGTCGCGGCGAGGGGCATGGACCAGCCTCCCCTCTATTCCACCTCTGCCAATGGTCAGGTGCTCTCCATGTGTGCACTGGAGCCCGGTGTAAAGGCTTTGTTCGAGCAAGCTGACATCATCCATGCCGACGGCGAGCCCTTGGTCAGGGCGTCCAGAATACTGGCCAAATCCAAACTGCCTGAACGGGTTGCAACCACCGATCTGGTACACAACACCGCGCGTATGGCCGAGGCCGAACAGGTGAGCTTCTATTTCCTCGGTGCTTCGCAAGATGAAATCGAACGTGCTGTGGCCAACATGAAGGCGCTCTATCCCAAGCTGATTATTGCAGGCTTCCGCAACGGCTATGTCAAACCGGAGGAAGAGGATGCGGTGATCGAGGCAGTCAATGCAGCCCAGCCGGATATCCTTTGGCTTGGTATGGGGGTGCCGCGTGAGCAGGATTTTGTCTCCCGCAACAAGGCTCGCCTTACCGGTGTTGGCGTCATCAAGACCTCTGGTGGTTTGTTCAATTTCCTCTCGGGCAAGAATAAACGCGCGCCGCAATGGATGCAGAAATCGGGACTCGAATGGGTCTACCGCATCGGACAGGAACCCAAACGGCTTTTCTGGCGCTATGTCACCACCAATCCCCATGCGGTCTGGCTGCTTTTGACAAAAACCCACTGAGGCAAGTCATGCGTTCTTTTCTGTCCCTCGGGCTGCAATCCGTTTTTTTGGCGTTGGCCATCTCGGTGGGGCAGCCCGCTGCAATTCTTCACGCAGACGAAGGCACCAACCCTTCGGATCCCTATGCCCACTGCCCGCAGGATCATCCATTCAGGCGGGGCAATGATCGGGCTTTGCTGGCGCGTGGTTTCAATCTGCCCAATTGGGATCCACTTTATAGTGGTTTCAAGCCCGATGATGCCTTGCTATCCGCCCTCAAACAGCAGGGCCTGCAGCATATCCGTCTACCGGTCGATGGCGAAAATTTGATATCGGCCTATCATGACGCCGATCACCGGCGGGCCTATCTTGATCAACTTGATGAAACCGTCACCCGCCTTGTCGGGCTGGGCTTTGCGGTCTCGGTCGACATGCACCCAGCAGGCCGCTTTCAAAAGCTGCACAGCATGGCCCCCAAACGGGCCTTCGGACAATTGCAGGAAGCCTGGCAGCATGTTGTTGAACGCGGGCGCGACTGGCCGCGTGAACAGGTCTATTTCGAGCTGCTCAACGAGCCGACCCCGCCCCAGAATGTCTGGTGGCCGCAGGCCCAAAAGCTGATCAGCTGGTTGAATGACGTGGACAAGGGCCGTCGGCTCGTGGTCGGCCCGGCTGTCTTCCAGCGCCACGAACCGTTGGTGGAGTCCCCCCCGCTCAAAGGCGACACCATCATCTATGCGATCCATTTTTATGATCCCTTCCTCTTCACCCATCAGGCCATGACGTGGGATGAGGGATCCTTTATGTCCCGTCTCAAGCAACTGCCTTTCCCGGGCAGTATCGATCATCCAGCGGTGCAGGAACAGATCAGGCTGTTCTCTGCGGCGGGAGAAACGGATGCGGTCGAGGAGATCCGCAATGCCTATGGAACCCCATGGGATGCCGTGCGCATCAGGGACGAGCTGTCGGCCACCGCCTCTTGGGCGCGTCAGCATAGGGTTGCCGTGATCATCAACGAATTTGGGGTTCTCGACTTCGATGTCGACCGCTTTGCCCGTACTGATTGGCTGCGCGCCGTGCGCACGGCGGCTGAAAGCCATTGTCTGGGCTGGGCCCATTGGGATTTTTCTGACGGATTTGCCATGGTCAATCCAGAGACAACTCTGCCGGATCCTTATGTGCTTGAGGCCCTGACAGCGCCGAGCACCAGCGCAAAGCCTTAGCTGTGGGCATCAAGACCGCTTTTCCTGCGCCCAATGGTAGCGCTGTCGCAGTTGCGCTTCATGCAGGGGACTGCGCAATGCTAGGATCAGGGGATCCCGGTACATTCTTGGCATGAGACTTGGAAGGAAGGCGTTGATGGCTTCTATCAAATCACAACTGACCAAACTGGCGATCATCCTCGCCGTGGATATTGCCTTGGCGACAGGTATCACCGTTTCTGCCCCTGTGGCCGTTGCTTATGACGGTGAGGATTATGTCACCTGCCGTCTTGATCCCAACGGTGACAATTATCTCTCTCTGCGCAGCTGTGGTGCAACCCATTGCGTTGAAATCATGCGCCTTGGACCGGAAACGCCATTGCGCAGTTTCGAGCCAAGCGGCACTGCCGGCTGGCGCGAGGTGCAGGTGCTGCCCTATCTCTTTGCTCCCCATGACGCCTATCCATCCGGCTGGGTTTTCGAGCGTTACATCTGCAAGGTGCAATATTGAGCCAGCCTACCGATCATTATAAGGCTTGACCGAAAGGGTGGTGATCATGTGCGCTACCGCCGATCAAGTCTTGAGAGTCGTTAACGAACCTTTTAAGCTTTGTTTCACCATCGATGGGCCATCCGGGCTCATCGCCCATTCGACAATCATGCAACGCGGTCTTACCCCGTTTCATTATCCAAGGTATTGCAAATAGATGACCATACGGCTGCATCAAGGCGATCTCCCCAACCTCAACCATTATGATCAGGTCAATGCGGTGGCGATTGACACCGAAACAATGGGGCTCGATCCGCATCGGGATCGCCTGTGCGTTGTCCAACTGTCCCCCGGAGACGGATCTGCCGATCTGGTCCAGATCGCCAAGGGACAGACCGAAGCGCCCAATCTCTGCACCTTGCTGGCCAATGAAAAAGTCACCAAAATCTTCCACTTTGCCCGCTTTGATCTGGCCGTGCTCTATCACACCTTCGGGGTGATGCCGGACCCGGTCTTCTGCACCAAGATCGCCTCCAAACTGACCCGCACCTACACCGATCGCCATGGTCTGAAGGATGTCTGTCGGGAGTTTCTCGAAGTGGATATCTCCAAACAGCAGCAAAGCTCTGATTGGGGCGCGGACATGTTGACCGATGCCCAGAAGAAATATGCGGCATCTGATGTGCTGTATCTGCATGGTTTGATGGGTATTTTCCGGGCCCGCCTGTCCCGTGAGGATCGCAAGGACATGGCACAGGCCTGTTTCGATTTTCTGCCAACCCGCGCCAAGCTCGATCTGGCCGGTTGGGACGAGAATGACATTTTCGCCCATTCCTGATTGAATGGTCCCAACGGGATCACGGGGAGGGGGCGTCATCCCCCCCCCTCAACCTGTCGGGCGACAGTCCCTTCCGGAAGGCCCGGCAACAGGCTGACAGGGGCAGAAGACAGCATATTTGCGCCTTGATTTCCCTGCTATATACGCCATATGCCAGACATGATCCCCTGTATGGGAGGTGCCCGTCGTGTGACGGTCGCCCGAACTGCCAACAAAATCTGGTGCGCCCCTCAGACAGCTGAAGAGCAGAGAGACCATTCATGACCGACCCGAAGGACGACCCGTTTCCTCAAACGCGCCGTGGCCCAGCCATTCCGGATCCGGCGCGTCGCGAGGCTGTTCGTCAGGGGGGCGTTCAACACGAACAGGCAGAACGAGTTGAATCGGATCTCATCGAAGCCGATCATATCTCGGCAGATCTGGGGCCAGAACCGCTACATCCGACATCAATCCAACCGACAAAGGATGGCGCCTCCACCTTCTCCAACATGCGCATCATCACAGAGGATGAGCAGCACAAGGCGTTTCGATCCGCCCAGCGCCACACCCGCCGGGTGACATGGCTGAAATGGCTGTTGCCACTCATCGCGCTTGGCATCATCGGAAGCTTCACCACATGGGCCGTCAATCAAAAAACTGTTCCGCTGCCTGAAGAGGTTGTAAGCAACGAAGAGGCCTTCAAGCAGGATGAGATCATCATGCAAAACCCGAACCTCAACGGCTTTTCCGATGACCGGGCCTATGAGGTGAAGGCGGTGAAGGCCATTCAGAAGCTCTCCGAGCCTGACGTGGTCAATCTTGAAGATCTGTCTGCCCGGATCACCATGCCCAACGCCGATTGGGTCACCTTCACGTCCAATGCAGGCCGCTTCAATCAGAAGGACGAGTTTTTGGAGCTGAGCGGCGCGGTCGATGTGAAATCTTCTCAGGGCTATGGCCTGAAAACAGAAGCGGTGGAAGTGAAGATGAAGGACAATTATCTGCGCACCACCGAGCCGGTTCGCATTGCCTCAAAGGACATTTTGCTGCAAGCCGACACACTCGAGGCGATTGATAGCGGAGATCTGATCCGTTTTACGGGCAATGTTCGACTGCGCATCGACACCGCATTGATCAATGGTGAAAGCAGTGCAGCACCGCAACAAGGGAGCAATTAGTCATGGATTCTTTCAGTATGCATCATCGCCCCCGTCCAGCGGCTCGTGCGCAGGTCACGGCAAAGGCGGAAACGACCTCTGCCAAAATGCAACTCGCTACGCTCACCCTTACCATGTTGCTGATGCTTGCATTGCTGACAGGTGGGGTATCCGCGCAAGGCATGGCGCAAGTCACATCAGGTCTGAGGACCAATCCCGATGCGCCGATTGAAATCGAAGCCGATCAACTCGATATCTTCGACAAGGAGAAGATCGCCGTCTTCAAAGGCAGTGTCCGCGCCAAACAAGGGGACACCATTGTCAATTCCGCACGCCTGACGGTCCATTATTCCGGGGGGGGAGTGGGAACTGCGCAGTCCATCACCCGGCTTGAGGCCGATGGCGGTGTCCGCATTTCACAAAAGGATCAGAATGCCAAGGGCGATCGCGCCTATGTCGACATGGTCCGCGAGGTCATTACATTGAGCGGCAATGTGGTCCTGACGCAGGGCAAGAATGTGCTGCGAGGCTCGAAGCTGACGGTGAACATGAAAAGTGGGGCTGCCCAGATGCTGTCCGCTGCCAAAACCGGCAATGCCAATGGAAAAGGCAAGGGGCGGGTTCAGGGCCTGTTCATACCCAATCGAAAATAGAGAAACACAAGGATCCAGCCTGAAACTCCTCGACAATGCGTCGCTTAGGATTTAAGAGCAATGACAATCTGTTCGGAGCCCGAAAGCCCCGAACACCGAACCCGAAGCCGGTGCTTGTAACCAGTTTCGACCCCAAACTGACAGTGACATGTTGAAACTGGCATGACGACCCTGTCGCCATGATCAAGAAGACCCGCGCAATCGATGCAAGAGACCAACGGCCAGAACCAACTTGATAGGGATGCTGAGGCTGATCAGGAGTTTGACCCCCTGATGCAGGATGGCCCCGGCTGGCTGGTTGTTCATGACATTGGCAAGAGCTACAAGCGCCGCACGGTGGTCACATCGGCCTCACTGGCTGTCAAAAGGGGGGAAGCGGTTGGTCTTCTGGGCCCCAACGGGGCAGGCAAGACGACGGTTTTCTACATGATCACCGGCCTGGTTCGCCCGGACAAGGGGTATATTTCCCTCGACGGTTTCGACATCACGCGCATGCCGATGTATCGTCGCGCCAAGCTTGGCATCGGCTATTTGCCTCAGGAAGCCTCGATTTTCCGTGGTTTGAATGTCGAAGACAATATCATGGCCGTGCTGCAGCTGGTTGAACGCAATCGCAAGAAGCGTCGTGAACAGCTCGATGAGCTGTTGGAAGAATTCTCCATCACCCATTTGCGCAAATCCATGGCGATTGCCTTGTCCGGTGGTGAGCGTCGTCGGCTGGAAATTGCCCGTGCTCTGGCCTCTCGTCCATCCTTCATGTTGCTTGACGAACCCTTCGCCGGCGTTGATCCCATCGCGGTTGGCGATATTCAGCAATTGGTCCGCCATCTGACGGCCCGCGGCATCGGTGTTTTGATCACCGATCACAATGTCCGCGAAACCCTGTCCTTGATCGATCGTGCCTATATCATTCATTCTGGCAACGTACTGACCAATGGCACACCGACAGAGATCATTCAGAACCCGGATGTCCGTCGCCTCTATTTGGGCGAAGGCTTCTCGATGTGATCTTTTGAGCCTGGATAACGCTCCATTCTGTGCGTCAGCACCTCTCCCAATGGGTCCAGGACGCGGCTCCAACTGCTTGTATTTTGTGCAAACATAATACCGCATTCGAGCTGCCGAGGTCAGTTTTCAACGACAATTCAGAGCCACACACGGAAATGCGCGTTTTATGGTTGACGGTCAAATTTTATCGTAAGCTCTAGAAAATAAATAGATATTTATGATTTTGGTCTTGTGCCAGGCACACGTTAAGACCAACCCGATGCCCCTTTATGCCGGGAGGCAGTTTTAGAAATTGTGCAAATGGCAAAAGGGCTGATATAAAGAACAAGCAAAAGTCGTACCAATTCACGCGGAACGGGATCAAGAATGGCTCTGACACCCAGACTGGATATTCGCCAAAGCCAATCGCTGGTGATGACGCCGCAGCTGATGCAGGCCATTCAGCTGTTGCAGATGTCCAATCTCGATCTGGTTTCCTATGTCCAGCAGGAGCTTGAAAGCAATCCCTTGCTGGAGGCGACGGGTGGTGAATATGCCAACGAGACGTCCAGCTCCGAGTCGGGTGATACCTCTGACAGCGATCGTTTTGACGGGGATGCTCCTGCCAATGCGGAACGCAGCAACACGGAGGCTTCAGGCGAAGCCTCTGATGGCGAAAACTTTGGCGGGGAAAGCAGTGGTCCCGACCTGTCCGAGCAGTTTGGCGACGAGCGACCCGAGCATATGGAAGCCATTTCCAATGACCTCGATGCCCGCCTCGACAATGTCTTTCCGGATGATCACGGCTCTGCCGAGCAAAGCGGCCCTCAGTTGAATGATCCGTGGATGTCGACCCCCATGCGCAATGGGGGGGCAAACCCCGACTATGATCTGGAAGCCGTGCTGGCTGGCGAGCTTTCCCTCAGTGATCATCTTGAACAGCAGTTGTCGACCGCGATTGCTGACCCGAAACAGCGGATCATCGGACAATTCCTGATCAATGAACTCGATGATTTCGGATATTTGCAATCGGACATGACCCTGGTTGCCAATCGGCTTGGTGTGGATGATGAGGAAGTTGAGGCGGTTCTGGCTGTGTTGCAGACCTTCGAGCCGGCCGGTGTCTTTGCACGCACCCTGTCTGAATGTCTGGCTTTGCAACTGAAGGAACAGAACAGGTTCGACCCGGCGATGGCTGCACTGCTGGACAATCTGGAACTTCTGGCCAAGCGGGACTTCGCTGCCCTACGCAAGCTTTGCGCGGTTGACGAGGATGATCTGACCGAGATGGTGGCCGAGATCCGGGCACTCAATCCCCGGCCCGGTGGTGGCTTTGGCCATCTGACGGTCCAGCCAATCATCCCTGATGTCTTTGTCAAGCAGGCAAGTGACGGCAGCTGGCGGTTGGAATTGAACAGCGACACCCTGCCAAGGGTGCTGGTCAACCGGACCTACTATGCGGAGATCAACCAGACCGCATCGGGCAAGAAGGAAAAGGAATTTCTGGTCGATTGCCTGCAAAGCGCCAATTGGTTGGTCAAGAGCCTTGATCAGCGTGCCCAGACGATCCTCAAGGTCGCGACCGAAATCGTCAAGCAGCAGGATGCCTTCTTCACCCATGGTGTGACCCATCTTCGACCCCTCAATCTGCGCACCATCGCAGATGCCATCCAGATGCATGAAAGCACGGTCAGTCGTGTGACCTCGAACAAATTCATCGCCACCAACCGCGGCACCTTCGAGATGAAATATTTCTTCACCTCGGCCATCGCGGCCACCTCGGGCGGCGACAGTCACTCGGCTGAGGCAGTCAAGCACCGCATTCGTCAAGCGATCGACGGCGAGAGCGTTAGCAAGATTCTATCCGACGATGCGCTTGTGACCTTGTTGCGGGACAGCGGCATCGATATTGCTCGGCGGACGGTCGCCAAATATCGCGAAGCGATGCATATTCCGTCGTCCGTTCAGCGGCGGCGCGAGAAAAAAGCCGCTCAAGGCTGATTGATTCTCGCTTTGGTAGCTGCTTTTTGTCACGAAGGCGGTGATTGAATCGGCAGAATTGCCCGGTTTTGAACAAGCAAAAAAGCGGTCTGTCAAGACTTGAAATCCTGCAGTTGAAAACAGGAACTATGCGTGATTGTGAAATTTTCTTAATACTTTGGTAGTTTCTACATTTCATTCATTTCAATTCATGAAAGTTAGTGGATAAATGCGCATGCCATGCGCTTTCTGTCCCCTGTTTGTCATGTCTTCTGGTCAATGCCGCATTTATTTGGCAGACTGAAGCTATGCATGACAGATTTTCCCATACATTGACATTCATCGGCCCAGCGCATATGTGTGCGCTGCCCGGTTGCATGTGACTGTACCGGGACCATGTGCCATGCTTTGGCCGACCCGACACTCAACCATGTACTGACGCGGATGGCCGCATCCTAACCGATAGCAGGATTATACGGCGCGCGTTGATAAAGGGATGAAGACAGGTTGGTCATCCCATTGACCCAAGAAAAATAGGGGGTTCCATGACGCTTCGAGTATCAGGCAAACAAGTAGATGTTGGTGATTCACTGCGCAGTTATGCCGAAGATCGCGTTGCCGAAACCGTCCAAAAATATTTCGATGGTGGCTATAAAGGTCATATGACCTTGGAGAAAGAGGGGATCGGATTCAAGAGTGATCTGGTCATCCATCTCGATACCGGGATGGTCATGCAAGCAAGCGGTTCAGACGCTGACCCGCAGCGAAGTTTCGAGAATGCAAACGAGCACATCGACAAGCGCTTGCGGCGCTACAAACGTCGCCTGAAAAGCCATCGGACGGAACGTGCCGGATCGCCTGAGGCGATTGAAGTGGCATATGGCGTGATCCAGAATCCTGATACGCAGGATGAGGTCCCTGAAGACTTCACCCCGGTGGTCATTGCTGAATCCACGTCGCCCATCCGGACGATGACCGTTGGCGATGCCGTGATGGCGCTCGACATGACCGAAGCCCCGGTCATGGTCTTCCGAAATGCGGGAGATGATGCTATTAACGTGGTTTATAAACGCAAGGACGGCCATGTTGGTTGGGTCAATCCTTCCCTCACCAAATAAAGCCTGATAATGCCGACACCGATGGTGTTGGCTCGAGATCAACCTGCCTCCGAACAGTCATGTCGGGGGCAGTGTGGTTGGTCGCTCAAGAAACAGAAGCATTCTGCCAGCGTAGAGATGATGCGGGGGTGGAATGCTTGACAGATGAGAGTTTCATGGAACTGAACGATCTTCTCGCCCCTGAATCCATCATTCCGTTGCTCAAGGCCAGCAGCAAGAAACAGGTAATTCAGGAGCTGTCAGAGCGAGCCGCCCAATTGACGGGTTTGTCTCAGCGTCAAATTTTCGAGAAATTGCTGCAACGCGAACGCCTCGGCTCGACGGGTGTCGGTCAAGGTGTGGCGATTCCGCACGGCAAGTTGCCGGATCTGGATCGCATCCACGGCATTTTCGCTCTGTTGGACAAGCCGGTCAATTTCGACGCGATGGATGACAAGCCGGTCGATATCGTCTTTCTGCTGCTCGCCCCCGAAGGGGCTGGAGCCGACCATCTCAAGGCCCTTGCCCGCATTGCCCGCGTGTTGCGCAGTGAAGGCACTCTGGAAAAACTGCGCGCCGCAACCGAAGGCGATGAGATCCGCGCTGTTTTGAGTGTCGTTCAGGAATCCAACGCTGCCTGAATGCGCTTCTGAGCATCCGGGCTGAAGCGCTCCCGACGAGCCTATTTTCTCCTCCCCTTGTTATCGACCTGTCAAACGAACAGGCCACAAAGGCAGTCTTGGCAGGGTCATATCTGCTGACAGGAATGGCAGCCGCCTGACAAGCGGCCCGTTGAGGAAGGAAAAGCGTGTCCAACAAGCAGCAGGATCCGTCGGCAACTGCACCGACGACAAACCCGTCTCCAACGCTGGCTGAGGCCAATCATGTCTGGTGGCATATCGGGCTTCTTTCCTTTGGTGGTCCGGCTGCCCAGATTGCGCTGATGCATCGGATGATCGTCGACGAAAAGGGCTGGTTGAGCGAGCGGCAGTTCCTCAATGCCCTGTCTTTCTGCATGATGCTGCCCGGGCCGGAAGCGATGCAACTGGCAACCTATTCAGGCTGGCGGCTGCATGGATCTCTCGGCGGGCTGATGGCCGGTCTGGCCTTTGTTATTCCCGGTGCGCTTGTCATTCTGGCACTGGCAGCCTTTTACGCACTGGCGGGGCAAACCCCTTTGGCTGCCTCCCTGTTCATGGGCATCAAGGCCGCTGTCCTGATTATCGTTGTTGAAGCTTTGTTGCGAGTGGCAAGAAAAGCGCTCGACGGAACAGCCCATTGGCTGATTGCCGGTCTGGCCTTTGTCGGCATCTTCTTTCTGCAATGGCCTTTTCCGTTGATCATCGCGCTTGCGGCCGCTTATGGCGTCTGGCACGCCGGTCGCATGCCTGCAGGGGCTGCAGGCAACGAGGGTGAGGCGGTCAAGGCTGTGCCCTTCAGGCAAACCCTCGCCACCATCCTTGTTTGGCTCACGCTCTGGCTGGTGCCTCTTGGCCTGATCGGCTGGCTGGTGGAACCCGCCATGCTCGGCAATATCGGTCTCTTCTTTGCCAAACTGGCAACCGTTACCTTCGGTGGAGCCTATGCGGTGCTGGCCTATATGGCCCAGGACGCCGTCAATTCCCATGGCTGGCTGTCTGCCAGCGAAATGATGGATGGCTTGGGACTGGCGGAAACCACACCCGGTCCGCTTATTCTGGTGACTGAATTTGTTGGTTTTCTGGCCGCCGCTCGGGCCGACGGAGGCGTCAATCTCTGGCTTGGACTGGTCGGAGCAATGGTGACCCTCTGGGCGACCTTCGCCCCTTGCTTCCTCTGGGTCTTTGCCGGGGCTCCCTATATCGAATGGATCAGCCACCGCCCGCGCCTGCGCGAAGCCTTGCGGGCGATCACCGCAGCGGTCGTCGGCGTCATCCTCAATCTCTCGGTCTGGTTTGCCCTGCATGTGCTGTTTGGCACGGTACAACAGCAGGCATTTGGGCCGATCCTGTTGCATCTGCCCGAGTGGGACAGTTTCAACCCTGCTGTCTTCGGCTTGGCTTTGGCTGCTGGTTATTTGTTGCACTGGCGGCAATGGTCGGTCCTTGCCTGCCTTGGTGTGACCAGCGCGCTTGGTATTGGTATCGGTCTGATACCTGCCCTTGTGTAGGGTTGGCAATCAGACAACAAAAAACCGATCAGGGAAGCCTGACCGGTCTTGCATTGGTGTGATTGCTATGTAGCCATTTGGCGTTAGTGAACGCTGACGGTCTCGATGTCATGGCGCATGGCACTCAGCTTGACGGCGGATTCCGAGCCGGCCAAGGCGATCGGCTGCCCCTGCACATCCAGCAGAGCCCACAATTCCTGACTGACCGGGAGTTCCGGTGCCTCGGGAAACATTTCCATCACATCATCCATTGTCACCTGACGCACATAAGCCATCCGGCGCTCGAGCATGATGGATTCCAAACCGTCTTCCATCTCTTCGCTTTCGAACATTTCGTCTTCATACATGGCGTTGCTCACATGTTGGGTCGAGCGGTGCGGCATTCATGGGAGGTTGAACAGACCGCCGGACCTGAGGGAAGGGCCTTATTCTTTGACGTCAATTGCGATTTTACGGACAACTTTCTCTGGTTCGGGCCGGGCGAGATCGATGGACAATAGCCCGTCTTTCAGTTCGGCTCCAAGAATTTCTATGCCCTCGGCCAGCACGAAGGAGCGCTGGAACTGGCGGGCGGCGATACCACGATGCAGATATTGGCGGGTCTGATCATCAATCTGGCGACCGCGAATGACCAGCTGGCTCTCTTCCAGGGTCACATCAAGCTGGTCGCGGGTGAAGCCTGCCACAGCAAGGGTGATGCGCAGCACGTCGCCGCTGCCTCCATTGCCTTCAAGCAACTTGCACTCAGTGGGATCCAGACGTTCGATATTGTAAGGGGGATAGCCTTCATTGGCGCCCTTGGCCACCCGGTCAAGAACGCGCTCGACTTCATCAAAGCCAAGCAGAAAAGGGCTGGAAAAAGCAGACATGCGAGACATTGGCGGTCCTTCTTGTTAAGCGACGCGCTGTCCCTACGTTCGGTGCTACGTCCAGTGTCACCGTCATAGGGTCGTTGAAAGATAAAGGGCAGGCAAAACCACACCCTGTTTTCCAGACCTCTGCTGAGCATCCGGGTTCTCTTCCAATATGGGGCGAGTCTGAGCGTTCTTCAAGCGGCTTCTAAAAGGAGACCCTTACCGGGTCGGGCTTTCTGCTCGCGCAGTTAAAAAACGGCTTTAGGGCAGGATTGTTACCCTCGCGCCGACAGGGACACGGGCATAGAGGTCCTCCATGTCCCTGTTCGAGACAGCAATGCACCCATCGGTCCAATTATGCGGCAGGGTCAGTCCAAAGGGGCGCAGGGCATTTGGCTGACCGTGAATGAAGATGTCTCCTCCCGGATTGCGTCCCGCAAGACGGGCTTTGGCGCGCTGGTCTGCTTTGGGATAGTCAAGTCCGAGCGAGAGATGAAACCGGGAGCGTGGGTTGCGGCGGTTGATGCGATAGACACCTTCCGGTGTGCGCCCATCTCCTTCTTGCATTTTGTCGCCTTTGGGAGAAAAGCCCAGCCGGATACTATATTGGGCAACTTGCTTGCCTGCGCGCATCAGTGTCATCGTGCGGTCACCCTTGCGCACGATCAGGGCATCGGCTCTTAGGCCAGTTGCCACAAGGGCAGGGGCCGCGACAGCGGAAGGTCCCGCGAGCCAGACGCCTGCCAGACTGGTGAGAGCGGCGCCGACCAGAAGGGCCAGGAAGAGGCCGGCGGCGGTGCGCCAGAGGGTGCGCTTTGAGTAACGGGAAGGCATGAACAGATCCGTTTGAACTGCGGTCGTCCGGAGCATACCGATAGAGTGTGGCCATTGATGGGAAGAATTGGGGGAAGGATCAACTCGCTCATTTGAAAAAGGCACAAAAAACCGCCCCGATGAAGGATCGGAGCGGTTTTCATGGTCTATATCGAGCAACGGTGAAGGAGATCAGCTGGCCTTTTTGGCGCGTCTCCGGTCAGCATTCGGCTGATAGGCAATTTCAGAATGATACTTGCAGTAGGGCGAGTCTTGTTCGGATTTGCATCCGCAGAAATGGAAGTCATTGTCGCCCGGATCGCCAATTGGCCATTTGCAGGTATTCTCGGTCAGGGTCAGGATCGTGGCGCGCTTGGAAATCGGCACGACCACAGCATCGACTGCTGGTTTCTGCTCGGCTTTTGGCTGCGGAGTTGCCTGCGGTTTCGCATCGGCCTTCAAGGCCGTTGCGCCAACCGTTGGCGCAGGTCCGCTTGACGGGCGGGCCGGACGAGACGATTGAGGTCGGCTCCGGCGCGCGCGAGGCGCAGTGGTGGTTGTTTTTGCCCGGCCGGACAGGCCAAGACGATGAACTTTACCAATCACGGCATTGCGCGTCACTCCGCCAAGTTCCGCTGCTACCTGACTGGCACTCAGGCCATCGGCCCAGAGCTTCTTCAATAGTTCTACACGTTCGTCAGTCCAAGACATAAATTTAGCCTCCGTCTAGACTGGTCAAAAGGCAAAAAGTACCGCCGCACCCCGGTTGCATGTTGCAACCAAAGGTTTTTGCCTTCTGATGAGATTTTTGGTTTTGCCGCACGATATATAGTCGTTAATAAATGGTAAACTACTATATGGTTACTCAGCGTTACAACAGGTGGCCGGTTTGAATTAATCCTTTTCCCCAGAATTTCGAATCAAACCGTGTCCAAAAATGGAGGAACAAATTAATTTTGCGTTTATTCCCCAATAACTGTTCATACCCTGTGGATAAGCTGTTTGTAAGGCTTGAAAAGGCATGTGATAACCAAAAGAGCAGCTCTCGCTTCCCTTTGAGTCACATAGGGTCAGACCCATTGTTTCACATCCTCATTGATCAGCAGGGAACAGATGCTCCTGGCTCTGTGCGCGCCGGAATAAATCACAACGCCCTGATCATGAAAACGTGTCCAAAAGGCCATGACGTGCATTTAGTGCATATTGAGCAGTCGAGTTCAATGGCATCCAATGCGCCCTGATTGGTGGCTCAGTGACGGGTTTTGAACTGATGGGCTAGTAATCTGGATTTTGGCGCAGATAATTTTGTGGATTACCTGATCAAAAGCAGAAAATATCGAAAATATCCTCAAAACGCGGAATTGACAAAGCATTAGCCATACTGCACAAGTGGTGCTTTCTTGGCTGCCGGTTGGGCAGCTTTTTTTGTTGAAAGCCTTCCGGCTGTGAGGATGTGGGGATATCGCATTTGCGTCATTGCCTTCATCCCCTGCAAGCGATGTGATGATCGGGCGCGCCTTTAAAGATAATGGGCCGATCATCCCGACAGGAAGCGCAATGGAGACCAAGGCCTTGGGACGAGGATAAAGACAATGACCCAATCTTCGCTGTTTGCCACTTATGCACGTGCGGATCTCAAATTCGTCAAGGGAGAGGGCGCCTGGCTGACAACGCAAGATAACCGACGATTCCTCGACTTTGCGGCCGGGATCGCCGTGAACAGTCTTGGTCATGCCCACCCGCATCTGGTTGCTGCCCTCAAGGATCAGGCAGAAAATCTGTGGCATGTCTCCAATCTCTATGACATTCCCGGTCAGCAGAAGCTGGGTGACCGGCTCTGCGCCGCAAGCTTTGCCGACAAGGTGTTTTTCACCAACTCTGGCACGGAGGCGCTGGAATGCGCGGTGAAAACCGCGCGCCGCTATTACTTTGCCAAGGGCCATCCGGAGAAAACCGCGATCCTGACCTTCGAGGGCGCGTTTCATGGTCGGACATTGGCCATGATCGCTGCTGGCGGGCAGGAGAAATATCTCGAAGGCTTTGGCCCGAAAGCGGCTGGCTTTGTCAGTCTTGCCGCCCCGGACATCGATCTGGTCAAGGCGGCGATTGATGACGAGACGGCTGCCGTGTTGATCGAACCCATTCAGGGCGAGGGTGGCATCCGTGAAATCGATCCGGGCTTCCTCAGAGCCCTGCGCAAATTGTGCGACGAAAATGGCATCCTGTTGATTTATGACGAGGTTCAAACCGGAGTCGGACGGACCGGCCATTTGTTTGCCTATGAAGAATCCGGTGCGGTGCCAGACCTGATGGCCATTGCCAAGGGCATCGGTGGCGGCTTTCCGCTTGGTGCCTGTCTGGCCACCGAGGCGGCGGCGGAAGCCATGATCCCGGGCACACATGGCTCAACCTATGGTGGCAATCCCCTCGCTATGGCCGTCGGCAACGCGGTGCTTGATGTGGTGCTTGAAGACGGCTTCCTTGATCATGTGCGTCAGGCTGGTTTGCTGCTCAAGCAAAAGCTTGCTGCGCTCAAAGACAGCTTTCCTGAGCAGGTTGTCGAAGTGCGTGGTCGCGGTCTGCATCTGGGGTTGAAACTCACCATGCCCCCCGTCGAGCTGCTTGCAGCCTGCCGGGCCGAAGGATTGCTGGCCGTCCCTGCCGGGGACAATGTCCTGCGTATCATGCCACCCCTGACGGTCAGTCAGGACGAAATCGAATTTGCAGTCAAAGCCCTTGAAAATGCGTTGCAGACCTGTGCCGCGCATGGGGCGCATAACGGTAAGTAAGGGAGGATTGCGATTATGTCGAACGATCCTATTCGCCACTTTGTTGATCTCGAATGCCAGAAGGCCGATGATCTGAAGACCATTCTGGCCACCGCACACAAAATCAAGGCCGACCGCAAAACCAAGCGCCGGACCGACATCCTCGATGAAAAGGTTATTGCGCTGGTGTTTGACAAGCCATCCACCCGGACGCGCGTTTCCTTTGATGTCGGTGTGCGCGAGCTGGGCGGCGACAGCCTGATGCTGACCGGTGCGGAAATGCAGCTCGGTCGTGGTGAGAGCATCCCTGACACCGCGCGCGTTCTGTCTCGCTTTGTCGATGGCATCATGATCCGTATGCTCGATCATCAGGCAGTGGAAGAGCTGGCCAAGAATGCCGATGTGCCGGTGATCAATGGTCTGACTTACTATTCCCATCCCTGCCAGATCATGGCCGACATCATGACCTATGAGGAGCATCGCGGCTCCATCGAGGGCAAGACGGTCACTTGGGTCGGTGACTATAACAATGTGCTGGTCTCCTGGATGCATGCTGCCGAGCATTTTGACTTCACCATTCGCGTGGCAATTCCCGATGAGCTGATGACCGAAACCACGGTCATCGACCGCTTGCGCGAGCGCGGCGTCCGGATTGAATTGTGCGATACCGCAGGGGACGCGGCAGACGGCTCCGACCTGATCATCACCGACACATGGCTGTCGATGGGCGATGAGGATGCCGAGCATCGGCACAATCTCTTGAAACCCTATCAGGTCAATACCACATTGATGGGCCTTGCCAAGGATGATGCGCTTTTCATGCATTGCCTGCCTGCCCATCGCGGCGAAGAGGTGACCGATGAGGTCATCGATGGTCCGCAGTCGGTGGTGTTTGACGAGGCGGAAAACCGCCTGCATGCGCAAAAAGGCATCATGGCTTGGTGTTTCAACAAGGCAATTGGTGACTGAGGCCGACAAAGTCGCGTGTAGCAAAGCCGTGACTTGACGCTGATGTGTTATTCTTGAAAAGGGTGGATGGAAACACATCCACCCTTTTGCCATTTGCCATTAGCGATGCATAAGGAGTGCGCATTGTCGGGGACAAACCCGCCTCTTCAATGCATCCAGCGGGCCGGAGTGCGGTTGATGGCAACAAGCCGTAGCCGAGATCTGGTGCCACAAGAGGGAAGCCAATGACCGAACAGACTGCCACGCAGATGGCCAAAACTGCTCAGCAAATGGACCGCGTTCTGCCCTTTCAGGTCGACGGACTGGATGTCCGTGGCCGGATGGTGCATTTGAACGACAGCGTCACCAACATCATCACCCGCCATCAATATCCCGATGCCGTCAACCGTCTGTTGGCGGAAGCCATTGCCCTGACGGCCCTGCTGGGATCGTCCCTCAAGTTTGAGGGCAAACTGATCCTGCAGGTCCAGACCAAGGGCGCGGTCAACATGCTGGTGGTCGATTTCGATGCCCCCGATGCTGTGCGGGCCTATGTCCGCTTTGACGAAGAAGCCGTGGCGCACCTGATCGAGCGGGGCGAAACACGCCCCGAACAGCTGCTTGGCGAAGGGCATCTGGTAATGACCATCGATCAGGGACAATATATGAACCGCTATCAGGGGGTCGTGGTGCTTGACGGCAAAAGCCTAGAGGAAGCCGCCCACAGCTACTTCATGCAGTCCGAGCAATTGCCGACGCGTGTGCGGCTGGCAGCGACCCAGATGATGACCCGGCAGGAAGGCGGCGAGCCGAAATCCGAATGGATTGCCGGCGGGCTGCTGGTGCAGTATCTGCCATCATCCAGTGGTGAGATCCCGCATCGTGATCTGCATCCCGGTGATCATCCCGATCCAGAGCAGCAAAAAACCCTGCATGTCGACGAAGTGGATGCATGGCGCGAATGCGAAGCGCTGGTCGCGACCATTGACGACCACGAACTGACCGATCCGGCGGTGTCCGCCGAGACCCTGCTCTATCGTCTGTTTCACGAAAATGGTCCACGGGTCTTTGATGCCATGCCAATCGAGGATCGTTGCAGCTGCAGCCATGAGCGGATCGAGACGATGCTCAACAATTTCACTGCCGAAGAGCTCGATGGCATGATCGAGAATGGTAAGATCGAGATCACCTGCGAATTCTGCTCGTCCAAATATGCCTTTGCGCGAGATCAGGTAACAGGGCGCGATCAGTAGAGGCCATCCAAGGCAGTTCAGACCATACCTGCTTGCTTTCGGCCGTCGGTGATCCCGGCGGCCTTTTTTGTTGCCAAACATTGCCCTTGAAGGTGATCTGCTTGCACTCCCGAATTGTATCAATTCCATAAGCTGAGAAAAAAGCTGTTACACTTTGATGCAAAGAAATGTTTGCCAGAGGGTGGGTTGCTTGAGATACCTTTGACAAGCAGCAAGGGAACAAGCCCGGTCTGCATTTGCGAAGCATATGTGTTAAGCGCCTTGAAATAGGCAGATTTCGGCGCTTTGTTGGAAGATTGATAGGATGTCTCGCAAGAGACGAGACGGAAAATTGGTTGGACGGATGCCCTTTTAGCCTCATTGGCCTGGAAAAGAAGGGGTTCATTCATAGCTATATGCAACAACCACAAAGTTCTTTTTGCCCATTGGGTATATCAAGACTGACCGGGTGCCCGGAGCAGTTCCAAGACGACCACGACGCCAACCTGAACAGGCCGAACCAAGCCTGATCTTTTGGCAAGAGCGATTGACCCGACATCATGAATTATCACACGGACGAAACCAACAAGACCGCACCCAGCCGAGGCAAAGCCGCTCTCGGTGCTGACGTGACCGACTTGCCTGATCAGAGCCAAACCGAGTCCTCTGCCTCCCGGACTGATCGGCAGAGCGGTGCAATGCGCGTTGTCAATGTCTTTTCCAAGCTCTTCTTGCCACTTCTCGTGATTGCCGGGGCTGGCTTCCTCTCCTGGCAATTGGTTGTCACCAAACCCGAGGTTCACAAACGGGCGCCGCGTGAAAAGGCCTATGCGGTTCAGGCAAGGCCTGCTTTGGTCCGCGATTACCGCCCCAAGATCCGGCTGTATGGCACTGTGTCTGCCAGCCGCAAGGTTGAACTGCGGACTTTGGTCAATGGCGAGGTCATTTGGGTTAATCCAGCGCTGGCCGAAGGGCAGCTGGTCAAGGAGGGCGACGCTTTGGTCCGCATCGATCCCTTCGATTATGAGGGCGGCGTTACCGAAGCCGAAGCCAATCTGATGGAGGCCAAGGCCAAGCTCGCCGAAACGAAGGCGACGCTTGCCAGTGATGAGGCCGCACTTGCCTTCCTGATTGAGCAGCGCGACTTTGCCGCCAATGATCTGCAGCGCGCCCAGACCCTGGTGGAAAGCGGTAGCCTGACCAAACAAGCCCTTGAAAACCGAAAACTGACCCTGTCTCAGCGGGAACAGTCGGTCAATGCACGGGTCAACAATCTGGCGGTCCTGCGGGCCCGGGTCGAACAGCAGAATGCCAATATCGAACGCCTTGACTGGCGGTTGAAGCAGGCGCGCCGCAATCTGGCCGACACCAGCCTGAAAGCCCCCTTCACTGGACTTGTTCAGAGCAAGAATGTCGATCTCGGTCGCTCCGTATCCGGCAACGATACCCTTGTTTCACTCTATGATCCTGACCAGATGGATGTGCGTTTCACTCTCTCGGACGCCCAATATGGTCGCTTGCTTTCGGACGGGATTGCGCTGAAAGGCCGCGACATCAAGGTACTCTGGAAGCTTGGCGATAGGGTGCAGAGCCACGACGCGGTGATCGAACGGATCACCCCGGAAGTCAACGCAGCCAATGGCGGGATCGAGGTCTATGCCCGCCTGACCAAAGGTTCGGCCTTGCGTTCGGGCACCTTTGTCGAGCTGCAGGTGCCTGACAAGCTTTATCAAAATGCCATCACCGTGCCGCAGGCTGCCATCTATCAGGGCAATCTGATCTATGTGGTGGAGGATGGCCGAATGCAGCCGCGTGAGGTCTCCATTCTTGCCTATCTCGGCGACGATGTGTTGATCGATGGTTCAGGTTTCACATCTGAAGATCAGATCGTCTCGACCCGTGTTGCAGAGGCAGGACCGGGCCTCAAAGTCTTGCTGCCCGGCAGCGAAGAGGTGCGCCCCGGATCCGCAACCAAAGCCGACAAGCGCGGCAGGCCCGCAGCTGAAGGCACAGACAAACAGACCAAGCAGGGAGCAAAGGAATGAGCCGATTTGACAAGGCTCGCCGGGGCGGGGCGGTTTCCTTCTTTGTCCATCATCCCAATGCCGCCAATCTGTTGATGGCTCTTTTGTTAATCGGGGGGCTATTTTCCCTTGCACGCATGAACAGCCAGTTCTTTCCCTCCATTGCGACAGACACCATCCGTGTGTCCGTGACATGGACAGGCGCCAGTGCCGAAGATGTCGAAGCCGGGATTTTGGAGGTTGTCGAACCGAAGATCCGCTTTGTCGATGGCGTCAAGAATGTCGACAGCTATGCGCGTGAAGGGTCTGGTTCGATTACGCTCGAATTCAAGCCAGGCACCAACATGCAAATGGCCTTGCGCGATATCGAGGCCAATCTCGACACGGTGACCACCTTGCCCGATCAGGCGGACGAGCCGGAGGTTTCCTTCCGACAGTTCCGCGATGATGTCGCACGCCTGATTATCACCGGCCCCTTTGCCGAAAGCGCCTTGCGAGAATTTGCCAAGTCCATCCGGGATGATCTGATTGACCGGGGCATCGATACGGTGCAGTTCACCGGGATGCGGGACGAGGAATTCTATGTCGGTCTGTCCGACTATGACCTGCGTCGACTGGGTCTGACGGTCAAGGATGTGGCCGATCAGGTTTCAAGGAACAGCCGCGACCAACCATCCGGCAAGGTGCAGGATGGCATCGAAAAGCAGGTCCGTACGTTGGCAGTGGAGGAAAATCCCGAAAGCCTGTCGCAGATCGAGATCAAGTCCGAAGCCGATGGTTCAACGGTGGCATTGGAGGACATCGCCCCGATCCAGCGTCGACTGGACCCGGACGCCGTCAAGGGGCGGATGAAGGAGCAGCCTGCCATTCAGGTGACCGTACGCAGGGCCGCCAGTTCGGATTCGCTCAAGGCCTCCGCCATCGTCAATGAGTATCTTTCTGAGGTCAGAGGCACCTTCCCGCCGACCTTGCAGGTCATCCAGTATGATTCCCGCTCCGAAGCCCTTGTCGATCGCATCCTTCTTCTGGTGAAAAATGCTGCTTCGGGCTTGGTGCTGGTGATGCTGATCCTTGCCCTGTTCCTTAATATCCGGACCGCTCTCTGGGTGGGGGCGGGCATCCCGATTGCCATGCTGGCAGCCTGTATCGTCATGCTGGCCTTGGGCCAAACCATCAACATGATGTCACTGTTTGCCTTCATCATGATGCTCGGCATCATTGTCGATGACGCAATTGTCGTTGGTGAAGAAGCCACCACCCGTTTCCAGTCCGGCATGCCCGGACCCGTGGCCGCCGAAGGGGCGGGCATTCGCATGCTGATGCCGGTCACCGCAGCATCGCTGACGACAGTGGCTGCCTTTTCACCCATTCTGCTGATTGGCGACACGATCGGTCAGATCATGGGTGTGCTGCCCATCGTGGTGATTTCAGTTCTGGTCGCCAGCCTGATTGAATGTTTCTTCATTTTGCCCGGTCACCTTGCCCATTCCATGACCCCAAGCCATCATCGCGGCTGGAACGTCCAGCGGGTGATCGTGATCGGCTTGGTCACCGTCTCCTTGCTGGTGCTGTTCTATGGCATGTCCGAAGAGCTGGTCGCCAAATTTGGTGGTGTCACCGAGTCCAGCTGGCACTGGGTTCATGCCAATCTGCCCGGAGCGGGATTGATGCCACTCCTCTCGCTGGTCGGGCTTGCTTTTGTCTTTGCCTGCCTGATCGAGTTTGTGCTGGTGAAAAGGGCACGCAAAGTCGACATCCGCACCAATGCCGGTCGCCCGAAGGACAGTGCCTTCCGCGCCGCGTTCGACAATGGGTTTGCTGCTTTTCGCGACGGTCCCTTCCGTAAGCTGGTGACCCTGTCCTACAATTGGCGTTACACCACGCTGGCCCTCTGTGTGGCGGCCATGATCGTTGTTGTCGGCGTGGTCAAGGGCGGACGTGTCGGCTTTGTCTTCTTCCCTTCGGCTGAAGCGGAAAGCATCACCATCTCGCTGGTCTACAATGTCGGTATTCTGGAAGAACGGGCGCGCGAAATCGCAGATGAAGTGGAGAAGATTGTCTATCAGACCGAAAAGCAGGTCGGTGGCGACGAGACGCTCGTCACGGGTACCTTCGTCACCCTTGGCAAGTCGGGATATGCGACCGCTGACAATGTGGCCTCTCTGCAGGTGCGCTTGACCAGTTCCGAGATACGCACCGTGCGTACACCTTTATTCCAGAATGCCTTGCGTCGCAACTTGCCCAACTTGTCGGGTCTCAAACGTGCATCCATCCGGGGCCGTCGCGGCGGGCCTCCGGGGGCTGACCTCGATATTCGCCTCACCGGAGCACGTCCAGAACAGCTCAAACTGGCGTCGCTGGAGCTGCAGGAGCGCCTGTCGAGCTATCCCGGTGTCAGTGAACTGGACGACAACATGCCCTACGGCAAGCCCGAGTTGGTGCTAGAGCTGACTGCGCGGGGGCGTTCCCTTGGCTTCACCCCCCAAACGGTCGGTGAACAGGTGCGCGATCTGGTTGATGGCCGTGTGGCCCGCAAACTCTCGATCATGGATGAAGAGGTTGATGTCCGTATCCAGCAGATAAAGCGCACGGACGAAGACAATCTGCGGTCCATCTGGCTGAAAAGTCCGGGTGGAAAGTTCGTGCCATTGACTGAAGTGGTCTCCTTGCGGGACCGTCAGGGCTTCTCCTCCATCCTGCGCGAGGATGGCAAAACGACGCTGGCTGTCACTGGTGATGTGGATTCCGCCGTGGTGACAGTCACCGAGCTGGTGGCCGATCTCGGTCAGAGTCTGGTTCCCGAAGTGGCAGCAAAATATGGGGTGGACTACCACTTTTCCGGACGCAACGAAGAGCGGATGAATGCCTTTGCTGACTTGAAACTCGGTGTGGTCATCGCGTTGATAACCATCTTTATCGTGCTCTCATGGGTTTTTGCCTCCTACACAAGGCCTTTCGCCATCATGATGATCATTCCATTTGGTGTGGTTGGTGCCGTGCTCGGCCATTACCTGCTGGGCTTCCAGTTGACCATCATGTCGCTGATTGGCCTGTTGGGTCTGGCGGGCATTCTGGTCAATGACTCGATCATTCTGGTCAGCCGGCTGGATGAGCGTCTTGCCCATGGGGAGTCCTTGCGCAAAGCCGCCATCGGGGCCAGCTGCGACCGTTTGCGCGCTGTGCTGTTGACCTCCCTGACCACAGTGTGTGGTCTGACACCGCTGTTGTTCGAGGCATCCCTTCAGGCGCAGTTCCTCAAACCAATGGCAATCACCATTGTCTTCGGTCTTGCGGTCGCAACCCTGTTTGTGCTGTTCCTCGTGCCCAGCCTGTTCGGCGTTGGCGGAGACATCCGCAGGTTTGTTTCCCTGCTGTTGCATGGATCGTCCAAACGGTCCTCCGGTGGCACACAGCCTGCGGAATAGACCTCAAACAAACCACAGCCCGCTCACGCAGGCGCATCACACAACAAACGGCCCTTCTCGTTGATACAGAAGGGCCGTTTTTGGTTGGGGTCAATTGGAAAATACAGGCAGGACTTGTCGCGCCAATCCGCTGTAACTGTCGGGCAGGCTGCCTGCAAATATCGCTCTGACATGCAAAAAGACCGGAGCAGGTAGGCTCCGGTCTTTCCTCGCAATATTCGCGATCGGTCATCTCGTCAGATGAACTCGGTCTCTTTGGCCAATTTTGGGGACGAGCCAAAGAAACTACCCCTCACTCTATCACTGTATATCATCGGTTGCATCAGAAAATGTTGCTTCTTCAAAGAGAATTGCACGTTTGTATAGGTGCCAGGTTGCATGACCGAGCAAAGGAAGCACGAAGATCAGTCCCAACAGGAAAGAGGCAAGGCTGATCATCAGCATGAAAGCGATGAATATGGCCCAACTCAGCATAGCCTTTTGATTCGTCAGGACACATTTGATCGACGTGATCATGCCTGTGATAAAGTCGACATCCTTGTCGAGCAGCAACGGGAAGGAAATGGCGGTGATGGAGAACACCGCCACGCCCAGCGCCGCCCCGACAAGATTGCCGACCAGCAGGAACAGCGCCCCTTCCGGTGTGGTGACAATGGTGGTGATCAGTTCGCTGACATTGATGCTTTGCAAGCCAAAGAAGATCACATAGAGGAAGATGGCAATATCGATCCAGATGATGAACGCAAAGCCGGTCACCAGCGCCATCCAGCGCAACTCCTTGCTCTGGGGGCTGAAGATCGCGCCCAGCACATGGGACCAGCCGAGCGGTAGTCCCAGTTCACGGCGGCGGCTGATTTCATACAGGCCAGCAGCAATGAAGGGTGCAATCAGTGCAAAGCCGGAAGCCAGTGGATAGGCCAGATAGGGCAGATTGTAGGAACTCATCAGCCACAGAAGCAACCAGCCGCCGATGGCATAGAAGGCGCCGAAGAACAGCCCATACATCGCGGTGGCCTGAAAGTCACGCAAGCCCGCACTGAGCGCTTCGGTCAGATCGTCGGTTGTCAGGGTCTGGATAATCGGCTTGGGCATCTTGCGTGCCGGTGCTGCATCCTTGTGTTTGCCCTCAAGAGTTACGGATCCGGCATCGATTGCGTCTGTCATTGGGTCCTCCCGCCAGCAGACAAAACCGCCCTCTTTGTATGATGTACTGAGAGGGGTTAGCTCTGCCTGTCGGTTCATTCGCGTTTCTGCGTATGAGACCATCCTAGCGGGAATTATGTGCGACACAATGTCACATTTGCAAGAAATGATAATGCGTCGCAGCATAACTTGACAGACTGTTGCGAAAAACTTCTGTAAAATACTGGAATCAATGCAAAAATTATAATGTGCATTGCAGTATTCATTTTTTCGCAATCAGGGGCCTTCTGCGAATAAGTGATTGAAATTGGGAGGAAATATCGCTGGAGGCCTAAACGTGCTGGCCGCCGTTGATGTGAATCTCGCTGCCCGTGACATAGCTGCTTTCCTCTGAGCAGAGATAGAAGATCGTGTCGGCTACCTCACCCGGGGCGCCCAGGCGACGCAACGGAATGGTCTCGACGATTTTCTCCGTCCCCGGTGACAGGATCGAGGTGTCAATCTCGCCCGGCGCGATGGCATTCACCCGGATATTGTGCGGTCCGAAATCGGCTGCCATTTCTCGGGTCAGTGACGCCAGGGCCGCCTTTGAGGTTGCGTAAGCCGTGCCGGCAAAAGGATGCACCCGCATACCGGCAATCGAGGTCACATTGACGATCGACCCTTCCGCTGCCTTGAGTTCCGAAAACAGGCCCCTGGCCAACATGATCGGCGCGAAGAAGTTCACCTGAAAGACCTGTCGCCACAAATGCATTGGTGTCTCGAGGCTGTCAAGTCGTTGTCCTTCTTCATTTTTCGGGCTGATGGCCGCATTGTTGACCAACGCATTCAGTTTGCCGCCCTCGGTCGCCAGTCGCTTGCGGATCTCACCGACCGCGACACCCAGATTGTCCGGGTCCGACAGGTCGATCTGGATATGATCTGCTTCCCCCATTGGCCACGGACATTTGTCGGAAAATGGCTGTCGGGAGCAACTGATCACCCGCCATCCCGCCTTGGAGAAGCGCTTCACAGTTGCATGTCCGATGCCGCGGCTCGCGCCGGTTAGCACCAGTGTCTTTTTGTCGCTATTGGTCATGCCAAATTCCTTTCCAACTCAAGATAAGGTGCGCAAGCGGATTTGCCAATCCTTTGGTGACCGCCTATATGTGAATTTCAGGCTCAAATTTTAAGCAGGCAAGAAACCGGGAATCGCCCTCCATGATCATATGTCATTGCAATCGCATCACCGATGGGCAAATCATTGAAGTTGCAGATCGTTTGCGGAACGAAAATCCCGATCGTCCGATCCGGTCCAATCTGATCTATCGTGGCTGTGGCTGTCGTCCCCAATGCGGCTGTTGCCGACCCTCGATCGATGCCCTGTTGCTTTCCAAGGGCTATGATGTGACCATTGCCCAAAGAGATGAAATCGCCCGAATCCGCGTACCGCACTATCTTGATCGCGAAAAAGTGGAAGCCGGAGAATAAGCGCTGATTGCGTCAATCCTGCGCATTTTACCTTGACGAGACCCCTTTGTGTCTCTAAATTAGAATCATTCTAAGATAGTGGACTTTGCCCGCCAGCACTTTGGTAGTTTGCCGCATATCCGCAGTCTCATACCGGCGGTATACTTTCCGCCAAAGACGACTCGATGCGACATCAAGCACCGCCGCTCCATGGCCTGTGGACGGCTGCCGGACATATTGAAGATTGACCACACACCATCGTGGAGAGGACCATCATGAAGGGTAACGAAAAAGTCATTGAGTATTTGAACAAGGGTTTGCGCAGTGAACTGACGGCGGTCAGCCAATATTGGCTGCATTATCGTCTCCTCGACGATTGGGGTTACACCAAAATGGCGGCCAAATGGCGCGCGGAATCGATCGAGGAAATGGAACATGCCGATAAATTCATCGAGCGCATCCTGTTCCTCGAAGGCCATCCAAACCTGCAGCAGCTCGATCCACTGATGATTGGTCAGACCATCAAGGAAATTCTGGAAAGCGACCTGAAAGGTGAGATTTCTGCGCGCGCGCTCTATAAAGAAGGCCGCGAATGCTGCAACGAAGCCGGCGACTATATCACCATGAAGCTGTTCGAAGAGCTGATGGCCGACGAAGAAGGCCATATCGATTATCTCGAAACCCAGCTCAATCTGCTCGACCAGCTTGGCGATCAGAAATATGCCCAGCTGCAGGCTGAAGATGCTGGCGCTGGCGACTGATCGCGCCCGGCATCATTGCTGACACCAAGGCTCGCATCCAGCCGGATGCGGGCCTTTTTGCTGTGTGAAGCGTCGTGATTGTTATGGATTTCAAGTAGTTGTGAATTGACCGTGTGCTTGCCCGACTGAAACAACAAGCACAGGCACTCATCCCCTATAGCGCTATTTTTATGGTGCTGCGGTCCGGTTTGTTGTTTGATGCCAACATTGGCCGGACAGGCGCAAAGGAGGAAGTGTGCAAGTCCCGTTGCTCTAAGAGGGGTCTGATCTCTTGGATTGCCGCGAAGTCGAGAAACACAGAGAATTTGATGTCCACATCGTCGCACAAGTCTGGCGATTGGGACGCAAAGGAGAGAGAAACCGGAATGTCTGCCCTTCACAACCTGTTTTCGCCCCAAACTTTCACACGTCGAACCCTGCTGCTTGGCTCGGCTCTGATGGCTGGCAGCTTTGCTCTTTCGTCCGGTGCATCCTTTGCCGCCGACCTTGATGTCAAGGACTGGCAGGCAGTTCTTGCCAAGGCCAAAGGCCAGACCGTCTATTTCCACGCCTGGGGCGGCGGTGACCGGATCAATGCTTATATCGACTGGGCAGGCCAACAGCTCAAGGCGCGGTATGATGTGACCGTCAAGCATGTGAAGGTGAGCGACACCGCCAATGTGGTCTCCCAGATCATCGCGGAAAAAGCAGCAGGCAAGGAAGAAGGTGGCTCGGTTGATCTGGTCTGGATCAACGGCGAAAACTTCGCCTCCCTGAAGGAAAAAGGCTTGCTGCTGCCCATGAGCTGGGCTCCGGATCTGCCCAACTACCAATATGCCGATATCGATGGCAAGCCGACCCTCACCACCGATTTCACCATTCCCACCGATGGACTGGAAAGCCCGTGGGGCATGGCGCAGCTGTCCTTCTTTTATGATAGTGCGATCACCACAGACCTGCCAAAATCCGCCGCCGAATTGCTCGATTGGGCCAAGAAAAATCCCGGCCGCTTTGCCTATCCAAAGCCACCGGATTTCATCGGCTCCACCTTCTTGAAGCAACTGGCGCTGGAACTGGCTGAGGATCCCGCCGTCCTGTCAAGCGAGGCAACAGATGCCACCTATCAGCCGGTCGCCGACAAACTGTTTGCCTATCTGGACGAATTACACCCCCATCTGTGGCGGCAGGCCAAGGCCTTCCCGGACAATGTCTCGAGCCTGAAAAACTTGCTGGCCGACGGCGAAACAGAAATCGCCTTCACCTTCAATCCAAGCGATGCATCCGCGTCGATTGCCAATCAGGAACTGCCAGACACCGTCCGCTCTTTCACCTTCGAGGGCGGCACCATCGGCAACAGCCATTTTGTCGCGATCCCCTTCAATGCCAACGCCAAGGCTGGTGCTTTGGTCTTGGCCGATTTCCTGCTGTCGCCCGAAGCCCAGGCGGTGAAGCAGGACCCGCAGGTCTGGGGTGATCCGACGGTTCTGAATATCGCCAGCCTCAGTGCCAAGGACAAGGCCCGCTTTGAGGCGCTTGATCTTGGTATCGCCACCCTGAAGCCAGAAGAATTCGGCCCGGCCCTGTCGGAACCGCACGCCTCCTGGTTGACCCGCTTCGAGGCCGACTGGACCAAACGCTACGCCGTGCAATAGGCACCGAGCCGAGCAATCGGGCGGGGTGTTTACAATGCCCCGCCCAGTGTCTTAGGCAACAAGACGTGCCCTTCGCTGACAGCCTTAACGTCGACAGGAACCCTTCGCTCTGACAGGAAGCAGGCATAAGCCCCATGTCCTCACGCACCACCCTCATAGCGCCCGCTGTGGCTTTGATCCTGATGCTGGGACCGATTCTTGCGGGCCTTGCAGGATCGCTGGCGCCTGCCTTTGGTTGGCTGCCGGTGCTGGGAGCCGATGCTGTGACGCTCGACCCATTTCGCGCCCTGTTTGCCACAGCAGGACTTGGCAAGTCCATTATGCTCAGTTTGGCAGCGGGTCTGGTGACAACGCTGATTGCGCTGTTGATCACCATCGGTTTGCTCGGTGCATGGTCGGGGACAGCCTTCTTTCGCTGGATCGAGCGGTTGGTCAGCCCGTTGCTCTCCATTCCGCATGCGGCTACCGCGTTGGGCTTCGCCTTCCTGCTCGCTCCATCGGGCTGGCTGACAAGGATGATTTCCCCTGACCTGTCTGGCTGGAGCCGACCGCCGGACTGGATCTTCCCCCATGACGGTCTGGGGCTGGCAATGATTGCCGGCCTTGCGACCAAGGAGCTGCCCTTCTTGCTGTTGGTCAGCCTTGCGGCCTTGCCTCAAGTCAATCCACGCCGCCATGCAAATGTCGCACGGACATTGGGATACGGTCCGATGTCTGCCTGGATTTATGCGGTCTGGCCGCGCCTTTATGCCCAGATCCGCTTGCCGGTCTTTGCCGTCATCGCCTATGCCACCTCGGTGGTCGATGTGGCGCTGATCCTTGGCCCCACAAACCCACCAACACTGGCCGTGCAGCTGACCCGCTGGATGAGTGACCCGGATCTTGAATACCGCTTTCTCGCCTCGGCCGGTGCAATTCTGCAATTGGCTGTCACTTTGTTCGCTCTTCTGCTCTGGTGGGTCGGTGAAAAATTGACCGGTCGACTCTTTCGGCATCTGGCGGTTTCAGGTGCGCGCTTTCAACAGGATCTGCTTTTGCGAGGGGCTGCCGCGATGGCAACCATTGCCGCTGTTCTGGTGATGGTGCTCGGCTTGGCAGGCATGGGGTTGTGGTCGGTTGCCGGTTTGTGGCGCTTCCCCGATGCTTTTCCCGCGACCCTGTCCATGCGCAGTTGGGAGCGGCAAGCCACGATGATGGGGGACCCGTTGATCAACTCCGTCCTGATCGGCTCTCTGGCCACGTTGATTGCGCTGGTCGTAACCATCGCCTGTCTGGAATCGGAGAACCGATCCCGCCGCAAGACATCCCGCCGCAGCCTGATGCTGCTTTATGTGCCGCTCATCGTGCCGCAAGTCGCCTTTCTGTTCGGCTTGCAACTGCTGTTTCTGCTTGGCGGCAGCGCCCACAGTTTGCCGACTTTGGTTCTGAGCCATTTGATTTTCGTATTGCCCTATATTTTTCTGTCACTGGCCGACCCATGGCGCAGTCTTGACCCACGCTACGCCCAGCTCGCAGCGTCTTTGGGCTGTGGACCGTGGGTGGCCTTCCTGCGCCTGCGCCTGCCGATGCTACTGCGCCCGATCCTCACCGCCGCCGCCGTCGGTTTTGCGGTTTCCATCGGGCAATATTTGCCAACCCTGTTAATCGGCGGCGGCCGCTGGGACACGATCACCACCGAAGCCGTAGCCCTGAGTGCTGGCGGCAACCGTCGCCTCATCGGTGTCTATGCTCTGGTGCAAATGGCTTTGCCATTCGCTGGCTTTCTGCTGGCAACGGCTCTGCCTGCGCTGGTATTCCGCAATCGCGGCGATATGAAGCCGGTACACGGCTAGGAGAGACCAACGATGCTTGATACTGTGCTCCAAAAGCCCGCACAAAAATCCAACCTTGAAACAATGCCCGACATGATGGCAAAGCAATCTGGCAATGAGAGGGACCTGACACTGGACAAGGTCCGCATCCGCCTCAGGGGAGACCTGCTGATCGATCTGTCCGTGTCGGTCGCAGCTGGCGAAATCCTCACCATCATGGGGCCATCAGGGTCTGGAAAGTCAACATTGTTGTCCTTTCTCGGTGGCTTTCTGTCATCCGAATTCGAGGCGGAAGGGCGGATCCTGCTTCAGGGTCGGGACGTCACAAAGCTGCCTGCGGAAAAACGCCATATTGGTATTCTGTTTCAGGATCCCTTGCTTTTCCCGCACATGTCGGTGGGAGACAATCTCTCCTTCGGTCTGGCATCCTCCTTGCGTGGGGCCAAGAGACGGGGGCATATTGAAGCGGCGCTTGATCATATCGAGATGACCGGCTTTGCCGACCGCGATCCAGCCACCCTGTCCGGAGGGCAGAAAGCCCGCGTGGCGCTTGCCCGGATCCTGTTGTCGAATCCTTGCGCCCTGTTGCTGGATGAGCCTTTCTCCAAGCTCGATGCCAATCTCAGGCAGCAGATGCGCCACTGGGTGTTTGAGGAAGCGCGGCAGCGTGCCCTTCCGATCCTGCTTGTTACCCATGATGAAGCCGATGCCGACGCGGCTGGTGGTCGGGTCATTCGGCTTGATGTTCCCAAACTGGTCACCGGCTGAACCAGCGGCTGCGCCAGCAAATGGCTTGCCTTCCTGTATCGAAGCGGGTAGGCGAAGACATGTCGAAATTTGATGCCATCCCCTTGCCTGATCTTCCCATTCGTGAAGCCCTGCCGTCTTTGTTGAGCGCGCTGGGTGATGCGGGCCGCGCGGTGCTGATCGCTCCACCGGGCGCGGGCAAGACCACCTGCGTGCCGCTCGCCTGCCTCGATCAGCCATGGCGAGAGGGAAAGATCATCATGCTGGAGCCGCGCAGGCTGGCCGCCCGTGCCGCCGCCCGCCGCATGGCCGAGCTGTTAGGCGAGCCGGTTGGCAAGCGCGTCGGCTATCGCGTCCGCATAGAAAGCCGCATCTCGAAAGACACGATCATAGAAGTGGTCACCGAAGGGGTCTTTGCCCGGATGATCGTCGATGATCCGGGGTTGGAAGGGGTCTCATTGGTGCTGTTTGACGAGTTTCACGAACGCAGCCTTGATGCCGACATGGCGCTGGCCTTCACCTTGGAAGTGCAAGCCGCCCTGCGCGATGATCTGCGTCTCGTTGTCATGTCGGCCACCCTTGATGGCGGTCGCGTCGCCTCAATCCTTGACGATGCGCCGATTGTCCAATCCATGGGCCGCACCTTCCCTGTCGAGACCCGCTATCTGCCGCGCAAACCGCAAGGCCGGCTCGAGGATGCCGTCACCGCCGCCGTCATGCAGGCCTTGGAGGAAGAGGAAGGATCCCAGCTTGTCTTCCTGCCCGGTCAGGCCGAAATCCACCGCACCGAGGAGCGTCTCGCCAAGCGCCTGCCAAAGGACATCCTGCTTGCCCCGCTTTATGGCGCAATGGATGGCAAGGCGCAGGATCTCGCCATCCGCCCCGTTGGCGCAGGCAAACGCAAGATCGTACTGGCCACCTCGATCGCCGAAACCTCGCTGACCATCGATGGCGTCCGGGTGATCATCGATGCGGGGCTGGTTCGCCGACCGCGCTTTGAACCCAATCTGGGCATTTCGCGACTGGAAACCGTCCGTGTCTCCCGCGCCAGCGCCGACCAGCGACAGGGCCGCGCTGGCCGGACCGAGCCCGGTGTCTGTTATCGTCTGTGGGACAAGGGGCAAACCGCTGCCCTGCCGGCCTTTGAGCCGCCGGAAATTCTCGAAAGCGATCTCTCCCGACTGGTGCTTGATCTGGCTTTGTGGGGAGAGAGCGACCCAACCAATCTCAAATGGCTTGATCAGCCCCCGGCTGCCGGATGGAGCGAGGCGGTCAAGCTTCTGACGGATTTTGGTGCCCTCGATGACAAGGGCCTGTTGACCGCCCATGGCAAGGCCATTGCGACCTTGCCTCTGCCGCCGCGTTTGGCCCATATGCTGGTGCTCAGTCGCAGGCAGGGGGGCGAACCTCTGGCTGCCCGCATCGCGGCTTTGCTGACCGAAGGCGGCCGCATGCGGCACAATGATCTAAGACGCCTGCTGCAGGATCTCGACAGCAACCGCCTGCCTAGGGCCAGAGACATCAAGGCCTTGGCCAGCCGCTGGAGCAAGGCATCTGGCAAAGGCGCAATCCCACCCGAAGAAGCTGGATCCATTCTGGCACTGGCCTATCCCGACCGCATCGCCATGCGGCGCGGCGCGGCGGGGCGCTATTTGCTGGCCTCTGGGCGGGGCGGGGTGCTCGACCCGGAAGACCCGCTCAACACCGAGATGTTTTTGGTGGTGGCGGACTTGCAAGGTGCTGCAGGCAATGCCCGCATCACGCTGGCAGCCCCGATTGACCGCAAGACGGTGGTCGACAACTTTGCCGACCTGATCACTCAAGAAGAAGCTGTCACCTATCATCGCCAGACCGGAACTGTCTCCGCCAAGCTCGAAACTCGCCTTGGTCGGATCGTGCTGGCAGAAAAGCGCTTGAAGCAGCCATCCCCGGACGCCATCAGCGCAGCCCTGATTGCCGCCATCCGCAAGGAAGGCCTGCGGGTCTTGCCCTTCTCGAAGGAAACCCAGCGTTGGCGCGGTCGCATTCGCTTCGTCGCCGAGCGGGAGGAGGGTTGGCCAGACTTTTCCGATGCCGGGCTGTTGGAAAGTCTCGAGGATTGGTTGCAGCCCTTCCTTGCCGGCAAAACGGCCCTGTCTGACATCACCAGCGGCGATCTCCAGTCGGCTCTGCAAGCCCAAGTCCCCTATGACCGCCTTGCTTCGCTGGATGCTGTTCTGCCGACCCATTTTGTCGTGCCGACAGGCTCGAAAATACCGATTGATTACGGGGCAGAAAATGGACCGGTTCTGGCCGTGCGGGTGCAGGAATTGTTCGGTCTTGATAGCCATCCGTCCATCATGGGTGGCAAATTGCCCCTGTTGCTGCATTTGCTCTCGCCCGCCCATCGTCCCTTGCAGGTCACCCGCGATTTGCCGGGCTTCTGGCGTGGCTCATGGAAGGATGTCAAAGCCGACATGCGCGGCCAATATCCGAAGCATGTCTGGCCCGATGATCCGTTGACGACACAAGCAACACGGCGGGCCAAACCACGGGGCAAATAGGGGTAACCGCGCTCAAAGGGGAAGCGAGCGTGAAATCACCAGCGCGAAAGAAACCCACCAAAGGCGATTCATAGCGCTTTGAGTACGCGAAAAGCGGTCTTTTTGCCGACTGAGTCTCTTGTTCAACGCTCCGATTGACTTGTTTTTGACGACATCAGTGTGAAAAAGGCAGGAAGTTCGCACGATCGTTCAAGTTATCAACTGTCAAAAAGTCGCACAAAAGGCAACGGTTGTATATTGAATGATCTCAAAAACAGATCATTGATCCAGACTTGTTCGGCGGATGATCGCATTTTGGCGTAGGTGTGGACGCAAAAAGCGTGCTTAACCCTCCGGATAAACCCTGAATACAGAATGTCGCAGCGGCATATGCATCAATTGCAGTCCTTGGCGTGAAGCAATGCGCTATCACGATGGGGGAAATAAAATTTTCTGGCTGCAATCAAGGGCGGACCGTGCCAGACTAACGTCCAATGCCGCCCCTGCGGACTATCAGGCGCTGCCAATTTCGGGCGGCTTGGACTGAAGCGGGGCAGGGCATGACGAAAATCGTTCGTCAGATCGGTTCAACAAGCATAACAGATATCGACAAAAGGGGTTTTACATGTTGCGTCAATTTATGGGTGCCGCTGCTTTTGCTGCCGCAATGGCTGCAAGCGCTGCATTTGCTGCAGACATCAATCCTGCCGTTGTCTATGACCTCGGCGGCAAGAATGACCAGTCCTTCAACCAGTCCGCTTATGCCGGCGCTGAGAAATACAAGGAAGACACCGGTAGCGCTTACCGCGATTTTGAAATTCAGAATGACACCCAGCGCGAACAGGCCATGCGCCGCTTCGCTAAAAAAGGTCACAACCCGATTGTCGTTATCGGTTTCTCCCATGCGGAAGCATTGAAGAAAGTGGCACCGGAATTCCCGGAAACCAAGTTTGCCATCATCGACATGGTTGTCGATCTGCCAAACGTCCGCTCCGTGGTCTTCAAGGAGCATGAAGGCTCCTACCTTGTTGGTCTTTTGGCTGCCAAAGCGGCCAGTTCGGGCAAAGTCGGTTTTGTTGGCGGCATGGACATTCCGCTGATCCGTGCTTTTGCCTGCGGCTACAAGCAGGGTGCCAAAGCAGCCAACCCGGATCTGGAAGTGTTTGAAAACATGACCGGCACCACTGGCGCTGCATGGAATGACCCTGTGAAGGGTGGCGAACTGGCCAAATCCCAGATCGATCGTGGCGCTGACGTGATTTATCATGCTGCTGGCGGCACGGGCGCTGGCGTCCTGCAGGCAGCCGCTGACGCTGGCAAACTGGGCATTGGTGTTGACTCCAACCAGAATGGCCTGCATCCGGGCAAAGTCCTCACCTCCATGGTTAAGCGCGTCGACATCGCTGTCTACAAAGCCTTCAAAGATCTGGCCGACGACAATTGGAGCTCGGGCATCAACGTGCTTGGTCTTGCTGAAGGCGGCGTGGCATGGGCTGACGATGCCAACAACAAGGACCTGATCACCGAAGACATGCGTGCTGCTGTGGCTCAGGCGTCCAAAGACATTGTCGAAGGCAAAATCGTTGTGCATGACTATCGTGCCGACAATACCTGCCCATTCTAAGGCAATCTGCTTCAACGCCCCGCTTATTTCGGCGGGGCGTATCCCAGAGACACAAAGAGACACAACACGACGTCGCCGTATCCCCGGAGACGCCGGATAAGCCGAAGGGCCACACGGTCCGTTGGGAAACGCCCACCCACACCGCTGATGCCATGCGCTGACACCACGTTTGTGGTGAAAGACGCTCAAGCGAAAGCGGGTCCTGAATCTCTGTGACCGGAGTGTTGGCCAGAACCGCTTCTGACCGACCAGACAGAAATGCCGGGAGGGGTTTGAAATGGGGAACATGACTTTGCATTTGGACGAGACGACGCAAAAGCAAGGCGGAAACACTGAAGGTGGGGCCGGCAACGGGCCGACTGATCCCGTCGCAGCCATTCGCCTGGAGGGCATCGAAAAGCGCTTTGGCCCCGTATATGCCAACCGGAACATTGATCTGACGGTCAATAAAGGCTCGATCCATGGGATCATCGGCGAGAATGGCGCGGGCAAATCCACCCTGATGTCGATCCTCTATGGCTTCTATCAGGCCGACGCTGGCGACATTTTTGTCAATGGCCGGAAGGAACTGATTTCCGACAGCCAGAAGGCGATCAGCATCGGCATCGGCATGGTGCACCAGCATTTTATGTTGGTCGATAATTTCTCGGTTCTGGAAAATATCGTGCTTGGCGCCGAAGGCGGAGCGACGTTGGCTGGCGGTTTTGCCAAGGCCCGCAAGGAGCTTCGGCGTCTGGCAGACGAATATGAGTTGAACATCGACCCCGATGCGCTGATCGAAGATCTGCCGGTCGGGCTGCAGCAGCGGGTCGAGATCCTCAAAGCGCTTTATCGGGGTGCCGACATCCTGATCCTCGACGAGCCGACCGGGGTGTTGACCCCGGCTGAAGCAGACCATTTGTTCCGCATTCTCGAACAATTGCGCGATCAGGGCAAAACCATCCTGCTGATCACTCACAAGCTGCGTGAGATCATGGCGATCACCGACGAAGTATCGGTTATGCGCCGTGGCGAGATGGTCGGTCATGTCCACACCAAAGACACCTCTGTTGAGGCGCTGGCCGAAATGATGGTCGGCCGTCGGGTCCTGCTGCGGGTGGAAAAGGGTGAGGCCAATCCGGGCAAGGAAGTCCTCAAGGTCGAAAATCTCACCGTCACCGACAAGCGTGGTGTCGATCTGGTCAAGGATGTGTCCTTTTCCGTGCGCGCAGGCGAGATTGTCGGCATTGCTGGGGTGTCTGGCAACGGTCAGAGCGAGCTGATAAAAGCCATTGCCGGGATGATCCGGGCCCGCTCGGGCCGGGTGCTGCTCAATGACGAGCCGATTGGCGTTGCCGAGAACGCCGACGCCTTGGAGCTGCGCCATCGTGGCATGGCCCATGTGCCTGAAGATCGCCACCGCACCGGTCTTGTCACCAAGTTCCCCGCTCGGGAGAACATGATTTTGGGCTATCAGGATCAGGAAAAATATGGCAAGGGCCTATTCCTTGATCTCGATGCCATTTTGGCGGAAACCCAGCATCATATGGAGGATTTTGACGTCCGCCCGCCGGATCCGCATTTGAAGATGGCCAACTTTTCGGGTGGCAACCAGCAGAAGCTGGTGCTGGCCCGCGAAATGGAACGCAATCCGGATATTTTGCTGGTGGGCCAGCCAACCCGCGGCGTCGATATCGGGGCGATTGAATTCATTCACAAGCGTCTGATCGAAATGCGCGATGCGGGCAAGGCGATCCTGTTGGTGTCTGTCGAGCTCGATGAAATTCGCTCCCTTTCCGACCGTGTGTTGGTGATGTTTGCGGGCAAGGTGGTTGGCGAACGTCCGCCGACGGCCTCCGAGCAGGAGCTGGGTCTGATGATGGCGGGTGTGGAAGACACCTCCAAGGTCCAATCACACAAGGAAAGAGCTTCGCAAGAAGCCAAAGGAGGCGAGAAATGAGTGCTCCCCTTGCAAAATTGCCCAAATGGGTCGATTACGGCCTCATCCCTCTGCTCAATCTGACCGCAGCCTTTCTGGTGTCCGGTCTGGTGGTGCTGTTGATCGGTGAGAATCCACTCGAAGCGGTCTACTGGCTGGTGCAAGGCTCGCTTGGCTATGGCGAAGGCGTCGGTTTCACCCTTTATTACGCCACCAACTTCATTTTCACCGGTCTTGCAGTGGCGGTCGCTGCCCATGCTGGCCTGTTCAATATTGGCGGCGAGGGGCAGGCCTATTTTGCCGGCCTCGGCGTGGCACTCGCCTGTCTGGCGCTTGATCATTATGTCCCATGGTGGATTACCTTTCCCTTTGCCCTGATGGGCGCGGCTTTGTTTGGGGCGGCTTGGGCGGCGATCCCGGCCTATCTGCAGGCCAAACGTGGCAGCCATATCGTTATCACCACCATCATGTTCAACTTCATCGCCTCAGCGGTGATGGCTTATTTGCTGGTCGAAATTTTCAAGCAACCGGGCTCGATGCAGCCGGAAAGCCGTACCTTCCTTGAAGGCGGACGTCTGCCATTCATGCATGACGCTCTGGGCTGGTTCGGTATCAAGGTGGCGAAATCACCACTTAACCTGTCCTTCGTGGTTGGCCTTGTCGCTTCGGCTTTGGTCTGGATGATGGTCTGGCGCACCCGCCTTGGCTATGCCATTCGCACCATCTGCACCAACCCCGATGCTGCCGTCTATGCCGGTATCAAGGTGCCGCGCATCATTATCATCACCATGATGATTTCCGGTGGCCTTGCCGGTCTGATGGCGCTGAATGAGGTAATGGGCGTGCAGCACCGCCTGCTGCTCGATTATGTCACCGGCTATGGCTTCGTTGGCATTGCGGTGGCCTTGATGGGCCGCAATCACCCGGTCGGCATCCTTCTGGCGTCCTTGCTGTTCGGCATGCTCTATCAGGGCGGGGCCGAGCTGGCCTTTGAAATGCCGAAGATCACCCGCGACATGATCATCGCCATTCAGGGTCTGGTCATTCTGTTTGCCGGGGCCATGGAGCATATGTTCCGCCCGGCTCTCATCCGCCTCTTTGCAGCCTTGGGCTCCAAAGATGTCATGAGCGAAGCGTAAGGGAGAGCGATCATGGATTTTCTGATTACCCTCACCCTGATCCTCGATTCTGCCGTTCGCTTGTCGGTGCCTTTGCTCTTGGCCTGTCTGGCTGGCCTTTATTCCGAGCGCTCCGGTGTGGTCGATATTGGCCTTGAAGGCAAGATGTTGGCCGGGGCCTTCGCCGCCGGGACCGTTGCCGCGCTCACTGGCTCGGCTTGGCTTGGCATGGGGATGGCGATTGTCGTCTCGATCTTCTTTGCGCTGATCCACGGTTATGCCTCGATCACCCAGCGTGGCAACCAGATTGTCTCTGGCGTCGCCATCAATTTCGTCGCTGCCGGTCTCACCGCCCTTTTGGGGCAGGCATGGTTCTCGATGGGTGGCAAGACCCCACAATTGCAGCGCGAAGCCCGCTTCAATTCGATCGATCTGCCCTTTGCCGAAAGCCTCAAGGATGTGCCGATCATAGGTCAGCTCTATTCGGAATTGATGTCGGGTCACAATCTTCTTGTCTATGTCGCGGTGGTCGCCGTTGCCGTGACCTGGTGGATCCTGTTCCGCACCCGCTTCGGTCTGCGCCTGCGGGCGGTTGGCGAAAATCCCGGCGCAGTGGACACCGCAGGCATCTCTGTTGCCTGGTTGCGTTATCGCGCCGTGATGATCACCGGTGCACTTTGTGGTCTGGCAGGCACCTACCTTGCCATCGCCCAGTCGGCAGGCTTTTCCAAGGACATGACCGCTGGTCGTGGCTTCATCGCGCTGGCCGCCCTGATCTTTGCCAAATGGAAACCGGTCAATGCGTTGGGCGCCTGCTTCCTGTTCGGCTTCCTTGATGCGGTGGCCATTCGCATGCAGGGCGCCAGTTTGCCACTCGTCGGTCAGGTGCCGGTGCAGTTCATGCAGGCCCTGCCTTACATTCTGACAGTGATCCTGCTTGCAGGCTTCATTGGTAAGGCCATCCCGCCCAAAGCCAGCGGCACCCCTTACACCAAGGAACGCTAGGAGTATCAACCAAAGATGTCCCCAGTTACGGTGTCTACAAACGTTACCGAACAGAGCCTGGAGCTCTTGCGCCTCGCCCAAAAGGCACGACTTCAGGCCTATGCACCCTATTCACGGCTTCTGGTCGGGGTCGCCTTGCGCACCCGGGCAGGGAGTGTTCATGCGGGTTGCAACATCGAAAATACGGCCTTCCCCGAAGGTTGGTGTGCCGAAACCTCGGCCATCTCTGCCATGATCATGGCTTGTGATGGGGTGGAAAGTCGCGAGATTGTCGAACTGGTGGTGATTGCCGATCACACACCACCCATCACCCCATGTGGCGGCTGTCGTCAGCGGATCAAGGAATTTGGCGGACCGGACACAATTGTCCATGCCGCCGATCTTGACGGCATCAAGCAGAGTTTTCTGCTTGGTGATTTGCTGCCCGCAGCCTTCGGTCTTTAAATTCATCAAGACGAGCAGGGCGAGGCCCGAAGGCGATCAGCCATAAGGGGCCATTGCCCGCCTCGCTCTCATTCAGTTCATTCCTGCCATCCCTCAGAGGGTGACGGCAGGCGCAATACAGGAGAAGCGACAATGACCATCAAGGGTCTCGCTCACGATGCCGCGCAACGCATTCTCGACAAAATCAAGGGCCCCATCGAGGTCGGCATGGTGCTGGGCTCCGGTCTCGGCACCTTGGCCGATGAAGTGGAAAATGCCGTTCGTTTTCCTTATCACGAGCTACCGGGCTTTCCGGTTTCCTCTGTCTCTTCCCATGCTTCCGAGCTGGTGGTTGGCACATTGATGGGGGTAAAGGTTGCTATTCTTGCGGGTCGCGCCCATTTCTATGAGCGTGGAGACGCAACCATCATGAAACAGCCTTTGGCGACTCTGAAGGCGCTGGGCTGCGATCACATTCTGCTGACCAACGCGGCGGGGTCCCTGCGCGAGGAAATCGCTCCCGGCGAGTTGATGCTGATTGACGATCATATCAACTGGTCCGGGCGTTCACCCTTGATTGGTGTGGAAACCGACGATCGCTTTGTCGGTCTGACCGAAGCCTATGACGCCCAACTCCGCTCCAACCTCACGGTGGCGGCCGCCAGCGCCTCGGTGGATCTCAAGTCCGGCGTCTATGCCTGGTTTTCCGGGCCTAACTTTGAAACGCCAGCGGAAATCCGCGCCGTGCGGATGCTGGGGGCCGATGCCGTGGGCATGTCCACTGTGCCAGAGGTCATTCTCGCACGCTGGATGGGGATGCGCGTTGCTGCCATTTCCACCATCACCAACTATGGCGCAGGCATGACGGGTACCGAATTGTCTCATGAAGAGACCAAGGAAGTGGGCCCTATCGGAGCCCAGAAGCTGATCAAGGTCATTCGGGCCTATTTGCAGGCACTGGCTGCCTGACAGGCGCGTTATAAAGAATAAACAAGACGGAAGAGCGTCTCGCGCGTCCCAGCGCGAGGCTTGTCTTTCTGTCTTTCTAAGAAACAATTGGCCAAAGGCCACACTGTGAGAGACGCATCCATGGATAACAAGCAATTGGCTGCAAAAGCCATTTCCCTGCTCGATCTGACCAATCTTAACGATGATTGCGACGAGGCCGCCATTGAGGCGCTTTGCCAAAAAGCCCAGACCCCACACGGCAACACCGCAGCAGTCTGCGTCTGGCCCCGGTTCGTCGCCAAGGCGAAAAGCTGCCTTGAGGGGACCGGTATCAAGGTCGCGACTGTGGTCAATTTCCCTCACGGCGGCGATGATCTGTTCGCCACGATCGAGGAAACCAAAGCTGCCATCGCCGATGGCGCTGATGAAATTGATCTTGTCTTGCCATACAAGACATTTGCCAATGGCCGTCGTGGCTATGGCGAAACCATGGTGGTCCGTGTCAAGGAAGCCCTGTCGGGCGATGTCAAACTGAAGGTCATTCTGGAAACCGGCGAGCTGAAAGACGCGGACGTCATCCGCGAGGCTGCCGAAGCGGCCATTGCAGGCGGAGCGGATTTCATCAAGACGTCTACGGGGAAGGTCGAAGTCAATGCCACCCCGGAAGCCGCCGAAATCATGCTCGATGTCATCGCCCAGAGCGGCAAGCCCGTTGGCTTCAAGCCAGCAGGTGGCGTCCGCACCTTGGACGATGCCGCCACCTATCTCGCTATCGCCGAGAAATTTATGGGGTCCGACTGGGCAACGCCTGCCCATTTCCGCTTTGGCGCCTCTGGTGTGCTTGATGCGCTTTTGGCTGTCATGGACGGCAAAGAGGCCGAAGCAAGCGAGGGCTATTGATGCTACCTCAGGAAATCATTCGCAAGAAACGCGATGGCGGCACACTGACTGCGGCGGAAATCCAGTTCTTCGTCGATGGCATCACCTCAGGCGATGTCACCGAAGGTCAGATTTCGGCCCTTGCCATGGCGGTCTATTTTCAGGGCATGGAGCTCGATGAACGGGTGGCGCTAACCTTGGCCATGCGCGATTCCGGCACCGTGCTGGATTGGTCCGAGCTCGACGGCCCGGTGGTCGACAAGCATTCAACCGGCGGGGTTGGTGACAACACCTCCCTGATGCTCGCCCCGGCATTGGCCGCTTGCGGGGCCTTTGTGCCGATGATTTCCGGTCGCGGCCTTGGTCATACCGGCGGCACGCTGGACAAGTTCGATTCCATCCCCGGCTATGTCACCCAGCCCGACAATGACCTATTCCGCAAGGTAACCAAGGAAGTCGGCTGCGCCATCATCGGACAGACCGCCAATCTGGCCCCTGCCGACAAGCGCTTTTATGGCATCCGCGATGTCACCGCGACGGTGGAATCGATCCATCTGATCACCGCCTCGATCCTGTCGAAAAAACTGGCTGCCGGTCTGCAAGGCTTGGTGTTGGATGTCAAATCCGGCTCCGGTGCCTTCATGCCGTCCCATCAGGACAGTGTCGCGCTGGCCAAAAGCCTCGTCACGGTTGCCAATGGGGCAGGGGTGAAGACCTCGGCGCTGATCACTGACATGAATGAGCCGCTGGCCAGTGCCGCAGGCAATGCGATCGAAACGAAAAATGCGGTCAATTTCCTCACTGGTGACGCCATCGATCCGCGCAATTGGGACATCACGGTCGCGCTGTGCACCGAAATGTTGCTGATCACCGGCTTGGCCGCTGACCGCGCAGAAGGCACGGCCAAAATCGAGGAAGCCTTCCGCTCCGGGGCTGCGGCCGAGAAATTCAGCCAGATGGTCACCGCTTTGGGTGGCCCGGCTGACTTCATTGACAATATGGAAGATCACTTGAAGCTGGCGCCCTTGGTGGCTGATATTCATGCGGATGGTGAGGGTTTCGTCTCCGCAATTGACACGAGGCAAGTGGGCATCGCCGTGGTTGAACTGGGCGGGGGCCGCGTGCGCGCTGCTGACGCCATCGACCATTCCGTCGGCCTCGACAATCTGGCAGGCCTTGGCGACAAGATTGACGCTCATCGCCCGATTGCTCGGGTCTATGCCAACAGTCAGGATCAGATCGACGCTGCCGCTGCCCGCATCAAGGGTGCCTATCGCCTCGGCGATGCGCCGGTCGAAAGCGGCACAGTCTATCAGATCATCGATCACGACACTGAGTAACGACAACATAAAAACAAGCGGGTCGAGCGGTCCGTCACAAATGAATAGACCGGTCGCTCCCCGAAATATAAAGGAGGTGCGTTATGGCACGGGCATTTCTACTGGTTCTCGATTCCTTCGGCATCGGCAATGCACCCGATGCGGAGCAATATGGGCGTCCAACCTCGGACAAGGGGTCGAACACGCTCGGCCATATTGCTGAACGGTGCGCACGAGGGGAAGGCGACCGTCAGGGCTTGCGCTCCGGTCCGCTGAGCATCCCAAATATGGACCGGCTCGGCCTTGGTCTGGTGGCGGAAAAAGCCGCCGGCAAGCGCCCAGATGGCCTCACCTATCAAGGTGAGCCGACGGGGATCTGCGCCAATGCGGTCGAAGTCTCCAAAGGCAAGGACACTCCGTCCGGCCATTGGGAAATTGCCGGGGTGCCGGTGCCGTTCGATTGGGGCTATTTCCCGGATACCAAACCCACCTTCCCACCTGAACTGACCCAAGCCTTTCTTGAGAAAACCGGCCTGCCGGGCATTCTGGGCGACAAACATGCCTCCGGGACAGTGATCATCAACGAGCTGGGCGAGGAAAGCATCCGCACCGGCATGCCGATCTGTTACACCTCTGCGGACTCGGTCTATCAGATCGCCGCCCATGAAGAGCATTTCGGCCTTGAGCGGCTCTATGAGATCTGCGAAATCGCCTATGATCTGGTCGCCCCTTACAACATCGGCCGCATCATTGCCCGTCCTTTCATCGGCGAGACGCCAGCCGATTTCGAACGCACCGGCAATCGCCGCGATTTTTCCGTCCTGCCACCGGAGCCGACCTTGCTCGACCGGGCCAAAGAAGCGGGCCGCAACGTGCTGGCGGTGGGCAAGATATCGGATATTTTCGCCGCCCAAGGAGTGACGAAGAAGATGAAAGCCACCGGCAACCCGGAGATTTTTGAAACCACCCTCGAAGCCATCAAACTGGCCAAGGATGGCGATCTGGTCTTCTCCAACCTTGTCGATTTCGACATGCATTTCGGCCATCGTCGCGATGTGCCGGGCTATGCTGCCGCGCTTGAATATTTCGACCAGCGCATCCCGGAACTTCAAGCCATGCTACAACCCGGCGATATGGTCATCCTAACCGCCGATCATGGTTGTGATCCAACCTGGCAAGGTACAGACCATACCCGTGAGCAGGTGCCTGTGTTGATCTTTGGTCCTGACATCAAGGGACGCTATGCAGGCCAGCGAGCCACCTTTGCCGATATTGGCGAGATGGTCGCCGACCATCTGGGCCTTGCGCCGGGCAAACATGGCCGCTCCTTCCTGACGGAAAACTGAGCATCCACACAGCGCCTCATCAGACCCGCCGGTCGCCCATCGCGCCCATCGGCGGGTTTTCTGCACTTGGTGCGAAGCCCAGCGGTCCCCAAAACAAAGCCAGTAAAACAAAGAAAAAAACAAGGAAATGCCATGCAAGGAAAGACCATCAAAGACAATGCGATCACACCAAGTGGGCGAAGCCTTTTGAAAGCCGAGCTGCATCTCCATCTCGAAGGCGGCGCCCATCCCGAACTTGTCCGCAAACTGGCCGCCCGTCACGGCAAGAATCTCGATCACTTCATGCGCGATGACGGCACTTACATCTGGTCCGATTTCACCACCTTCCTTAAATGCTGGGACAAGGTGGCCGAGGTCATTTGCACGCCCGAAGATTATGCCGACCTGACCGAAGACTATCTTCTGCGCAACGCTGCAGAAGGCTGCTTCTATACCGAATTCTTCATCTCTCCCGACCATGTCGCCCTGCTGGGCATGTCCTATGATGATTTGCTGGAGGGGGTGGCAACGGGCTATGAGCGGGCGCGCGCCACTTGCGTGGCTGATGGCTTCCCCATTGATGCCCGTTTCATCGTCACCTGTGTGCGCCATATGGGGCCGGAAAAAGCGGTTGGCGTCGCCAAGACCGTGGCTGCCAAGCCCCATCCTTTGGTGACGGGCTTTGGCATGGGCGGCGACGAACGCATGCATAGCCAGGAAGCCTTTGCTCCAGCCTTTGCCATCGCGGCGGATGCCGGTCTTCTTTGCACCACCCATGCAGGGGAGTTTGGCGGGCCACAAAGTGTCATCGACGCCCTTGATCATTTGCCAGTCAAACGCATCGGCCATGGGGTGCGCTCGATCGAGGATGCAGATCTCATCAAGCGGCTCGGGGACGAGGGCATCGTGCTTGAAGTCTGCCCGCATTCCAACGTGGCGCTGGGGCTCTATCCAGACCTTGCCACCCACCCACTGCCAAGGCTGATGGATGCTGGAGTGCTGACCACCATATCATCCGACGACCCTCCCTTCTTTGCCACCACCATTGGCAAAGAGTATGACTCGCTCGCTGCGCTCCATGGCTGGCAAGAATCAGAGATGAAAGGCTTCACCCGCCGCTCGCTTCAGGCCGCTTTTGTTGATGAAGAGACGCGAGACGGCCTCCTCGCTCGCCTTGATGCGTCCTAAGGCGCAATTGGAACCAAAGGGCAGGCCAGAATCCGGTTCATCATCGCAGATGTGCACCGCTGGCAGCTTGCCCTTTTCCACGTCCTTGGGCTAAGAATGGCAAAATTGGCCATTAGCGAAGGATATGAGAGCAATGAAGCAGGTCACCGTCGTCGATCATCCGCTTGTCCAGCACAAGCTTACCATCATGCGTGAGAAAGACACCTCCACCGCTTCCTTCCGCCAGCTGCTCCGGGAGATCTCGCATCTGCTGTGCTATGAAGCCACCCGCGAGCTGGCAATGACCACCAAAACCATCGAGACCCCTCTGATGGAAATGAATGCCCCGACGCTGGCTGGCAAAAAACTGGTCTTTGCTTCCATCCTGCGCGCGGGCAATGGTCTGCTTGAAGGCATGCTCGATCTGGTTCCATCCGCCCGCGTCGCCCATGTGGGCCTTTATCGCGATCCGGTGACCTTCGAAGCCGTTGAATATTATTTCAAGGCACCAGAAGATCTCGAAGACCGTCTGGTGATTGCCGTTGATCCGATGCTGGCAACTGCCAACTCGGCCATTCTGGCGATCGAAAAGCTCAAAGAGCGCGGCGCACAGAATCTGCGCTTCGTCTCTCTGCTGGCCGCCCCTGAAGGCATCAAGGCCTTCACCGAAGCCCATCCGGATGTGCCGATCATCACCGCAGCGCTCGACAAGAAGCTGAATGAGAAAAATTACATCCTGCCGGGTCTGGGTGACGCCGGTGACCGGATGTATGGCACCAAATAAGCATCATTGCGGGCAACAATCTGCAAATGAAACAATGAGAGCAAGGCCTGAGCATCCGCTTCAGGCCTTGTTTACTTTATGGGCCAAAAAACCGGTTGGTGCTGCCGCGACTTAACGACTTTTCCGTGCCGTGCCCGTCATGATGAACCAACGACGGACGGAAAAGAGAGGCATCCATGGCGCGCTATCTGATCATGGCGATTTTGGCGATTGGTATCTTCACCCAGATCCCCATGCTGGCCAGTGACTGGCTCAAGACCAATGGCTATCTGGAAAGCGACGCGGTCGAAGCCAAGAGCACGCAGGTCTCGCCGAACGGATCGCAATCTTCCTATCACCAGAGCAGCGTCAAACGGGTCGGCAAGACCATCCTCAAGGCCAACAAAAACGGCCATTTCTTCACCCGTGCCCACATCAACAACAAATCGATCCGGGTGCTGGTCGATACCGGCGCAACCATGATCGCGCTGAGCTATGACGATGCCCGCCGGCTTGGCCTTCGGCCGACAAGGTCGGACTTCACCATCCCGGTCAACACGGCCAATGGCCGGACCTATTTCGCCAGCGCCAAGCTGCGGTCCGTCCGCGTTGGTCGAACCGAAGAGCGCAACATCAAGGCAACCATCGCACCTGAGGGTGTTTTGGATATCACGTTGCTGGGCATGAGCTATCTGAAACAGCTCAAGCGGTTTGAAATCAGCAACGGCAAGCTCGTCCTCGAAAATTGACTAACCCCGGCAGAGCGCGAGAGGGTGACGGCACAGGGTGTCCCGCCACTAGAGCCCGACGTCCAGTCAAATGGCAAAGCCATGGCGTTTGAGATCTTCTGCCAGCCAATAGGGGCTGCGGAAATGATGGGCGTGCATGCCAACGGCCCGTGCGCCAGCCACATTCTTCTCGCTATCATCAATGAACAGGCAGTCAGCAGCCTCAAGGCCATTGCGCTCTAGCAAACGCTGATAAATGACCGGATCAGGCTTGATGACCTTCTCCTCACCGGAAATGACAATGTCCCTGAACGCGCGCAGCGTCGGGAACCGCTCTTGTGCTTCAGCGAAGGTGTCAGCAGCAAAATTGGTGATTGCGTAAAGCGGCACGCCCTGCTCTTCCAGCCGTTCCTTGATCAACACGGCCCCGGCAATGACCCCCGGCACCGTGTCATGCCAGCGGGCGCGAAAGGCGCGAATTTCCTGCTCATAATGAGGAAACTGGCCGATCAGGTCGTCTTCGGCCTCGCACCAGTCACGGCCCATATCCTGCTGCAAATTCCAGTCTGCCAGCCCGGTCTCATCAATGAAGGCCTGGGTCGCCGCCCGGTCGGGGAAAAAGGATTCATAGAGAAAATGCATATCCCATCGGATCAATACATTGCCGATGTCGAAAACCACAATAGTCGGATTCTTGGTCATAAAAGCCCCATTATTCGCCGTCAGATTTGAGCAATGTGACGTGGTGTTTTGCCATCCTGTTGCAATCCGGCCAGCAAGGGTCGGACGGCTCCGGGGGGCAGAAAGTTTCAGGCAAATCGCTCTGTTTGGCGCGCTTTTCAAAGGCGCTTCACATGCCGAGCGTGATTGATCCTGAAGCCGTAACACAGCATGATGTCCAATATATGATTCGAACTTCAAAAAACGCGGTATTGAGTGACAATGGGAAACTTTCGGACAAGCCACGGGTCAACACGCCAGCACTGGCCTTTGTTGGCGGCCTCATGGCTGGTGTTGTTGCTTGTGGTCTGCATGCCTGTGACCGGCTTTGCGCAAGGTGCCGTGGAAACACGCGCTTTGCCTGCACTACCCACGCAAACCGACCCGAATCTGACAGGCACGGCTGATCCCGATGTGACAGGCCAGCCCGATACAACAGCCGCGCCGAATAGTGCGTCCATTGTGGACTTGTCCCAGCCCATGCCTGACAAGGGGAGCGGAGCCGAAAATCCGGTTGATCTGACAGACATGCCAAAGCCGTTGCGGATCGGGATGGTTGCCGAGCGCGGTGTTGCCTATTTGCAGGGGCGCATCGAGCCATTTCGGCGCTATCTGCAACAAAGCCTCAGTCAGCCGGTCGAAGTGGTCGGCTTTCGAGCCATGCAAGCGCTGATTGCCGCGCACACATCCGGTCAAATTGACTATGCCATCTATCCGGCCAGCACCTTTGCCATGGCCCATGCCTCCTGCGGCTGCCTGATGCCTTTGGTTGCTCCCTTTTCGACACAGGCACCCGATGGCATCTATATGTTGCTGGTGGTGCGCGGGGATAGCAACATCCGAACGCTGGCGGACATGACTGGCCGCTCAATGGCCCTGTCGTCAAAGTCCGGCGCGCTGCCGTTCTATGTCGCCCTGCATGAACTCGGCTTGCAGGGGCTCAATCCCGAAAGGGATCTGTCAGCGCTCTATCGCCGCGAGACCCCGCAGGATGCCCTTGACATGCTGGAGAAAGGCGAAGTGGATGCCGCCCTTGTCTGGTCAACAACCCAGTTCAACCAGTCGCTCTTTACCAGCGAAGGCGCGGTGGCTGCCTATCTGGCAGCCAAGAAGACCAGCCGCAACCCCAATCCCGCCCAACCGGATTTCCTCTCCATCTGGCGCTCAAGACCGATCCCAGCGGGCCCTCATGCGGTCCATAATCAAATGCCCAAGCAACAAAGGGCAGAGCTGATCAGGATATTGAAACGCATGAAGCAGGATGACCCGGATGCCTATGATGCGGTCGAGCGCTATTATGATGCAGGCTTTCAGTCCGTCACACTGGAAAGCTATGCGCCGCTGATTGCGGTCGCCACGGCGCGCTGAGCAGACGGGTGAGACACGGCAAACCGGATGGCCAACAAAAAAGGCGCTGATCTTGTGATCAGCACCCTTTTTTGTACGGGACGGCGGAGCTTGATCCGCTTACTTCGCCGCAATCTCGGCTGTCAGACGCGGCACCATGATCGCCTTGTCCTTGAATGTCATGCCACCAAAGATGCTGTTGCCAATTCTGGCTTCGAAATCGATCTCGGCTGCCGCCATGACGTAGAAGGAGTTTGGCACGACCAACCCCGCAGGCAGGGCATAGGGGTCAAGCTCAGCAGTGCCGTGATCCATATCCTTGACCTTGATGATCTTCTTGTTGGCATCCACTTTCACCCCGATCAGCCGCACCCGGTAGGTCAGGTTGTCATAGGGATAGAGAAATTCCTTGATGATCTCATTTTTGAGAATATTGAACTTGTCCTCTGACAAGTTGGTGCCTTGCGTGGTCAGGTCAGCAAGCAGCGTGGCGGCCTGGTTGGCCTTGTTTTTTACCAGAACCGCATTCAATGCTTCCCACGAAAGCGGAATGACCACCGCCAGCAGGATGGGCATGACGATGGCAAACTCAACCGCTGACGTTCCGCTCTCATCGCGTCGGAATGACTGGAAGCAGGATCGAATTTTCGCGAAAAATGTCATGGCTTTATCCTGTCTGAACTGCGCGTGATCGCTCATGTTGACTCTCTAGAAGGGCTCATTGCGGAACACGGTCCGGGCCGTCAGGATGAGTTCCTTGTTGGGAAAGGAACTGAAGGAGTTCAGAAGCGTCACATATTCTGTTGCCGGCAGATAGGCAGAGACAATGACATAGTCGCTGCCCTCGCCCGGTTTGTATTTTTCTTTGGTCTTGTCCGGCAGGCCGTTGGTAAATGGTTTGTCTTGCGACACATCCTTGAGGTCCGGAGCGCTGTGAACATCCAGAACCAGATTGTCCAGGCAATTGTCCTTGCTGAACACAACCTCGTCACAGACCAGCGCCTTGAAACCGGTTTTGGTGATCCCTTGCGCGTCGATCTTGCCCACCCGGATCTGGCGCCCCATTTCGCTGACCGCATCCTCCAGCGAAATGGTCATCACATAGATGTAACCGAAAAACAGGCTAAGGCCGATGGTGATGATGAAGGGGACGGCGAGAATGGCAAATTCAACAGCCGTTGCACCGGACTCATCTGTGCAGAAGAATCGCCGGACACCTTGCCCGAACTGGGCGCGCAGTCTGCCAAAGCGGCTATTGCTGACCATTCCGGACCTTTTTGACGATGCATGCATATGCCATTCCCCTTGACCAACAGACAGCTTTGTCGCGTTTTGTCTGAACAGATGATGCTTCCAACAGGACAAGCGCGCCGGACAGCGGCATCTCACCCCACCGCACTCAGAGTGGACAGTGGAATGAAGACGCATCTCTGGCGCGAATTCTGGTTAAGAATGACAGGAAAGAGTTTAGGAATGATTGGGAAAGGTGGTTAACGGCAAGCCCACGACGAAGGCTGAGAAAATGCAACTGTTAATGGGAGAGGGGGAAACACCCCCTTCTTGCTTCGTGGACCGCGCCGGGAAGGGACAATGCAAAAGAGGCTGGAATTGTGCCGAACGGTGGGGTTGGCGCCATGTGCCCCTATATATAAAGCAAAAGGCACGGAAGACCGTGCCTTTGGAATTGGGGTCATACAAGAGGTAGAGGACTTATTCGTTGCCATCGATCTCGATTTGCTCGCCCTTTGACATCCGCTTGTAGGTCTCGATCTGCTGGGCCAGTGCCACGGAGTGTTTTTCCTCGTCACCCATGCGATAAACAGGTGAACAGTCCGGTGCGCAATTGAGAGTTTGCCGTGTCACACCCTTATACACCGTTACGCTGTTCTCGTTGGCCGCAGACACATTAAGCAACTCATCGGCAATCGGCTCCCCTTCAGCATCCAGAACAATCAGGTTGGTCGAGCCATATTGCTTGCCGGTGATAATCAGGGTTTGGCTGTCCTTGATCGTCGCATCCGCAATGGCCGGGTTGCCGATAATGATCATCGCAGCGGGCCGAGAGACACGCATCACCTTGGCACGATCCACCTTCACGTCGATCACCGGATAGGATTGCGCAAGGCTGAGGGAAGGGGCCAACGAGCCGCCAGCCAGAAGCAGAGCAAAGAGTGCGGACGCAAATTTCATTTCAACCTCCGAAGGGCACCGGTTCTTCCGGCGTGATTGCCCATACTTCCCACATGGTTTGTGCACCCCGTCAGCGGTTGCAATCTCATTGAACGGGATTGAACACAAAGTGCATTCATACCTGTGGTTTGCACAACCAACTGTTTGGCGACGACAAAACAGGCCCTAAAAGCCTGAACATTCATGCCAATCATGGAAAAAAATGGTGAAGGAAGCCTTAAAGACACCGGGAAGTGAGAATTGGAAGCCCCAAGTTTGGTGACTGCATGTAAAAGAGTTGGGCTTCTATCCATCTCTCATGCAATATTATTTGTGTTTAATTTGACGATATGATCGGATGATTTTAATAAATATAAGTATAAATTGACCTTAAAGGGTCAATTAACCATGCTTTTGTTGGATTAATATATCATTTAGGCTTATGCGTTGTATGTAAAAATTTAACCATGACTTACCGATGGTTGCGATTGAGCGAGTGTTATTGTGATATTTAACCAGTTAGAAAGAGATTTGCCCTAAAAGTATTCTTGTCTGAGGGGCGCAGTCAAAACGCAATAAAAGCAAAAGCCGCCAGACGGAAGAGCTGTCAACAAATGGAATTTCTAGGAGTCCAAAATGAAACTTTTTGCTCGCTTTATGAAAGACGAATCTGGTGCAACCGCTATTGAATACGCTCTGCTCGCTGGCCTGATTGGCGTTGGCATCGTGACCGCAGCCGGTAACCTCGAAGGGTCCATCACGTCCCTGTTCGGCACCATCAAAGGCAAACTGGACGCTGTGAAGTAATGTCCAGCTGGCAATGCGCCGCTTGCTGGCGCGCCGGTCTTGATTGGAAAAGGGCTGCCTCAACGGGCGGCCTTTTTTCGTCGATTTGGAAGATTGTATCAAGAAAATCAATGCTTTGATAACGATTTTCCCGCATGATCTTTGCGACGGGCGCAAGCTCTGTTTGAAGATATCCAACCGACGGGAGCCTATGACATGATCGACACCATCTTTGCCTGGGCCTTGCTTTTGTTTGCGCCGCTGGTCTTTGCCTATGCTGGCAGCTCGGACATCTTCAATATGCGCATTTCCAACCGGGTGGCCCTCATCTTCATGGTGCCATTTCCGCTTTTTGCCTATGGCATCGGTATGGGCTGGACCGAGGCCTTTACCCATCTTGGTGTGGCCGTGGTGACTTTGGTCATCTGTTTCGGCCTCTGGATGGTCAAGGCGATTGGCGGTGGTGATGCGAAGTTCGCAGCTGTGGCCTCCCTGTGGCTCGGGCCTGAACTGGCATTGCTGTTCTTTGCATTGACGTCCGTCTATGGCGCCTTGATGGGGATTTTCTTTCTCTATTTTCGGTCCCAGATGCTACCCAAATTCCTCATCCGGACGAACTGGGTCTATCGCCTGCACAGCATCAAACGCATTCCTTATGGTGTTGCCTTTGCCATTGCAGGCCTGCAGATCTATGCGGGATCGGACTGGATGCAGACCGGCATTCGTCTGGCGATATCCTGACCCGAAGCGCCTTCAACCGTACCATCTGATCGAACGCTCGGCCGTCTTCGTCCGGGCGTTTTGTGCGTCTACCCTTAAGTCTCGCCTCCCTCTTTGCCGCAAAATGCGACTTTAACGGCATATTAAGCACGCTCGCTTACTTGTCGTTAACCATAAGTGTTGGACACTACAGCAAAGGAGCAGGTGCGCCTGTTGCTGACTGTCATCGCATAAGGACGGGAATCCGAGTTATGAAAGTTGCGCGTATAGCTGTTGTTGTTGTTGCTGTGCTTGCTGGCCTGATTGCCATGATGCTTGCCCGCTCCATGGGTGACAAGCAGCCGGAAGGACCGGTTGAGCAGGAGGTTGCAGCGCCGGTACTGGACGTGGTGGAAGTCCTCACTGCAGCTAAAACCGTATCGCTGGGCTCCAGTTTCACCGCTGACATGTTCGTTTGGCGCAAATGGCCAGCCGACAGCACCAGCCCGGGCTATATTCTGCGTGACGATCGCCCAGAGGCAGACAGCGAACTGGTCGGTGCGGTGGCTCGTGGCTCTTTCCTGCAAGGAGAGCCGATCAATGAAGGCAAGATCGCCATCGCCGGCAAGGGTTTCATGTCATCGATCCTGCCCAAGGGCTTCCGTGCGGTGGCAACCCGCATTTCTCCGGAAACCAGTGCAGGCGGTTTTATCCTGCCCAAGGATCGCGTTGACGTCATCCTGACCGAAGAAGGCGACAAGCGGGTCACCTCCGAGACGATCCTTACCAATATTCAGGTTCTGGCGATCGACCAGACCATCGAAGATCAGGACGGCACCAAGGTGGTGGTTGGTGAGACAGCAACGCTGGAACTTTCTCCAAGCCAGAGTGAAATTCTGGTTTCCGCCCAGCAGCAGGGTGCATTGTCCCTCGCCCTCAGGTCCCTTGAGGATGCTGGTGGCGATGAACGCCGCGAGGAGGCGCAGAGCGGCACGATCACCCTTGTGCGTTCAGGACAGTTGAGCAAGAGGACGGTAAAGCAATGAGCAGACATTTCTCGAGCGAGCCCGCCAATGGCTCCAGGACCCTGTCGGCAGCCGTTGAAATCTGGTTGTGGCAGGCGGCCCGTCTCACAGCCCTGATGCTGGCCGTCATCGGCCTTGTCTATTTTGGCCTTGGCTCAGCGCCCGTTAGCGCAGACTCGACCGTACGGCTTCAGTCCGCCAGCGCCCATGGTCGTCACATCACGGTCGGCCTCAACAAATCGATTGTCATCGAGACCCCGCGCGATGTGCGCGATGTGCTGGTATCCAGCCCCACCGTTGCCGATGCCGTCGTCCGCAAGGCCCGACGCGTCTATATCATCGGCATGAAGGTTGGACAGGCCAATGTCGTCCTGTTTGACGGCAGTGGCGGCCAAATCGCCAGTTTCGAAATCAATGTGGCGCGGGACAATACCGCCCTTGCTGCCTTGCTGCGCCGGATGATTCCGGGATCCAACATTCAGGTGGAGGGTGTCGGCGAAGGCGTGGCCCTGTCCGGTGCCGTGCGCAACCCGGCCGACTCACAGAAAGCCATGGATCTGGCTGCCACCTATGTTGGTGACAAGAAAAAGGTCAGCAACTACATTTCCGTGCAGGCCCGCGAGCAGGTTCAATTGCGCGTAACCGTTGCCGAGGTCGAACGGACCGCCCTGAAACAGCTGGGCGTCAACCTTCAGGGTTCCTTCACCGCAGGCAATGTTTCCGGTGCTGGCCTGACCGAAAACCCCTTTTCTGCGACGCTGGTCAACCTGTCCGAGACTGTGCTTGGTCTGCGCGTCGGCTCCGCTTCAAACTATGCGAGCGGTACTTTGCAGGCGATGGAACGCGCCGGCCTCATCCGTACGCTGGCTGAACCGAACCTGACCGCGATTTCGGGCGAAAAGGCCGACTTCCTGGCAGGTGGTGAATTCCCGATCCCCGTTGGGGTTGAAGATGGCCGGATCGGCATCGAGTTCAAGCCCTTCGGTGTCGGGCTCGGTTTCCGCCCGGTGGTGATGTCGGAGAACCGCATCAGTTTGCAGATCAAGACTGAAGTGTCGGAAATCTCCTCGGATACCTCTGTTCGTTTGGGCAGCGTGACCAACTCGGTCAACATTCCCGGCCTCAGGGTGCGGCGTTCCTCGACCACCGTCGAGCTGCCATCCGGGGGCACCATGGCCATGGCCGGTCTGTTGCGCGATGAAATTCGTCAGAATATTGATGGCTTCCCGTTCCTCAAGGATCTGCCAGTGCTTGGCCAGTTGTTCCGCTCGCGCGACTTCAAACGCAGCCAGACCGAACTGGTGATTTTTGTCACCCCATACATTGTTGAACCCATCGCCAAGTCGAAGGCCTCGCTGCCAACCAAGAATGTCGAGCCGGCATCCGACATGAACGCCATTTTCCTCGGTCAGCTTACCCGTCGCTACGATATGAGCGGTGGCAAGGGGCGCCGTGGGGTCCGGTATCACGGCCGCTTTGGCTACAGCTATGATTGAGGGCAGAGAGATGAAATATTGGAAAGAGGTCGTTTCGATGTCCGACACACAACCGCACGCACTGTCTTCTGGCCGGTTGCTGAAAGCGGCCGCAATCGCCGCCTGTGCCTTGACGCTGGTTGCCTGCGACAGCAAACGTGAAATCACCGGTTCCGTGAGTGATGATTATCGCTTGCGCCATCCGATCACTTTGCAGCAAGCGGCTCGCACCATCGACATTCCGGTCGGAATTCATAGCGAAAATCTGACCCCATCCTCCCGGTCGGCTGTTGCCGCTTATGCTCGCGATTTCAAGCATGAAAATGCGGCCGTCATCCAGATCATGGTGCCATCCGGGGCCGAGAATGAAAGCAGCGCTGGCTACATGGCCAAGCAGGTGCGGACCGAATTGATGCGTTCCGGTGTCAAGCCTGGCCAGATCGACATGATCTCCTATGGTGCAGCCAATGCGAGCGATGCGCCGGTCCGCTTGGCCTATCCCCGCGTTGTGGCCAAAACCCTGCCTTGCGGCACGCATCCTGCGGATCTGGGGCAGCAGAAGGACAATCGCAGCCATTTCGATTTCGGGTGCACCACGCAGGCAAACTTCGCCGCCATGGTCGCCAATCCGCAGGATCTGGTGCAACCGCGTGGCTGGGATGCCCGCGACAGCATGCGCCGAGCCACGACCACCGAAAAATATCGCAACGGCGAAGCCTCCTGGTCACAAGATCTGGGGACCTCCGTTGGATCGAGTTCAGAGGTTAGCAAATGAGCGAACAAAGAGCTCCTGAGTCTGGTTTTGAGCTGGACAATGACTTGGCTGCGTTCGAGCAGGAATTTGCCAGCGCGGGCGTTGAAGAACTGGCGGAAATTCGCCCGCTCCCCCGTGTGTCGATTCATGCTTTCTGCGATACGCCGCAAATTCTCGAGACGGTCGAGGCGGTTGCCGCCGACCGCCGGATGGCGCGTGTTCATCTGAAAGCGGTGATGGGTGGCATTCGCTCGGCGACGGAATTCTTCTCCGAAGCCGCGACGCCGAACCTCATCCTGCTTGAGGCCAATCAGAGTTATGATCAACTGGTCGACGATCTCGACAAGCTGGCGGAAGTCTGTGACATCGGCACCAAAGTGGTGCTGATCGGTCATATCAACGATGTGCAGATGTACCGCGATCTTGTTCGCCGTGGTGTGTCGGAATATATCGTAGCACCCGTCGGCCAGATCGAGCTGATCAAGTCCCTCAGCGACCTGTTCGGTAGCCCGGAAGCCGAACCGCTTGGCAAATCCGTTGCTTTCATTGGCGCCAAGGGTGGAGTCGGCTCTTCCACTCTCGCTCACAATGTCGGTTGGTCGATCTCCTCGAAATTCCAGCAGGACGTGATCATTTCCGACTTCGACGTCGCCTTCGGGACCACCGGGCTCGATTTTAACGAAGATCCACCCCAGACCATTGCCGACGCCATCAAGGCAGCTGACCGCCTCGATGACCAGTTTCTCGAACGTCTGCTGACCAAATGTTCCGAGCGCCTGAGCCTGCTGACGGCGCCCGCCGTGCTCGACAATACCTGCGATTATGACGGTGAGTTTTTCGGCCACATGATGGAGCTGCTGCAAAATAGCGCCCCCTATATCGTCATGGATCTGCCCCATGTCTGGACCGAATGGAACCGCCAGCTGCTGCTCAATGCCGACGAAATTGTCATCACGGCGGCACCGGATCTGGCCAACCTGCGCAATGTCAAAAATTTGCTCGACCTGCTCGGGCAGGAACGGCGCGGGGACAGGCCGCCTCATCTGGTGATCAACCAGACCGGCATGCAAAAGCGTCCGGAAATCAAGGCCAAGGAATTTGCAACGGCTCTTGAACTGACCAACTATGTCGAAATTCCATTCGATGCCGCTACCTTCGGTATGGCAGCAAATAATGGCCAGATGATCAGTGAACTGGGATCAAATGCAAAAACCGCAGACATTTTCGATACCATTGCTGGAGGCATCACCGGTCGCTCTGATGCACCGAAAGCCAGCAAATCCTTGCTTGCCCCGCTGTTGGGCAAGTTGAAAAAGTCGAAGTAACTGGTGAGAGTATATGTTCGGAAAACGTGGAACAGATAGTGCGCGGAAGGCCCCGGTGGCACCCAAGCCTTCTCCTGCCAAGCCAGAGGCCAAGAAGCAGGACGACAGCGCTTACAAGCAAGCGGTCGAAGTGAATTATCAGCGGATTGAAGAATCCTCTCAGGCAGGCCGTTCCGAACAGTATTTTGACATCAAGACCTCCGTCTTCGGGGCCCTGATCGATACCATTGATCTGGCCCAGATGGCGCGCTTGGACGCAGAGACGGCGCGCGAGGAAATTCGCGATATCGTTTCCGAGATCATCGCGCTGAAAAACATCGTCCTATCGATTGCCGAGCAGGAAGACCTGCTTGATGACATCTGCAACGACGTGCTTGGCTATGGTCCGCTGGAGCCGCTGTTGGCCCGCGACGACATCGCCGATATCATGGTCAATGGGGCCGAGAAAACCTATATTGAAACCTCGGGCAAAGTCTATCTGACCAACGTCCGCTTTCGTGACAATGGCCAGCTGATGAATATTTGTCAGCGGATCGTGTCGCAGGTTGGTCGTCGCGTGGATGAATCAAGCCCGATCTGTGACGCCCGCCTGCCCGACGGATCTCGTGTCAACGTCATCGCGCCTCCTTTGGCCATCGACGGTCCGTCCCTGACCATTCGTAAATTCAAGAAAGACAAACTGACCCTTGACCAGCTGGTCAAGTTCGGTTCGATTTCACCGGAAGGTGCCCAGATCCTCAAGATCATCGGCAAGGTCCGCTGTAATGTGGTCATTTCGGGTGGTACCGGTTCAGGCAAGACCACGTTGCTCAACTGCATGACCAACTATATCGAGGTCGATGAGCGCGTCATCACCTGTGAAGACGCCGCCGAATTGCAGCTGCAGCAGCCCCATGTGGTCCGTCTGGAAACCCGCCCGCCGAATCTGGAAGGCGAGGGACAGATCACCATGACCGACCTCGTCAAAAACTGCCTGCGTATGCGTCCCGAACGCATCATCGTCGGTGAGGTGCGTGGCTTTGAAGCCTTTGACCTTTTGCAGGCAATGAACACTGGCCATGACGGCTCAATGGGCACCTTGCACGCCAACTCGCCGCGTGAAGCCTTGTCGCGTCTGGAAGCCATGATCACCATGGGCGGCTATGACCTGCCCACCCGGACCATCCGCGAAATGATCGTCGGCTCGATTGATGTCATCATTCAGGCCTCGCGCCTGCGGGACGGCTCGCGCCGCATCACCCACATCACCGAAGTCACGGGTATGGAAGGGGATGTGATCACGACGCAGGATCTGTTCCTTTATGAGATCCAGGGTGAGGACGCCAACGGCAAGATTATTGGCAAGCACAAATCCACCGGCATCGGGCGCCCGGCTTTCTGGGAGCGGGCCCGATATTATAACGAAGAAGCCAATCTGGCTGCCGCTCTCGATGCGGCCTCAGATAGCGATGGCTATTGATTTTTGGCCTTTCCAACGGTGCATTCCGAATGCATAGGCCAGACGACACAAAGCCTCCTGTCCGGCAAAGGCCAAACCGGGAGACTGCACACTGGGTAGAAAAGAAGGCTGACAAGGAGCGAGCATGGATTTTGTCACAGATGACCTGATCTTCACGATTGCGTTGTTTGCGCTCGTGGTTTTCGCGGTGGTTGGCATTGCGTGGGGCTTGTTCTACCCCAAGCTTTCCAAGGACCATCGGCGCCGTCAGCGGATGGAAACCATTTCGATTAGCCGTGTCCATCTGGCCGACAAACGGATCAAGGCCGCAAGCGCTGATCGCCGCAAGGATCTCGAAACCAGCCTGAAGAAGATCGAAGAGGCCCAGAAGCAGGGTGCCAAGAAAAAACAGACCCTGTCCGCCCGTCTGGTTCAGGCCGGTCTGGAAATCAAGCCGCGCACATTCTGGTTCTATAGCATGATTTGCGGGGCCATCTGTTTTCTGGGTGCCTTGATTGGTGGCATGAGCCTGTTGGTTTCACTGGGCATTGGTATTGTCGGCCTTATCGGCCTGCCCAATCTTTGGCTGGCACGCAAACGCAAGAAGCGGATAAACAAGTTCATCGCCGAGTTCCCCAATGCCATCGACGTCATCGTCCGGGGTATTCGTACAGGCTTGCCACTGGGCGACTGCATCGTCATTGCATCCTCCGAAACCGCCGAGCCGGTTCGCTCCGAATTCAAGCGTCTGGTGGACGAGCAGGCCATGGGGCTACCCCTGTCTGCGGTTGTGCCGCGCCTGCATGAACGGGTGCCGATTGCCGAGACCAACTTCTTTGCCATCGTCATTGCCATTCAGGCCCAGGCCGGTGGCTCCCTGTCCGAGGCTCTAGGCAACCTGTCGCGCGTGCTCCGGTCCCGTGCCCAGATGAAGGAAAAGATCTCGGCCATGTCGATGGAGGCCAAGGCGTCTGCGGCCATCATCGCGGCGATGCCTTTCATCATTGCCTTCATGACCTATCTGACCTCGCCCGACTACATCATGGTGATGTTCACCCACCCGATGGGGCACATGGTCATGGCGGCGACCTTCGTCTGGATGGCGATTGGCATCATCATGATGCGCAGCATGATCAACTTCGATATTTGATCCCGGAAATCCTGACTGCTGAGCTGTCGGGAAATCTCTGGGTCTGACAAGGAATATGGCACATGATTGGCTTTGATATTCAGGACATTTTTGCGGTGATGACGGCCATCGCCGTGGTCGCGTCGATCCTTGCTGCAGCCATGCCATTCCTTGAAACGGACAAGCTTGGCAGCCGTATGAAAGAGGTGGCGACTGAACGCGAACAGATCCGCCGCCGGGAGCGGGCAGCCCTGAACAACGATGGTCGCGGCAAACCCTCTCTGCGCCAGGAGCCCAAGGCGGTGATCCTGAACATCGTTGACCGTTTCAAAATGCGCGATGCTTTTGCCGACAAGGAAAGCCGCATTCGGTTGAAACAGGCGGGCTTTCGCAGTGAAAATCACCTGATGACCTTCACCTTTGCCCGGATCGTCGGGCCGATGGTCGGTCTGATGGTGGCGCTCTTCTATTTGTTCATTGTCCTCAAGCCTGACTATCCGCCGATGGTCCAGATCTTTCTGTCGCTGCTGTTTGCCTATGCTTGCTACTACGCCCCGGCGCTCTATATTCGCAACCTGATCTCCAAGCGGCAGGCTTCGATCACCCGCGCTTGGCCCGACGCGCTCGATCTGCTGCTGATTTGCGTCGAATCCGGCATGACAGCAGAAACAGGCTTTCAGAAAGTGGCTGCCGAAATCGGCAAGTCGAGCGTTGAGTTGGCCGAGGAAATGACCCTTCTGACCGCCGAATTGTCCTATCTGCAGGATCGCAAGATTGCCTATGAGAATATGTCGACCCGCACCGGGCTGGAAGGTGTACGCGCGGTGATGACCTCACTCATTCAGGCCGAACGCTATGGCACGCCGCTTGGTGATGCCTTGCGTGTGATGGCCAATGAAAACCGCACCATGCGCATGACAGCAGCCGAGAAAAAGGCAGCGGCCCTGCCGCCGAAACTGACGGTGCCGATGATCCTGTTCTTCCTGCCCGCAATTTTTGTTGCCGTTCTGGGACCGGCGGCCATTTCCTTCTGGGGCTGATCGGGACAACAAGCCCAAACCCCACCCAAGAGACAAAAAAGGTCGATGCAGCAGCATCGACCTTTTGTCATTTCAGATAGGGATGTTGGTGATTAGCCTTGTTTCTTCAGGGTCTTCCAATTGCCACGCTCTTTGAGCATGGTGCGCAAATAAGCCATGTTGGCTGCGGCCTGCTGTGGTGACAGCTCGTTGCTGGCAATCGCTTCCGCTTCGCTGAACTTGCCTTGCAGTCCCAGCACCAGAGCCAAATTCTGCCGCACGCGGCTATCCGCCCCCGGCTGTTTGGCCGCCTCGCGCAAATACCCCTCGGCAGACGCAAGGTCGCCTTCCAGCAGATAGGACAGGCCATAGTTGCTCAGCACGCTCGGAGCGCCGGGTGCCTGCAACAGGGCCTTGTCATAATGGTCGCGCGCGGTGGAGAAATTGCCCAACTGGTCATGAATGGCACCCATGGCCGATTCCAGCCGCCAGTCCGGGGTTGTCGGGGTTTGTGCGCGCTGCAACACGGTGAGGGCCTGCTGGAACCGTCCGATCGAGGCCAGTGCCTTGCCATAGGCTGCCAGCACGACACGGTTCTTGGTTTCCGTGGCAGCCACGGTTTCAATCACCGCCAGAGATTGCTCATAACGACCGGCATGGCGCAGTGCCGTGCCGTAATTGAGAGCGACTTTGACATCCTTGGGATTGTTCTTGTAACGCTTTTCCCAATAGTGGATGGAATCCTGCAAGGCCTGTTCGCTGGCATAGCCCGTGCGCTGATGATCAGAGGCCGAGACGCTCTTCTTGTTCGATGAACAACCCGACACAGCCACCAGCAGCGCGACAGAAGCCACAAGAAAGGCTTTGCGGGCCCGTGCTGGGGAAGGGGAGCGGGTGAAGGAACCACTTGTCATGACGCAATCCTCGTGCAGAACGGCAACAGGCAGTCCCACAGATTGCGGGCGGACTGATGCACGATGCTTTCTTCCCTCAGCAATAAACAATTAACCCTAATGCTTGGTTAATTCGTGCAATTTGCATGCATTCTATGCTCCGCCCTTCGCAAAAAGCCCTCCGAAAGGCGCGCGAAGCCAGCACAGGGGAGCCATTCGGTCATTCCCTTCCGCAGGCGCTTGCAGTAATCTTTGGCCTTGATCGGCGGTCTGATTCCATCCGATGCCATCCCGCCATATCGGGCATCGGGCAACCACTCGGGAAATTCTCAAAGCATGTCTGAACAAGCCAAGTCCACGCCAATTCATTTCGTCGCCTCCGATGGGGAAAGCCATGTGCCCAAGGCCATGTCGGCAGCTGGCACCCAATGGGCGGAAAGCACCGGCTTTGCGGCAAAGGAAGGGGAGATTTGTTTGATCCCCTCCCTTGATGGATCCATCGAAGCGGTCCTGTTTGGCATTGGCAAGCAAAGCAACCCCAATCGGTCGCCATTGCTCGCCGGTCTGCTGCCCGTACGTTTGCCGGAAGGCCGCTATCACTATGTGATCGAAGATGTCTTGGCAGAGGATGATCAGGCTTTGTTTCTGGCGGTGCTGGCCTGGCATCTGGGGGCGTATCGGTTTGATCGCTACAAGGAAAATACCAAACCCATGCCGGAGCTTGATTGGCCTGAAGGGGTTGATCGCGAGGATGTCCTGCGTCAGGCCAAGGGCAGCAATCTGGCCCGCGATCTGATCAACATTCCCGCCAATGATATGGGCCCGGATGAGCTGGAAGCGGTAACCAAGGGGCTGGTTGATACCCATGGAGCGATCCTCACCGTCATCAAGGGTGAAGCGCTGCTGGAGCATAATTTCCCGATGATCCATGCGGTCGGCAGAGCGTCTCCGCGCGCGCCACGCCTGCTTGATTTTGTCTGGGGTGACGAGAGCGCGCCAAAGGTCACTCTCGTTGGCAAGGGCGTCTGTTTCGATACAGGCGGCCTCGATCTCAAACCCTCTTCGTCCATGCTGCTGATGAAAAAGGATATGGGCGGCGCGGCCAACGTGCTTGGCCTTGCCTCGATGATTATGTCGGCGCAATTGCCCGTACGCTTGCGTGTCCTGATCCCGGCGGTTGAGAATGCGGTCTCCGGCAATGCGTTCCGTCCCGGCGATGTGCTGCAGAGCCACAAGGGCCTGACCGTCGAAATCGGCAACACCGACGCCGAAGGCCGTCTGGTGCTGGCCGATGCCATGGCACTGGCCGATGAGGAAGAGCCAGAGCTGATGATTGATATGGCCACCCTGACCGGCGCAGCCCGTGTGGCGCTCGGCCCCGATCTGCCCCCCTTCTACAGCGATGATGCGGACCTGGTTGCCTCTCTTTCTGCGGAAAGCCGCAGCCAGTGGGACCCGCTTTGGAACATGCCGCTCTGGCCGGGCTATGACGGCAATCTGTCGTCAGACATTGCCGATGTGAACCACATTTCCACCGGCGGCTTTGCCGGATCGATCACCGCGGCCCTGTTCCTGCGCCGCTTTGTCGACAAGAGCCGCAGCTGGGTTCATTTCGACATTTATGGCTGGGCACCAGCGGCGCAACCGGCCCGGCCAAAGGGCGGCGAAGCACAAGCCATTCGCGCCATTTACAGCCATCTGAAGGCAAAATACGCCAAGTAAGGCCTCGCAAACGGGGATTGTCGCTTTGCGGCAATTCCCTTCGCACTTGCATCCAAGCTGTGAATCAGCGCACATTATACCGGAGCCGGAACGAGATAGAATTGGCCCACAGGCAAGGTGTTGCATGGCGACGACAATGAGCGCGAGTCAGGCGCTGAACTTATGGCACGATGTCACCCACGATCTGGTGCTCAAAGATGACACGGATCTGTCCGCTCGGCAGATGACCGTGCTTTTGACCGTCTATCTCGAAACGCCACCCCACACGGTGCGCGGATTGGCAGCCAAGCTCGGTGTCACCAAGCCCGCCATCACAAGAGCACTCGACACAATGGGCCGCATGGGCCTTCTGACCCGCCGCCGCGATGATCAGGACAAACGCAATGTCGTCATCCTGCGTACGGTCAAGGGAGCGCTCTATGTGCATGATCTGGGCCACAAAATCGTTGAGACGACCGCCGCCCTTGCAGAGTGAGGGCAAGGCAGTTACCTCTAGCGCAAAAGATCTCCAATCAGGAAATAACCATGCTCAATCCGTCCCTCAATGCCTTTCGTCCCGACCTAGCCGATAAACGTCTTGAAGGGCAGGTCGAGGCCGAACGGTTCGTAACCCCCCATGTGATGCGTGTCCGCGTCCCCGTCGCGCCTCTGAAAGCTGCGCCGGACGGACGCAGTGGCCTTGACAGTCAGGCCCTGCTGGGTGAGGTGGTTCATGTTTTCGAGCAGGATGACAAGGGCTGGTGCTGGGTTCAACTGGCGGGGGACGGCTATGTCGGCTATATGCCAACGGACGCCATTGGGCCTTATTCAGGCCACCTGTCCGATGAGTTCGCCGCCGGGGAACCAACCCACAAAGTCAGCGCCGTACGCACCTTTGTCTATCCGGGGCCGGATCTGAAATTCCCCGCCGCCACCTTCCTGTCGATGGGGGCTGGCCTCGTGCTGGGCGAAGAGGAAGAGGTCCGCGGCACCCTTTATCGCAAACTGGTCAACTTGCCGATGCCAAACGGCGAAGCCGGATGGGTCGTTGCCCAGCATGTGGTGGAGCGTCAGCATAAAGCGACCGATTTCGTCAGTGTTGCAGAAAGCCTGATTGGCACGCCCTATCTCTGGGGTGGCAAAAGCTCCCTTGGCATCGATTGCTCCGGCTTGGTGCAGCTTGCTTGCGAAATGGCGGGCATCCCGATGTTGCGTGATGCCTCGATGCAGGAAAAGGAAGCGGGCACTTCCCTTGATCTTGACACTGCGCTCTCGTCCCTGCAGCGTGGCGATCTGCTCTTCTGGCCCGGTCATGTCGGCGTGATGAGCGACGCGCAGACGCTGCTCCATGCCAACGGCCATCATATGGCTGTGGCCAAGGAACCGCTGTCTGATGCGCTCAAGCGGATCGCGGCCAACGAATATGGTGATCTGCGCGCCGTGAGACGGTTGGCGCTCTAGGGTGGGAAGGCGAGGGACGTCGGCCTGTCAGTAAGGCAAAGTGCATCCCATGCCGTTTTTGTGTCAGAAAATTTCCTGTTTGCGCCGGGAGAGGAAAAAGCCATGCCCGCTTCGATTTTCGCAAGTGAAGCCGGTGCGCTCCGAGTAACAGGTGATATCGCCAAACGTGCCCGACTGCCCATAGGCAGCGATCTCGGAATAGCCGACCCGCGACGGTTTGGGACCGCAAATCAGTTCGGCCGACCCTGATCCTTGCAGAGAAAAACTGTGGCCCCAACTCTGGCGACAGGAGGACGGTTTGGGTCTGGCTGGCGGGCCCTGTCGTACGACAATCTCGCACGAAATGCCTCCACCGTCGCTGATATGCCCATTGCAATAGATATTGCCCGAAGGCGTTTCAAAGCCGAACCCGTCCGCCCATGCGGGCAACGGGGTCAGAAAAATCAAAAGCAACAACAGTCTCTTCAAAATCCGGTCTCCTTGAAAATGCAATTTGGTATATTGCCATAGGAGAGCGTTGATTGCGGTTGAAGTCAACCGTCAAAGAGAAAGCCGGACCAAGCGGCCCCTGATCCGCAGCCTTGCAAGACAAGACAACAAAGGTGCGGGGGTCAGTATCCCGCGTTGCGATCAACCACGCTTTCCATCGGCTCGCCCGCCTCAAATAGCGTCAATTGACGAGCCAGATAGGCCGTTGTGGCGATCGGGTCACTGACCGCGGCATTGTGTGGGGTGAGAATGATCGAAGGATGCGACCAGATCGGACTGCCGTCCCGCAAAGGCTCTTCCTCGAACACATCCAGAGACGCGCCGATCAGGCTGCCTTCATCAAGCGCTTCCATGATATCACGCTCGACCTGCAGCTTGCCGCGCCCGGCATTGATCACCACTGGACCACCCAGCGGCCCGTTCTGCGCAAGCTTGCGGAACAGATCCAGATTGAGCATCCCCTCGGTTTCAGGCGTATGGGGCAACAGCGAGACTAGAATGTCTGTCCGCGCGGCCATCGCATCAAGCCCGTCAGGCCCGGAATAGGTTGACAGACCCTCAATCAGTTTCGGTGATCGGCTCCAGCCAGCCACATCATAGCCGATCATTTGCAGTTTCTTGGCCGCATCAAGGCCCAGCACACCCAGCCCAAGCACCCCGACGCGGATATCGCGGGCCGCCACATCGGCCTGATCCTTCCAGATACCGGCGGCTTGATAACGCAGATAGGAGAGGGTCCGGCGGTGATGCAATAGGCATTGCAGCAGCACATATTCACTCATCCGGCCCGTCAGATCCGGGTCAATCACCCGCACCACCGGGACCGCTGGCAAATCGGGATCTGCCATCAGGAAATCCACCCCGGCACCGAGCGAGCAAATCACTTTGAGATTGGGAAAACCTGCCAGATAGCCCGGTTCCGGCTTCCAGACCATCGCATAATCGACACTGGCCGGATTGGTGAGCGTGTCCGGCGAGATGATCGTCGCGTGGGGCAGTTCCTTGCGAATGCGTGTTGCCCACGCATCCATGTCCCAGCCATTGGCATAGAGGAGAATAATCATTGTCTTGATCTTTCAGAAGAGCCTTCAGTCAGCAACGACCCCCGTTGGGGCGGTCTCCATCCGAAGGGCCGCTGCCATCAGGGCCTTGGTATAGTCGGTTTCCGGCGCGTCGAAAATCTGCTCGACATCGCCTTGCTCGATGATTTTGCCCTGCCGCATCACCATCACCCGGTTGGACAGGGCCCGCACCACCTTGAGATCGTGGCTGATGAAGAGATAGGTCAGCCCGTGGCGGGCCTGAAGATCACGCAACAGATCAACGACCTGACTTTGCACGCTCATGTCAAGCGCACTGGTCGGCTCATCGAGCATCACGAAGGATGGCTCCAGCACCATGGCCCGCGCTATAGAAATGCGCTGCCGCTGACCACCGGAAAATTCGTGCGGATAGCGATGGCGGGTCTCCGGGTCGATGCCCACTTCCTTCAAGGCCTGCACCACCTTGGCATCCCGTTCCTCGACACTGAGGTCGGGTGCATGAATGGCCAGACCCTCTGCCACAATCTGGGCAATCGACATGCGCGGCGACAGCGAGCCGAACGGATCCTGAAACACGATCTGCATGTCCCGCCGCTTGTCACGCATGGCCTTGTTGTCGAGCTGATCGAGGCCCTTGCCCTGAAAGACAATCGGACCGTCGGACGAAATCATTCGCAACAGCGCGAGCCCCAGCGTGGTTTTGCCAGACCCGGATTCCCCGACAATGCCGAGCGTCTCACCAGCCCGGATCGACAGCGAGATGCCGTCCACCGCCTTGATATGACCAACGGTGCGGCGCAAGAAGCCGCGCTTGATCGGGAACCAGACCTTGAGATCCTCGGTTTCCAGCAGAATTGGAGCATCCTGTGCCACCGGGTGCGCCTTGCCGCTTGGCTCGGACGACAGGAGATGTTTGGTGTAGCGATGCTGTGGATTGGCAAAAATCTCGGCCGTCGGACCCGTTTCGACAATCTCGCCATCGGTCATCACGCACACCCTGTCTGCCAGCTTTTCGACAATGCCAAGATCGTGGGTGATGAAGAGCAGCGCCATGTTATGGCTCTTTTGCAAGGCGCGCAGCAATTCGATGATTTGCGCCTGTACGGTCACATCCAGTGCGGTGGTTGGCTCATCCGCAATCAGGATTTCCGGCTCATTGGCCAACGCCATGGCGATCATCACCCGCTGGCGCTGGCCACCGGACAATTGGTGCGGATAGCTTTTGAGGCGCTTTTCCGGTTCGCGAATACCAACATCCTCGAGCAGTTCCAGCACCCGCGCACGGGCCTGTTTCTCGCCCATGCCGTGATGGATTGACAGAACCTCGCCGATCTGTTGCTCCACCGTATGAAGCGGATTGAGCGAGCTCATCGGCTCCTGGAAGATCATCGAAATCCGGTTGCCACGCACCGAGCGGAGCAGCTTGTCATTGGCATTGAGCAGATCAATGCCATCAAACAGCACCTTGCCTGACGGGTGGGATGCGGACGGATAGGGCAGCAACTTGAGAACCGAAAGGGCCGACACCGACTTGCCCGAGCCGGATTCCCCGACCAGAGCCAGCGTCTCACCGCGGTTGAGGCTAAAGGAAACCTTGTTGACGGCCAGCTTTTCCGTGCCATCCTGACGGAAGGCAACGGAGAGATCCTCGACCTGCAAAAGGGGCGTTTTATTGTTGTTCATTCTTTCACCCCTCATTGGAATGTCTTGCGCGGATCAAAGGCATCGCGCACGGCTTCGCCGACAAATATCAGCAAGCTCAACATGATCGAAATCGAGAAGAAACCGGTGAGCCCCAGCCACGGCGCCTCCCAGTGCTTCTTGCCCTGCGCCAGCAATTCCCCAAGCGATGGGGAGCCGGGCGGCAGGCCGAAGCCGAGAAAGTCGAGCGAGGTCAGCGTGGTGATCGATCCATTGAGAATGAAGGGCATAAAGGTCAGCGTCGCCACCATGGCATTGGGCAACAGATGCCGCATCATGATGGTCCCGTTGGAGACGCCAAGGGCACGGGCGGCGGACACATATTCGAAGTTTCGCGCCCTGAGGAATTCCGCGCGCACAACCCCAACAAGCGCCACCCAGGAGAAGAGCAACAGGATGCCGAGAAGAATCCAGAAGCTGGGGGTGATGATGGCGGCAATGATCAGCAACAGATAGAGCTGTGGTACCGAGGTCCAGATCTCGATGAAGCGCTGGAACAGAAGGTCCGTCAGACCGCCGAAAAAGCCCTGAATCGCACCCGCAGCAACCCCGATGACCGACGAGAACAGCGTCAGCGTCAGGCCGAACAGCACCGAAATCCGAAAGCCATAGATAAGGCGTGCCAGCACGTCCCGGCCGCTATCATCGGTCCCGAGCCAGTTCCAGTTGCCAATGGAGCAATTGCGATCTTCAACGCCCATGTCATAGGGCGCGCAACGCACCTCCTTGTCGAGCATCCAGCTCGGCGGTGAAGGGGCCGGGGTTGGCAGGTCGATATTGACCGTCCGATAGCCATAGCGCACCGGGGCCCAGAGGACCCAGCCATTCTCGTTGATTTCATCCTGAATCACCGGATCATGATAATCGGTCTTGGGCAGGAACCCGCCAAACTTGCTTTCCGGATAGTCGGTTACCAAGGGGGACAGCAACTCGCCCTTGTAAGAGACCAGCAACGGCTTGTCATTGGCGAGCAACTCGGCAAATAGGGTGAGAACAAACAGGACGGCAAACAACCAGAGCGAAACATAGCCGCGCCGGTTGGATTTGAAATTCTTCAACCGCCGCTGATTGATCGGCGACAGGTTGGCAAAGAAGCCCGGCGTCTGCTTGGACGGGTCTTTTTTGCGGCTGAATGGCAATCGCATCATCAGACCTCCCGGCTTTCAAAATCAATCCGCGGATCGATCAACATATAGGTCAGGTCGGAAATCAGGCTGACAACCAGTCCCATTAGCGAGAAGATATAGAGCGTCGCAAAGACCACTGCATAATCCCGGTTGATGACGCTTTCGAACGACAAAAGCCCCAGCCCGTCGAGGGAGAAAATCTGCTCGATCAGCAGGGAACCGCCAAAGAAGGCACCAATGAAGGCACCGGGGAAGCCCGCAATGATGATCAGCATGGCATTGCGGAACACATGGCCATACAGCACCTGCCGTTCAGTCAGGCCCTTTGCCCTTGCGGTCACCACATATTGCTTGCGGATTTCATCAAGGAAGGAGTTTTTCGTCAAAAGCGTGGTGGTGGCAAAGGCCGCCAGTGCCATCGAGGTGAGCGGCAGGGCCAAGTGCCAGAAATAGTCGAGGATCTTCTCCCACCAGCTCAACTGGTCGAAATTGTCCGAGATCAGTCCGCGCAGCGGGAACCAGTCAAAGAAGGAGCCACCGGCAAACAGAACCACCAGCAGAACCGCAAACAAAAAGCCCGGAATGGCATAGCCGATGATCACCACGGCGCTGGTCCAGACGTCAAACTTGCTGCCATCGCTGACCGCCTTGCGAATGCCAAGCGGGATGGAAATCATGTAGGAAATCAGCGTCATCCAGAGACCAAGTGAAATTGATACCGGCATCTTTTCGGCAATCAGTTCCAGCACGCCAATATCGCGGAAATAGCTGTCGCCGAAGTCGAAGGTGGCATAATTGACCAGCATCTGACCGAAGCGTTCGAGTGGTGGTTTGTCAAAGCCGAACTGTTTTTCCAGCTCTTTGATGAATTCGGGATCCAGCCCCTGTGCGCCACGATAACGCGAGGTGATGTCCTCGCCGCTCGAGGCAGATGGTCCGGTGCCGGTTCCGGCAAAATCACCGCCACCGGAAATCCGCTCGGTGGCAGAGACATCGGTGCCGGTCACCTGCGCGATGATCCGTTCAACCGGTCCGCCGGGGGCAAACTGGATGACTGCGAAATTGATTGCCATAATCCCGATCAATGTCGGAATGATCAGCAACAGACGTCGTAAAATATAGGCGCCCATTCCCTCTCCATTTCCCTTCGCGCGTGGACAGTTTGTTGCGTTTGATTGTTACGCCTCTTGCGCGAACGTGGTTCTTCTCTCTTTGGTCTTCAGTGATGCACAAAGGCTCATAACACTTTGTTAACCAAGATCTCTCTTTTGACGCTGATACAGTCTGGCACACAGAATGTGCAACGAGTAAGGCGTCAACCTTTCATCCACCACCAGCTTTCAGGGTAGAATTCGTAAAGTCCGGCAGTTTCACCGGCCTGAATGCCTTGCCAAAGGCCAATCGTGTGGACCGGCTTGTTCCAGTTGGGAATCCAGTAATGTCCGGCCCGCCAGATCCGGTCGATGGCTTGTCCGGCCGCTTCCATATCCTCGCGGCTCTCAGCAGCCAGCGCCGCATCGATCATGGCATCCATCGCGGCAAGCTTCAGACCCGCCAGATTATAGCTGCCATTGGTCTCTGCTGAAGCTGATCCCCAGACCGAGCGTGTCGCAGGCCCAAGGGTTGCCGACATGGAATAACGCCGCCCGGCCAGATCAAAATCAAACTCATCCAGCCGTCGCTGGAATTGGGCCGGATCCACCAGACGGAAGCGCAATGGCACCCCAATCAGCGCCAGACGTTCGGCCCATGGATTGATGATCCGCTCAAACAGAGGAGTGTTGCCGAGCAGTTCGATCTCCAGCGTCTCGCCCGATCCGTTGACCCAACCAACCTCGGTCTGGGTCCAACCGGCCTCTTTGAGGAGCTGGATTGAGCGGGCCAAAAGCTTGCGATCCCGCCCGGAGCTGTCCGAAACCGGTGGCGTGTAAGGCTCGTCAAACACCGCAGGGTCCAACTGATCCCGAAACGGCTCCAGCAGGGCCAAAACCTTGCCTTCCGCCTTGCCGCTCGCCTTCATCTTGGTGCGTTCAAAGAAGGATTGGGTGCGCTGATAGAGGCCGAAAAACAGCTTTTCATTCGACCATTCGAAGTCGAAGGTGGTGGCGATTGCCTCCCGCGTCCGGGGATCTGCAAATTTGCTCCGGCGGGTGTTGAAGAACCAGCCTTGTGCCGCCGATGGCTGGTCATCGGGCAGTTCGAGCTTTTTCACCCGCCCATCATGGATTGCCGGGAAGTCATATTGCGTCGCCCAGCGCTTGGAGGAGAATTCCAGCCAGAAATTCAGATCCCCCTTCTTGAAGCTCTCAAAGGTCGTGGTGGAATCCCGGCTGAAACTAAGGCGGATGATGTCGAAATTGTTGTGTCCGACGGCGGTCGGCAGATCCTTGCCCCAATAATCGCGATCGCGGTGAAATTCGATCACGCTGCCCGCATTGATCAACCCGATCTTATAGGGGCCAGAGCCGACCGGCGGGGTGAGGGAGGAGGCGTCAAAGGCCTTGCCGTCAAAATCCGCTTTGGAGAAAATCGGGATCGTTGAGGCTGCCTCCAGTGGATCCTGCCGCGACTGGGTCCCGTCAAACACCAGAGTCACCATGTCATCGGCCACATCGACCATGTCCAGCGCCCGCAAGGCAAGCTTCAGGTTCGGATGACCCTTCTCCTTGATTGCCAGATAGCTGAAGGCGACATCGTCAGGGGTCACCTTGGAGCCATCATGGAAGCGAGCCTCTGGCCGCAGCCGGAAGCTGAGGTGATTGCCATCGGGAGACAGAGCGACCGATTGCGCCAAATGGCAATAGACCGCATCCGGCTCATCATGGGCGCGGACCATCAGCATATCGAACAACAGCTCGATCCGCGGAGGCGCGTCGCCCTTCAGCACAAAGCCATTCAGTGTGTTGAAGGTCTGCGGATTCTGGTTATAGAGCCAGCTTGGCGCCGAGAAGGAAAACCGCCCACCCTTGGGGGCTGTGGCGTTGACATAGCCAAACTGCGCAAAGCCCGGCGGATATTTCAGTTCGCCAAACACCGACAATCCATGCCGTTCGACGCTGGCAAAGCCCACCAGTGGCCGCATCGCCAAAGCAACCGTGCCAAGGGTGAGAGCCGCCGTTGCGCTGCTTTGGAGAAAGGCGCGCCGGGTGAGGGGGGGCGTCAAAGGCTGGGTCGGGGCTATCCCTTTTGGCATTGCGTCTTGCTCCATAATCCGTTGGCTTGCTCCATCGCTTTGACAAAGATGGAGGTCAATTCTTGGCCTCTACCGCAGCAGCCTTGTCCTTGTCCCACCACCAGATATCGGGGAAGCCCACACTCATCATCGGCAGCGGGGCGGGATGGGAGAATTTGTCCCAGCGGGCAATCCGGTCCGCAGGCAGGGTCCAGCCGGGGATCGTATAATGATTGGCCAGCAGCACCCGGTCCATTGCCTTGGTTGCTGCCACCAGTTCGGTCCGGTCAGTGGCGAAGATGATCTTGTCGATCAGAGCATCGACAGCCTCATTCTTGATGCCGGCAAAGTTACGCGAGCCATCACGGTCCGCCGCTTCCGTGCCGAAATATTCCCGTTGCTCGTTGCCTGGCGACAGGCTCTGCGCCCAGCCGGAATAGATCAGATCATAATCGCGGCTGCGCAGACGGTTGATATATTGCGAGCTGTCGACCATCCGGATATCGAGCTTGATCCCGACCCGCTCCAGCGAGGCCTGCAGGCGCAAGGCGACCCGCTCGAACCCGGAACTGTTGAGCAGATATTCAATCTCGAAGGCTTCACCCTTGTCGTTGCGCATGACGACCTTGGTCGGGTCGCTCGCCAACCCCAGCGTCACCATGATGGAATGGAAAAAGCCTTGCGGTTTCTTCTCCTCATCCACCTCGGTGCGTGGCTCCCAGCCCGCTTCCTTGAACAGCTCAAGTGCCTTTTTCAAGTTGTCGCGCAAATCTTCCCGGCTCTCGACCTTGGGATTGGTGTAAGGCTCAAAGGCAGCGGGCGGCACCTTGTCGCCCAACGCGCTCAACAATTCAGCAACCCGCCCTTCAGCTGCGCCCTTGCTGGCCAGATCGGTGCCGAAGAAGTAGCTCGAAATGCGGCTATATTGATCAAAGAACAGGGTGCGGTTCATTTCCTCGAAATTGAAGACATAATTGAGCGCCTTGCGGACGCGGATATCGCTGAATTTCTCGCGTCGCAGGTTGGGAATGAACCCCACCATCACGCCGCGTGCTGTATCGGGGAACAGTTCGGTGACCACACGGCCATCCTTGGCCGCCGGGAAGTCATATTGCACCGCCCAACGTTGGGCCGTGGTCTCGACCCGATAGTCATAGCCGCCGGACTTGAAATTCTCGAACATCACGGTGTCGTCGCGGAAATATTCAATCTGGATCTCATCCATATTGTAACGTCCGACATTGACATTGAGATCCTTGGCCCAATAATCATCCACCCGCGTGAAAGTGACACTCTTGCCCGCCGAATATTCTCCAATCTTGTAGGGCCCGGAGCCAAGCGGAGGCTCCAACGTGCTCTTGGCAATATCGCGCGGGTTGCCGTCTGCATCTGTGCCCGTCCACCAATGCTTCGGCATGATCGAAAGCTGGCCGACAATATGGGGCAATTCCCGGTTGCCGGTCTGATCGAAGCTGAAGGTCACTTCGCGCTCGCCGGTCACTTCCGCCTTGGTGACATGGGAATAATAGAAGCCGACCTGAGGATTGAGTTTGGTTTGCTGCTCAAACGACCAGACCACATCTTCCGCCGTGATAGGCTGGCCATCATGCCATGTGGCATTCTCCCTGAGGCGGAATTTCACGAAGGAGAAATCCGGCCCCACAAAAATTGCCTCGGCCAACAGGCCATACTCGGTCGACACTTCGTCAAAGCTTGCCGCCATCAGCGTATCATAGAGATAGCCAAGGCCACTGGCCGGATCGCCCTTGGTGATGATCTGGTTGAAGCTGTCATAGCTTCCCTGCACCGCCATCTTGACCGTGCCACCCTTTGGCGCGTCGGGATTGACGTAATCGAAGCGGGTGAAATCGGTAGGATATTTCACATCCCCCATCAGCGAGGTGCCATGCAGCCAGGTTTCGAATTCCAGTGCTTCGGCCCGGTCCGGTTCCACCAGTGCGCCAACGGCTCCACTCGACAGCAGCAGCAGCCCCATCAGGGGCGCGCGCAGGGACTTGAAACAGCTTTGGCGCATGGATTGAGGCACGAAGACTTCTCCTTTGAATGGACTAACCTGCAAAGACCTTAGCAAAGCTGCGTCGGGTCGAGTAGGCGAAATTATGAGCACAAAATGCAATGTAGTCGCAAAGTACGATTTTCAAATCACTTTTGTGATGCAATCGGACGCTATTGTGGCGTTGTCTGTCAAGTTTCAATGAACTTTTCGTAAGGCATACAAAATCATAGGCCCAATGGAGCTGTCCATCACCTTACCAAAGCACACTGGATGGTCATGACAATCGCAGCTAGGCGAGCAAGGTTGCCTTGGTGGCCGCCTGCAAGGCATCCGGCTTGACCTCAAACACCGAGTTCGGCGCCCCTGCCGCTGCCCAGACGGTGGCGTGGGTCAATAGGGCCGGGTCCATATAGACTTCCATCTCGCACAAATGGCCAATCGGGGCGACGCCCCCAATGGCAAATCCGGTGTCCGCACGCACTTTTTTCGGGTCCGCCCGGTCAAGGCTGGTGCCGATCACCCGAGCCGCCAGATCCATATCCGCCCGATTGTCCCCCGCGATCAGCAACAGTGCCAGATGCTGATTGTCGTGGCGTTCGAAGATCAGGCTCTTGACGATCTGCCCCACTGCGCAGCCACAGGCCTCTGCCGCCTCTTCCGCCGTGCGGGTGGAGGCGGGCATTGTCACGATCTCAATCGCCAGACCAAGCGCCTCGCCAGCCTCGCGGACCCGATCCTTCGAGCTTTTCTTCGGTTTGTGCTGGTTTGGCTGGTTCATGCTTCGGTCTTCCTTGTCATACGATGACATCTTGCGCGGTCTGGTCTCCGACCCGGAACACACGTTTGTAGCGGTCGATTTCGCTGGCGGGCCCCATGGCCTTGTTCGGATTGTCCGACAGTTTGACCGTCGGGTTGCCATTGGCCGACACCGCCTTGCAGACCAGCGAAAAAGGCGCCAGCCCATCGCCTTTGACCAATGTGCGGAAATCATTGGTCAACAAGGTGCCCCAGCCAAAGGAAATGCGGGCACGATGGTTGAATTGCTGATAGAGCTCGGCGATCATCTCGACATCCAGCCCGTCGGAGAAAATGATCCTTTTCTCGGATGGATCCTCGCCGCGATCACGCCACCATTGAAGGGCAATTTCTGCCGCTTCCGCCGGATTGCCGCTGTCGATGCGGATGCCGGTCCAACCGGTCAGCCAATCCGGTGCCCGTTCCAGAAAGCCTTTGGTGCCATAGGTATCGGGCAAGATGATCCGCAAGTTGCCGTCATGCTCTGCCTGCCAGTCCTTGAGCACCTGATAGGGGGCGTTGGCCAGCTCTTCGTCGCTGGTGGCGAGCGCTGAATAGACCATCGGCAACTCGTGCGCATTGGTGCCGATGGCTTCGAGCTCGCGTCGCATGGCAATCAGGCAATTGGAGGTGCCGACAAAATTCTCGCCCAAGCCTTCATGCATTGCCTGCACGCACCAGTCCTGCCACAGGAAGGAATGACGCCTGCGGGTGCCAAAATCGGCAATCTTGACATCCCCGATGGTCCGCAGCTGCTCGACCTTTTCCCAAAGCTTGGTCATTGCCCGGGCATAAAGCACCTGCAGCTCAAACTGCTTCATCTCATGCAGGATTGCTCGCGACCTGAGTTCCATCAGCACCGACAGAGCGGGGATCTCCCACAGCATCACTGCCGGCCAGTCCCCTTCAAAGCTCAACTCATACTGATCGCCGACCCGTTCCAGATGATAGGGTGGCAGGGTCAGATTTTCGAACCATTCCATGAAATCGGGATGAAACATCGACCGTTTGCCATAGAACATGTTGCCACGCAGCCACGTGCTTTCCCCCCGCGACAGGCGCAGGGTTCGGATATGGTCGAGTTGGGCGCGCAACTCCCCTTCATCGATCAGCTTGGCCAATGGCACATCTTTTGACCGATTGATCAGACTGAAGGTGACATGAACATTCGATCTGTTGTGAAAGACCGACTGGGCCATCAAGAGCTTATAGAAATCAGTATCGATCAGCGATCGGACGATGGGATCGATTTTCCAGCGATGGCTGTAGACGCGCGCGGCGAGATCCGTTGGCATGGAGTCTCCTTACCCGAATTCAAATTGCACGACAGGCTGGCCCAGCAGACCGTCGGTTGCAAGTCCTTTTTGTGGCCTGTCCCTAAGGGTCAGGTCCGAAGCGACAAACAGAAACAACAGGATCAGTCGAAGAACTGGACCCCATGGTCACGCATATCCTGCAACGCTGCGGCGAGCGACCCTTCCATGTCGATGGCCCGGCAAGCCGCCAGATCGACGGACACATCAAAGCCCAGCTTGGCTGCATCCACAGCCGAATAACGCACACAGAAATCGGTGGCCAGACCCACCATCATCAAGGCAACCACGCCCCTTTCGCGCAAATAGCCCTCGAGCCCGGTTGGCGTGTGATGATCATTTTCAAAAAAGGCCGAATAGCTATCGATCGCCGGGTTGGTGCCTTTTCGCAAGATCATGGATGCGCAGTCCGTTTCCAGATCGTTGTGGAAGGCGGCGCCCTCGCTGCCCTGAACACAATGGTCGGGCCAGAGGATCTGATCACCATAGGGCATGGTGACATGCTCATAAGCGGTCTTGCCCTGATGGCTTGAGGCAAAAGATTTATGCCCCGCTGGATGCCAGTCCTGCGTCAACACGATATGGTCAAAGCTCTGCTGCATCTGATTGATCCGGCTGATGATGGCATCGCCGTTCGGCACGGCCAGCGCACCACCGGGGCAGAAATCATTTTGCAAGTCAATAATGATAAGAGCTTGATGGGACACGCTTTTCATGGGGGTGCCTTTCTTCTTCCGTATGGCCTGGTTGCAGCCATGCAAAGACTATTCGGTCCTGATCGATTATTCCAGCCTCTTCTTGCCTAGATCCGGGCACAAAAAAAGCCGGGGAAATCCCCGGCCTTGTACCCTGTTTGCGCTTGAGGCGGCGATCAGTTGTTCAGGCTTTGCAGATAACCGATCAGGTTGGCGCGGTCGGTATCCTTCTTCAGACCGGCAAAGGCCATGGAGGTCTTGCCAACAAGATCCTTTGGCTTGGTCAGGAAGGCGTTGAGCGTGTCTGCATCCCAGCTTTTGCCTGCACCGAATTCGGTCATGGCATCGGAATAGCCAAAGCCATCGACGCTGGCAACCGCACGGCCAAAGACATCATGCAGGTTCGGACCGGTTTTGGCGCCGGCACCGGCTTCAAACGTATGGCAGGACTGGCATTTCTTGGTGACCTTTTCACCCTTGTCGATATCGGCTGAAGCCAACAGGGTGGCAAAATCCACTTCCTCTTCGGCTTCCTTGGCCGGACCGCCGGTATCGGATGCGTCTGCAATCTCAATCACGTAACCCGGTGTCTCGGGTGTTTCCTCATGGAAAATGTAACCCGTGACCATGCCTGTCACCATGATGAAGATCAGCGCGGCCAACAGCGCGCCAAAGGCTTTGTTCAGTTCGAAAAAGTTCATTGGTCCTTGCTCCGGGGTCTTTGTGACGGACATTATCCTAACAGCATCGCGCGCCCATGTCGCGCTCATGACTGTTGCAATAACTATTTGAAGCGGAAACTACTAGCTTTTACTAATAAATGTCCATAGGAATACCGGCTAAGATGGATCGACTTTCGCCACAGATTGCTTCGTTTTCAACAATATTGGAGGAATTTTTGATGTCGGCTGTAAATCATCCAGGGAAATCGGTCATTCTCATTCCCGCTCGGATGACATCTGTCCGTCTGCCGAACAAGCCCATGCTCGATATTGCAGGGGAACCGATGATCGTTCATGTATGGCGGCGTGCCATGCAAGCCAACGTCGGGCAGGTTTTGGTTGCCGCAGATTGTCACCAGATCGCTCAGGCAGTGCGTGATGCAGGTGGCGACGCCGTCGTGACAAATCCCGATCACGCCTCTGGCTCCGACCGCATCTTTGAAGCGCTCGAGCATATCGACCCGAACAAGCGCATCGATTATGTGATCAATGTGCAAGGGGACCTGCCGACCATCAATCCAGCCGTGATCCGTTCCTGCCTTGAGCCGATGGAAGACCCTGAGGTCGATATCACCACGCTGGCGGTCGAGATCCGTGAAGAAGCCGAAAAGACCAATCCCAATGTCGTCAAGGTCGTTGGTTCTCCGTTGAGCAAGGACCGCATGCGGGCGCTGTATTTCACCCGTGCGACCGCCCCTTTTGGTGATGGTCCGCTCTATCACCATATCGGCCTCTACTGCTATCGCCGCAAGGCTTTGGAACGCTTTATCAGCCTGAATGTCTCTCCCCTTGAAGGGCGCGAAAAACTGGAACAATTGCGGGCACTTGAAGCTGGCATGCGGATCGATGTGTCGATCGTTGACGACGTGCCGCTCGGGGTTGACACGCCTGCCGATCTTGAGAAAGCTAAAGCCATCCTTGCCTTCCAATCCTGATTGACACCGGATCCACCGGGACGTGTGTGAAAGACAAGAGGAAAAGGCAAGAAAAATAGACAGATATCTGACCCCGGCTGTCGTGCGGCAGCCGGGGTCTTCATCCCAATAGAGGCGTGGCAAGCCATGCGCTCGCTCGCCAAGGAGCCAACATGACCATCAAGAAAGTCGTCTTTCAGGGAGAGCCCGGAGCCAATTCCCATATTGCCTGCAACAATGTCTATCCCGACTTTGAAGCGGTACCGATGGCGACTTTTGAAGATTGCTTTAATGCGGTTCAGAATGATGATGCCGATCTGGCGATGATTCCGGTGGAGAATTCGGTGGCTGGCCGCGTTGCAGACATTCACCATTTGATGCCAACCTCGGACCTGCACATCATCGGTGAATATTTCCTGCCCATTCATCACCAACTGGTGGGGGTGCGGGGGGCATCTCTCGATGAGGTGAAAAGCGTTCAGAGCCATGTGATGGCCCTTGGCCAATGCCGAAAGGTGATTCGTGAAATGGGCGTGCGTGCGGTGATCGGAGCGGACACAGCAGGCTCCGCCCGGCAGATTTCAGAGCGCAAGGATCCCTCTCAGGCAGCCATTGCCTCGGACTTGGCCGCTGACATTTATGATTTGGATATTCTCAAACAGGATGTCGAGGATGAAACCCACAACACCACCCGCTTCATCATCCTGTCGAAATATCCGATCAAGGCCGACCACGGGGTTGGGCCTGTGGTCACGACCTTCTTCTTCAGGGTTCGCAACGTGCCCGCCGCGCTCTACAAGGCAATGGGTGGTTTCGCGACCAACGGCGTCAACATGACCAAGCTGGAAAGCTATCAGACCGGCGGCAAGTTCTTCGCTACGCAGTTCTACGCCGATATTGAAGGGCACCCGGATGACCCTCGCGTGGAGCTGGCACTCGAAGAGTTGCGCTTCTTCTCCGCCGAGTTCAAGATTCTCGGAGTCTATCCAGCGCATAGCTATCGCAACACAAATGCCGAACCGGAAGCCAACCGTGCTCTGCGTCCAAGTCCGGATGTTTGATCAGCCATGGTCTGATACAGCCAAGACCGAACCCCATGGCCTGCTCGGGTCATGGGGCCTTTGGCAGTGCAGCGGACCAACCGCTAAAGGGGCAGCCCCGGTTGATGCGGGCTTTGGGTGGCTCTAGCACCGATAGGCGTAGGTGAAGACCAGTGTGTCTGTCGTCCAGCGACCAGTCGGGCGGCAGCGATTTTGCACTTCCCTGTTGCCTTGCACAGTCACTTTCAGCTGGTTCGTCGCGACCGGGCCCTCGACATGATAGGGCAGGGGAGATCCGGGGCAATATTTTGAGAAAACCCGTGCCGTTCCGACATACCAGTTCCCCTGCTTGTTGCCGTTGAACAGCAGCGTACCAGGACCGACCGCAAGGCCTGCGCGGGGTTGTTCATAATAGAACCAGCGGTTATTGCCTTGTGCCACCAAGCGCATCAACGACCCATTGTGCCACCAGCAGCTGTCGGCAGAGGCCTGACCCGTCGGCAGCAACGCGATGCCGAAAGACATGGCAAGGATCAAGGTCAGGATTGTTTTGTTTATATTTATTTGAAACCACCGAATAGTCATTTTAAATCCCCCCGAAAATACATCAAAACTCCCTACAAACCTAGCATGCATCGGCACGGTCGGGAAAGCAATTCTGCTTACGGCAAAGGCTGGAAGTGAAACGAGAGGAGATTAGATAAATACAACGTTGAATAAAATGAAACTGCATCAGTCAATGCATTTGGTTTTTTCTATCTTGGTAAGCCTTGTCTCTGATCGAAGCCTCATGTTGCTCGGATTTTGTGCAGTTTATTCCTAAAAAGGATTGATGTCGCTCACCCTTTGTCAATGTTTTCTTGTTACCTTCGACCAGACAAAAACAAAAATGACCGCGAACAAAAAAATGGGTGTTTGCAGTGACGACTCGAACGCAAACCAGTGAAATTGTTGCTTCCAAAGCACGAACGCGATTCTTCGCGCTTTCGACTTTGCCCGCGTTTTTTGCTGCATTGGTGGTCGTGGTCGCCACCTTCGTTGCCGAAGATGTCAGTCGTGAATTCGAGCACAATGACATGCGCAGGTACCTTCAGCAGAAAACCAACCTGATCGGATCTCGCTTGCAGGGCCGCATCACCGCCAATGTCGAGCTGGTTCGTGGTTTGGCCGCAACCATTGCAACGGATTCCGACATTGATCAGGAGCGTTTCACTGCTCTCGCCAACAGTCTTGATAATGCCCGCAGCGACATCCAGAGCTTTGCCGTCGCACCGGACCTTGTCGTTTCCATGGTCCACCCGCTCGAGGGCAATGAGGCAGTGCTTGGATTGGACTATCGCACCAATGAAGCACAACAGGCCATGGCTTTGCAGGCCCGGGATACAAAGGAGACGATATTTGCCGGGCCAGTCGATCTGGTGCAGGGTGGGCGTGGGTTCATTGCCCGCTATCCGATTTTCAATCGTCTCCCCAACGGCAGAGAGCAATTCTGGGGTCTTCTGGCGGCGGTCATTGATGCCGACACGCTGCTGAAATTATCGGGGATCGTCGATAACACTGAGGTTGAATTCGCGCTGGTGGGGCGTGATGGACGAGGTTTTGCCGGCAATCAGTTTTTTGGTGATGCGAAGATTCTGGAGAATGATCCGGTCAGCAACTTTATTGACTTCGGCTCGGGACAATGGATCCTCTATGCGATTCCAAAGGGGGGATGGGCGACCACTTCAAAAAATGTGTGGTTCATCCGTGCCGTCGGATTGTGCATCTTCTTTTTGGTTGTTGTGCCGATTTACGGGATTGGGCGCCTTTATCAGGAACGCGGGGTTCATCTGGCAGACAATCTGGCCAATCAGCAAAAACTCGCCCATATGACCAAACGTCTGGAAATGGCGTTGCAAACCTCGAAAATCGGGGTTTGGGAGTTCGATCCGGCCTTGGAAAAAACCCATTGGGACGAGCGCATGAAGGAGTTGCATGGGCTGCCTCTCCATGAAGATGTCACGGATCAATTCTGGCGTGACAGACTCCACCCCGATGACAGGGACCGGGTGATCGAGGAGATTCGTGTTGCGGTCGAGAATGGCACCCTGTTCAAATCGCAATTCCGGATCCGACCTGCAGGTGGCAAGGAACTCACCATCCGGGCTGTCGGCTCGTTGCTGGTCAGTGCCAGTGGTGAGCGCCGGCTGATTGGGGTCAACTGGGACATTTCGGAAGATGTCGCCCGCGAGCACGAACTCGAAGAAGCGCGCGCCGAAAGCGAGCGCCGCTATCTGGCACTGGAACAGGCTCAGGTGAAAATCCGGGAAAGTGCCCTGCATGACTTCCTGACCGGACTGCCAAATCGTCGCTATCTTGACGACTTGCTTCACCGACGCAACGGTGACGGTCCCTGTATTGATGATCAGACATGTCTCATCAAGATAGATCTCGATGGCTTCAAGGAAGTCAATGACAATTACGGTCACGCCGCAGGCGATGCGATCCTCGTTGAAGTGGCTTCCTTATTGCGTAGAGTGATCAGCGAGGAGGAATTCACCGCCCGTGTTGGTGGCGACGAGTTCATTATTCTCTGCCAAACCGATGAAGAACTGGAGCGTCCCGTCGCCCTGTGTGGTGAGGTGCTCGAAGCCCTCCAGACCCCGATCGAGTTCAACGGCAGGAAATGCCGCATCGGGGCCAGCATCGGTATTGCCCTCTCGGTGGATGCCAAAAACGATCCGGACAAGCTGTTGTCCAATGCGGACCTTGCGCTCTATCAGTCCAAACAGACAGGCAAGGGGCGTTATAGCTTCTTCAGTGAGCCGTTGGTTCAGAAAGCCCGACAGCAACGCCGTCTTGCCGACGATGTGCTGCGCGGCATCGAAAACCGCGAGTTTATCGCCTTCTATCAGGGACAATATTCCGCCAAGACCCACGAGCTGGTCGGAGCCGAGGCGCTGGCACGCTGGCAGCATCCAGAGCGCGGCCTGGTCAGTCCGTTCGAGTTTGTCGAAACGGCTGAAGCCCTTGGCGTCATGGGGGCGATTGACGCCCAGATTCTTGACCACGTGATTGCCACCAAGAAGCGCTTCGATCAACAGGGCTTTGTCGTGCCGCGCCTGTCGGTCAATGTCTCTGCCAAACGTCTTGGTGACAAGGATCTGATTGGCAATCTCAGAAAGCTCGATATCAATCCCGAAAGTCTGACCTTCGAGCTGGTGGAATCCACCTTCCTGGACCGTAGCGACGCGCAGGTTGCGGCCAATATCCGGCAAATTCGCGATATGGGCATCGACATTGAAATCGATGATTTCGGCACCGCTTACGCCTCGATCGTCAGCCTGACCCACCTGCTACCGAACCGTCTGAAGATTGACCGTGAACTGGTCTTGCCGATCATCGAGCGCGAAGACCAGCGCGAGTTGGTCCATTCCATCATCCATATCGGCCGCACTCTTGGCATCGGCTCGGTGGCTGAAGGGGTTGAGAGCATGGAACATGCCGAGATTTTGCGCATCATGGGGGTCGACATCCTGCAAGGCTTTGCCTTCTGTCGTCCCCTGTCGGCGGAGGATTTCTACCGCCATCATCACACATCAACCGGCTCCAACGCATGGCGGGTTGCCGCGACTTGATCGCGAAGTGAGGATCAGACCGACTGTGTAGCCATAGGACAATGGGGCTCGGTGAGCCCCATTGTCCTTTGTCGTTTCATGACGTCAGTTCAATGATCCTGACAGTCAGCCAACAGTCGGGCGGGCGGACATTCAGGCCGGCATCATTTGATAGCTCACCGGGACATAGCGGAAGCCGGTGTCGCGTTGTTCCACAAACCCGGCGGCCGGGAAGGGCATGTGATAGCCGATCAATGGCACCCGATCCGCTGCCAGCATGCCAAGGATCTTGCGTCGGGTTGCCGCAGCGGCTGCTTTGTCCATATCAAACTTCACTTCCCAGTCGGGATAGGCCAGCGACCAGACATAATGGTTGGCCGTATCGGCCATCAGCAACAATTGCTGCCCGTCGCTCTCCAGCATATAGGCCATGTGGCCCGGCGTGTGACCATGGGCGGCAACCGCGGTGATGCCTGATGCAACCGAGCCTCCATCATTCAGGAAGGTCATCTTTTCTGCCAGCGGTTTGACCTTGGCGTCGAAATTCTTGTTGTCGGCCTTCGACCAGTGATCAAATTCCTTTTGGCCCGTCAGATAGACCGCATTGGCAAAGGTCGGCATATCCCCATCCATGAGACCGCCAATATGATCGCCATGCATATGGGTGATGACCACATGGGTCACATCTTCCGGCATTGTGCCAGCCTCGGCCAGAGCAGCCGTGATGCCTGCGGCATTCAGTCCCGTATCGAACAGGATGACATTGCCACCCGCCCGCACCAATGTCGGCGTGAAATAGAATTGTGCCATATCGGTGCCAATGAAGTTTGCCGCACTGACCTTTGCAAAGTCGTCGTCGGACACGTTCAGGCCGAAAATGCCGTGCGGGTTATCGCGCGGCACCGAGCCCGCCAGCAAAGCCACGACATCCAAGGAGCCGACCTTGAAGCCCCGTGCCTTGGCCATCGGCATCATTGCCTTGTTATCCCCATTGGCAAAACTGACTTTCGGGGCCAGCATCGCACCGGTTGCACCAGCAGCAGCCAGCATCGCTGTGCGTCGATTGATCTTCATATCCATTTCTATCTCCCCTAGAAAAATGCGCAAAGCACACGGTTCCTACGTGAAGATCCTATCATCCGGATTACCTGATCGGTGAACACGCTTTTGTGACCAGTGCCGCCTTGCCGCCCACCAATGACGTTGCGCCCGGACTTTGGTTACTGAATCGGTAAGGTTAACAGGAATTATTCTTTTCCCATTGTAGGTGCCTTTATCCATTTCAGTTATCCTTCACCGAACAACGCAAATCGTGGCGTTGATTGGCGTCTGACGGGACTAGACAAGACAAAAAGCAGAATGAAGGCATGACAGAAAAAGCAAAACCACATTTTGGACTATTCGCTGTCTGGCGCCTGATCGCAGCAATTCTGGTGATGATCTATCATTTCAGCGCCTACGGCCCGGAATTCTATCAGGCGTTGAACATTGGCATGGAACGCCTGACGCCGATGCTCGACATGTTTTTCATCATTTCCGGCCTGCTGATCTGGTTTCATTATGCTGATCGGATCCAGAACTGGCAGTCTCTGCGCGTCTTTATCGTCAGGCGGTTGGCGCGGATATATCCGCTGCATCTGGTCACGCTAAGCTTCTTTTGTGTTGTCGCACTGGCCGTCCATTTCGGAGTGGTTTCCACCGCTGATCCGGAGCGCTACAGTCTTGTGGAACTCGGGCGAGAGCTGTTGTTGATCAACGCCTGGGGGACAGGCGATGTGCTGGGTTACAATTATGTTTCCTGGTCTTTGTCAGCGGAATGGTTCGCCTATCTGGCTTTTCCCTTGATCGTGTTCATCTATCGCCGCAATGGATTGATCGGTTTGGTCACCCTGCTGCTTTGCTGTGTTGCAGTCCTGGAAGGGGCAACGAAACTCGAACTGATGCCATTCCCCACCTGGCTTGAAGCCAATACGTGGGGGGCCTATCGGGTGTTGGCGGACTTTGTGCTCGGAGCAATTCTGGCCGATTGCATTCTGCGTCATCCGGTCAAGGTGAAGTCTCATCTTGCCCCATGGGGCCTGTTCGCGCTGTCGATGATCATGATGATCAGTGGCGTTTCGTCGGGATATCTGACCATCGCTGTGATTGCGCTGTCGCTCTATGTTGCGGGCTGCATCGATTTGGTATCCCCCGAAAAGGGCCGTTACCTGCGACCACTGATGCCTGTTGCTGCCGTGTCCTTTGGCATGTATCTCTGGCACCCGGTTTTGGCCGTGACCCTGCTCGGCTTTGGCTGGCGGCACATCCTTGAACCAATGCAGACTGTGCCCTTCACAGCCATTCTCATTGTCGGCCTCATTGCCAGCACCATCGTAGCGATGATCTCGGCGCGCCAGATCGAACAGCCGATGCGTGCGATGATCCTGTGCCTTGCAGAAAGCCGCAAAACCAAAAGACAGAAAGCTTCAGATCGGGCCAGTGCCATTCCGGCAGAATAAGCGGGCAGGGCCCCAAAAGCAGGTTTTTATGCAGGATCTGCCTCGGCCCATTCCTTGATCAGCCAGTGGGCAATCGAAAAACCACCGGGCACATGCGGCTCCGGCGAGCCGACCGGCCGTTCCATCATCACCTTCAGCGCCTCACGGCTATACCAATGGGCCTCGCCCAGCTCGGTGTCATCGAGCGTCAGATCCGTCGACAGCGCTTCGGCAAAACAGCCAAGCATCAGCGACGAAGGGAAAGGCCAGGGCTGGCTGGCGAGATAGCGCACCGCCCCGATCCGGACACCCGCTTCCTCGAAAATCTCCCGACGGACCGCATCTTCCAGTGTCTCACCCTGTTCCATGAAACCGGCAAGCGTTGAGAACATCGGATCTTCAAACCGGGTGTGCCGCGCCAGCAGGCAACGCTCGACGCCTTCCGCATCGCGATGGATCGCCAACATGATCACCACCGGATCCGTGCGCGGGAAGTGCACCGCCTCGCAAGAGGGACAATCCCGTCGGGCACCAGCCAGCGCAACATGGGTCTTGGCACCGCATTTGGCACAATATTGATGGGTGTCATGCCAATTGAGCAAGCTACGCGCCTGCGCCACCGCACCCAGCTGATCCGCGGGCAGCATGTCTTTCAAGCCAACGGCCCGCACGGTCTCCAACTGATAGTCCGCATGCTCTTCATAGGCCGCTGCCCGCTCTGGCAACAGCGGGGCCGCCAGCCGTGGGGCATTGTCCTCGACAGGGTCGGTGCCAAGCAGGATCACCCGATCCATATCCGCACCCAGCTCGGAAGCCATCTTTTGGCAATAGAGCGGATCAAACCGATCCGGCTTCACCCGCACCAGCAACCGATCCCCATCAAACAAATAAAAGCGGGCCCGGTCGTGGGCCATTCGATCCTTGAGCGTGGCCTCGGTGCGATGCTCGGTGTCCCGATCGAGTCGATTGTGGGCATATCCCAACCCCTCAAATGATGGATTGTGGCGGGGTCCGGCGAAAAAGTCCGACATGGTCAACTCCGTTGGGTCTTCAATAGAAGTTTTGGTCAAAAAAGGGGAGGCAAACAAGAGGAGGGCAGGGCAAAGCCAGAAACGGCTTAAAGCTCTGCCATGATGGCTCTCTTCATGTCAGCAATCAAGGCATTGCCGTCCATTTCATCATAAGCCACCGCTGGCACCTTGCCCCAGACCGGGCCGGGCCAGGCTGCATCCCCTTCAAAGCGGGCAATCACATGGATATGCAGTTGGCGCACCATATTGCCAAGGGCTGCGACATTCAGCTTGTCGCACTTGGTCACCGCTTGCAGCGCGGTTGAAACCGCCCGGATTTCGTCGGTCAATCGATGCTGATCCTCTATCGATAAGTCGATCAGCTCCGCAAGGCCCGCTTGCTTTGGTACCATCAATATCCATGGATAGGTCGCATCATTCATCACCCGCAGGGTGCACAGATCAAGTTCGAGCAAAGGCAGACTGTCGGCGCCAAGTTGGGGATCAAGTGTGAATTGGCTCATACCAAAGCTCCGCTTTTGTAAAATGAATCGACTATGCCCCTTGCTTTAGCATGCAACAAGTGACATATGAACAGACGGAAGGTTGGCAATGGACGTTCCCCTCGCCAATCGGGTCAGGTCCGGAAGGAAGCAGCCCCAACGAGTCCAGAGCGGGTCATCTGTTCAGCCTTCCACTTATTCCCAGAAAATTTATCCAAGCCGCTGTTCCAGCCAGTGCTTTTGTGCGCCCTGCTGCCTGTCAACAGATCGTCCCCGTATGCCACAAGACAGGTGACGGGCTTGCGCCTCCTCTGCTATGGATAGGGATAGAATCTCAGCTTTTTAGGTCAGGACAGCTTTATGAGCATTGCGGATCATCAGTCAGATCAGGGCTATCGCGTTCTTGCGCGCAAATACCGCCCCGCGAACTTTGATGACATGATCGGTCAGGATCCGATGATCCGAACCCTGACCAATGCTTTCTCGACCGGCCGCATTGCGCAGGCCTATATGATGACCGGGGTGCGCGGGGTGGGCAAAACCACCACGGCCCGCATTCTGGCCCGGGCGCTGAATTATGAAATTCCCGGCGAGATCGATCAGCCGACCATCGACATGAAAGAAATGGGTTCCCATTGTCAGGCCATCATGGAAGGCCGCCATGTCGACATCATGGAGATGGATGCCGCCTCTCACACCTCAATCAATGACATCCGCGAGATCATCGAAGCGGTCCGCTACAAACCGGTCAGCGCCCGCTACAAAGTCTATATCATCGATGAGGTGCATATGCTCTCCACCGCCGCCTTCAACGGCCTGTTGAAGACGCTGGAAGAGCCACCCGAGCACGTGAAATTCATTTTCGCGACCACCGAAATCCGCAAGGTGCCGGTGACGGTCCTGTCCCGCTGTCAGCGGTTTGATTTGCGCCGCATCGATGCAGCCGAGATGGCCGCCTATATGAAGACCATTTGCGAAAAAGAGCAGGTCGATATCGAGGAGGACGCGCTGCAGATGATCGCCCGGGCTGGCGAAGGCTCGGCCCGCGACTCGCTCTCTCTGCTCGATCAGGCCATTTCCCACGGGGCAGGCAAAATCACCTCTGAGACCACCCGCCAGATGCTCGGTCTTGCCGACCGTGCCCGGGTGATTGATCTGTTCGAAGCGGTGATGAAGGGCGATATCGCCACTGCTTTGGAGGAACTGAAAGCTCAATATGATATCGGCGCTGAACCGGCGGTGGTTTTGTCCGATCTGGCCGACTTTGTCCATCTGGTCACAAGGCTGAAGCTGACCCCGGACGCCAATTCCGATGCGGCCGCAACCGAGGCTGAGAAGAAGCGCGGGCGCGATTTTGCCTCCCAGCTGTCCGTGCGGGTTCTGTCGCGCGCTTGGCAAATGCTGCTCAAAGGGCTGACCGAAGTGCAATCCTCGCCCCGCCCGCTGGCCTCTGCCGAGATGGTGCTGGTGCGTCTTGCTTATGTCGCCGATCTGCCAAGCCCGGATGAAGCGCTGAAAATGCTGACCAACAAGGATTATCGCCCGCCAATGCCATCAGGCGCTGGGTCGGGCCCATCCACCCCGCCAGATGCCCGTCTGCCGGCTGGATCAGAGGCCCGTGCTACACCGAGTGATCCGCCACCCTATGGGAATAATGGCGGAAGTGGTGCCCCAACCGCGATGCATGCGGGGGCTGGCACCGCGACCACACCCGCTGCCATGCCAATGGGGCATGTCGAGCCGATCAAGGAAGACAGGGAGGACCGAGACGACAGGGCCAACCTGCGTCTGGTTGCCAGCCAGAGCGAAAAGCAATTGGCGGCCCGCAGCCCGCAAGCGGTCGACGCCAACCGCCCGCAGCCAAGCAATCAATCGGTCAAACCGGTCATCACCCGCTTTGAGCAGATCGTGGCGCTGGCTCACAAAAATCGTGACATTGCTTTGAAGCTGCAATTGGAAAGCGCCGTGCGGCCTGTCTCGGTCGAACCGGGCCATCTGGTCATTGCCTATGATGGTTTCGACAGTGAAGGCTTCCAATCGAAAATCGGTCGCAAACTCAGTGAATGGACCGGTGATCGCTGGCATGTGGATCTGGCCAATGAAGGGGGCGGAGCCACCCTCTCCGAGCGCAAGGAAGAGCGCGAGCGCGAAGTCCGCGAAGCCGCCGACCAACATCCGCTGGTCGAAGCGGTGCGCAAGGCTTTCCCCGGTTCCAAAGTGGTCGACGTCCGCATCCATCGTGATTTTGAAGAAGAATTCCTTGCCCCCGTCATCGAAGACCCGGCAGACGAGGATGAGGATGCCGTGGTCTTTGCGCTTGATGACGGGTCCGAGCTTGGCTTTGACGACTAGCCCCTTGCAGGCAGGGTCATCGATGGCCCCTTATCCAGACAGACCTTTATCCGGCTTTTTTTGAAAGCGGCTTTCTGAAATAACCGGCGGCAGAAGCCGATATATGCGATCCGTCCCTGTCTCGACTCTTCGGGACAAGCCGAGGCGATCGCCCAACGACAAACGACGAGGATGACCATCATGGATATGATGAAAATGATGAAGAAGGCCAAGGAAATGCAGGCCAAAATGGCTCAGATGCAGGAAGAAGTGGCCCAGATGCAGGCAACCGGCGTGTCCGGTGGCGACATGGTCAAGGTGACCCTGTCCGGCAAGGGCGAAATCGTCGCCATCTCCATCGATCCATCGATGATCAACCCGGACGATGCGGAAATTCTCGAAGATCTGATCATGGCAGCCCACAATGACGCCAAAGCCAAGGTCGAAGCGGCCATGCAGGAAGAAATGCAGAAAATGACAGGTGACCTTGGCTTGCCTGCAGGCATGAAGCTGCCTTTCTGATCGCACAGGCGGTCAGAAACACTCACAAGACCGGCGCTGCCGCCATGGAGGCCGCCGCTGCCGCCATCGCCAACAAAGCATGATCATTTGCCCGCATTGTGCGGCTTGAGATGAGAAGAGACGACAATGGCAAAATCGATGGCTGGTCCGGAAATCGAGGCGCTGATCAAATTGCTTTCGCGGTTGCCGGGATTGGGGCCGCGCTCGGCCCGCCGTGTGGCTTTGCATCTGATCAAGAACAAGGAACAGCTCCTCGTCCCTCTGTCCGCCGCCATGGCCGAAGCGGTCGAGAAGGTGCAGGTTTGCGAGACCTGCGGCAACATCGACAGTGCCAGCCCATGCACCATTTGCACCGACATACGCCGCGACCCGTCGTTGCTGGTGGTGGTCGAGGATGTCTCCGACCTCTGGGCGCTCGAACGCGCCTCGGTGATCAATGCCGGCTATCATGTGCTTGGCGGCACCCTGTCGCCGCTTGATGGCGTCGGTCCGGATGATCTCAACATTGCCGGTCTGCTGGCCCGCACCGCCAAGGGTGAAATCAGGGAGATCATTCTCGGTGTCAATGCCACCGTTGAAGGCCAGACCACGGCCCACTATATCACCGATCAATTGCAGGCTCAGGCCAAAGCCATGCAAGCCGCCGACCCGAGCTTCGAGCCAGTGACCATCTCCCAGCTCGCCCATGGTGTACCCATTGGCGGCGAGCTGGATTATCTCGATGAAGGCACCCTGTTGCAGGCCATCCGCAGCCGCAAGGCGTTCGGCTGAGATCTATTTCAGCACAACCAATTCTTCGAAATGGTTCATGTCTTCAAACGAACAGAAGGCAGGCGGTGCCAGTTCGATGATCGGCGCGGCCTCGCGTAGATCATCGACAATTTCCTTCAAAGCCTTTTCCCATGTCAGCATCGCTTCATCGCTGAAGCGCTCGAGCAGATAGGCAAAGGTGATGTGGAACATATAGGTCTCGTGATCAGGATGGCGATAGCCGAAAATACCGGCCAGCTTGTCACGCCAGACCGTCATCCCCTGCCGGTCCTTTTCTGTGACACCTGCCACCGTGAGGCCATTGGGCGTCGCACCGATGACTTCCACCTTGAAACGACCCGGCGCTTCAAAACCGTCGAGCCGCTCGATATAGGCCTTGGTCATCGCGTCGATCGGCGTATCAAGGGCCAGATCCTCCGGCCAATAGGGCAGCGCCCGGCGCCCTTCGATGATGCCTTGAAACAGCGTCATATGCAGACTGCTTACCGCGGTATAGGCAAGCTTCTCAGCCTCTGGCAGCGACTGCATGCGGGTGCGCGCATCGAGCACGGCTTTGGCAGAGAGAGAATCCTTGACCAAGTGACACACGATCGTGTTGCCCGGTTCTTTCAGAAAGACACCATCTGTTGTGTGCCGGATGCCCATATGGCGCAACGGCGTTTGGCTGAGCGTGGACGAGAAAAAATGCAGCTCTTTAGGCAGGGAGGACAGGGTCATGGAACGCCTCTGATTGAGGGAAGAGGGAGAGCAAAGATAGATAAGCAAGGGGTGTTGCAGTTTGATGACTGAGCCAGCGGTCATAGTCAGCCCACCGCCCGGTGAGACCGGCAAGCAATCAGCGATCATCCATATGAAACAGAGAGGCCATCCGCGCCTCGATCTGGGCTTCGGTCGGGTCGTTCTCGCGCGGCTTGTCCGGTGATGCGATGCCAAAGGGGCGGCGTGGCTGAGGCGAACCAGCAATCTCTTGAGGGTGCGGCTCGGCAGTCGGGGCCGATGCAGCCGTTGCGTTGGCCACGTCGGCTTGAGGGGCATGTTGCCCATCGCGGATCGCCAGTTCGGCTTCGCTGACATCGATATCCTCGATCCGGCGACCCCGTTTGACGATCTTGCCGGTCGAGGTGAGAATCTGGTCGATGTCCTTCTGGGTCTGGCCAAAATGGCTTTGCAGCTTGGACACCCGATCATCAAGCCGGGCGACATCTTCCATCAACAAAGCCACTTCGCGCTGGATGATATGGGCCTGCTCGCGCATCCGGGCATCTTTCAGCACCGATTGCACCACCTGTATCGACAGGGTCAACAAAGAGGGCGACACAATCACCACCCGGCTGCGATGCGCCAGCTGGACAATATCTTCGAACTGCTCATGCAGATCGGCAAACAGACTCTCGGACGGCACAAACATGAAGGCCGTATCCTGCGTCTCGCCAACCAGAAAATAGCGCTCGGCAATGTCCTTGATGTGTTTCTTGACGTCGTTGCGAAAGCGTGTCCGGGCTTGCTTGTCCTCGTCCGGATTTTGAGCATCCTTTACGGCGCTCCAGCCCTCGAGCGGAAATTTGGCATCAATCACCAGAACGGCCGCGTCATTCGGGATGTGAATGACGCAATCGGGGCGGTTGTTGTTGGACAAGGTATATTGGAAATCATAGGCCTGAGGCGGCAGGGCATCCTCGATGATGGCCTCCATCCGCCCCTGTCCGAAGGTGCCTCGGGTCTGCTTGTTGGCCAAAATCTGCTGCAACTCGACCACCCGGCCCGACAGTTCGGTGATGTTGCCCTGTGCCTTGTCGATCACTGCCAACCTTTCATGCAGGGCCCGCAAATTGTCCCCTGTCGCCTTCTGGCTGTCGGTCAGGCTCTTGGAGACGGTCTGGGTCAGGCGATGGCCCATGCCGTCCATCCGGTTGGTCAGGGCTTGGGCCATTTCACTCTGGCGGGAGGAAAAGATCTCCGACATGGTCTGCATGCGTCCGGTCATCTCGGTCTGCAGCCGTGTCAGTTCTTCCACCTGTGCCCGTTGCGCCCGCGCTTCGGCAAACGCATCATCGCGCTCGCGAGACTGCTTTTGGACTGATATCAGCACCCACACAAGCATCAACCCGAAAAGGCCGATGGCGCCAAGAAGCAGGTCAAACAGGGTAAAGCCATGCTGGCCAATGGTGATCGCGATCTCATTCATGCCGCGCACTATAGATCGATTCGTCAGAGTCAGAAACAAAAAGAGAACACGGCAGTCGGACACCGCCTCCTCCTTTTCGACAAAACCCCCGGAAATCGGCCCGATTGGCCCTGTTTGTGATTGACGCCAGCCATGCCAGGCCTTACATCACCTCCCATGGCTGTAATGGATATCGTAAAATTGCCGGACCCGATCCTGCGCGAGCAATCGGCTCCCATCGAGCGCGTCGATGATGACCTTCGACGCCTTGTCGAAAACATGTTTGAAACCATGTATGACGCACCGGGCATTGGTCTGGCGGGCGTGCAGGTTGGTGTGACAAGACGGCTCTTCACCGTCGACTGTGCCAAGGAAGGCGACGACAAGAAGCCGCTCTGCTTCATCAACCCGGAAATCATCTGGAAATCGGAAGAGATCAGCACCTATGAAGAAGGCTGCCTGTCGATCCCGGAATATTATGCCGAGGTCGAGCGTCCCGCCGAGATCAAGATCCGCTATATGGATCAGTTTGGCAAGGATCAGGAAATGCATTGCGATGGCTTGTTGGCCACCTGTGTGCAGCATGAATTCGACCATCTGAATGGTGCGCTCTTCATTGACTATATCTCGAAATTGCGTCGCGACCGGGTGATCAAGAAATTCGCCAAACTTGCCAAGCAGCAGGAAAAGCAGGGCATACTTTAGGGCGCTTGCGCTGAAATGCCCATTGCGCTGTCATCGCCCCGGGCGAAAGGCGCCAAGACCAGAAGCAAGGATCAATCATGGTGCGTGTCATCTTCATGGGAACCCCGGATTTTGCGGTTCCGACCCTGATGGAAATTGTCGGGCAGGGCCACGACGTGGTTGCGGTTTACAGCCAGCCGCCGCGTCCCGCCGGTCGTGGCATGGATGAACGCAAGACGCCGGTGCATGAAAAGGCTTCTTTGCTTGGCCTGCCGGTTTTCACCCCCACCTCGCTGAAATCGGAAGAAGAGCAGGAAAAATTCCGCGCCCTTGATGCCGATGTTGCGGTGGTTGTCGCCTATGGCCTGTTGCTGCCCAAAGCCATATTGGATGCACCGGTTGAGGGGTGCCTCAATCTGCATGGCTCGCTGCTGCCTCGTTGGCGCGGCGCGGCCCCCATCCAGCGGGCCATCATGGCAGGGGATGCTGAAACCGGTGTGCAGGTGATGCGCATGGATGAAGGGCTCGATACCGGCGATATTGCCATGTCCGAGACCATTGCCATCACGAACACCATGACCGCCCAAGACCTCCATGACCGGATGATGGTGCTTGGTGCTGACCTGATGGTCCGTGCCTTGGCGGCCCTGTCCCGTGGCTCCCTTGGCTCGCAGCCGCAGCCTGAGGAAGGCGTCACCTACGCCAAGAAAATCGACAAGGCCGAGGCGCGGATCGATTTTGCCAGCCCGGCATCCGAGATCCACAACAAGATCCGTGGTCTGTCGCCATTCCCCGGTGCGTGGTGCGAAATGACCATTCGTGGCAAGGCCCAGCGGGTGAAAATCCTGCGCTCCGAGCTGGCCGATGGCCAAGGCGCCCCCGGCACTTTGCTTGGCGACGACATGACGGTCGCATGCGGCGAAGGGGCCATTCGCCTCATCGAGCTGCAACGGGCCGGCAAGGGCGCGATGAAGGCCGACGAGTTCCAGCGCGGTGCAGATTTGAAAGTCGGTGAGGTGATCGGCTAGGATGCCTCGCTACAAGCTTCTGATTGAATATGATGGCCGTCCCTTTGCCGGTTGGCAGCGGCAGGACAATGCGCCGACCGTGATGGGGCTGATCGAACAATCCCTGTTCAAATTCACCCGCGAGCAGGTCACCCTGTTTGGTGCGGGGCGAACGGATTCCGGTGTCCATGCCACCGGGCAGATTGCCCATTTCGATCTGATGCGCGATTGGCATAGCCAGAAAGTGCGCGAGGCGCTCAATCACTTTTTGAAGGAAACCGGCGTCGCTATTCTGGGCATCGAAAAGGTGACGGATGCCTTCGATAGCCGCTTCATGGCCACCCGCCGCTATTATCGCTATCGCATCTGCAATCGTCGGGCACCGCTGACCTTTGAAATGGGCCGCGCTTGGCAATATAGCTATCCGATTGATGTTGATCTGATGCAGGAAGGCGCCAATCGGCTGATTGGCCATTTCGATTTCACCACCTTCCGCGCCACCGCCTGTCAGGCCAAAAGCCCGTGGCGGACGATGGAGAAGTTGACCATTTCCCGCGAGGGCGAGTGGGTCTATCTGGACGCCATGTCACGCTCGTTCCTGCATAACCAGATCCGCTCGATCGTCGGCTCGCTGGCCGAGGTCGGATCACGCCGCAAGCCGGTCGAATGGGTCAGTGACATTTTGGAAGCCCGCGACCGCCGCGCCTGCGGCCCTGTTGCGCCTCCGGACGGGCTTTACCTAACGCAAGTCGACTATCCGGAAGATGCCGATTTCGTCATCCCCGAAGCCCCATGGCGCGGCCATAGCAAGGGCTAAGCGGCAGGCAGGGCTTCGGTCAGGCGGTCAAACACCATGATCGACCATAGCGCCAAGACCAGCATCAACACCGCAAGGCCAATTGCCATGCTAGGTGGACAACCAAGCACAAAGCGATAAAGCCGGTACGAAATCCAGAGCGTGAAGCCATAAATGCCCAGCAAGACCATCAATGCGAGGATCGCGGGCACAAAGCTCAACAAGGCAAAGGCGCCGGGCAACAGAATGATCATCAGCACCACAACGCCGAGCCAGTTCATGCTGACAATCAGCGGCACCAGCCGGTCGCGAAAGCCAAAGATCGTACAAAAGCCGAAAAAGACCAGCGGACCCATGCCCCAGTCCAACAGCAATTCCAAGCCATACAGCCCCAATCCCCCCTCGCGGAACAGCAAGAAATTGTCCATCTGACCAAACAGGAAGGCATAAAGCAGGCGGATCGGCTCGACGATCACAATGGCCAGAAAGGACAGCCATAGCCCGCGCCGTGACACATCCATTCCATACAGCGCGTCATCCTGCCCGCGAACAAAGGCCCAGGCCAGTTCCAGATGATAAAGGATGTAAGACATGGGGCCTCTTTGGAATAACCACGGATGAAAGGTGCCGATGGGCAGAGACATAATGCCCCTGTTCTTTACAAGCAAGTCGAAACAAAAAAGGGCCAGCAATGCCAGCCCTTTTCCGATCGATCTTTCAACGAGATTTATCCCTTGATGCCGAAATAATGCTCGAGGAAGTCGAGATAGATTTCGCTCAGGGTCTCCAGATCCTTGATGTCGGTATTCTCATCGATCTTGTGCATCGTTTGGCCGACCAGACCGAATTCGATGACCGGGCAATAATTCTTGATGAAGCGGGCATCCGATGTGCCGCCATCAGTGGAATGATCCGGCGTGCGGCCTGTGATGCGCTCAACCGACGCGGTGAAATTGTTGATCAGGCTCTCCGACTTGGTCAGAAAGACCTGCGAAATGTCCGGCTGCAAATCCAGCGTCACGTCGAAATTGTCATTTGGCAGCATGTCCTTGGCGTGGCTGAGGACAAAATCGGCGATCTTTTCAGGGTTCCAGACATCATTATAGCGGCAGTTGAAACGCGCTTTGGCTGATTTCGGAATGAGGTTCCAGGTCTCGTTGCCGACATCGAAGGAAATGAATTCCAGATTGGTCGGCTGGAAATAATCCGTCCCATGATCAAGGATGGCATGGTTGAGACGGGCAACGATGTCTGCCAGAACCGGCACCGGATTGTGCGCCAGATGTGGATAGGCCACATGGCCCTGCTGGCCGGTCACCGTCAGGGTGCCTGACTGGCTGCCACGACGACCCACCTTGATGGCATCCCCCAAAGCGTCCGGGTTGGTCGGCTCGCCCACGATGGCATCAGAGAAGCTCTCGCCACGTTCCTTGGCCCATTCGAGCAACTTGATGGTGCCGTTGAGCGCCGGGCCTTCTTCATCGCCGGTGATCAGAAAGGAGATGCTGCCCTGCGGCAGGCCATGCAGTTCGATGAATTTCAGCGCAGCGGCGGCAAAGGCACCGATGCCCCCCTTCATGTCCACCGCACCGCGGCCATAGAGCTTGCCGTCCTTAGTCTCACCGGCAAAGGGAGGCAAAGTCCAAAGGCTTTCATCCCCCGTTGGCACCACGTCGGTGTGTCCGGCAAACATCAGATGCGGGCCTTCGCCGCCCGAAATCTTGGCAAACAGATTTTCCACGTCCGGCGTGCCGTCCTGGCTGAAGACGGGGCGCTGCACTTCAAAGCCTTTGGGGCTCAGCAATGTGTCGAGATAGGCGAGCGCGCCACCTTCTTTCGGAGTGACGCTGGGGCATTGAATAAGATTTCGGGTGACTTCCAATGCGGTGGGGGCGTTGGTCATGACAGAGGCTGCTTTCATGGTCTGGACGGATCCCGGCAACCGGTTCGGCCACCTCGGTAGGCTTGGCCGGTCTGGATCGGGTGCACAACAAAGTCTCAAGCCGCTCATCCGCAGGAAGCGGGGCGAACGGCACGGGCATCACGGCAGCAAATCGGCAAATGGACATGCGCAGGATTGCTTCATGGCACAGAGAACCGATTTGCTCGGTGTCACGCAGTCTAGGGCCCGTCTGCGACAGAAATCTGGCAACAGGCGACAAATCGATGATTTGCGGGACGTAAGATTGCGACGTTGCAAATCGAAGTCTGCGGGCGCTACCATAGTGAAGCCGCGCCCAGCCTTCAATCCCGAATATCCAGGAAGCAGCAATGCAAACATGCTGACCCGACTGGTTATTTTCCCGCAACCGGGAAATTGGCAGAATTGTCGGAGGTTGCGCTCGCATCCGTCTTGCGATGCACCTGATCCTCTTGTGTTGCTTCTTCGTCAGGAGCGGGATCCTTTGTGGACAGTTTGCTTTTCAAAAGGCCCAGATCGATGAAATAGATCAGCCAGAAGGGCAGGATCAGTGCCAGATACCCAATCCGCCCCTCAATGGGTATAGAACAGGACAAGGGATAATGGGGGGCCAAAGCACTCAGCGTCGCAAGGATCGGCAGGGCATAGGCAAAAAAGCTCAGATGCCCCCGACCGCGCGCCCGCAACCGCTTGATGACGACACAGTACCACATGAAAAAGAAGGTCGCCGCCATCACGGCCAGTGCCCCATAATAGACCTGACCGAGGGTCGTGGTGGGATCCATCGCACAGAGATAGTTTTCATGCACACGGAACAAAAAGGCCGCCGCAATCTCCAGCGGAAAGAGCCACAGATGGGCCAGCCAGAATTGCTGGCGATTGATTGTGCCCCGGCTGTCAAACAGCAGCTGTTCGAAGGTCATAGCATGATCCAATCCATCCGGACACCTCGGGGGGCTTCGGCCCGTGTGAGGTGACCGTGACATCTTACAGGTGGTGTGCTGAAGGTATGCACATTTGGATGTTTGAAAGGATAACGCCATTTGTCCCCAAAAGGGGGACTTTCTTAACCGTCATCACCATTTTCATTCTCTAGCCCACCGGTCAGGGGAGCGACGATCTCATCTGGCGCTCCGAATGCACTCTGGGGCAAGCGCCCTTGGGGATAAGACAAACAAAAACCCCGCAACTGGAACAGTGCGGGGTTCGAGAATGTCAAAGATCTTTAGGGGATCAATCGCGCAGCAGCTCGTTGATCGAGGTTTTGGAACGGGTGCGCTCGTCGACACGTTTGACGATGACCGCGCAGTAAAGGCTCGGACCAGCAGACCCGTCTGGCAGCGGCTTGCCTGGCATGGCACCGGAGACAACCACGGAATAAGGCGGTACTTCACCCATGAAGATTTCACCGGTATTGCGATCGACGATCTTGGTGGAGGCACCAAGATAGACACCCATCGACAGCACTGAGCCCTCACGGACAATGACGCCTTCGGCAACCTCGGCGCGCGCACCGATGAAGCAATTGTCTTCGATGATCACCGGACCGGCCTGCAAGGGTTCCAGCACGCCGCCAATACCAGCGCCGCCGGAAATATGCACATTTTTGCCGATCTGGGCACAGGAGCCAACAGTTGCCCAGGTGTCGACCATGGTGCCTTCACCAACAAAGGCCCCCAGATTGACGAAAGATGGCATCAGCACCACACCCTTGCCGATATGGGCAGAGCGGCGCACGATACAGTTTGGCACGGCACGGAAACCGGCTTTCTCGAAATCAAGACCGCTCCAGCCGTCAAACTTGGAAGGCACCTTGTCCCACCAGGTTGCATCGCCCGGACCACCCTTGATGATTTCCATCGGGTTGAGGCGGAAAGACAGCAACACGGCTTTCTTCAGCCACTGATTGACCACCCAATTGCCATCAGCGCCTTTTTCAGCCACGCGCGCCTGACCACTATCCAGCAAGGTCAGCGCCTTTTCGACCGCGCCGCGAATGTCACCATTGGTGGTGTTGGTGATGCTGTCGCGTTTCTCGAACGCGTCGTCGATCATTGTTTGAAGGGAAGCCAAGTCAACCTGCGTCATGTCTTTTTGCCTTTTTCTCAAGTGCACGTCCTGCCCGGTTCCGGTGACAAAGCCACGGTGAGCCGGTGCGGGGAACGGCGCAATCTGTCTTCCGTTTCTTGCACCAAGCGAGATGGCTCGGTCATTGCAAAGACGGAAACTGTCTCTGTACAACATCCATCTCTGGGCCAGTCAAGATTGGATATGGCACATGCTTCAATCACCCGCACACACCCTCTTGCACGAGTATTCGGCCAAACCATAAGCACCCTAGTAGCGGTGTCAATATAAAGTCGGGGCAATCAGGGGCATTTCGAGGTTATGGACAGATAAAGTTCCCGGCAAACACAAGTGCGAGAGTCGAAATTTCCTGCGCTTAAATAGATTGTTTAAAAATATGGCGTATCTATTTGGTTTAGGGAGTGTCGCTAAAGTATTCTTGCGCAAAACGTTAAGAAAAGTTAAGTTTTGCTTCTCTTTGCAGGGTTGTCACCTTTTTGACGTTTGGGTAAGGCGATCAACTTTGCGTGAGACAGACTCCGATGGGGATGGGGAAATGGCAGAATAGAGCGCTTTTTCCGGTTGGCACCGCGCTGGGTGAAAACGCCTCTCCTGAGGAAAATATTCTTGTCTGACCAATATAGACAGATATACTGATACGATATTCTCGAATGTGTATTGCTGCCGGCGTGGGTGGTTCTCAGGATCATCCTTCGGCCCGAATGTTGAATTGAAGCCAGCCGGAAAATCCGGGCCTGACGTATGGAACGTTTGACCAAGGATGGGGTGGTTTCCGATCGAATGAGGGAAAAGAATTGGTTCACCAAGGGAAAGCGCCGAGCAAGCTGATGCTCACTGTTACCGTGCTTCTGTCCAGCACCGCTGTCGGAGCTGCGGCTGGCACGCCTGTCTCGCAACTGCCTGTTTCCAGCAAGGCTGAAAAACATCTGGATCCTACGTTGGACGCGCCTGTGCAGATCATTGTCTCGCGCAAGGATCAGCGTCTGCGGGTCTTCAAGGGCGGTGAGGAAATTGCGACCTCGCGTGTTTCGACCGGCAAGCGCGGCCACACCACCCCGACCGGCATCTATTCCATTCTGGAAAAGCGTCGCCGCCATTTCTCCAACCTCTATAACAGCGCGCCGATGCCTTACATGCAGCGCCTGACATGGTCTGGCATTGCCTTGCATGAATCCAATTCTGTGCCGAGCTATCCGGCGTCCCATGGCTGCATCCGGTTGCCCAACGGCTTTGCCAAAAAGCTTTTCAGCCTCACCGAGCGTGGCGCCCATGTGGTGATTGCCAATCGTGATGCTGCACCGGAACTGATTGCCCATCCGGCGCTGTTCCAGCCAGAGGAAATGACCTCTTTCGACAAACTGTCGTCCGTACAGGCAGTCGAACGGCAGGCCAGCAAGACCTTTGGCAAGGTTGCCCTCCTGTCCGACAAGCCACCGCTTGATCCGTTGGCCCATCAAATGGCCAAGCGCCTCAACCGGTTTGCTGAAATCCGCCAGAGCGACAAGCCCTTGCGTATTTTCATCACCCGTCAGGCCAAAGGCAATCTGGTCCATGAAGTCCAGACCTTGCTGAACAAACTGGGCTTTGATGCGGGCGCGCCCGATGGCCTTGTGGGCAAAATGACACTGAGTGCTGTCAACGCTTTTGTCGCCTCCAAGAAAGACAGCATCGAAAGCCGCCAGTCTTCAATCTCCACCAAGATCGATCAGACCCTGCTGGCGCAATTGTATCAGGCAGCAGGCAAGGGCGCAGTGCCGACTGGCCACCTCTTTGTGCGTCACAATTTCAAGCCCCTGTTCGATGCTCCGATCCAGATCCGCAATCCTGAGCAAGTGCTCGGCGCTCACCTCTTCACCGCGTCGCTTTCGCGTGAAGAAGAGGGTAAGCTTGATTGGCGGGCGCTGGCTCTTGGTGACATGCTGACAGCCAGGCTGCAAGACCGCTATGGGGTGACTGATCCGGGCGCCGATGATGGGATCGTGGCGTCCACAGACATTCTCGATCGTGTCATCATTCCTGATCATGTCCGCGCGCAGGTTAATCACCTGATTGGCAATGGTGCATCGCTCACCATATCCGATCGAGGCTTCAGCCGCGAAACCACGCCACAAGGCACGGATTTCATTGTGTTGACCAAACCCTCCTTGCCGAAATATGCCAAGAAGACGCCGGCCAAGGTCAAGAAACAGCGCGTGGTGAGAAAAATCACCAAGCCCAAGCGCTCGGTCGCAACAGTAAAAAAGCCAAAGAGCCGCGGCATCTTCCGCCTGTTCAAGAAGCGCAATAGTGCGCAGGTCGCCAGCAACTAGAGGCGCGACCATTTGACAATCAAAAAAGCCCGGACCTTGCAAAAGATCCGGGCTTTTTTCTTATGGTAGGGTCGGTGCGGGATCACTCGACAGAGAACTGGTCGTCGAAGCTATAGCCTGAGCCACGCACGGTGCGGATGGGATCTTTCACCCGGCCCCGATTGATGGTTTTGCGCAGGCGCCCCACATGGACATCTACGGTCCGCTCGTCGACATAGACATCATGGCCCCAGACCCCATCGAGCAGCTGTTCGCGGGAATAGACACGGCCCGGATTCTGCATCAGAAATTCCAGCAGACGATATTCGGTCGGGCCCAGATTGACCTCGCGATTGGCGCGTTTGACGCGATGGGTCTCCCGGTTTAGCTCCAAATCTCCGGCCTTAAGGATGGTTGCGACCAGATCCGGGCTGGCCCGGCGCAGGATTGCCCGCACACGGGCCATCAGCTCTGGTACGGAGAAGGGCTTGACCACATAATCATCAGCACCGGTGGAAAGTCCGCGAATGCGCTCGGATTCCTCGCCCCGCGCCGTCAGCATGATGACGGGGAGCTTGAGGGTTTTCGGTTTCGCACGCAAGCGCCTGCACAATTCGATGCCAGACAGTCCCGGCAGCATCCAATCCAGAAGCAACAGGTCTGGAAGGGTTTCCTGCAACCTGCTCTCCGCTTCATCACCGCGGGCAATAACCTCTACCTGATAGCCTTCGGCTTCCAGATTGTAACGCAGAAGAAGGCTAAGGGCTTCTTCATCCTCCACGATCATTACTTTGGGGCTCATAGCCAAATGTTCCACATTCCGAAGATCCGTGCCTGCAGGGGCAAAAAATCGGATCATACCTTCAAGTTGGCACGACATCCAAGACGACGTCATGCCCGTTTTTGATGGACGATGTCAGGAGACCAGACGGCTCCTTGAGCATCACAGGGGACGATCATCCATCGTATGCCCGGTTTTCACATAATAGATCGTTTCAGCGATGTTGGTTGCATGATCTCCGACGCGTTCGAGATGTTTGGCAGCAAACAGCAGGTTGGTGCAAACGGTGATGTTGCGTGGATCTTCCATCATGTAAGTGAGGAACTCACGGAACAACGAATTGTACAGGGCATCCACTTCACGGTCCTTCTGGACCACGGCCAATGCCACATTCTCGTCGTGGGCGGTATAGGCATCCAGCGTCCGGCGCAGCTGGTCAAGGGTGATCTCGGCCATATGCTCGATGCCGTGCATCAACTGCTTTGGATGGCTGCGGCCTTCCAGAGCCAAGGCGTTGCGGGCAATATTCTTGCCCAGATCGGCAACGCGCTCCAGATCGATGGAAATGCGCAGGGCTGCCACAATCTCACGCAAATCCTTCGCCATTGGTTGGCGACGGGCGATGGTGAGAACGGCTTTCTCTTCGATTTCCTGATCCAGCTTGTTGATGAGCGCATCCTTTGCGACCGTTGCATGGGCCGCACTCATGTCCATGCGGACCAGAGAACTAACAGCTTCTTCCACCATGCGCTCTGCATGGCCACCCATTTCGGCAATGCGGCCGGTCAGCTCGCGCAGGTCGTCATCATAGGACGAGACAATATGATCAGACATTCTTGGTATTCCCCTGATAGTCGCTCATTTGGCGGCCAGAATGTGCTGATTCCAGCCTGCCGCGAAGTCAAAAAGCTTAGCCGAAGCGGCCGGTGATATAGTCCTGCGTCCGCTGATCTTTCGGGTTGGTAAAGATCATATCGGTTTGGCCTTCCTCGACGAGATTGCCAAGATGGAAGAAAGCGGTGCGCTGAGACACACGGGCAGCCTGCTGCATGGAGTGGGTCACGATGACGATGGTGTAATTCTCGCGCAATTCGTCAATCAGCTCCTCAACCTTTGCCGTGGCGATCGGGTCAAGGGCCGAGCAGGGCTCATCCATCAGGATGACTTCCGGGCTGACCGCGATGGCGCGCGCAATGCACAGGCGCTGTTGCTGCCCACCGGACAGGCCGGTGCCTGGCTCATCAAGGCGGTCCTTGATTTCTTCAAACAGACCGGCCTTCTGCAAGGAAGAGACAACAACCTCTTCCATCTCGGCCTTGTTGCGGCAAAGACCGTGAATGCGCGGGCCATAGGCCACATTCTCGAAGATGCTCTTGGGGAATGGGTTGGGCTTCTGGAACACCATGCCAACGCGGGCACGCAGCTCGACCACATCCACCTTTGGGTCGTAAATGTCACTGTCGCCAAGCTTGATGGCGCCGCCGACGCGACAAATGTCGATCGTGTCATTCATCCGGTTCAGGCAACGCAGGAAAGTCGACTTGCCACAGCCGGACGGGCCGATCAGTGCGGTGACCTGATTTTCTTCGATCTTCAGATCGACATCGAACAGAGCCTGCTTCTCACCATAATGGACGGTGACTTTCTCGCCGGACATCTTGATCGGCTTCGCACGCGCGGAGGCGTTCTGAATATTCGGGTTGGTATCCTGCATGGTCAATGCTTTCACTATCCTGTTCGGGGCTCGCTTGTTCTGAACTCGATTGACCTGTGGTCATCGGCGAGCGCGGGAATAACGTTGGTTCACGGCGTCGCTGACTACCAGCGACGCTCGAAGCGGCGACGCAGAAGCACCGCAGAAATATTCATCAGGGCGAGGAAGCCCAGAAGGATCATGATGGCAGCCGAGGTGCGCTCGACAAAGGCGCGTTCCGCTGCACCGGCCCACATGTAAATCTGGACCGGAAGGGCGGTCGCCGGATCAAACGGATTGACTGGAAAATCCTTGACGAACGCCACCATGCCGATCATCAGCAACGGTGCGGTTTCCCCAAGGGCCTGAGCCAGACCAATGATGGTGCCGGTTAGAATGCCCGGAGAGGCAAGGGGCAGCACATGGTGGAAAATGGCTTGTGTCTTGGATGCACCAACCCCGAGGGCCGCTTCCCGGATGGACGGTGGAACCGCCTTCAAGGCAGAGCGGGTAGCGATGATGATGGTTGGCAGGGTCATCAGCGTCAAAACGAGACCGCCGACAATCGATGCGGACCGTGGCAGACCGGCAAAGTTGATGAAGACGGCCAGACCCAACAGGCCAAACACGATGGAAGGCACCGCAGCAAGGTTGTTGATGTTGACCTCGATCAGGTCGGTCCAGCGATTTTTGGGTGCAAACTCTTCCAGATAGATCGATGCAGCCACCCCGATTGGCAGAGCCAGAACCAGAACGGTGATCATCATGAAGATTGACCCGACAACCGCAACCCCGATACCGGCCGTCTCGGCACGGGACGAAGCACCGAAGGTGAAGAGGCCGGTATTGAACTTCTTGTCCATGATGCCCCGTTCGCGCAGATCGTCGATCCAGCCAATTTGCTGGTCGCTGATTTGGCGACGGCTTTCAGGAATGTCGCGGGAAATCTGTCCCTTGACGAAGCTGTCGACATCCCCGTCGGCCAAAAGCCACATGGTTTTCCGGCTGCCAATCAGCGAAGGATCGTTGAGAACCATGTCACGGATTTCAATGGCGGCACCGCGGGAAATCAGCTTTTTGGCTTCCCGCATTTCCTTGCGCTTGGTCTTGTCCTTGGGATCAATGCCCAGAGCGCGATAAAAGGCCGGCTCAATAATCTTGTTGTAGCGAATGGCCCGCTGCAATTCACTGCGGGATCGGTTGCCCGACGGGTCGATAACCTGCTCGTCAAGATAAAGATCGAGACGGACCTGGGTCTGTTCAAAGGCGGTATAGCCCTTTGAGACGATCGACCAGAACAGGATGATCAGAAACAGGATGCCCATTGCGATCGCTGCAACCCCGCCCAGACGGAAGCGCGTTTCCGACGCGTAGCGTTTCTTGAGACCGACCTCGCGATGGGCATTTTCAACAACCGAGTCGACTTGATTTGGTGTGGTATCAGTCATCAGTCATACTGCTCCCGATATTTGCGCACGATGTGCAAGGCAAAGACGTTGAGCCCTAGCGTGATACAGAACAGGGTGATCCCCAGAGCGAAGGCAACAAGGGTCTGCGGCGAGGTGAATTCAAGGTCACCGGTCAACTGGCTGACAATCTTTACTGTCACCGTGGTCACGGCTTCGAACGGATTGGCGGTCAGGTTGGCGGCAATACCCGCAGCCATCACCACGATCATCGTCTCGCCGATGGCGCGTGAGGCGGCCAGAAGGATCGAGCCGACAATGCCCGGCAGGGCCGCAGGCAAGATCACCCGCTTGATGGTTTCCGATCGGGTGGCGCCCAGACCGAGCGATCCATCACGCAGCGACTGCGGCACCGCGGTGATGATGTCGTCCGACAGGGACGAGATGAACGGGATCAGCATGATACCCATCACGAAACCGGCTGTCAGCACCGAGTTGGCCGAGATGGTCAGGCCGATCGAAGCACCCGCATCGCGGAAGAATGGGCCTATCGTCACGAGAGCGAAGAAACCGTAAACGATGGTTGGGATACCGGCCAGAATTTCCAGCAGAGGCTTGGCAGTAGCCCGCACCCGCTTGGTGGCATATTCCGCCATGTAGATGGCGGCGAACAGACCGATTGGCACAGCCACCAGTAGGGCGACCATCGAAATATAAAGCGTACCCCAAAGCAGCGGAATGAGGCCAAAGGTGCCGCCTTCTGAATCGACCTGACGGCCAACTGACGAGAAACGAGGGTCCCAAGAGGTGCCGAAGAAGAAGTCCAGCGGATTGACATGGCCAAAGAAGTGGATTGCCTCGAACAGCATCGAGAAGACGATGCCGACCGTGGTAAGGATGGCAATCGATGAGGCCAGGATCAGGGCAACCTTGACATTGGCTTCGACCAGATTGCGGGCCCGCAAGGCTGGCTGGATGCGACGATAGGACAGAAACAGACCAAGAAACAGCAACAGCGCAATGCCGCCATACATCACATAGCTGGTCAATTGTTTGACCTCATTCAACCGATAGGCGGTGTGAACAACGGTCTTGTTGACATTCTCTGCAAGTGCGACGCCATATTTTGCAAGGGTTGGCCGCACTGCAATCAGGCCACTGCGCAGCTGGATCCGTTCGTGTTCGGACAGGTAGGTCAGGCCATCGGCGACATTGCTGACGACGCCAAACATCAGAGCCCGACGGGTGTCGTGGGCTTCATACTCATCCTTGTCAGAGCAGATTTTCGGCTGGTCTGCGTCCTGTTCCCCTTCGATGCCGCCCATTGCATGGGAACAGGCCTGCAGGTAGCCTGTCCGCAATTCGGTATCGACCACGGAATTGTTGACAATCGGCTGAGCAATCATCACAGCCACCATGAAAACGATAGCTGGGAGTGCAGTCCAGATTAGAACGTAGGAACCGTAATATCCGGGTCGTGAATGGAGAGCTGACACATTTCCGTTGACGCTGGCTATGGCGCGGCTGCGCCCGAGAAAGGATCCCACCAGTGCGAAAACAAAAATAGCAGCCAGAAGCCAAAGCGGGCTCATAGCGACCTGTCCCTTGAACAATGCGTTAGTGACGCAGTTTCAACTCTGAGATTTCTCCGGTCTGCCCCATCTGTTTCGCGGTTGCCCTCGCGCAACGAATGTCAGGCCAAGGCCGGAAAACGCCTCAATGAAGGTTCCTGACGGCGGGCATGGTGTCGATTACCAGAGCCTGTCAGGAGGCTCAGCCGAATGGCAAGAAGCGGCTGAAATCTGGGTACAAAAAAAGCCATGCGCGCATCGCGCGCATGGCCAGACGGCAACCCTTAGAGGGTTTTGCCTTCTTTGATTGCAGCGTGGATCGCATCACGCTCGGAAGCAGGAGCAGGAACCAGACCATATTCAGCGGTCGGAGAACCTTCACCGGTCATGTCGTCGGACATGAAGAAGTCAACATACTCTTTCAGGCCAGGAATGACGCCCAGATGCGCTTTCTTGACATAGAAGAACAGAGGACGGGACACAGGATAGGTACCATCAGCGATCACGGCAGCGTTTGGAGCAATACCGGACATGGTGGCAACTTTCAGCTTGTCGGTGTTGTTTTCGTAGAAAGCAAGACCGAAGACGCCGATGCCGGTTTTGTTGGAGTCGATGCGAGCAAGGGTTTCGGTATAGTCGCCGTCAATGTCGACAGACTTGCCGTCTTTACGAACCTTGAAGCACTCTTTGGCAGCTGCTTTTTTGTCCAGGCCGGAAGCCATGTACAGATCGAAAGCGCCAGCGGCTTTACAGCCAGCTTCGAGAACCTTGGTTTCGAACACTTCACGGGTACCGTGCTTTTCACCAGGGATGTAAGCAGCGATTTCCCACTCTGGGAAGGAAGCGTCGATTTCGGACCATTTGGTGTTCGGGTTGTCAACCAGCTTGCCGTCAACAACGGTTTTTGGTGCCAGAGCGTTGAACCAGTGGATTGGTTCGAATGCAAAGTCAGCGCCATTGATGTCAGAAGCGAAGACAATGCCGTCATAACCGATTTTGACTTCAACGATTTCCTTGACGCCATTTTCGCCGCAAGACTTGACTTCGGAATCTTTGATTTTGCGCGAAGCGTTGGCAACGTCGATGGTCTCTGGGCCGGTGCCTTTACAGAATTCTTTCAGGCCAGCGGAAGAGCCACCAGATTCAACGATTGGGGTTTTGAAGTCTGGGTAGTTTTCACCGAAAGATTCAGCAACGATGGTTGCGTAAGGAAGAACGGTGGAAGAACCGGCAACCTGAACCTGATCGCGGGCCTGAGCAGCGGTGCCGGCGAGAATGGTGGTTGCAGCAAGAGCAGCTACACTAGCAAAAGAAGCAAATTTCACGTGACCTCTCCATAAGTCAGTTTTTTGAACGGACAGGTCTTCTATGACCCAACATGACCGTTCTTGATAGGTACGGGCGTCTTGGCATCGGGCACGAAATGTGCGCTCGCAAAAGCCGTCAATCGCTCGAGACAGGCGGACCCTATCGCTCGGATGTGATGGGTATATGACACTTATATTTCAGTATTATGACAATTTAAGAGTCTGTATTTGTTGGAGAATTTTTTGTATAGTCATTTTCTTGTCACAAAGTGTCGATCTCTGTGACAGGGAGTCGCACGTCAAAGGTCGCACCTTCCCCTGCCTTGCTCTCAATCAACAACTTGCCACGATGGCGAGTCAAAATATGTTTGACGATCGCCAACCCCAGACCAGTGCCCTTTTGCTCACGCGATGAGGCAACATCAATGCGGTAGAAACGCTCGGTCAGGCGCGGCAAATGCTCTGCCGGGATTCCGGGGCCGAAGTCTCTGATTTTCACCGAATAATAGGATTTCCCGTCGGCTGGATCATCCAGAAGGTCGCAGAGAATTTCAACGCGCTTGCCGCTCTGACCATATTTGAGGGCGTTCGAGACCAGATTCTCAAACACCTGAACCAGCTCGTCCCGGTCCCCTGACACCCAGCGGCTAACCGAACAGTCACAGGGGGTGATGGCAACATCATATTCCTTGGAGAGCGGGGTCAGGGCGTCGGCCACATGGCGCACGATTTTGCTCAGATCCACCCGCGTGTCCGGCTGAACATGGGCTTTCATTTCAATCCGCGACAGGGACAACAGATCCGAGATCAGCCGTGACATCCGTTCAGCCTGATCGAGCATGATGCCCAGAAAGCGCTCGGTTGCCACCTTGTCGCCACTGGCAGGCCCTTGCAAGGTTTCGATGAAGCCAATGACAGACGCCAAAGGCGTGCGCAATTCATGGCTGGCATTGGCCACGAAGTCGGCCCGCATCCGCTCGATATTCTTCTGCTCGGTCTGATCATGCAGCAACATCAAGATAAAGTCCGGGCTTTCCCCGGCTGGCTGGTCGCCGGACAGATGGATCGGCGTCACCCAAGCCTCGTAAAGCCGCTCGCTATGGTCTTTAAGGGAATATTCCACCTTCTGCATCTGCCCGCCATCCAGCACATGATCCAGCGCCGCCAGCATGTCCGGCTGGCGGATGCGAAAGGATAGGGGGTCCCCTTCCTTAACATTGCCGAAGATGGTCGAGCCAGCCTGATTGGTGAACCGCACGATGCCGCGCCGGTCAAGAATGAAGCAAGGGTCCGGCAGTGCAGCCGCCAGCTTGCGCATGTGAATGTCCGGCATCATGGTCAGGCGGCGTGCTTCGGCTCGCACCTTTAGCCTCGTCACCTTGGGGCGGCGCGGCAGGATCATGGTCGCCAAGACCACAGCGCCCATGACAAGCGCGACATGGAGAAGCTGGATCTGGTCCTGAAGATGCAGCCACAACAGGCCTATGGCCGCAACCACCAAGGTCCAGCGAGCGTGCGCCAACCGGTTCAGGGGACCGCTATCCAGAATATAGCCATTGGCGGCAGCATCATCCGGCGCCAGTCTTCTTTTCTCAGGGGTCATTCTCGTTCAATCCATCCAGAAGCGTGGCAGAAACAGCACCAGTACGGTTAGCAATTCGAGGCGCCCCAACAACATGCCAAAAGAAAGCAACCATTTTGCAACATCATTGAGAGGTTGGAAATTGCCTGCCGGGCCGATGATATGGCCGACACCCGGCCCGACATTGGCAATGGCCGTGCCTGCCCCCGACAGGGCGGTGACAAAATCCAGACCGGTGAGTTGTAGCAATATGCCGAGCACCAGAAAACTCAGAACATAAAGGAAGAAGAAGCTCATCACCGCGACCGAGACACTGTCATCAAGCGGATAGCCGCCATAGCGCTTGACGAAAACGCCATTGGGGAAGACGATCCGGTTGATATGCTGCTTGATCACCTGAAACATCACCTGCAACCGGAAAATCTTGAGGCCGCAAGCCGTTGATCCCTGACAGCCGCCGATAAACATGATGAAGAAGAAAAAGGCGATGGTGAACGGCCCCCATGCCTGATAATCGGTCGAGGCATATCCGGTGCCGGTCATGATCGAGACCACATTGAAGGCTGCATGGCGCAAGGCTTCGCCGCCCTGAAACAGGCCGGACTCGATGGCATAGAAGGCCGCGATCGAGGTGAAAAAAGCCAGCAGACCGAAAAAGGTCAACACTTCGGAATCCGAAAACAGGCGCCTGCTGTGGCCGCGCAGTGCCTGAATATACAGAATGAAGGGCAGGGAGCCGATGATCATGAAGATGATGGCGATGATTTCGATCTGGGCACTGCCATAATGACCGATGGAGGAATCGTGCGAGGACAAGCCGCCTGTGGCGACCGTTGTCATACCATGGACGACCGCATCCAGCGCATCCATCCCGGCAGCGTGATACAGAATGCTGCAAAGCGCGGTAAAGACGATGTAAAGAGCCGTCAGTCCAGCAGAAATCTGCGTCGCCCGCGGCAGGATCTTCTCCGCTGTGCTGAAGGCCTCTGCCTGAAACAGCTGCATGCCACCCACCTGCAACATCGGCAGGACGGCAATTGCCATCACGATCACACCCAACCCGCCAAGCCATTGCAGAATGCCCCGCCAGAGCAGAACGCCTGCCTGCATTTGGTCAAGGCCTGACAGGACGGTCGAACCGGTGGTGGTGATTCCCGACATGCTTTCAAAGAAGGCATCCGTATAGCTTGGGGCGGCTCCTGACCATAGAAGCGGCAAGGCCCCAAAGGCCGCCAGAGAAAACCAGGACAGGACCGTCATCACAAAGGCCTGCCGGAGGGTGAAGTCCACCTTGCCACTCCGCGTTGCCAGCCAAAGCCCGCCGCCGACAAAGACCGTGATTGCGCCTGAGGTGGCAAACACCCGCCATTGCGGGTCGCCAATGGCGAAATCGACGAGGGCGGGCAGGAACATGGCTGCTCCCAGCACGGAAAGCAGTGCGCCGATCACCAGCAAGACAGGCCTTACATCGAGCAACATCTGAGAGCAGTGCCTTCCTCAAAGAGACAATCTTGTCACAGCAGGCCGCGAAGGGCCATGTGGACAGGGTCAGTTCAGTGTGATGCTTCGGTTCGGGATATCAAGCGAAAAGGACGGGATGATCACCTCAAACAGCGAACCATCCTCTGCTTCCATCTGAAAATGTCCCGACATGATACCGGACTCGCTGTCGAGCGGACATTGAGAACTGTAGGAGTAAGAATCGCCTGCCTCGATCAGCGGTTCTTCGCCGACGACCCCACGGCCGCGCACTTCCTGAAGGCGGCCTTGCCCGTCGATGATTCGCCAATAGCGTGACCGCAACTGGACATCGCTCTGTCCCAGATTGCTGATTTCGATGTGATAGGCCCAGACATGGTGGCCTTTTTGCGGTGAAGAGCGGTGGGGCTGATATTCCGTTTCAACCATCACCTGCACCGAATCTGTTATCGCTTTATAGGTATACACGCTTTATCCTCGGGAGCGGTCGCCTGACGGTCTGCCCATCATTTGGTCGCCATGATTTCCCGTCGAGTCAAGACAGAGAAACCAATGGACTTCAAGTGTTTCTAGCGAAAAAGTTATCAAATGTGCATGGCAATTTGGTCGGCCAAGCCCCTTATGAATGACAAAGCCCCCGGACTGGCCCTTGGTTCAGTCCACGAGACACAAGCGCCCCAAGACTGAGCTGCATGGAAAGTGACGATTATGTTTGACGCCCGCCTGCGCCGCTTCATCGATCCACCGATGAATGAAACCGGACGATGGATTGCCCGAAACGGCATCACGGCCAACCAGATCACCAGTCTTGGTTTGCTGCTGGGGGGCTTGGCGGGAGCGGCGATTGTCATGGAGGCCTACTGGCTGGGTTTGTCGGTGTTGCTGGTCAGTCGGGTTATGGATGGCCTTGACGGTGCGGTGGCCCGCGCCAGCCGCAAAACCGATCTGGGCGGCTATCTCGACATTGTCTTCGACTTTATATTCTACGGCCTCATCCCGCTGTCCTTTGCCTTCGCGCGTCCGGAAGACAATGCCCTGCCGGCGGCCGTTTTGCTAATGGCTTTCTATGCCAACGGGGCAAGTTTTCTGGCCTATGCGATCATGGCCGAGAAGCGCCAGATCAACACCGAAAGCCATGGATCCAAGTCGCTTTACTTCACGGGTGGATTGGCAGAGGCCGGTGAAACATTCGCTGTTTTCGCCGCCTTTTGTATTTTCCCCGACCATTTCGCTCTGATCGCCTATGTCTTTGCTGGCGTTACTGCTATCACCACCATTTCGCGGATCGTGCTGGCGACCAGAGTGTTCAGCCATGATGATCTGTCAGACGAGGATACGTCCCGGACATGAAGCTTTCTCACTGTGCAATCGATGGTTTGACCTTCGCCTTTTACAAGGCGCGGGGCGATTTTCAGAACAAACTCGTTCGTTGGTCGACCAGATCGCACTATTCCCACTGCGAAGTGATCTTCTCCCTTGCGGAACTGGAGCAAACGGTGCTGTGCCATTCCTCCTCCTCGCGAGATGGAGGCGTTCGGTCCAAGGACGTGTACTTGCATCCGGACCATTGGGATCTGGTTCATCTGCCCCTATGTTTCTTTGATCCCGAACGGGCGGATCGCTTGCTGACAGAATCTGCCGGCGCGCGCTATGATTATCCCGGCATCCTGCTCAGCCATGTCTTCTCTCTCAATCGCCATTCTGAAAGCCGCTGGTTCTGCTCGGAATTCTGCGCGGCGCTGATCGGGATCCCGAACCCGCATACCTACAGCCCGCAGGCTTTGTATGATCTACTCATCTATTTGCGGATCGAAACCGCAGCCCTGTGGGCCGATGATTGCCAACAAAAGCCAGTGGCAGGTGAGGCATCTGGCAAAGGGGTTGACAAAGTGTCCGGCAAAAAACAAGCCTGCGGCTGTCAAGCCAAAGGGGCCTGATCCCTTACGGCAGGATCAAATGCCCATCGTCGCCAATCGGGAAAGCCCCATGAGCGATTTCCCACAAATAGCCATCCGGATCGGCAAAATGACCTGAATAACCACCCCAAAAGGTATCCTGCGCCGGTTTCTTGATGCTGCCGCCTGCTGTCTCTGCCAGCGTCAGCACGCCATCCACCTCAGCCCGCTCGCGGCAATTATGCGCCAACACGATGCCACAGGCCCCCGCTTTGGGTTTGAAATCTGGGTCGGGCAGTTCCTCTGCCATTTTGTCGATCGGATAGAGCGCAAAAACCGTCCCGGCTGTCTTGAAAAAGGCAATGCCATCCTCTGGTTTGTAACCCGTTTCCCAGCCCAGCCCGTCGCGATAAAAGGCGACCGCGCGCTGAAGATCATCCACGCCCAACGTGACAATTGAAAGTCTCGGTTCCATATTGATCCCTCATTCTCTCTGGTTTGTCGCCAGCCTAACAGATCACAGCGCGCGTGTCAGAAAAAGAAAACAAAAAGAGAACAAAAGACGTGATCTTCTATTGGAGTATAGAATGATTTTCTTGAATTTCGGACGCATGGTGTCAGATAGGGTAACTGAACCCAACTAAGAGCTGACTATTGGAATGATTTTTCCTCCATCGCGATGACTCTAAGATAGCCTTTCTTGCGTTTTTTAGCATCAGATGCACAATGGGCCGCAACGAACAAAGGGGATGTCGTCAGGGGCATCCAGAACAAAAACAGTTCCCGCACACTCCCATTCCTCCCGAACCCCAGCGCGATTGCGGTGCGGCCCTTGGCTGCGACCCGATCAGGAGAAGCATAATGAAACATTTGATGACCCTCGCCCTGGCCGCCTTTGGCCTGTTGACCGCGCCGGTTGCCGCTGCAACCTTTGGCCCGCTGGTTTCCCCGCAGACCCTTTCGACAACCGATGCCAATCCGCTGATCATCGATATTCGTGGCAAAGGCAAAGACGGCGTCAGCCTGTTTGAGCAGGGCCATATCCAAGGGGCTGTGAATGCGCCTTACGGCCTGTTCCGTGGCACCAAGGAAAATCCCGGCAAACTGGTCTCCCCGGAGCATCTACAAAAGGTACTGCGTGAGATCGGCGCCACCAAGGACCGCGCCACAGTGATTGCCTATCAGGGTGCCAACATCTCCGACTTCGGTGCCGCTGCCCGTGTTTACTGGACGCTCAAGTCCGCCGGTTTCAAGGATCTGTCCATTCTCAATGGCGGCCTGAACAATTGGACGGAAGCCAGCCTTCCACTGGCCAAAGGGGCAGCAAGCCTGACCCCGAGCACCATCGAGGTCACCTTCTCCAGCCAGTGGCTGGCGACCACCGATGACGTGCTGAAAATCGTCAATGGCGAAGAAAAAGCCCGTCTGGTCGATGCCCGTCCGGAAGAATTCTGGAAAGGCGAGAAGAAGCACCCGGCAGCCGCCAAACCAGGCACACTGCCGCAGTCGGAATATTTCGTCCATTCCAGCTGGTTCGACAGCAAGCCGGTCATCGCGGACGCTGCCAAAGCCAAGGCACTGGCAGCCGAGGCTGGTTTCAAAAGTGGCGAACAGCTGGTCAGCTTCTGCAATACCGGCCACTGGGCTGCCACCAACTGGTTCGCCTTGTCTGAACTGGCGGAACTGGACGATGTGAAGCTCTACCCAGATTCTCTCGTTGGCTATTCCAATGCCGGTCACGACATGGCCAACACCCCGGGTCTGTTCCAGACCCTCATCAAACAGGTAACGGGCAGCTAATCCGGTGACTGATATCACAGCAAGCATCGAGCCCCCGAAAAAGGGGGCTCGCATTCTTTCAGGTGCGGCCCTTGGCGGGGTGGCCCTGTTTTTCATTCTGGCTCTCATGGCCGCCGCGGGCGTCCGTTACGGGTTGGTTCTGGCCATCGGCATTGGCTTCGGTCTAACGCTCGAAGGCTTGCGCTTCGGCTTTGCCGGTCCATGGCGGGCGATGATCCTGCGCCGCGAACCTGCTGGCCTGATCGCCCAATTGCTGGCCATTGCTCTGGTGGCACTGGTGGCCTTCCCGTTGCTGGCCGGAGACAATCCCGAACTGATCGGTGCCCATGGTGCTGTCGGCTATGCCATGGTTGGTGGAGCCTTTGTCTTTGGCATGGCCATGCAGTTGGTCTTGGGCTGTGGCTCTGGCACCTTGGTCAATGCGGGCAGTGGCAACCCGGTCAGTGTCGTCGCTTTGCCCTTCTTCATCATCGGTGCCTTTGCTGGCTCTTACCATCTGCTCTGGTGGAATGGTCTGGGCTCCCTGCCGTTGATCGTGCTTGAAGGCACCACCGGCCTTGGCATCACCCTTGCGGGCCTTGCCCTGATCGGCCTTCTGGTCTGGGCCTTGGCCCCTAGGGAAGCCCGCAAGATCCCGCGTCGTCTGATCATTGCCGCTCTGTTGCTGGCCGCTTTGGCTCTGGCCAACTTTGTCGTTGCCGGGCAGCCATGGGGCGTGGTTTATGGCCTTGGCCTTTGGGGGGCAAAAGTCTCCACCGCCTTGGGCGCGGACCTGTCTGCCTCGCCTTTCTGGGCCAACGAGGTGCATCACGAACGGCTGATCAGCAGCCTGCTGACCGACTATACCTCGCTGACCAATCTGGGCATTATTCTTGGAGCCTTCATCATTGCCGTCTGGCGTTCAGGTCTTGGGGCGCAAATCCCCAAACTGCCACTCAAGGCATGGATCGCCACCATTGTAGCGGGCTTCCTGCTGGGCTACTCCTCGCGCCTTGCGCTGGGCTGTAACGTGGGAGCCTTTTTCTCGGGCATTTCCACCGGCAGCTTGCATGGCTGGGTTTGGTTCGCCACCGCCTTTGCTGGCTCTTGGGTCGGCATCCGCCTGCGCAAACCGTTTGGATTGGAGAGCTGATGATGGCCAATTTTGTGACAAGCCGTGCCATGGCAGCTTTTGCCACCTTTGCCGGACTGGCGGCCATTTTGGCGGTCGATCTGTCCAACAGCAAGCCGCTCAATCCTTACAGCGCGCCCGCAGCCATCGCCTTGGGTTCGAACGAAGCCGCCAGCGGAGCCTTTTGCGCTTTGGTGCCTCCCAGCAAATAAGCGGCGCTGACATCATCAGACAAAAGAAAAGCCCGGAGGGACATCCCACCGGGCTTTTTGTTTGGAGGCTTTTTGCATCAATAGGTTTCCAGCGTGTGAAGCTGATCCGGTGCGACCGAATAGCGGGCCTTCTGCTCGTCGGTCAGCGGCACCGCCTTGCGCGTTTCGGCGCTGATCGGCACCCACATGGTGCGTGCCTTGGCCAGCAGCTTGCCATCATTGCGGCGCAGAATATGGGTGAAGCGCTCGAAATGCCGATTTTGCCGCCCGCCAATCCATGTGCGGGCATAGACATCATCTTCAAGGAAGGTCTGTCTTTTATATTCGATCTCGTGCTTCATCACGACCCAGAACAGGCTGTTAAATTCATGCGGACGCGCCACATGACCCCAGTGGGTCACCGCCGCATCCTGCACCCAACGCAAATAGACCGTATTGTTGACATGGCCCAGCTCATCGATATCAGAGGGCTGAATGGTGATGTCGAGTTCAAACGGGATTTTCGGGTCGGGAAACATGAACCACCTGCTAATCTGATCAAAGCTCCAATCTGGCGAAGATAACCGCAAAAGCAAGTGGGTATTTTGTCCCACAAATGCCCTCAAAGACGCGCCAGAGCCTGCTCGAAATCGTCCCACAGATCTTCGACATCCTCCAGACCGACCGACAGGCGCAACGTGCCTTGGCCAATGCCAGCGGCGGCCAGCTGATCATCATCCAGACGCTGGTGGGTGGTGGTGGCCGGATGGGTGATCAGGCTCTTGGCATCGCCCAGATTGTTGGAAATCTTGATCACTTTGAGGGCATTTTCCAGCGCAAAGGCCTTGCCCTTGCCGCCAGCCACATCAATCGCCACCATGGTCGATCCACCGCGCATCTGCCGCTTGCAGAGCTCCGCCTGCGGATGGTCGTCGCGGCCCGGATAATAGATCCGCTCGATCGCCTTGTGACCGGCCAGCCGATCGGCCAGCAATCCGGCGCTGCGGGTCTGTTCCTTGACGCGCAGCGGGAAGGTTTCCAGACCCTTGAGCATCACCCACGCATTGAAAGGCGACAGGGATGGGCCGGTATGCCGGTGAATGTCTTTGAGTTCTTCTTCAATGAATTGCTCGCTGGAAAGCACCACACCGCCCAGACAACGCCCCTGACCATCAATATGCTTGGTGGCCGAATAGATCACCACATCGGCGCCGAGCGCCAGCGGGCTTTGCCAGAGGGCCGTGGCGAACACATTGTCGACCACCAGCCGTGCACCGGCTTCATGGGCAATGGCGGCAACGGCTGCAATATCAATCACCGAGAGCACCGGGTTGGTCGGGCTTTCAAGGAAGCAGGCGCGGGTGTTGGGCTGCATCGCCGCTTTCCATGCGTCAAGATTGGTGCCATCGACCAAAGTGCATTCCACACCAAAGCGCGGCAGCAGCTCGCTGACAATATAAAGGCAAGAGCCAAACAGGGCGCTGGCCGCAACCACATGGTCGCCCGCCTTGACGCAGGACAGCATCGCCGCCGTCACAGCCGCCATGCCAGAGGCGGTGCCGCGCGCCGCTTCAGCCCCTTCCAGCAGAGCCATCCGCTCTTCAAACATCGAAATGGTCGGGTTGGCATAGCGCGAATAGACATAGCCCGGCTCTTCGCCCTTGAAGCGGGCTTCCTGGCTTTCGGCGCTGTCATAGACATAGCCCTGCGTCATGAACAGAGCCTCGGATGTCTCGCCCCACTGGGACCGCATCACGCCGCCATGGACCATCTCGGTGGCCGGACGTAGGGTGGAAGGCTTTTTGGTCTCTGACATAACACAATCCTGTCTCTTCAAAGCCGGGAGCAGATACACAAAACCCGGCAACGCTTGTTAAAGCACGACCGGGTTCATCTCTTCGTCCCCCGGCCTTTTAGCATCCTTATTTAACGTGGCGGCAAGCCGACCGGCTCAAATGACCACGAAGTGCATTGCTTATAAGGCGAAAGGGCAGGGCTGTCAACAAATTGGCGGTTTGAACAAAAGAAGGGAGGCAACCGTGGTTGTCTCTCTTCAGAAATGGTTTCAAATGGCGTCTATCTCACCCGAACCAGCCTTTAACCTTGCCCCAGATGGAATTGTCTGGGGCGGCCTCGACCGAGCCCTTGACCACGTCCGCACCCTTTAGTTCCGGCAGGTCTTCGCTTTCAAAATGCTCTTCATCGGCTTTCACAGCAGCTTTTTCAACCACCGCATCGGTGACCACTGAGGCAAAGCTCTTCATTTTGGAGAGCGTTGCAGGGCCAGCCATGCCGTCAACATCAAGGCCGTTTTCTTCTTGGAATGCCATCACCGCCTTGCGGGTGCCAGCACCAAAAATGCCGTCAGCCCCGATGCCAAGATCTTCCTGCAACGCCTTGACCGCTGCCCCGCGTGAGCCAACCCGCAGCAAGACCAGCTCATGCAGCCCCATGGCGGTGAATGTGTCCGGCCCGGCAATGCCGTCAACCGCCAAGCCGTTGGCCTGTTGAAACGCCCGGACCGCTTTCTCAGTGCCCGGACCAAAATCCCCGTCGGCATCAATGCCGAGTTTTTCCTGCAACCGCTTGACCGGTGCACCTTTCAGGCCCCGTTTCAAAATGGACATTGATCTCTCCTCTGCTCGATCAAATGCAATGACAAAATGCGTGAAAAAATTTGACTCATTGCGTGCGACTCGCACCCGCCCGCGAAACTCCGTAAGCACAATAGCGGTTGTCAGAATTGCGGCAAGAGATATGTGTGAGAAGAGCATCTTCAGGGCGTCCCAAACAGACGATCTGCCACTTAGTGGCGAAGTTCGCGATTGCTCCTCCTCTCTCCCCTTGCTACACACAATCAAATCCACTCCATCCTGCAAGGCCCGATCCATGAGCGCTCTTTCCTTTCCCGGCACCGGTATTTTGAATGATGCGGATATTGCCGCTCTGGTCCAGGCCGAAGCGATTGGTTTTGATAGGCCACGAGACGCTGACCAGATCCAGCCAGCCAGCCTTGATCTGCGCCTCGGTTCCACCGCCTATCGTGTGCGGGCCTCGTTCCTGCCCGGCCCCAACCGGTCCGTCAAAGAGCGCCTTGATCACCTGCAGCTCCACCAGATTGATCTAAGCGAAGGGGCGGTCTTGGAAACCGGTTGCGTCTATATCGTGCCGCTGATGGAAAGTCTGAAACTGCCCGACTTCATTGCCGCCGCTGCCAATCCGAAAAGCTCGACCGGCAGGCTCGACATTTTCACCCGCATCATTGCTGACAGGGCGCAGCAGTTCGACAAGATCCCCAAAGGCTATCAAGGCCCGCTCTATCTGGAAGTCAGCCCACGCACCTTTCCCATTTTTGCCCGTGCAGGCTCGCGCCTGACACAAATCCGCTTCCGGCAGGGCCGGGTGGTGCTGAGCGACGAAGAGCATCGCGCGCTCCATGCCGCTGAGACACTGGTCGCCAGTCAAGATCCCTTCATCGCCGATGGCATTGCGGTCTCGATTGATCTGGCCGGCGACGGCATTGTCGGCTATCGCGCCAAACGCCATGCGGCGGTCATTGATGTCGACCAGCGCGACGCCCTCGATATGCTCGATTTTTGGGAGCCGATCCCAGGCCGTGGCCGGGGCGAGTTGATCCTCGATCCGGATGAATTTTACATTCTGGTTTCGAACGAGGCGGTCCATGTGCCGCCGCTCTATGCCGCCGAAATGGTGCCTTTCGATCCGCTGGTCGGCGAATTCCGCGTCCATTATGCGGGCTTCTTTGATCCCGGCTTTGGTCATTCCGAAGTCGGTGGCACCGGCAGCCGTGCCGTGCTGGAAGTGCGCAGCCACGAAGTGCCCTTCATTGTCGAGCATGGCCAGATCATTGGTCGCCTTGCCTATGAGAAAATGCGCGCCCGCCCAACGGCGCTCTATGGCTCTGGCATCGGCTCCAACTATCAGGCGCAGGGCTTGAAGCTATCCAAGCATTTCAAGGCCGTCTGATGGCCGAACTGAAGACCATAGAAGCCGAATTTTACGCCGAGCTGGAAGAGAAGAAATCACGTTTTCTGGCCTTTCTGGTGCCGATTGATCAGTTCGAGGTCCGGCTGGAGGCCTTGCGCATTGAGCATCGCAAAGCCAGCCATCATGTCACCGCCTTTCGCCGCATTCATGACGACGACCATATCGAGGAAGGCGCCAAGGATGATGGCGAACCGGCTGGCACTTCTGGCATGCCGATGCTCAAGGTGCTGATTGGCCGCGAGTTGATCGATTGTGGGGTGATCGTGGTGCGGTATTTCGGAGGTACCAAGCTGGGTGCGGGCGGATTGGCCAGAGCCTATTCCGGCGCAGCCAGCCGGGCGATCGATGCCGCACAGCTTGTCGTTTGGCAGCGCCTGATGCAATATACGGTTAAGGGCCGCTTCGATCAGACCGCCGATCTGGAACGCCAGATCGGTCTCCTCAGGCTCGACGTACAAGACCGTCACTATACCGAAACCGGCGTCGATATTCTGGTCGAGGGGCCGGAAGCGCAAATCGAAGCCATGAAAGACTTTCTGCACGAGTTGAACCTCTATTGAGGGAACGGAACCGGTCATCCCGCCGCAGGGACATTTGTCGCACAGGCTCAGTAAATCAAATTTAAAGCTTTTGGTTGCATAACCAATGGGCGTTTGCTCCACCTTGCCCAAAAGGCTCTATGCCGCTCAAACGCGCAGAAGATATGAGTTTACACTTGCTTATGATTATTGTGTGAGTATCGGAGCGCCCGTGCGTCACTGTTTCGGGAGCCAAATATAGCGATCTGACTGTGTAGGTTGCAGTTGCTCGATATGCAAAAGATGATGAGAGCGAAAGATGATGGAATTGAACGTTTCCGAGGATTTTGATTTCCAATCCGAGGAATATTCAGATCTGTATACCCAATCTGATTGCACCGCCTTTCAGCATCCTGTCTGGCAAACCGCCATGCAACAGCATGTGCGCAAACAAATCGGCCTGCGCAACAAAACCCTGCAATTCCGCTGTAAGAAGAGCGGTCAGCTTGTCGGCATATTGCCTCTTGTCGCCCGCAAGAAAATGGGCACCAACATTCTTGAATTTGCCAATCTTGGATTGGTTGATTACGCCCTTCCCACTTTGCATACCAATTTCTGGCAATGGGTTCCGAACCCCTCCACCCTGAGTGTCGAGCTTGATCGGGTGCTGGGCCGCTATGACATGCTGCGTATCAAGCATATGCCGTCGAACGATCCGAACTTCCTGCGCCTGTTGCCCAACGCCTGTATGGAGCGAGCCAAATTCAGCGCCCATGTCGCGGAACTGGGCAGCGATTATGACAGCTGGCGGACGGACGTCATCTCCAAGGCTGAGCGCAAGAGCCGCGACAAAAAACGCCGCGCCATGATGCGCAATGGGGATTGGCAGATGAATCGCCTGACCGATCCCGCCGATATCACCGAGGCCTTCAACCATCTCAAGCTCTATCACAAGGAGCGCTTCGCGGATCGCCCCGGCAAGGACATGCTTCAGGATGGCAGCAGTTTCCGCTTCTATGTCGATCTTGCCTGCCATTCGGCCGAGTCAGGCTTCTCGCGCACCTATAGTTTCACCTATGACGGCGATATCGTTGCTGTCCAGTTTGGATTGCATGACGGCGACCGCTATCTCTATTTGATCATGGGCGTGGATTATGAGCGCATGGGCAAATACTCACCCGGCCTGTTGATGACCGAGGACATCATTCGCGATTGCATCAAGGACGGTATCAAGACCTTCGATCTGACGGTTGGCGATGAACCCTACAAGGCGAAATTCGGGACCAAACCCTTAGCGATCTATACCCTGTGGCACGCCTCTTCCATGCTTGGAACCATGGGCCGAACGGTCGCTGATCTGATGCACAAACAGAAGGTTGGCAACAACCTCCTGCGCTGGATGTCCAATTAACACCGCATTGTGCGTCAATCAGGCCCCGGAAACAGGGTCACCGGATCCCCGTCCTGCCAGACTGGCCATTTCCTGAAAATCGACGAAAACAGCGCTGATTGTTCATGGCCCTGAAGCCATGCAAGCAGACGCGGCGGCACGGCATCATCAAACCAGTCTCGATCGGTATTGGCAAATTGCCGTACAAAGGGGAACAAAGCGATATCGGCCAGCGCTATCCGGTCTGCAAACAACTGATCATGCCGCATCAGACGGTCGATCAGCGGACTGAGCGCTGTCAGGGCCAGGTCCCGTTCCGTCTTTTCTGACACATCCTCATAGCGGGTCGCATATTTGTAGCGGTCCAGATGGTGCTTGAAACCGCCATCCATCTCGGCAATCAAATCCAGCATCTCGGCCCGCTTGCCGGCTTCAGGTGTGAGCCAGCCCTGTGGATCATGCTGATCAAGAGCCCAGAGCATGATGTCGAGGCTTTCGTCAATCACGGTGCCATCGGGCAATTGCAGCACCGGAATGGTGCCCTTTGGTGAAATTTCCAGCATATGGGCCGGTTTGGCCCTCAGCACGATCTCGCGCAGCTCTACGGTGATGCCGGATGCCCACAATCCCATCCGTGCCCGCATGGCATAAGGGCAACGGCGAAAGGAATAAAGCAGCGGGCGGGTCATCATCATCGTCCTTTCGGCACGTCAGTCGACAGAAGGCCGTGTCAGCCTTTGCGTTGCTCGGCGAGCAACTGTTTCAACTCGGCTATCTCACCCCGCATCGCCCTGACTTCCAGCATCACGGTCGATGTTTCTTCATGCAGAGCGGCGCGGTCGGCCTCGGCTGTGGCTTCATGTTCGGACTGCATGGCCGAAACAATGATGCCGATAAACAGATTGAGCACCGTGAAAGAGGTCATCAAAATGAAGGGCACAAAGAACAGCCAGGCCAGCGGATGAGCCTCCATGACCGGACGCACGATCCCCATTGACCAGCTTTCCAGCGTCATGACCTGAAACAGGGTATAGGCGGATTCGCCAATTGTGCCGAACCAGTCAGGGAATTCCGTACCGTAAAGCTTGGTCGCCATCACCGCAAAGACATAATAGAGCAGACCCAGCAGCAGCGAAATCGAGCCAAGCCCCGGCAAGGCCTCAAGCAACGCGCCGACGACGCGTCGCAAAGAGGGAACAAAGCTGATCAGCCGCAAGACCCTGAGGACCCTCAGAGCACGCAGCACGGACAGGGCGCCAGTGGTGGGCATCAGGGAAATCGCCACCACGACAAAGTCAAAAATCGACCATGGGTCAGTGAAGAAACGCAGCCGGTGGACAATCAGACGCAAGGTGATCTCAATGACGAAAATCACCAGGATCGACTTGTCGATGAAGTGAAACAACGGACCGAACATGTCAAGCGCGGCCGGCCATGTTTCGAGCCCCAGCGTGATGGCATTGAGAATGATCACCGCCGTGATGGCCATTTCAAAGGTGCGGGACGCCAAAATGGTCTTGATTCGATCAAGCATCGCGAAAACCCTGTCTCTCAAATCAACAATTATCAATTGAACTCATATGGTGCTGATTTGCTTTCTTTCCAGCAAGTGTGCTCCATTGCAAGCATTTTGCTGCAAAAATAAGGGCTTTTACCAGCTCAGAGGGCCGAGCGGTCTCGTCTGTCAAAAATATGTCAAAAAACCTGTGTGACACCCTTGAGATAAAAACCCAAATGCTCGATATTGCACCCACTCAGCGGGTGTAGCTCAATGGTAGAGCAGAAGCTTCCCAAGCTTACGACGAGGGTTCGATTCCCTTCACCCGCTCCATCACTCTTTCAATGGCTTAGAGACTATTATGGGAACGCTCATAGCCGCGGTTTTCAAATAGTTTTCATAGGGTTTTCACGGCTTGTTCTTTCCCAAGCCCTCCTTCTTCGTGACCAATCGAGCGGCCCCTTTCTCAAAGCGGGCACTCCGACTGCATGCAATAAGTCAGGGCTAACAGGCGACAAGCTTCGGAAGCTTCACTTCAGGCTACAGGTACAGTTCCTCCGTCAATCACATGTTCGCTGCCTGTAATGGCGCTTGCTCGTGGCGAACACAGGAATCCGATCAATTCTGCAACTTCCTCAGGTTGTGTCGGCCGACCAATCGGGATCCCGCCAAGGCCTTGCATGATGATCTGTTTGCCGCCTTCACGGTCGGTTCCGGCTTCTGCTGCCAGACGATCGGCCAATGCCAGTGCTGCGTCTGTTTCGATCCAGCCGGGCGAGATCCTGACGACCCTGACCCCTGCCGGCCCAACTTCCTTGGACAGGCTTTTCGAGTAGGTTGATAGTGCCGCTTTTGCGGCGGCATAAGCCGTTGTTGACTCCGGCAGTGGCATCTGACGCTGGATTGACGTGACATGGGCAATGACACCGCTGCCTTGTGCGATCATTCCGGGCAGCAGCAGACGATCAAGACGGACCGCTGCCATGAGATTGAGAGCAATGGTTCGATCCCACTCCTCATCTGTCAGAGCAGAATACCCACCAGCCGGTGCGGCTGACCCACCAAGAACATGGACAAGGATGTCAAGCCCGTTGAATTGATCCTCAACCGCTTTGCCAACAGTTGTGCATCCTTCAGATGTGGTGACATCGGCAGCGACAAAGCTCGCGGCTATTGTCAAACGTACAGGGGGCTTTCGTGCCGTGATCATAACGCGAGCACCTTGCTCTGCGAAGAACTCAGCCACAGCTGCACCCGTTCCCCCCGTGCCACCGGTTACAAGAATACGCTTGCCAGCAAGCTCAAGATTAAACGTCATCACGCAATCTCCAGTCTGCTGACCTGGTCCCCGTCCAACTCGAAACAGAAGTCAAGATTCACAGGACTTCCCTTGAAGTCGCCGGTCAGACGACAGGACACGATTGTTTGCGACCCGTCTTGCCTTGAGGAGAGAATTTCTTCTTCAAACTGGATCTTGCTCGCGGCCTCACGCCATTGAAGGATTTCGGCCTTGCCATGATACATATTGCCTTCATCCATCGCGGTGCCATCGTCACTAAAACAGTTAACAACGGCCTGCGGTGATCGGGCTGCGAAGTAGCGCAGAACAGCAATAGGTACAGTATTGGTCATCGTATATGTCTCCGTTTCTATTTGATCTGGAGAACATGTACTGCTAGGCTGGCAAAACAACAAGAACACACAAATAAGTCAGATACTTACCTGAAAGTATGTTTATGACTGATCAGATGGATACGCCCCGCGAATACACACAGGAAAGTGCAACCGAAGGCGTTGAAGCCGCCCTTCGCATGATCGAGGGACGATGGAAACTGATCATCCTGTTCCATCTTTTCGGAGGGCGGGTCCTGCGCTTTTCCGAACTGGAACGCGCGATCCCCGGGGTGTCGCAGAAGATGCTGATCCAACAGCTTCGGCAAATGGAAGGCGATGGCATCGTGAAGCGAACGGTGTATCCTGAGGTGCCGCCGAAAGTGGAATATAGCCTGACCGATTGGGGGCAATCGCTTTGCCCCGCGCTTGATGCGCTCCTCACCTGGGCGGGCAATCGTCCCGGAGAGACCCGCTAAACTGCTTTTTATGAGGCTGGGCTCTCATGAATTTCTATCCATTCCTATTCGGGCATGGGATGCGAAATGGATTCCCATTTCTGTCGTGATCGACACAATTCTTTGGAGAAGTCTTTGCATCGAGGCAATTAAACGTCGCCCGGATAGGACCGCTACCAGGATTGGACATAATTAGATTAAGTCGACGTCCTTGCTGGCTTAAATCGATGTCAAAATGCTGTCCATTGTTCCAATTTCCCGAGCCTGTAGCGTTCGAATCGTCGCCATGTGTCCATGTCAGCTCAGCTTGCCAACCGTTGTTAGCTGTGACGAAATATTTCTGAATTTCCGGGTTATCCGCAATCGTCAGACGGCAGTTTTTGCATTGCCCAGCGTTTGATGCGGTTTGAATATAGTTCCCACAAAACCCCGCTTGGGCGAGGTTTTGAGTGCTGATGAATACGAATACAAAAGCGAGTAAACGAAAAAAACTTCGGTATTTGTTAGTCATATTATTCCAATCAATCTTTGATATATAAGTAACTATACTCACAATATCTTACTATTCTTTATTTTTCAACCATGCCTCATGAACCTGTGTTGCGAACTTTCTTCAATTATCATTCCTTGAACCAAGGTCTCAAATGGGCTCGGATTGGACGCGTGCAGTGCGTGCTCATGCGAAACCGCCATCCAAGTTTGTGACAAGCAATCGCGGCTTGGTCCCGACAGTCGCCATATGGCATTGCCGCTGAGCCGCTTGGTCCTTCCTGCCATTTGAGCAGAGCACAGTATTTTTGCCAGTGCAGAGCAGCAAATGCCTTCTGGGTTGCGAACGAAATGCCTCAGATGTCTTGAATTGTGGGGCGGATCATCAGCGGCAGCTTCAATGCCCTACTGGACACGGTTGAAGATGCTGCGCCTGAGGCAATGATGGAGCAAGCCATCCGCGAAGTTGATGATGCCATCGAAGATGTGCGCGCCGAACTGGGCAAAATCATTGCCGCCAAGCATGTCGCGAACAAAAAGTTGGCCGACAAGAATGCTCAACACGACGATTTGAGTTCCAAAATCGAGATCGCGCTGACCGAAAAGCGCGAAGATCTTGCAGAAGCAGCCATCGCTCAGCAACTGGATATCGAAGCCCAATTGCCAGTGTTGGAGCAAACCATCGCCGATGCATCCGAAAATGAAAAGGAACTCGAAGGGTATATTGCGGCCCTGCAAGCCAAAAAGCGGGAAATGGCTGAAGAGTTGAAAGCCTTTCGCGAGGCAAAGGCCGCATCACAAACCGGCCAGACTGGCGGTCCATCTGCAGCCCAAGCCGACATCTCCAAGGCAACCAAAGCCTTCGATCGCATAATGGAACGGCAAGGCATTCCGCCTTCCAAGGGAGCCGCAAGCGCAAAAACCGCCGCTCAAATGCAAGAGTTGGAACAACTCAGCCAGAATAACCGGATCAAGGAAAGACTGACAGCGATCAAGTCTCGCCTTGAAGAATAGGCTCAAGTCATGATTTTGCTGTCCTATTTTGGCGAGCCAGCAAACCATCCTTTTCTGGTGGCTTTGTTCGTAGTCTTCGTTTTGGCAGCGATTGAAGGTGTCGGTCTGCTGATTGGCGCGGGCATTTTCGGGGTTTTGGATGGGCTGCTGCCAGATATTGATCTGGGTACGGAGCTCGACATTGATGTCGATGTACCGGACATGCAGACACCTTCAATGACCGGTCAATTCCTGTCTTGGTTACGCTTGGGGCGGGTACCGGTGATTTTTTCACTGATCGTCTTGCTTGTTGCTTTCGGTTTGATCGGTTTGACGATCCAAGGTCTGAGCCTGTCAATATTCGGAAGCGCACTGCCTGCCATCGTTGCGGTTTTGCCGGCCCTTCTTCTATCCATTCCGGTGCTAAGCCTCGGCAAACGATTTCTGGCCCTTGTCCTGCCAAGAGATGAGACATCAGCCATATCCAGAAATCGGCTGATTGGTAAAATCGCAACAATCACTCTGGGGGAAGCGAGACATGATTTCCCGGCCCAAGCCAAGGTAACCGACCGGTTTGGCCTCACTCACTATATCATGCTCGCCCCGGACAATGAGGACGAAAGCTACAGGCAAGGAGATCGGTTGTTGCTGGTCCGCCTGCACGACAACACCTATTACGGCATTCAATCGACATCTAATGCTCTGAAATAGCGGGTATTTTCAAGTTCTTTCAATGGATCTACTACAATGTATGAAACACAGAACACATTCAGTGGTTTGCTAGGCGTTGGCACCACAGCCATCATCATCGTTATTGCGCTTTTGGTCATCGGGATGATTTTGGCGCGTCTATATGTGCGCGCATCAAAGGAAATCTCGTTCGTCAGAACCGGGTTTGGTGGTCAACGGGTGATCATGAATGGCGGTGCGTTGGTGCTGCCGGTCTTGCATGAAACCATCCCGGTCAACATGAACACGCTACGTCTGGCTGTGCGACGTGACAATGACCAAGCCTTGATCACGCGTGACCGGATGCGCGTTGATGTGGTTGCAGAATTTTATGTCCGGGCGCAACCGACCGAGGAATCCATCGCGGCTGCGGCCCAAACCCTTGGTCGCCGGACCATGCAGCCCGAACAACTCAAAGAGCTGGTTGAAGGCAAGTTCGTTGATGCCCTGCGATCCGTTGCGGCGGAAATGACAATGGAAGAACTGCATGAAAAGCGCACGGATTTTGTCCAGAAAGTGCAACAGGCAGTGATGGAAGACCTGCTCAAGAATGGTCTGGAGCTCGAGTCTGTCTCTCTGACTGGCCTTGATCAAACCAGCATGGATTACTTCAACCCATCCAACGCGTTTGATGCCGAAGGTTTGACCCGCCTGACCGAAGAGATCGAGCGGCGCAAGAAAATCCGCAACGACATCGAACAGGACACGCAGATTCAAATCAAGACCAAGAATCTGGAGAGTGAGAAGCTCAGTCTCGATATTCGACGGGACGAAGAATATGCACGCATGGAGCAGGAACGTGAAGTGCAGGTACGTCAAGCAGCTCAGTCTGCCGAGATTGCTAAAAACAAAGCCGAGCGAGAGCAAGAGGCCGAGCAGGCTGAGATCAACTCCAAGCAACATGTCGAGAAATCGAGAATCCTCGCCGACAAGGCCGTGGCAGAAGAACGCATCGAGATGGAACGTCTGGTGCGCGAAAGAGAAATTGAAAAGCAAAAAGCAATTGAATTGGCCGAACAGGTGAGAGAAATTGCCATCGCCGAAAAGTCCAAGGAACAGTCAGAGGCACAAGCCGAAGCCGATATCGCCAGAGCGAAAGCTGTTCAGGCGGAAGAAAAAGTAACGACATCGCGCGAGAACGAAATTGCCGAACGCTTGAAGGCGATTGAGCTGATCGAAGCGAGCAAGGAAGCCGAACGCAGCGCGATCCGCATCAAGGTAGAGGCTGAAGCCGAGAAAGTGGCTGCCGGTGACCGCGCAGAAGCCTTGCGAGAGGAAGCCGAAGGGGAAGCGACCGCAGACAAATTGCGGGCTGAAGCCGCTGAAATTCGCTATCGCGTTGACGCAGAAGGGACGCGATCAATGAACGAAGCCCAGAACCTCCTCTCTGCAGAGCAGATCGCCATGCAGATCAAGATCAAGCTGATTGAAAATCTGGACAGCATCATTCGCGAAAGCGTCAAGCCGATCGAAAAAATCGACGGCATTAAAATTGTGCAGGTTGAGGGGCTTGGAAGCGGTGGCAACGGCACTCCCCAGGCTGGGCATGATGGCAATCTGGCAGACAATGTCGTAAATAGCGCCTTGCGCTATCGGGCACAGGCACCACTTCTGGACTCTTTGCTCAAGGAAGTCGGGATCAAGGGGGGCGACATCAATGGCATCACCTCGGAGCTTGCCGGTCTGGATGTCGAAACTCCCCAAAATACAGCCGCTTCAGCCCAGAGCGATAAAGCGGACTAAACACCAGGGAGACGCCTGTTCACAACAAGTGTGACCGGGGGCGTCAGTTGATGACGCCTTCGGTCTTGAGATAGCTGATCTGGTTGGCCACCACATCGGAGAAAGCCTGACCGATGCCACTTAGCGGGCGATCCTTTGGCACGAATTGGGCAATGTCCCAGCGAATGGCTGGCAAAAGCGGGCAATCGACCACCTTGTCATGGTCGAGCAAAAGCCCGGCGACCGGGTCGACAATGGCCAGTCCGACACCCTTTTCCACCAGCTGGACGATGCCATGCAGGGTGCGCATTTCGGCGACAATCGAGCGCTCCACATCGATGGAATGCATCATATAGTCGATCCGCATCCGCAGGGGGCTGCCCGATGCAAGATCGACAAAGGTCTCCTTTTTCAATTGTTGCAAAGTCAGGGCCTTCGCCCCGCTTAGCGGATGGTGCTTGGGCATCAGGCAGCGGGCCTCGCAGGTGGCCAGTGAAGTAACATCGGCGCCATAGGGGTCTGCATCAAGGGTGATGCCAAAAGCGAGATCGCAACTGCGTTCCAGCACCATCCGCATGATCTCGCTCATCCCGCTGTCGCGCAGGCGAACACTGACATGGGGATGGCTTTTCTGGAAATCGGCAATGGCGTCAATCAGGAATGTATCGCAGAAGATTGGCTGGGCCGCGATGATCAGATGGCCGCGCTGGTTGTTGGCTATGGCGCTGGCTTCTTCTGTTAGCGCCCGGATGCTTTCCAGCCCCCGCACCACCGTTTGATGAAACTGAAAGGCCTCTGGCGTTGGCACCAGCTTGTTGCGCTTGCGCAGAAAGAGGGCGAATCCCACCCGTGCCTCAAGCGCCGTCAACAGACGACTGATCATCGGTTGGCTGAGATTCAACTCCTCTGCGGCACTGCCCATGCCCCCCAACCGGATATAGGCGTCAAAAGCCTGTAATTCGCGGATTTTCATCATTTCTTTTCGTCTCAGTATTACTATTTTGCATACTATCATATTTTCTTGCAAAAAAAGGAATACTGTGGAACAAATTCTGTGTGGATTATCCAATCCCCTTCCAAAGGTCTGTTTCGGGCCGCAATCTAAAAGGTTCAAAAACAATGAAAAAAATTGTGTCCGCCCTCGCGATGGCGACAGCTCTCTTCACTGGCGCTGCCATGGCTGAAGACAGCTATCCGACACAAGCTGTTACCCTTGTCATTCCTTATGGCCCGGGTGGTGCATCCGACCTTGCCGGTCGTGCTTTGGCCGAAACCGCAAAAGGCTATCTCGGCCAGCCAATCACCGTGGTCAACAAGCCCGGTGCCGGTGGCATGAACGGTGCTCGTTCTGTTTCCGAGGCTGATGCGGACGGTTATACCCTGCTGCTGGCCCGCGTTGGCATGGCGCTGACCCCGGCCGTCAATCCGCAAGCCTCGGTTGATTGGGATGCCTACACCTTCCTCGGAGCGCTGGAAGCAACCCCGATGATCCTCGCCGTCAAAGGCGATTCCCCTTACAACAGCGTGGATGATCTGCTCAAAGCCGTCAAAGACAGCAATGGCGCGATGACCTATGCGGCCTCTGGCGCGACGGCGATTGACGGCTTCACCTCGCAGGCTCTGTTGTCTGACGTTGGCCTTGACCCACTGACCGCTGCCACTTTGGTGCCTTATAAAGGCGGCGGTGCACTGGCGACGGCTCTGCTTGGTGGCCATGTCGACTTTCTTGCCATTTCTGCCGGTTCGCTCATTCCGCATATCGAAAGCGGCGACATGAAAGCGCTGATGGTCTTCGCTCCATCGCGGATGGACAAGCTGCCAGACGTGCCAACCGCAACCGAGCTTGGTTACAAACAGGCCGGTCAGGTTACCGGCTGGAGCGCGCTCTATGCACCAAAGGGTCTGCCGGACACTGTTGTTGCCAAATGGCATGAGGTTCTGGGCAAGGTCGCGACCGACAAGACCTGGCTGGAACTGGCTGCCCGTCGTGGCTCTATCTCCACCGTAGGCTCGGTTGACATGACCGCTTACGCCAAAGAGCAGTATGACCTGTTCCATGGGCTTGCCAAAAAATTCGGCTATCTGCCCAACTAATAACAATCAAAAACACCTCCATCTGACAGTAAGCGGGGCCTCTTTCAGGCCTCGCCCTTTGTTGGGAACTCCCCGCCATGCAGACTTCCATTTTTCGCAGTCCGTGGTTCAGTGGAGTGACAATTGTCGCCTTCTTCGCCTTTGTCATCCTGATCCTGATCCCGGTTTATGTGCCTCGCCCGGCCTTCATTCCCGGCTTTGCGCCGCCGCCGGACATGTGGCCGCGTACCATCTCCATCATTGGCATTGGCCTTGGCGTGCTGCTGTTCATTCTGGCTCTGACGGGCCGGATGCCCGCAAGTGAGCTGATTGAAAGCGACGGGTCATCGATTCCGACCCAAATCATCCGCTTCATCGGCGCTATGGTGGCCTTTGTCGCCTTTATTCTGTTGATGCCCTATGTCGGCTTCCTGCTTGCCTCGATGGCGTTGACCGGCGCAATGATTCTGCTGACCGGCGAGCGTGATTATCGCTACTGGATTGCGGGACTCTCCCTTATTGGCCCGGTCCTGCTGCAGCTGATCTTTCACTCAGCCTTGGGAACCCAGTTCCCGGTCGGCATCCTGACCAAACCCTTTGGCTTTTGATCGGAACTATAGATGGCGCAAGACATTCTTCTGGCCCTGCAGGCGGTTGCAACTTGGCAGAATCTTCTGATCATGGCCGCTGGCATTTGGGGCGGCGTGATCATCGGGGCAATTCCCGGCATGACCGGCACCATGGCCGTCACCCTCGCCCTGCCTTTTACCTTTTACATGGAACCTGTTCCCTCGATCCTGCTGTTGGTCGCGCTTTACAAGGGCTCAACCTATGGCGGCTCGGTATCCGCGATCCTCATCAAGACCCCCGGCACGGCTTCTGCGGCCTGTACTGCGCTTGATGGCTATCCGCTCGCCCGTCAGGGCAAGGCGGGCAAGGCGCTGAATATGGCGCTTTATTCCTCAGTGATAGGGGACTTTATCTCCAACTTGTCGCTGATCTTTCTGGCAGCGCCTTTGGCCATTCTGGCTTTGCGCGTTGGCCCGCCGGAATATTGCATGTTGATGCTGTTTGCCCTCACAACCGTTGCGGGCGTGTCTGGTAACTCTTTGCTGCTTGGACTGATTTCAGCCTGCTTTGGTCTGTTGTTGGCCACCGCCGGGGAAGATCTATATGGTTCCTTCCGCTTTGCCTTCACCGATGACATGCAGGCGGGGCTGTCGGTTGCGCCGGTGCTGATCGGCCTTTTTGCTTTGCCGGAATTGCTGAAGCTGATTGTCTTCCGGGCGGCGCACAAGGATGAAGCCGCCAAATTGGGGGATCAGAAGGTCTCCCGGGAAGAGTTTCTGGGCTCGCTCAAATCGATCCTGCGTGGCTCGGCCATCGGCGCTGTGCTTGGGGCCATTCCGGGCATCGGGCCATCGGCGGCGGCTTTCTTCTCCTATGGCGAAGCGCAGCGGACGTCGAAAAACAGCGACAATTTCGGCAAAGGCGAGCTGGAAGGCATCGCCGCGTCAGAAGCCGCCAACAATGGGGCCTGTGGTGCGACCATGATCCCGCTGTTGGCGCTGGGCGTGCCCGGTGACGTCATTACCGGCGTCATGCTCGGGGCCTTCATGATTCAGGGGCTGACCCCCGGACCTTTGCTGTTCCAGACCAACATCCATGAAGTCTATATGCTGTTTATCGGCATGTTGTTTTCGTCGGTGCTGCTGTTTTTTGCAGGCAAGGTGATCATGCATGGTTTCTCCCATGTGGCCCGCGTGCCGCAAACCCTGCTGGCGCCGGTGGTTCTGCTGCTCTGTCTGTTTGGCATCTATTCCATCGCGTCGAGCATGTTTGATGTGGCGGTGCTGTTGATCATGGGCGTTGCAGGCTTTGGGATGTTCCTGCTCAACATCCCGGCGGCTCCCTTCCTGATTGCCTTCATCATCGGGCCGATGATCGAAGAGAATTTGCGCCGCGCTTTAGCCATTTCCCGTGGCGATCCATCCGTCCTGATTTCCTCTCCCATCACGGCTATTTTTGCGGTGCTGATCGTCCTAGTCGTCGGCTTCACGGTGCGACGAGAATTCCTCAAATCCAGAAATAGAAAGGCGTGAGACCAATGAGCCTCACCATCGAAGCCCCTACGCTCCAGCATTCAGCTCTTGAGTGGGCAAAGGCGCATTTGGGGGTTTTGATTGGATATGATTCCGTATCCAGTCGTTCAAACCGAGCGCTTATCGACTATGCAGCCGAAACTCTCGCTAAATTGGGGGCGGATATCACCATCCTGCCCAATGAAGACGGCACCAAAGCCAATATGATTGCCCGCTTTGGTCCGGCCGACCAACCCGGCATTGTGTTATCCGGTCATACGGATGTGGTGCCTGCCGAGGAAGACACATGGATCACCCCGCCCTTCGTGGCCGACGAACGGGAGGGTCGAATCTATGGTCGCGGCTCTTGTGACATGAAAGGCTTTGCTGCCTGCATATTGGCCAAGGCCGGGGTGATCGCTAAGGCTGATCTCAAACGCCCGGTCTATATTTGCTTCTCCTATGATGAAGAGGTGGGATGTCTGGGAGCTCCGGCCATTGCCCGCTGGCTGGCGGCTTTGGATGTGCCACCGGAACTTGCCATCATTGGCGAGCCATCGGAGATGAAATTGATCACCGGCCAGAAGGGAAAAATCGCGATGCGAGCCCATGTGAAGGGCACGTCTGGTCATTCTTCCTTTGCCCCCGACCATGTCAATGCGGTGGAATATGCCACCCGGATCATCGCGACGATTGCCGAGCGCGCCGACCGTTATCAGCTCGAAGGGCCGTTTGATGCGGACTTCACCGTGCCCCATGCCACCATGTTGACGACGATGATCAAGGGCGGGGTCGCAACCAATGTGACGCCGGACACATGCAGCTTCACTTTCGAACTGCGCTCGATTAGTGGCATGGATGCCGAGGGCGACATGCAGGCCTTGCTGGAAGGCATTGAGGCTGATGTGGTTGCCAAAATGAAAGCCAAGTCACCGTCAAGCGGTGTCACATGGGAGCGGATCTTTGCCTATCCCGCCATGGGGGAGGCGCGTGGCAGTGCGGCTTTTGAATGCTATGCCCATCTGATGCCGGAATGGGGTGGCAAAGTGTCCTATGGCTCGGAAGGGGGTGTCTTTGAGACCGAGGGCAATATTCCGTCGGTGATTGTCGGGCCCGGCTCGATCAAGCAGGCTCACAGGCCGAACGAGTTTGTCGAGATTGACCAGCTGGAACAATGCCTGACATTTATCGATGAGCTGACGTCTGCGTTGGAACAGCCTGTCTAGCTGTCTTGCTATTTTTGTGAACAAAAGGGTCGGGCAACCGGCCTTTTTTGTTGCCTTGGTGCGGGCTCGACAAACTGGTGGTAGAGAGTTTCGCGCCGCCCTCTGGAGGTCAAAAGGTGAGCATAGCTGGTGCATTTAATCTGACCGACCACACCGGTCGCGCGGTTACCGAGGCCGATTTCAATGACAAGCCCATGGTCATTTTCTTTGGCTATACCTTTTGTCCGGATGTTTGCCCTACAACTCTGGCAGAAATGGTCGGCTGGGTTGAAGATCTGGGCGAAGAGGCGAACGCTCTACACTATGTGTTTGTCTCCGTTGATGCTGAGCGGGATGATCAGGAAACGTTGGCTTCCTATGTTGGTGCTTTTTTCGATCAGCTTGTGGGCCTTTATGGGACGCAGCAGCAGGTGCTTGACGTATAAAGTGTATGCGAAGAAAAACGAGCCGAATAGTGAAGAGGGATATTTCACGATTGATCATACAGCCACAGTTTACCTGATGGCGAAGGGCAACAGACTCAGTGCGACCATTGGCTTTGGTGAGAGCCATGACTCTGCTGTTGCCAAACTCAGGCGATTGATCTCTTCAGCTGAGTAATCCGCTCCCCATAAACCTGAAGTGCGCAAGGCTGGGCTTGGTGAGACACATTGAGCCTAGCCTTTTTCTGTAGGACTTGAAACGGGCAGGGCAACATCGATGGGCGAGAGCACTTCCTCAGCCGTGATGTCTTCAAACCGCATGATGCTGCCACCATGGTTGGTGATGAAGTCCATAGCCTTGGCTTTGTCGGAGAAGGGAACATATTCAGGCGCCCCCATGCCACCCATGGCATTCGATCCGACCACAAAATAGGCCTTTTCCACGCGGATCCAGTTTTCAGTTCCCGGCTCTTCCCAGCTCTTCGCAGCCCCCATGTCGTTGACATACAGAACGATGATGTCCGCACTCCGTTCTGCAGACTTGATCTTGGCAAGCCCGTCACGGACCTGAGAGAACCAGAGGGGATGGAGCAGGGTCTCGACGAACAATTGCGCTTTCGGACCTGGATGTTCCAGGATCGCCATCTGGCAATAATGCCCTGCGGCTTCATCGGTCAGCGCAATGGGGGCCGGGATGGCACTTTGTTGCGTTTCCTCACTGCAGGCTCCGAGCATTGTCAGGAGGCAAAGAAGGGCGACGGCCGGTTGTTTCATGGTTCCATCCTTTTGAAAAAGAACGAAGAAATCGAAAGGGCGATCAAAGGCCAAAGCGCAAGGGAAACCACTTGTCCGACAAGCCCGATCGCATGGCTGGCGGATGAAACGCCAGACCCGATCATGCCACCGTCGGAGAAGGGGGTATTGATCAACCGGAAGGCGTCAGCCGGGTTGGAGACCAGAAGCCACGGGAACACGCTCTTGGTGAAATAGCCGGCTTCATCGAAAACCAGCGCACCGAGCAGGGCCAGATCGTAGAGCACAACACAAACCAACCACAGGGCGATGGCGATGCCAGAAGCAGCCCCGGACTGGCGCACGGTGATTGAGATCGCATACCCCAACCCCAGAAAACAGGAGCCAAGGGCAAGGGAGGTGACATACAGTTTAAACAAGGGTGCGAGGGCGAGATGCTCGGCACCATGCTTGAATGTGACAAGGGTTGCCGTCAGACAAAGCCCGATGCCTATGGCGATAGCCAACACGCTGAAATGAGCAATGAACTTGCCGATTAGGATTTCAAGTCTGGACAGCGGGTAGGAGAGGCTCAGGGTCAGGGTTCCGCGCTCTCTCTCGCCGGAAATAGCATCAAAAGATAGAAGCAGAGCGATGAGCGGGATGAGATAGACCGATAAGGTGGTGATGGATGTCAACGCGATGGTCAAGGGGTTAACGCCCAGGATTCCAGTGGGAGCATCCCCGGCAAAGGTCAGGACAATGTCAAAAAGAACCATGACCATAACAGCGATGGTGACCCACAAATTGCGCCGGGCGATGAGCAGTTCCAAACGAGCAATGGCAAATACAGACATCAATGCATCTCCTCACTCACGCCGCTGTAATGACGATACAATTGTTCGAGGCTGGCAGGGGTTACGTCGACATCCTTGACAATGGAGCCAAGCGCGGTGATCGAGGAAAGCAATTGCACCTTCTCTTGTGGTTGGCAGTAGAATTCGATCAACTGGCCATTCACCCGATGCCCTCCAAGCTTGCCGTGAATGTCCCCGACCGTTTCCGGAGTGGCCGTAACCGTGACCCGGATCGGCAGGTCTGCGGACATGCGCAACCGGGAAAGACTGTCATTGGCAACCAGTTTGCCCTTGCTCAGGATCGAAATACGATCCGTGCGCAGCTCCAGTTCGGTCAGCGCATGGGATGACAGCAATATAGCGGCCCCTTTCTGGGCCAGTTCCTCGACGATATCATAGAATTCATGACGAGAAATCGGATCAAGACCGCTGGTCGGTTCATCAAGAATGGCCAGTTTGGGATCACCCAAAACCACTTGAGCCAGCCCGACCCGCTGCCGCATGCCCTTTGAATAGGTGCGGATTTTTCTGTCGGCAGCGTGGGCCAGACCCACACGTTCAAGCAGGGCATCAGCTTGCGAAAGCGGCGCAGATTTCAGTCTTGCGCAATGATGCAGTTGTTCCCTGCCGGTCAAGGATCCATGAAAAGCAACACTTTCGGGCAGAAAACCGGTTACGTTCCGCGCCTTCCGGCTTCCCGGTTCAGCCCCGAGAATGGAGATGTTGCCTTGAGAAATCGCGGTCAGGCCAAGGATCATTCTGATGATCGTCGTTTTGCCTGCTCCGTTGTGGCCCAGCAGCGCAACCCGTTCTCCCGCTTCGATCTGCAGGCTGACGTCAGAGACGGCTTGCAGCGAATGATACCGTTTGAACAGGTTCTTAATGTCGAGCGCAGGCATCAGAAATCCTCCCAGATCGTGCGACTTGGCAGTTTGGGTTGCATCAGGGGTGCACGATCAACAACACCTCCGGGCAAAAGTGCAGGAAAAGTTGACTGAGACCAACGGATCAACTGCACGGCAGGTGAGCCGAGCAGTGCTTTGGCCGCTGGCTGCGTCCAAAGAATGTGGTCCATAATGTCATTTGGGCGATAGACGTTGTCTGCAATTCCGTTGCCGTCAAGATCGAAGGCTGCGTGATCAGACCAGTAGTTGCCTTTTCCATCAACGCTCCAGTCAATCCAGCGGGAGCCGACATATTTCACTTGGGTTCGGTTGGCGACAAAGGCGTTGCCGCTGAACTGGTTGCGTTCAGACCCAGCCGTGAAGTGAATGCCAATGCCACAACCGGCAAAATAGTTGCCTTCAAACCTGTTTTTATGTGCGTTGTAGATAAAGACGCACTTGTCATCAACGCTTTCGATGTGATTGCCGCTGACGGTACTGCTGTTGGTGTAATTCATCATGATACCGTGATCGCGATCCCCTTTGGAGTAATTGCCTTTAATCACGACATTCCTCGAATACATGATGGCGTATCCCAAGTGATTTCCTTCGGAGAGATTATTGGTAACGATGCTGTCGTTGGCATACATGTAGTGCACGGCGAACCGCAGATCGCGAAAGCGGTTGCCGGAAAACTCATTCCGCTTCGATGTATTCACGAAAATACCATCGCGCCCCCAGCGAAAATCATTCTGGATGACCTTGGCACCGGGCGCGTTCCAGACATACACGCCATTGCCCCGATCATTCATTCGGAAATCCTGTCGTCCCTCAATCACATTGCGGGTGACCAGAGCATTCTTGGATCCATGTACGTCCACCCCGACAAGATTGCCCAAAATGCGATTGTCCGATACCACGGCATTGGTCGCCTTCTTGCTCAGATAGATACCGGCGTCACGACCATCGCCCTTGGAACCAGATCCGGTAACCGTCAGCCCTTTGATTGTTACATCAGGTGACAGGACTGAAATCACAGAGCCGATCTCATTGCCGACGATTGCGGCTTTGCCCGCACCATCGAGCGTGATCGGGGTGTCAATGGTGAACGAGCCTTCATAGGTGCCGGATTGAAGGCGGATGATGTCACCCGCCTTCGCATTCTTGAGAGCATCAACCAACGCTCCGCTATGTGCAGGAACGCGTATTTCCCTTGCCATCACGAAAGATGATTGAAGAAACAATACGGCTATGAACAATGTGCGAAGCATCGATTCTCCACTCTCTTAAGCAGGTTCAACCAGCATCCGGCCACGCATTTCCATATGGAGTGCATGACAGAACCACTGGCAATAGAACCAGTGAACACCAGGGCGGTCTGCGGTGAATGTCACCGAGGCGGTTGCCTGTGGCGCAATTTCAAAGGCAATGCCATGGTTGCCAAGTGTGAAGCCGTGGGTCAGATCATCAACGTCGTCGAGGTTGGTGATATAGATCGTGACCTCGTCACCCTGCTTGACGGTGAATTTCTCCATGGAGAAGGTCGGTGCTACGGAATACATGTAGACCCTAACCTTGTTGCCATCGCGAATGACTTCATCGTGACCGGATTCCAGATCCACGCCGTCGGCTTCCGCTTGTTTTTGCGCATCGGCCCAAGTCGGGTCATCTCGCTTCCAGGCGCTGACAGGGTTGACCTTGGAGCGGTGTACGATGATGCAGTCATGGGGCTCGGCAAAGGTCGGGCCGTCATGCACCACTTTCATTTCGTCACCGGAAATGTCGATCAACTGCTCATTCTCTGGCTTCAGAGGTCCGACATTCAGGAAACGGTCCTTGGAGAATTTATTGAGTGAAATCAGCCATTTGCCATCAGCTTCGTTGGTTTCACCCATCGAGGTATGGTTGTGGCCCGGCTGATATTGGACATCAACTTTCGAGAGGATCGGATCGACATCCTCACCAGCATATTTGCGGATTGCCTTGTCGATGTTCCACTTGACCGACTGGCTGTCCAGGAACAGCGTGGTGTAAGCATTGCCCTTGCCATCAAAAGCGGTATGAAGCGGGCCAAGGCCCAGTTCAGGTTCACCGACGACACAGGAGCGCGGCTCTGCACCATTGAAGACAGCTTCCACTTTGTCATATTCAATAATGGATACCGTTGGCGACAGCTTGCCATTGACCATGACATATTTGCCGTCCGGTGAGGAGTTTACACCGTGTGGGCTGTTTGGAATCGGGATGTAAGCGGTCAGCTTGGAACCCTTGCGGCCGTCCAGAACCTTGACCCCGTTATGGACTTCATATTCGCCCGCCTCAACGGCAGCTTCGATGCGCGCAATGTTGAAAATGACCACATGGTCCATTTCGGACTCGGTCATGTCTGCGAGGTTCACGCCATTTTCAGAGTTATAGCAGGACGATACGGCATAACGGCCCTGATAGTCCGCATCGACATTGTCAAGATTGCCGTCAACGATAACCTGCCATGCAACTTCCATGGTGTCGCCATCAATGGCCGTGAAAATCGCAACATAGTCTTCCGGGCTATCAAGGGTGGATCCATCATTGACCAACGGTACGCGATGCTCGCCATTGGCAAAGACGTAACCGGTGCGCGGATATTTTTGCGGGCGCAGGCCGTGGATGTCAGAGGCATTCGGGATCTCGATGATCTTGTCGCACTTCATCACATCACAGCGCACGCGGGCCACGCGGGTATTGGCCTTGTCGTTCATGAAGATATAGCGACCATCATAGGTGCCATCGGTGAATGACATATGAGGGTGGTGGAGATCACCATTGTCATAGGTTTCCATGCCGCGCTTGGCCAGGAATTCCTTGGTTTCGGGCAGCAGACCTTCCGTCAGGATTTTCTTGGATTCGTTAGTGCTGCCCCAGCCGGTGGCCGAGCAGCGGTTGAACACAGGCACGCGCATCAATTCGCGCATCGATGGCAATCCAAGAATGCGCATCTCACCGCATTGCCCGGATGACCAGAAGCCGTAATATTCATCCAGCTCACCCGGTTCCAGGTGCGAGCTGTTCTTTGCAGCCGCGGGCGCGGTGGAAGACAGCATTGAGCCACCAGCAACCGCCATGGACGTCGCCAGAGCCGCACCTGCCCCTGTACCGCCAAGAAGTCCGCGGCGTGAGATGCCTTCTTTCGGTTTCTTTTCTGTTGTCATGTTTCTCTCCTACTGAGTTTTGTTGATTGGTGAAGCAAGAACTTTTTCGAAAGCCCCCGCCGATTGAGCGTTGCTTCTCTGGATTTTTTCCCGACTCCTGCGAATCTTGATCCGGACCGGGCATCGTTGATCATCCTGATACAGAACCTGACAGTTCAGACAGGACAGGCATTCGTTCGGGTTGATTTCTCCTGTTGGATGGATGGCTTGAACGAAGCAGTCTTTGGCGCAAATCTGGCACGGGCTGCCGCACTCTTTGTACCGCTTGAGCCAGTCGAACATGCGAATACGCCCCGGGATCGCCAAAGCAGCCCCCAAAGGACACAGGTAGCGACAATAGAAACGCTCAATGAAGAGGCCGGCGATCAGCAACACGACCGCAAAAGCCACAAAGGGCCATGCACGGACAAATTTCAAAATGATCGCGGTCTTGAAAGGCTCAACTTCGGCATATCCCTCAGCCATCGGAACGGAGACGACTGCAAGACCAACAAGCACCATGAAGATGATATACTTGATCGGCCAAAGGCGTTCATGGAGCCCCCAGGGAACGACGATTTGCGGCACCTTGAAGAAGCGTGCAATCTGGTTGGTCAATTCCTGCAAGGCGCCAAACGGGCAAAGCCAGCCACAAAAAGCACCCCGTCCCCAGAACAGAAGGGCGGCGGCAACCGAGCACCACAGGATAAAGACCAGTGGATCGAGCAAAAAGGCGTCCCAACTGAAGCCTTCCACGAAAGAGGAACCCAGTGCCATCAGGTTGACCACAGACAATTGGGCATTTTGATGCCAGCCAACGAAGACCAGCGTCACCACAAGAAAACTCATGCGGAACCAATAGAAGGCGCGTGCGTTTCGGGTGACTTGCATCTGGAAAAAGAAGGTTCCGGTCAGAACAGTGAGCATTGCCACAAGGATGGCAATTTCCACCCGCTTTTCAGTCCATACCCGTTTCCATAGGAATGAGCGGGCAGCGGCATCTTCATCCTTATCCACCACGCTGGTAGCTGGCGGCGCCATTGGCCGTGGCTCAAAATAGTGTTCGGGTAACTTGTAGCCCAGATCGAAGGTGATGAATGTCTTTTCAATCGGCCCGACGGCCCGGTTCAAGAGCAGCTGGATATGCCAGGCTTTTGCCGGGTCGAACTCCGCATCGGCAGGAATCTTGAAAATGTCCAGCTCAGTAAATTTCGGAGCATCCTCTTCAGCCAAGGCCCCCAGACGGCGGTGCATACGGTCACGGAAACGCAACGAATTGTCGCCCTGAATCAGTTGGATCCGGTCGAAAATACCACCACGGACATAGCCCGACCCCTTGAAGGAATAGACGCCGCGTCCGAGCAGCAGAATTGCATGCTCGCCTTCTTCCAGCCAGTCTGTGAGATTCTTATACTCCGCCTCGCCAAGCAGGTTTCGCCCAATGGCCGGGACAGATACCAGAGCGGCATGCATATCGATATAGGTGTTTGACGGCTCGCCTGGTTCCGGGCGCTTGATGGATCGTTCGTCTCCGGTCTTCTCAAAGGCCGAATTGACCTGACCGATATCGAGCGTCAATCGACGGATCGAGCCGTCTCCCGCCAATGTGTGCCAGTCGGTGTCTTCCAGATAGTCGGACTTGAGTTTGCGGGGAGGCAAGTCACTTCCGATCTCGGCTTGCAATCCTCCCAGCCCCAGCTTTCTGGAAAGCTTGATGGCCGACCGCACGATTGAATCATCGATGATCATGATGGTGACTGTCGCACCCGAAATGATATCCAGATCGTGTCCAGCCCCACCGGTCTCCGCTTCGTGAACGATATTCAACCCCGAATAGGTGTCGGTCAGGGCCTCGATCTTGTGATTGGGAATGCCAATCAGGACGATGGGTTCCGAATGTTTGACGAGTTTGGTCCGCAGCAACTTGCCTTCCGGCGAAATTGCCACCATCACATGGATGGGCTTGCCAGAGTAACCGGTCGTGCTCACGAAATCAGACGTTATGAAAGCGTAGCCCAACAGATCATTGCCGCGCATAAGCGGCGCTATGGGAACATCGCTGCTGATCGGACCATATGCGGTCGCTTCTGCAACAAGCTCCTGGGCTGGAACCTCTTTGAGGAATTTTGTCAGAACCGGGGTGCCATTCTGTGCTTGGGACGCAAAGGGAAGGCACAAAATCGTCAAGACAAACACGATCAGACTCAGGACGTGTGCCTTGGAAATGGTTCTATGGCGACAATGGGGATCTGGTTGGTTTTGATTGCCTAATGCCATGAGATCGACTCCGGCATTATGCTTACTTCGGACGATGCAAAACGCACCGACTCTGAAAGAGAGGTCAACATGGTCTGGTCTAGCTCGTTAGGAGGGGGGGCACCCGAGAAGGGCAATAAATGGTCAGGCGTGCCGATATGAAGCGTTTCATAAAGCGACTTGGAATAGTGGCCAGAAGAGAAGAAGGTTACGAATTCCGAAACGGAATCGGGCATGCCAAAAGCGCCGCTTGAGCATGTTTGGCAATCGGGGCAACGGTTACAGGATTTTTGTTTGTTGCTCTGTTCTCCAGCCACTTCCACGACTGAAATGCCACCATCTGTGCAGATCACCATCAAGCTGGACTCATTGGCCAGAGCCGAAGTGCAGACCTGCCATTGCATCAGCGTCAGCGATAAAACAACACACAGCCCCATGAGCAGTGTTGCTTGTCGCCGTACCGCATCGAACCACATGTTCGATGGCACGCCTTTGGGTGCGAGATGTTGACGAAGCAGATCCATGGGCGGGAGGATATAGCAGGTGATATGTCGCTCGCTTGACAATTGTCAAAGATGAATGCTGAACTCAAAAAAATTATTTCCGGATCAAAGCTTCATCTGCTGCAATCGCTGCGTGCCAATCGCGAAGGCCCTTCCTGACATCTGGAGGCTTGCCATGGCAATGACTGAGAGTGATGCGGATCCTTCATCGGGGTCATCGAGTTCGGTTCCAAGCCATTTGGTGGAGGATCCGGACTGGGAACAAATTGACGGGAAAGTTGCTATCGTTCAAACCAGATGTCACCTTGTGTAGCTGATGTCATCTTGTGAGGCCGCCGTGCTCCGGGTAGCATGTCGGCGCATTCATCACCAATATTCTAGTGAAGTTTCATGACCAAGGCCGATCGACAGGGCAATCGCCGCGACGAAGTCTCTCAATGGATAGCCGACGAAATCGAGCGCCGTGGGCCGGGGGGAAAGCTTCCACCCGTGCGCACGATGATGAAGCAATTTTCGACGGCCCAGCGTGTCATCCAGTCTGCTCTCGCCCCCTTCATTGCCGAGGGGCGGCTCACCGCGCGGAGCGGGGCGGGCATCACCATCGCAAGCGAGCCGGACCCCGAACAGGATGAATATGAAGCCGACGTGCTCGTGCTTTACCGGCTCTCCGATAGCAGACTGGCAAACAATCTGCTGCTCGAAATCGAAAAACGCATGAGAGGGCACGGTGTCAGTATTTTGGTTTTGGGTTTTGCCGACAACAGCCATGCAGAATCCGTTTTGCAAAGGTTGGGGCGCTTTCGCACCTGTTTGGTGCAAGTGCATTTTGCCCTGATCCCGTTGCCTTTGTTGGCAAAACTTCATCAACACGCCAACAGCGTTATTGTCGACGGCATTTCCGCGACCGGAGTGGGGCTTGATGGCATTGGCACCAACTGGCGCGAGGCATTGTCGTCCGCTTGGTTCTATCTTCAGGATCTGGGGCATCAGAAGATCGCCTATCTCACATCCGCTCATGCAGCGCGCCAGATTGCCATGGCGCGCCGTGAATATCAGCTGCTCTCGCGGGCTGATCATGGCGGGCAAAGCTGGCTTTACGAAATCGATGCCTTGCCCGGGTCCTACAAGAGTGACCAGATCCGGACGTGCCTTGCCGGAGCAAGAGACGCGTCGGGTGCCTTTCCCTTCACCGCGTTGATTGTATGGGGCATCGTGGAAGGCTACGGGCTCGAGATGGTCTTGCGCGAGCTCGGTGTTGAAATAGGGCGGGATCTGTCCGTCGTGATGCTCGGAAGTGTTGACTTTGCCTCAGAGCATATGAACCTGTTTGACGTTGTCGGCTGCAGCAACGCTGAAAAACTCGACTGGTTTGAGAAGATCATGTTGTTAAGGGTCGCAGGAGAGGATGTGGAACCCCAAACACATTATCTGCCAATCCGATTGCAGCGTTTTGGCAGCGTGGATGACCTGACCGAATAGAGGAAGGATAGGTAGATTCTTTGAAAGTGGGTACAAATCCCATTTTCAGAATAGTTGTACTCAACTAGCGTTGGCGGCATAAGACCTCGAAAAGGATCATTTATGTCCGCTGTTTCCTCCTCTCATCCCGTACCAGATCAAACCATCGGCGTCGCCATCATTGGTGCCGGGGAACGCGGGATCTATTATGTCGGCAGTCGCATGGCAGAGCTGGCAGGTGAAACCGGTCTGCGGATCAAAGTGGTTCATGATCGTCTGCCAGACCGGACAGCGCTTGCCGCAGAGCATCTCACCAATCTCTATATTCAGGCCGGTCTCGATCATCAGGTCGAAGCATCCAACAGCATGAAAGCGGCGATAGAGCGCGAGGATGTCGATCTGGTCCTCGTGACAACCCATACCAACGCCCATTTGGAGCCGGTCGAGATCGCGGCAAAGGCGGGCAAGCGGATTTACCTCGATAAGCCGATCTCGGTCACGCTTAAGGATGCGGAAGCCATTGCAGATGTCGAGAAAGCATCGGGCAAGCCGATCATGATGGGATTCACCCGCCGCTATGAGCGCCCATGGATAGAAGCGTTCAATCTCGCGCGAAATGGGCGCATCGGTGACCCGCAAATGGTGCTGTTGCGCTCTGTCATCCCCTATACACGCTATCTTCAGCTTTGGCACCGGACCAATGCCGCATCTGGTGGTGCGATCAACGACAAGGGCTCCCATCATTTCGATGTCCTCAACTGGGTGACCGGTGCCCGCCCGGTGTCCCTCTCGGCCTTTGGTGGCCGATCCGAAATATTCAAAGCTGACCCGGACGCGCCCGAGCGTTGTTCCGAATGCAGCCGGGATTGTCCCTATCGCCGTCATGAAACCCTCATTGACATCGCTGAAGGTGTTGCACGGGTGCCCAACAAATCGTGGCTGACGGCAACCGCACCAGAAGACCGCAATGACAATTGCGTCTATTTACCCGGTTCCGACATCGACGATCACATGGTTGCAACGGTGCAATATGACAATGGCATGGTGGCCACACTCTTCTTTGCGATCTTCGGTCCCTATTCGGAGGATCAGGAAACCCTTGAAATCATTGGCAGCGCCGGGCGGCTGCGGATGGAGCGAGCCTCAGGCGCGATCGATCTTGTGAGTGACTATGGCCGCAAACGAGAGGTGATCCCCATGGCAAGCCCGGATCGGGACAGCTCGCATTTCGGGGCTGACAAGGAATTGGTGCGCAGCCTGCGACGTCTGGTCGATGGCGATGTCCCGCCGGTCGGTGTTGCGCAAGGCGTTGCGTCTTTGCGCCTTGTAACGGCTGCGCACAAGTCCCTCTCTTCGGGCGGTCGCACCGTCAATCTAGAGACTCTGGAGTTCATCTGATGCCCGTCGATCCAATCGCCCTGCCAAATCCCGATCTGATGCCACTGGCCAAGCGACTTGGTGTTGTGCCAGCCTATGGTGATATCCATAATCACTGTGACATTTCCTATGGGCACGGGCGCTTTGCCGATGCCTTGGCACGTGCCGCCCTGCAACTGGACTTCCTCTCGATCACTGGCCATGCTCACTGGCCAGACATGCCGGTGGACGAGCCGAGTGTGACACATATCGTCGATTTTCACGTCAAGGGATTTGCCAAGCTCATTGCAGGTTGGAGCGGACATTTCAGCGCCCTTGCCGATGCCAGCAAGGACGGCTTCGTGGTCTATCCCGGCTACGAAATCCACTCCAACGCGCATGGCGACTACACCATCGTCTATCGGGATCTCACCATTCAGCCGCTCCATCTGGCAAACAGTCCCGGCGAGCTCAAGGATGTGTTGCAAAGCGACCTGCCGGGCAAGGCGTTCGCCTTTCCCCATCATATCGGCTATCGGCAAGGGGCGCGCGGCATCAATTGGAACAGCTTTGATGCAGACCTCTCGCCCTTTGTTGAAATGATCTCCATGCATGGTTGTGCCGAAATGTCAGAAACCGAGCGCGGCTATTTGCATTCCATGGGGCCGGTTGATGGCCATTCGACCATGGATTGGGGGCTCAAACAGGGCCACATTTTCGGCATTGTCGGCAACACGGACCATCACAGTGCATTTCCCGGCTCCTATGGCCATGGTCGCATGGCTGCTTATGGGCCGTCGCGGGAACGCGGTGATATCTGGCAGGCAATGACCGATCGCCACACCAACGCGCTGACCGGCGACCGCATTCATCTGCTCAGTGCCATCGGCGACGCGATCCAGGGCAGTGTCGTTGCACCTCAGCAGGATACGATGCTGGAAATCGAAGCCATTGGCGGCGGATTTATCGACATGATCGACGTGATCCGCAATGGTGAGCTGTTTGCCCGTGTGTCTCCAACACTCGACCCGAACCCGGTTTCCGCAGATTGTTCGTCGGATGAGACCTTCGAGACCATCCTCTATCTGGAAATGGGGTGGGGGGCGCGTGGCAGGTCGCATCTCTGGGAGGGGAGCATCGCGCTCTCTGATGGCGAAATCATTGGTCTGGAACCGCGCTTCAGGGGCGCCGAAGTTGTCTCGCCTCTTGAAGGCGATGATGCAGGCTATGCCCTGCCCACGGCGCTGCTAACGGACAATCGGGCAGCTTTCTGCGTGACTGCCGAAGCCAATCCGAACAATGCCACATCAGCGACGCAGGGCATCGCGCTGCACTGCCGCCTGTCGGCCAACAGCGTGGTCCATGCAGATCTTTGCGGCGTGCATCTCGATATCCCTGCATCCCGGCTGCTTGAAGGCGCTCTTTCGGGCAATCTCGGCGTCATCGACACGCCAGCTTACCGCTTTCATCCACTGCCTTTGCCTCGGCAATGGCAGTGGCAGGGTACGGTGCCGCTCGGAGTTTTTAAGGATGGCGAAAATGTCTATCTACGCCTACGCCAGGCGGGTGGTCAGATGGCTTGGGCAAGCCCCATCTACTGCCGAAGCGGCGCATGAGATAAAATCACCAAACAGGGGAATGACGATGATGAGAAACAAGACAATTCTGGCTTTGGGCCTGTTATCGACCATGCTGATGGCGCAAGGCGCTCTGGCAACTGATCTTTCTATTGTTCATGGTGCCGTCGGACGGGATCATGATGTTCTGCGCGCAGCACTTGATCGCTACGAGGTTGAGAGTGGCAACAAGGTGACAATCGTTTCCATGCCCGAGCGGACCACTGACCAGTTTGCCCAGTTCAAGCTCTGGCTGTCCGCGAGGAATGCCGACATTGATGTCTACCGTCTTGATGTCATTTGGGCACCACAGATCGCCGATCATTTTGTTGACCTCACCGACGCCACCAAGGACATCATTGATGACTTTTCGCCAATGGCGCTGCAGTCCCAGAAGGTGGATGGCAAGCTGGTCGCTCTGCCGATGTTCCTTGGCGGTCCAGCCCTCTACTATCGGGCTGACCTTCTGGAAAAATATGGCAAGCCCGTCCCGAAAACCTGGGAAGAGTTGACGGCAACCGCAAAGGACGTGATGGATGCGGAGCGCGCCGCCGGTCACACCGACATGTGGGGTTATGTCTTTCAGGGGGCCGCCTATGAAGGCCTGACCTGCAACGCGATGGAATGGATTGCGTCGAGCGGCGGTGGTCAGGTGGTGGAACCAGATGGCACGATTTCGGTCAATAACGAGGCGGCGGCCAAGGCTCTTGATCTGGCGGCCACCTGGATCGGAGGCATCTCGCCTGAAGGTGTCCTCAATTATGCCGAGGAAGACGCGCGCGGCATCTTCCAGTCTGGCAACGCGGTCTTCATGCGCAACTGGAACTATGCCTATGCGCTGGTGAAGGGAGATGACAGCCCGATCAAGGATGGCGTCGCCGTGACCGTCCTGCCATCCGATGGCACCCATTCTCCTGCCTCCATTCTGGGCGGTTCGCATTTGGGTGTTTCCAAATATTCCAAGCATCCCGAAGAGGCGATTGATCTGGTGCGTTTCCTCAACAATTACGAGAGTCAGAAGGCCCGGGCAATCGACAGCTCGCGTCCACCAACCTTGATGCCTGTCTATGATGACAAGGAAGTGGCAGAGAAAGTCGAGTTCATTCCGCTTTGGAAACCGGTGATCGAGAATGCCATCATCCGCCCATCCGCTCCGACCAAAACCTCCTATAATGAGGCATCGTCGGAAATCTGGACCGCAGCCCACGATGTTCTGGAAGGAAAGACCACAGGCACCAAAGCGGTGGCCAAGCTCGCCGCACGCCTGAAACGCTTGAAAGGGTCGGGTTGGAAATAGGGCTCAAGCCCTTCTGACAAAGCAATCACAAAGGTCCGGCGCTCGGTGCCGGACCCACCCACAAGAGCATATCCAAGTGCGCCATGAGGAGTGGACCAATGACTTCTGGATCGGGAGCCCGGCAGACGGGACTGATAAGGCAGCGCACCCGTTCTGCCTGGATGTTTGTCGCTCCCATGCTGGTCGTGTTGGCCATCGTTGCCCTTTACCCGCTGGCCGAAACCATCTGGTACGGCTTCACGGATGCCTCGCTGAATTCCATCGATAGCGCCCGGTTCGTCGGGCTTCAGAATTACCTCGAATGGCTTGACTATGGCGATGGCGACGGGGAATGGCTCGGCCTTCTGGCGGATGAACGCTGGTGGCAAGCCGTTTGGAACACATTGCGATTTGCTTTTATCTCGGTTTCGCTGGAAACAGTATTCGGCATGATTATCGCTCTGGTGTTAAACAAGCAGTTTGCTGGCCGCAGTTTTGTGCGCGCCGCCGTTCTGGTGCCGTGGGCCATTCCGACTGTTGTGTCTGCCAAATTATGGGTCTGGATGCTCCATGACCAGTTCGGCATCATCAATGACCTGATGTTGACTCTCGGTCTGATTTCCAAACCGATCGCATGGACAGCGTCGCCTGATACAGCCATGACCGCAATCCTGATCGTCGACATCTGGAAGACGACCCCCTTCATGGCCCTGCTCATTCTGGCTGGACTGCAGATGATCCCGCGTGACATCTATGAGGCGGCGCGTCTCGACCAGATCGGACCAATCAAGCTGTTTCGCAAGGTGACCCTGCCTCTGGTCATGCCAGCCGTGCTGGTCGCCATCGTCTTTCGTGCCCTTGATGCCCTACGCGTGTTCGATGTCGTCTATATCATGACGCCCAATTCCGACGAGACGCGCTCCATGTCGGTCTTTGCGCGGGAAAATCTCTTTGATTATGACAATTTCGCCTATGGGTCGGCGGCGTCGACGCTTCTGTTCCTGATCATTGCCCTCATCACAATCAGCTTCATCTATGGCACCAAAATGGATCTTTCAGGGGACAAGTCATGACGCGTAAACAAGTCAACCTGCTCAAGAGTTTCGGCTTCTATATCCTTCTGGCGGTGATTGTACTGCAGGCCCTGTTTCCCTTTTACTATGCCATCCTGACCAGCTTCAAATCCGGACAGTCCCTGTTTGAAGTGGACTATTTCCCGCGCGATTTCGATATAAAGAACTATATTTCCGCATTCGAAGACGGCTATTTCTTCTCCCAGATCCTCAATTCGGTCTTCGTGGCAACTGTCGTGGTGATTGCCTCCCTCGTGCTGGCGGTTACGGCCTCTTATGGTTTGGCGCGCATCCGCTTCCGTGGTCGGGGGGCATTGCTTTTCACGATCCTGTCGGTATCGATGTTCCCGCAAATCGCTGTGCTTTCGGGGCTCTTTGCAATGATCCGCGCGTTCGGCCTGTTCAATTCGCTTTGGTCTCTGGTCTTCTCCTACATGATCTTCACCCTGCCATTCACGGTCTGGGTCCTCACGACATTCATGCGTGAACTGCCGATCGAGCTGGAAGAGGCAGCGATCATGGACGGCGCCAAACCCTTGACCATCATTCGCCGGATTTTCCTGCCGCTTCTGTGGCCCGCTATGGTGACAACCGGATTGTTGGCCTTCATTCATGCATGGAACGAGTTCCTGTTCGCCCTCACTTTCCTGTCGACAGACGCGCAACGCACGGTCCCTGTTGCCATTGCCATGATTTCGGGTCAATCCGAGTTTGAGGTGCCCTGGGGCAATATCATGGCGGCTTCGGTGATTGTCACCGTGCCACTTATTCTGCTCGTTCTAGCCTTTCAACGAAAAATCATATCCGGCCTGACTGCAGGCGCGGTAAAGGGGTAACCATGGCCACTGTTGAGCTGATCAATGTTCGTAAATGCTACGACCGGGTCGAGGTGCTGCGCGATATCAATCTTTCGCTTCAAAAGGGAGAGTTTGTGGTTTTCGTCGGGCCTTCGGGCTGCGGAAAATCGACCCTTCTGCGGATGATTGCCGGCCTTGAGGATATCACGCAAGGGGACCTGCTTATCGATGGCGAGAATATGAATGACGTTCTGCCCGCTGATCGGGGGGTGTCGATGGTCTTCCAGTCTTATGCCCTTTATCCGCACATGAATGTATTCGAGAATATGGCGTTCGGGCTGGAGCAGGCGAAACTGACCAAAGAGGAAATCCGCTCTCGGGTCGAAGAAGCAGCGAAAATGCTACAGATCACCGAACTGATGGATCGAAAGCCCAAGCAGCTTTCAGGCGGACAGCGCCAGCGTGTGGCCATTGGCCGGGCCATAACCAGAAAGCCGCGGGTCTTCCTGTTCGACGAACCTCTGTCCAATCTGGATGCCGCTTTACGCTCGGACACACGTGTCGAGATCGCTCGCCTTCACGGGAAACTGAGTGATACCACCATGATCTATGTGACCCATGATCAGTATGAGGCCATGACGCTCGCAGACCGGATTGTCGTGCTGAATGGTGGCAAGATCGAACAGGTCGGCACGCCGATGGAGCTTTTTGACAAGCCCGCGAGCCAGTTTGTTGCCAGTTTCATCGGGTCCCCGAAAATGAACTTCATCACCGGTGCCCTTGCGGAAAAACAAAAGGCTCATGTGCTTGGCCTGCGGCCTGAAGATATCAACGCCTCCTGCGAGAGTGGAGAATGGCAGGGCAAGGTGATCCTTGCCGAGGCTTTGGGCTCGGACACCTATCTGCATGTCGAAACCGATTTTTGCGACAAGCCACTGGTGGTGCGTGCGGCAGGGCGAGCACCATTCACGACCCACGGTCCGGTCTATCTGACACCGGATATGAGCCGAGCCTACCGCTTCGATGCAAATGGCAGCCCGGTGCGCTGATATTTCGGCCCTGCATCGAACCTGCCGATGATGCCACCGCATTCATCCGGCATTGTCGCAGGGAGTTCGTCGCCAAAGGGGGGCGAACATGGAGTCAAACCGGGATCCGGATTGCATCACGAAGCTTTGGGGCGGGTGCTTTCCCACGTCCTGATGATGGCGGGCAGGACCAGAAGATCGCCGATCAGCGCCATCACCAGCACCATCACAGACAGAATGCCGTAAAGCTGGGTTGTTGGCATCGGGCTCAGGATCGTCACGCCCCCTGTCAGCAAGGCCAATGTCGAAACGATTAGAGCCGGCCCGATATGTCTGATGGTCTCATTGAGCCTTTCCTGCCAGATCGGCAAGGCGGCCCTGGTGCCATGATAGTAATTCAGCATGTGAATGGTGCTATCCACCGCAATGCCAAATCCAACCGTCAAGGCGATGATGCTGTTGAACTGCAAACCATGCCCGGAGAGATAAAGAAAAGCGCCCACACTGGTCAGCGGCAGCAGGTTCGGCAAGATTGCATAAAGAGCCGTGATGGGAGAGCGGAGAAGGCAACCGATCAAAACAATGATCAGGACAATCGCGACCGCAAGACTGGCGCTGAGATTGCCGATGATATCTCTGGTGGACCGCGCCGTTTGTGCAGCGATGCCCGTGACCGTGATATCGGCGTCAGGATACTGCATTGCCAGCTGTGACAGCTTCGTTTCAAGGCTCTCGAGCAAGGGGTTGAGTTGCTGCGCATCCATCTCGGGCAATTGGCCACTCACAAGGGCCGAGCGTTGGGGAAGCAATATGAATGTCCCGAGGGAATCCACATTCTCATGGAAAAAGGCCCGTATCTCTGCATCGGTCTTGCCTGCCTTGCGCCGCCAATCATAGAGGCTGTAAAGGGACCAGACCTGCCTGATGTCCTGCTCAGCCTTCAGGATCCGATGCACCTCTCCAATCAGGTCGATCATGTCCGCGCTCACCTCGCTGCGTGCCGATTGCCACTGCAAGAAAACCTGAATGTTGCTCGTGCCACTCAGCTTCTGGTCGATCGTCTTGATCGCATGATAGGCGTCGCTGTCCCGTGGCAGATGATCGGTATAGAAGAAATGGGGCTCGTTGAGTGAATAGAGGTACCCGCCGGCGGCGACCATCAGCGCCCCGCTCAGGGCAATCCCTCTGCCCCATTTCATGACCAGACTGCTGGCAGCTTCGCTCAGATACGCAACCAGTTTTGCAAAACGGTGGCCACCCGACGGGACATGCCCTTCTTTGAGCAAAAGGGTTGCCAGCGCGGGAATGATGGCCAGAACGGCAATGAAGGCCAGAGCTGTTCCATAGGCAGCGGTGAGGGCAAAGGTTGTGATTGTGGGCTGACCGGCAAGGGTGAGGGATATCAGGGCAATCGCCGTGGTGATGGATGTCAGGACGCTGGCCGGTCCGACTGTCCGGATGGTTGTTGCGATCGCATCATCGCGCGACAGCCCCGCCAATTGGTGTCGCCGAAGAGCAATCAGGAAATGGATGGCATTGGAAAAGGTAATGATCATCACCAAGGTCGGCACCACATTGGTGATGGCGTTGATATTGCGTCCGGTCCATCCCATGCCTCCAAGCAGCCAAATGGTGACAACCAGAGGCGGCGCAATAGCCAGGATCATATACCGGAACTGTCCGAAAAAGAGCCATGCGAGCAATATGCTGAGCAAGTAGGATGCCAGTCGGAACGTCAACTTGTCCGAGTTCAGGACATCCAGCAACAATGTACGCACAACGGGAATACCGGTCAGGCTGACCCGAACCGATTGTCCAGCGGTGCCTGTTTTCGCCAGTTGCTTGATTTCATCACAGAGCAAACGCACTTGCGCAAGATCCGTCAGCCCCTCATCGAGATTGATGATGAATAGCGTCGCCTTGTCGTCATCTGACAGGAGAGTCTTGGCGACAAAGGGGTGCTTCTTGAGGGCCGCTGCCACTTCATTCCTGTCATAGGTTGGGTCAAACGCGTCGGGTATGATGAAGCCGGACGAAGGATTGCTTTGGGAGGGAACATGTTGGGCATCGAAAATCGAGATGACCTTTTGCACACCATCCAGCAGCATCACGTCGAGCGATAGCTCGCCCAAGCGATGCAGTATGTCCGGGTCGAGCAGATTGTCGCCTTCGACAAGCAGCAGGATGTCATTTTCCCGGCTGGGATACTGTTTTGTGGCTTCTTCGAATTTGCCATAGGCAGCGTTGTCGGACTTGAACAAGTCACGGATATTGCTATCAATGCCAAGATGAGCCGCCCCATATAAAAAGAAGATGCAGGCAAGGAGAACGGCACCGAGCATCGATCTTGGATATTTCTGGGAAAGCAACCCAAGGCGTTCGAGACCAAAACTGACAACCATCTTCTACCACCAGATCTTCGTGTGTTAGTCGTGCAGCGGGGAAACCAGATTGCTGTTTGTCTCCCAACAGCACTCAAACGCCAAATGGTTGCGTTGCGGGCGCCTTACCCCGATGCTGAGTTAGATAAAGCTTACAAGATCCGACGACCCATCGATATATTCTTTGGTCCAGTACTGCCCTGTTATTGTGTACTAGTTCACTTGAAACCAATTCTTTTCTTCTTCACACTTCTCTTGACGAGACCAAATCTGTTGGGATCAGGATAATGAGAAGTGCCAGTTTTCCAACGAAATTGGAGAATGTTCCCTATCCGAAGGAAGCCATTTCCATTTTCCTTCACGGCTTTCTTCAAGCCAGCAAACTCTACCGGGATTTCTACATCATCGTCATCCTGCATATGTCTGGTTTTTTGACGGTCTCATACTTGAAAGGCATCACTCCGGTCTTTCGCGTTGGGATTGCCTATTTCTACACGTCATTCATTTTGTTCTTTTCGTATTTTCTTGTTCTCACTTTACTCAGATATACAAAAATACGCCTCAAGGGCACTGAAAGACCGTTCCTGTCCTTGATGCAAAGCTATTATTCCGCTTTGCGGAATGGGCATCGGGCGGGGCAATTCTTGAATGCCTATTGCATTTTCATAATTGCCTACACCTCATTCTCCATATTCAAATCCACGATCCCGAAACTGGTTCCCTTCTATGCCGATCCGGCCATAGCAGATCTGGAACACCGATTGTTCTTTGGTCAGTTTCCGCATGAACTGTTCGGCTGGGTCTATCAATATGAGTATCTGATTGTGTTTCTGGACGCCCTTTATCTTGGCTGGACGGCCATCATCGTGATTTTTGCTTTTTATTTGTCCCTCAAAAAGGACGCAAAAGAGCAGATCCGCATTCTCTATTGCTATGTTTTCGGGTTGCTTGTGGCCGGAAATATTCTTGCGTTGCTTTTCTCTTCAGTCGGCCCTGTCTTCCATGGGAGTTTTTTTGCCGGAATCGATGCATATGACGCTTTGAACCTGACACTGAATGATATCCACGCGCGAACAAGCGGTGTGTGGGCAGTTGTTCTGCAAGGCTTGCTGCTGGACGCATACAGCAATGCCGACATACCGGTTTCCGGCATATCGGCGATGCCGAGTATCCATGTTTATCTTGCGTTTCTGATCGCGATTTCATTCAAGAAATACGGATACACCGCTTTCATCATCGGCTTTTCCTATGCAATCCTGATATTTTTGGGGTCCTTCCTTCTCGCCTGGCATTATCTATTGGATGGGGTGGTGTCGATCGCACTTGTATCGATCATGTGGCGCTTGTCTTCGCAGTTGAGCATCCGAGCCATCCACCGCGCACAAAACGAGTAGAAAGACGTGGCTTCGTATTTCAAAAGTGCTTCTTGATCTCGGAAATCATGGCTCGACCAATTGCCGAGATGGCTTGGTTCCGCGCATCCTTTCCTGCCTTGCTTTGCGTGATGTAAATCGCTGCCATAAAGGTCTGACCCTTCGGCGTTTGCAAAAAGGCAACGATTGCCCGCGTGCCGTGACCGCCGCTGCCGGTCTTGTCGCCGATGATCCAGCCGTCTGGAACATGGGGGCGGATCAGTTTGTCGGCGACCTGATCATCAATCATCCATTGCTTGAGCAGAGCAGCAGACGCAGGCTGAAGGGCACCGCCAAACAGAAGATTGTGCAACGAGGTCGTTATGGCACGCGGGCTTGTTGTGTCTCTGGGATCTTTCGGCGTGCCTTTGCTCATCTCAGGTTCCCATCTGTCCAGACGGGTTGTCGCATCGCCGATCCCTCGCAAAAAGCCAGTGAGGCCAGCAGGCCCGTTCACCCGTTTGAGCAACAGGTTGGCAGCGGCATTGTCACTCATGGTGACCGCTGCCTCGCACAGAGCTGAGACTGGCAAGCCACTGGCAAGATGCTTTTTGGTGATGGGAGACCAGTAAACCAGATCTTTCTTGCTGTATGTGACCTGATTGGTCAGGCTTTCGCGGCCTGCATCAACCTCTCCCAGAACCGCGCCGCAAAGCAAGGATTTAAAAGTGCTGGCCATGGGGAAGCGTTCATCTGAGCGATGGCTATAGGTCCAGTCGGACGCTGTATCGCGCAAGATCACGCCGATGCGGCCATCCAGTTTGGTCTCCCATGCGGCAACGGTCTCGCCAAGCTCTTGTGCCACAGCGAGACTGGAAAAGGCTGCATACAGCGCAAAGCCCAAAAAGACGGCCCTCAGCGAAGGGCGGCAATTTTCTGTCATGGATTTACTCCTGTTGATTGACGCGTGAAGATGCCGCCGATGATGTCGCCGAGGGTGCCAAAAATCTTGGTGAATATCGGCAAGCAGGATGACGGGATCATTAAGAAAAGTCATTTTTATCACTATGCACGCGACGAAATATGCTATCAAACGACTAATTTTCCTGATCAGCATAAGATTGAGTCATGTAAATGGATCGCCCGGATATCCCTCTGAATGCCCTGCGCACCTTTGAAGCAACCGCAAGGCAGGGCAGTTTCACAAATGCCGCTGTTGAGCTGCGTGTGACGCAAGCGGCGGTCAGTCATCAGATTGCACGGCTGGAAGACCTGTTGGGCTTTCAGCTTTTTCACCGAACCCGCGGAGGACTTTTGCTCACAGCAGAAGCGCGATTGCTCCTGCCCGTGCTTTCCACCAGCTTCGACCGGATCGGGGGGCTTCTCGACAGATTTCAGGGCAGGCGCTTTGAGGAGACACTCAATCTCGGGGTCGTCACCACCTTTGCCACAGGATGGCTCCTGAGACGGTTGGGAGAGTTCGAGCATCTGCATCCCGAAATACGCATCAGGATTTACACAAACAACAACCGGGTGAGCATCGCGCAGGAAGGGCTGGATGCAGCGATCCGGTTCGGGGAGGGCCGGTGGCCCGGGCTGGAGGCGAAACCTCTGATGACAGCGCCTTTGACACCGCTTTGTGCGCCGCTTGTTGCAGCAAGGCTGGAGGGCAAGACCAGCTTGCACAAGCAGAGGCTTCTCAGATCATACCGCTCCGATGAGTGGCCTTTGTGGTTCAGCAAGGCGGGGATGGCTGCGCCGCTTCTGGAAGGGCCGATATTTGACTCCTCAGTGGCAATGGCAGATCTGGTGACGGACGGATATGGCATCGCCTTGCTGCCCTTCAGGATGTTTGAATCCCGATTGGCTGCGGGCAGCCTTGTGCGGTGTTTTGAAGAAGAAATCACAACGGGCAGGTATTGGATAACCAGATTGACCACGAAGGAGCATAGTCCCGCATATGACCTGTTCGAGAACTGGCTGATAGACGCCGCTTCGTCCCCAGAGCCAGAACAAGAGACGGAACCACAGCCCATGAAACAATGAGGCGTCTTGTTTCGGCCGGTGCGAGCATGAATTATGATTGGACTGATCGCGTGGCTCGGTATGCAGGAGCGCTTTCAAACATGAGCTAGAGGGTGAAACCGCAGCCTTCACCACAGTCTTTCCATCGACGCGACGAGCGTTGAAGGCGCCACGGGCATTGGCAAGAACAGTGTGCGCTTCAGTGATCCCCGATCCTGAAAAAGGCGGAATTGCAGGGATGGTCCAACAGGGTCAGCAGTTCATGATCCAGATGCATCATCGATATGGACACACCCACCATGTCCAGTGAGGTGAAATAGTTGCCGGTCCAGCTGCGGATGATCTTCACACCCTTGGCATTGAGCCGCTGACGGACCCGGCGGCCAATAATATACAACTCCATCAAGGGCGTTGACCCAAGCGAATTGATTAATAAAGCCACTTCATCCAGCTTCTCGAGGCTCATGTCCGCGAGGATGCGATCAACCATCAAGTCCGCGGCATCATCTGCCGTCATCACCGCTTGACGTGCGATACCCGGCTCCCCATGGACGCCGACGCCGACCTCCATTTCGGTTTCGCCAAGCAGGAAGGTTGGTCGGCGCGTTTCCGGCATGGAACAAGGCTCTAGGGCAACGCCAAATGTGCAGGTGCGCTCATTGGCCTTGCGGGCAAGTTCTTCGACGCGATCAAGGCTCATCATCTGGTCGCAGGCAGCGCCCGCCACCTTGAAGACAAACACGTTGCCCGCCACCCCGCGACGCCCTTCGCGGTCGTCAAGATGAGAAGATGCGACATCGTCTGTCGTGATCACCGTGCGCACCTCGATGCCCTCTGCCTGCGCCATTTCTGCGGCCATTTCAAAGTTGAGAATGTCGCCCGAATAGTTGCCAAACAGATGCACGACGCCAGCATCGCGATTCACCGCGCGGGTGCAGTCAAGAATCGGGGCAGGGGGAGGCGAAGCGAAAATATTGCCGATGGCGACGGCATCTGCCAGGCCGGGCCCGACATAGCCAAGGAAGCCGGGGTCATGTCCTGCCCCCCCGCCAATCACCAGTCCGACCTTGCCCGGGCGCGGGCCATTCCTGGCAACCAGTGCCCGATTGGATTGCTTGGCGGGCTCAAGGAAGGCAGCATGTTCCATCACGGCCCCTTCCAATGCTTCATCCACCATATCCTCGGCAGCATTGAGGAATTTCTTCACCTGAGTGCGCTGAATGACTTCGGTTTCTTCCGGTTCATGCGGCATGCGCTGAACCAGATGGCTCTTGCCTTCGGCATTCAGGATACCCATCCCGGTGGTGACATCGGTGATGAGAATATTGGCATAACCGCCGCGCAAGGTCGCCAGAATGGCCGGCACCTTGTCAATTCCCCCCGCAATGGCGATCCGCTGTTTGACCGCGTGCAATTTGGACAGGGTGATGCCCACCGTCAGCGGGTCTAGGGGCCCATGCACCGGATGACCGCGATCATCGATATATCGCCCGGCGATGGCCCCAACTGCGGTCGCATAGGCGTTGCTCATGGCACCGTCATTGTGAAAGAAGCCCGAATTGTGCAAGGTCGAATTGGGACGCATTGAGGCAATGCCGAAAATGATCCGGTCCAACGCATCAAGACAGGCCAGTTGTTCACGGATCAGGGGTTCTTCGGTCAAAATCGACCTGAGGTCCGGGTTGGAAACAATGGCGGGTGCGGACAAGGGGATGCATTCGGCATTGATCGCCGACGCCATCTTCGATGCACAAGCCGCCGGGGCATAGGGCACATGAGCCGAGGTGGACCCGGTGATCTGAACGACGCGCATATCCTGCAGACTGGAGGTGGTTAGAGCTTCGGCGACCGCCAGAACGGTGCGCCCCCATCCTACCCCGATTGTGTCTCCGGATTTCAACAGCGTTTGCAGCACCTGCGCGCCCGCAGCCCCCAGTCGCTCAATCAGAGACCGCTCGCCCCCTTCACCGGGAATGACAAGGCAATCCTTAAGGCCGAAATGATCCTTCAAGGCCTTTGACACCGACAGCGACCGCAGCCGGTTGGTCTCAATCGAAATGTTGACGATACCGCGTGTGCGGGCTTCCGCCAGATGGGCGATGACAGTGGCGCGCGACACCCCGATGATCCGGGCAATGTCACTCTGGGTCATGCCTTCTTCGTAATAGAGCCATGAGGCCCAAAGGAGTGGATCCCTGCCAAAGCGCAGCGGCATGGCAGTGTCATCATCGCTTGCCAGTCGCTCACTTCGTGCAGATTGCGCAGTAGGTTTCTGAGCCATCAGAGAATCCTTTGCGACAGAATATCCGCAAAGCACTCCACGATGATCGCAGCTGAGGCGGCACCGGGATCGATATGACCCAAAGAACGCTCGCCCAACCGCGAGGCGCGTCCGCGCACAGCCATCATCGAACGGGTACTCTCGACAGCATGTCTGGCAACAGACTTGATGTCCGTAAGTGTTTGCTCGAGTGGGAGGCTATTTTGCCGGGATGCCTTGATCGTTTGGCCCACGGCCAGCCATACATCCATCATGGTTTTGTCGCCTGCAATCGCTTTTCCGCGATCACCGATCCCGTCCCCAATGGCCACCAGCAGCATCAGGGCCTCATCGGCATCCAATGATGAACGGCCTTCCGCATAGCGACCCGCGCGCAACAGGCCAGAGGCGTAAAGGGGGCCGGTCGTAGCGCCGACGGAATCTAGAAAACTGCTGGCGCAGAGCGAGAAAAGAGACGTCAAATCCGTCGTTTGCGTCTCTATCTCGTTCAGTGCTCGCACCATGGCCGTGAAGCCACGCGCCATCGTATATCCATGGTCGCCATCCCCGATTTCTCCATCGAGCCGACCCAGATAATCCACGCAATCACCAATGCGCACGGCCGCCTCGCGCAGCACGGCAACAATATCGTCAACACCTACTTGCTTCATGGGCGGAAATATATCCTGCGGCCCCGTCCTCCGCAAGATGATCTTCACCCCTGAAGGCGTTGTTTTACCCCATCCGCCAGACTGCACAGAATGAGGCTGCACGAGGTTGCGCCGGCATCCAGCACCCCCCTTGACCGATCCCCCAGACGGGCCGAACGGCCAACCTTGGCAACCATGTCGATGGTGCTGTCGCGACCGGCCTGTGCAGCAGAACACAGGGCGTCGAGGGCTGCGGGCATTGTGCCGCCATCCGCAAGGGCTGCCTTGTAGGCTGCCACTGCCGGGATATAGGCATCCAGCAGCGTCTTGTCGCCGAGCTTGGCCGAACCGATATCCATCACCTCATCAAGCCCGTTCTGCAGCATCGCGCCGAACACATCGGCATCGATCATGTCCTCGTCCTCGATAGCCTCGGCCATGCCGGAAAACATCATGCCATAGAGCGGGCCCATCGAGCCGCCGATTTCGCTCATCAAAACATCGGACAGCAGGGAAAACGCGTCGCTCAGGCTTTCCTCTCCGGTCAGCCGCTCGGCTGACCTGCCAAAACCCTTGGCCATGTTGACGCCGTGGTCTCCATCGCCAATCTTGCCATCGATCTCGGACAGATAGGCCTTGTTGTCGACAATGACTTTCGCCAGATCGGCAACCAGCCCGCCAGCCCCTGCATTTGCAAATTCAGCCATCATCCTCTCCATTTGAATCCGGGGCTTTCTGCCTCGATATCGAGCAACCCCTTGAGCTCATCATCCAGTGCCATCACGGTCAGGGTGGCCCCGACCATCTCCAGCGACGTGAAATAGTTGCCGACATAGGCGCGATAAACCGACAAGCCGCGTTCGGCGATCTGCTTTTCCATGCGATCATAGAGCACATACAGCTCGTTGACAGGGGTCGCCCCCAATCCCGAAACCAGAACGGCGACCTCGGTGCCCTTGGCCAGATCATGATCATCCAGCACGATCTGAACCATCTGGTCGGCAATCTCGTCAGCAGTGCCCAGATCCTCGACGCGGGTTCCCGGTTCGCCATGGTGGCCGATGCCGATTTCCATCTTGCCCGGCTCGATCTTGAAGTTGGGATGACCGACGGCGGGCAGGGTGCAGGGACCAAGACCAAGCCCGACCGAACGGCAATGATCGATGGCCTTCTGGGCCGATGCCTGAACCTCTTCGAGGGAGGCTCCGATCGAAGCCTTGGCACCACCGATCTTCCACATAAAGATCTCGCCTGCGACGCCGCGACGCTTTTCGCGTTCTGCCATCGGCGCAGAGCAGACATCATCATTAGCAACCACGGTGGCGACCGGGATCCCGTCTTTCTTGGCCAGTTTGCTGGCCATTTTCACATTCATATTGTCCCCGGCATAGTTGCCGTACAGAATAGCGACGCCTGCGCCATTGTCGGCTGCCCGGATCGCATCATGGAAACTCTTGGCGGTTGGCGAAGAAAAGAGCTCACCAACGGCCACAGCGTCGACCATGTTGCGACCAACATAGCCGGCAAAGGCTGGTTCATGACCAGAGCCGCCGCCGGTGACAATGCCGACCCGTCCCTCTGCCTTGGCGCTTTGTGACACCACGACACGCGCGTTGCCCGGATCGAGTTTAACCAGATCGCCATGGGCTTTAACGAAGCCACGGACCGTTTCATCCACGATGTCATCGGGATTGTTGATGAACCTTTGCATAATTTGCAGCTCCTATTTCAATATTTGGCCGCTTGACGGGCCTTGAATGCAATTGGCAGGGCATCGGAAGACCGCTCTATTTCTTGTCGGCCAAGATAAAGAACAGCCCGGCGACAAGGATGAAACCACCCAGAATACAGGTTTGCCAGGTGGAAGGAATGCCCACCAGAATGAGCACATTGGACACCAGCGTGATCAGAATGACACCCAACATGGTGCCCCCGACGGTGCCAGACCCACCGGTAATCCGGGCACCACCCAGAACCACCGCAGCAATCACAGGCATCTCGGTTCCGGCGAGATCAAACGGATTGGCGAGCCGGTTTGCCGAGACATGCAGAATTCCTGCAATGCCTGCCAGCAATCCGGCATAAGAGAAGACAAACAGCTGCACGCGCGACACGCTGAAGCCGAGCCGTTCAGCAATATCCGACTTGCCCCCAATCGCGAAGATGGCGCGTCCGATCAGGGTTTTGTTGAGAATGTACCATGTCACCAAGGCCGCCAGCACGAGGATCAGAACATAGGCGGGCAGTTTCACTTCGAAATTGGACTCGTTGGTCAGGGTGACGAGGGTCAACTGCCCGAAATTGTCCATTGAGGCTGGAATGTTCATGAACAGCGAGGTGCCGATGAAAGTCAGCAGGAAACCGCGGAAAGCATATTGCGTGCCGATTGTGACAATCAGCGACGGTGCCTTGAGCTTGTTGACCAAAAGGCCGTTGATCAGTCCCAGAAAGGTGCCCCCAAGAGCCCCCATCAGCAGGATCGGCACCATACCAAGATCAGGAGCAAAATTGACCACCAGCATGGTAACGGAATACATCACGAGGGCGGCCACCGAGCAGAAGGACACTTCCAGCCCACCGGCTGCGAGAACCACCAGCACGCCAAGGGCAAACAATCCGCGAATAACGGAGGCCCGCAGAATGTCGAAGACATTCGCCAATTGCCAAAAGGCCGGATTGATACTGCCGACAACGAGGCAAACAATCACGATCAGCAGGATCGGAAAGGCAATCGGGTTGCGAGCGAACCAATCGGTGGTTCTGGCAAACAGGCTTTCCCGCTTTCCCGTCTGAATTTCAAAGGTTGCGTCGGTCATCAGCTCGCTCCCTGACTGGCCATGTCTTTTTTCAAATCGAGTCCGGCGCCCATTTCGGCATAGAGCTTGTCCTGTGTCAGGCCTTCTACCGGGAATATCGAGGCAATTTTGCCTTTGCGCATGACCGCGACGCGATCACAATTCTGCAGCAATTCCGGCAGGTCATCGGAGATGATCAGGATCCCCATGCCTGCCTCGGCTTGCCGTTGGATGATGCGATAGATCGTGTCTTTCGATCCGACATCGACCCCGACGGTTGGTCCGTGAAGAATGAGGAGTTTGGGCGTGGTTTTCAGCCAGCGTCCAATCAACACCCTTTGCTGGTTGCCACCGGACAGTGACTGAACCGGTGCAGAGACATCCGGTGCAACGATCTGCAGATCGTCAATCATTTCTTCCGTTTCGGCGACGGCCCGTTTCTTGTCCAGCAGTCCGATCTTGTTGCGCAGTCGCGCCAGAATGCCCATCACCGTATTGTCGAGAATGGGTTTCTCCAGAAACAGGCCTTCTGTCAGGCGATCTTCCGGCACGTATCCGATGCCCGCTTTGTTGGCGTCGCCCGGTGAGGACAGATCGACCAGCGCACCATCAAGGAAAACCTCTCCGGTATCGGCAACCTCCACGCCTGCGAGCGCCTTGGCCAACTCGTTTCGGCCAGAATCCAGCAATCCGGTCACACCGAGGATTTCCCCGCGTGCGAGAGCTAGATCAATATCGACAAAAGCGCCGGACTTGCCAAGGCCGGAGAGGCGGAGCAACGGATCGCCTGCTTTCTGGGCTTCCCGATAGCGTCCCTCGTTAAGCTCGCGGCCGGTCATCAGATAGCCAAGACGCGCGGTCGTGATATCGGTAATGTCGCAATTGCAGACAAGCTTGCCATCGCGCATGACCAGACCATGCCCGCCGATGGCTTTGCATTCATCAAGCTTGTGGGTCACGAACAGGACGGAAACACCGTCTTCCTGCAGGCGACGCACCACAGCGATGAGATTCTTCACTTCGAAATGGGTGAGGGCGGTTGTGGGTTCATCCATGATCACCAGCCCGGCCTTGCTGGCCACCGCGCGGGCAATGGCAACGAGCTGGCGCGTGGCAATCGGCAAACGGGACACTTCAGTGTTGCGGAACCGCCGATCAATGGGAAGGCCCACCACTTGCAGGGCGCGGATGGCTGTATCCTGTAGTTGTCCGCCATCGAGACGGCGGAACAGGGCACCGTTGGAGCTGACCAATTGCTGGCACAGGCCGATATTCTCGGCGACAGTCAGGTTTGGCAACAAAGACAGATCCTGATAGACGGTCTCGATCCGGGCTTCCAGCGCCTTGATGGGACTGAAGTCCTTTTGCTCCTTGCCATTGACGATCAACTGCCCTTCGGTGGGCAGATGCGCCCCTGAAATCACTTTGATCAATGTGCTTTTGCCGCAGCCATTTTCTCCGAGCAGATGATAGATCTGACCGCGCTCGATCTTCAAACTCACGCCCTGCAGCGCATGCACACCACCGAAGCGCTTGTGCAGATCGCGCACTTCAAGGAAGGGCGTGGACGGCTCGGCATGCTGATGGCCGGAGAGTTGAACCACATTGTCTTGTGGATGCTCTGAACCTGAACCCGACTTAGTCACCACAACAGCTCCTGATTTGCGAAAATGGTTGAGCCTCAAGCCCAAGGCTGGCCCGACATTTGACCGCCGGACCAGAAGAAAGACCTCAAGTCTTAGAATGGATAGTCGTTGTAGTTGGACTTATCGACATCGACCCAGGCCTGGCCGCGAACAATGATGCCTTCGCCGGGACCTTGAGAGACTTTCACATTGTTGTAGCCCCGAACACCCAGATCCATACCGTCTTTGATTTCGGTGCCTTCAAGGGTCATTTTGGTCAGGATATTCATCACATAACCGGCATCCTTTGGATCCCAGAATGCGATGGAGTCAACCGCACCGGTTTCAAGATATGGACCGGTATCTTTTGGAAGACCAAGACCGATGACGCAGGTTTCGTCTTCAAGACCAGCTTCCTCGACGGCGCGGCCAATGCCGATCACGTCAATCGCAGATCCACCCTGGAAACCCTTGATGTCGGGATAGGTGCGCAGGATTTCCTTCGCCAGTTCATAGGCACGGTTGGCGTCATTGAAGCTTTCGTTCTTGGGAGAAACAAGTTCCATGCCAGGGAAGTCTTTGGCATAGGCTTCGCCACCATCTGCCCATTGCACATGGGTCAGACTGCCGACAGAACCAACGAAGGAAGTCCATTTGCCCTCACCGCCCATGCAATCGACAATCTGCTTGGCAAAGTGGGCGCCGAATTCATGGTTGTCGAAGGCTTCCATGTCGACCTGTGTATTTTGCAGATTATCGGCCTCATGGGTCGTGACAACAATGCCACGCTGCATGGCACGGCGCAGAATGCCTTCAAGCGCGGAAGGGTCCATCGGTACGATTGTGATGGCGTCGACTTCCTGCGCGATCAGATCCTGAATGATGGCGGTCTGCTGGGCCGCATCGGCCTTGGCCGGACCGACCTGACGCGCCTTGATGCCGTCGGTGTCTTTGTCAAAGGCCTGAACCCCTTCATCCATGCGGGTGAACCAGTTTTCGCCAGTGACCTTTACAACGGTTACGATTTCTTTGTCGGCAGCAAGAGCAGGAAGGCTCACGCCAACCATCGCCAGAGCTGAAATGCCAGCCAGAAGCAGCTGAGAATGTTTCATAACTTTCCTCCACACAAGGTTCTTGCCCGCGGTGCGACTATGCTTCGGGCGCAAGGGGCGCCGCCCGGATCGCCAAGCCCATCCAGATCACCTTCGGTCCGGATGGAAAGTCCTTTGCATCAAGCCTTCTTGGGTACGGCTGGATGTCTGAAATGCAGATAGGTCGTCAGATCCACGCGCGAGGCGGCCAGGAAGAGCAGCAGCAGCAGCCCCCAGGCGCTGTCGCGGAAGAAATTCGACAAATGCATGAAGTTGAACAGGGACGACATGACCTGCAGCGCAAAGGCCGACATCAGGACACAGATCACGCGTCCATAGCCGCCCTCGGGCTTCACACCGGCCATCACGGCAATGAGGATCGCAACCATCACATAAGAGGAGCCATAATCCCACTTGATCGATGATGTGCGCGCCGCGATGATGACACCGGCCAAGGAGGCCAGCATGCCTGCGATGGTGTAAGTCATGAAATACATGCGCCGTACAGGAATGCCGCTATAGCGCGCAGCCAGATCATTGCTGCCCAGCAGGAACAGGCGCATGCCGTAGGATGTGTAACGAAGCATTAGCGCCAGCACCAACGCGACCCCGACAAACAGAGCGAAACTGATCGGAACGCCCATAAACGGCATGTTGGCGAAATCATCCAGCGGCGGAATATAACCAAGGCGCAGGGCCGATCCACCAGTCAGGCCCACGGCAATGCCGGTGAAGGCCATTTGTGTGCCCAATGTTGCGATGATGGGCGTTAGCCCGGCATAGCCTACCAGAGCGCCATTCACTGCCCCGCCGAGAAAACCAACCACGAGGGAAATGCCGGCAAACGTCCAGCAATAGAGCAGCGGGGCTTCCTGTGCGGTGGTGATGAGCGGGGTCAACATGAAGGCAATCACCCCGGACAGGTTGGCAAGCGCGATCCCGGACAGATCAATGCCACCCCGCCCGGCTGCCATGGCGAGCATCACGCCGAGGGCCAGCAGACCAAGTTCGGAAACCTGAGTTGCCATGGATTGCATATTGTACAGGCCCACAAATTTGGGGCCGACCAGAAACCAAGAGGCTATCAAAACGAGCGCGTTGATCAGCGCCAGAAAGCCCATTTGGCCATCATAGAATTTGGAAGACATTTCCACTCCTCCTGCGCCTTTGTCCTTACGGCCATCAGAGCCATGTCCACTCCCGGCGGACAAGGAACGCATTGCATGATCCAGAGGCTAGAGAAGCAAATTACAAATGTCAAATGCTATTTTACATTTGATTATATCATTGAATTATAACGATAATATGGACATTTGATGAGTTAGATAGTGTTGCATTTCAGTCGATTGCGTGAAGGTACATATGGTGGAGGAGGGCTCGAAATTTTCAGTTTCAACCATTTATAGAGGGAAGAGTTTTGTGCATCTCAACCATGGCGGGAAACTGGGCGTCAGGCCGGAAACCGGCACGTTTTATCCCATGCGTCAGTGGATATGTGCCAGCGCTCCACCCGCCTCTTGGTCGCGGGTCGGCTGCTCTAACGGCACGCCCATCTCATTTGCTTTCAACCAGACAAGCTAAGGTTATCTTCTCTGTCAGATTGTCGCAGAAGACAGATGTAGTATGGTGTGTCTGCCTGCATTTTGAGACAGTAGAAGGGTGTGATGCCGAGGTTCGGCAAGGACCCTCTCCTGTCGCCGTTCGTGCGTGTCGCGCCAGGCCCGGGAGGTTCATCATGCTCCATTGCCCACATCAAAGATCTCTGCTTGACCTTTCACCTTGGTTGGGCCGGTGGCTTGTTGTCATCGCGGCGATGGTGTTTGTGGTGAGCGCCTGTATGCCGCTGCCTGTATGCGCGGAAAGCCCCATCGATCAGGAAAAGAAAATCTATGTCGAGGCGCGGGATGATCTGCGTGACAAATTTCAAAAGACCCATGGCCATTTCAAGGGCATCTACAAAAAGCTGGCAACCTTCCAGCACCATATCTCCAACTGGCGCAACGCAACGACCCGCCGGACCCAGAAGGACAGCATCAGTGGCGTCAAGGGACTGATCACCGAAACCACGGGGGAGGTGCGCGACACTGCGATCAAGACCATATTGGGGGACGATGCTCTCAAGATGCTCAAGGATTTCGAGGAGGAGGTCGGGTTCGAGTTCTTGCCCAATGGGGAACAACTCGACAAAGCCTTGAAGTCCGCCACTGGAGCCGATGATCTTTATGGCTACATGTATCAGCTCAGCGCGCTGGAACGAAAAATGCGGCATCAAGGGGTCTTCAAGTCGGTCCAGAAGGTGGCGGACATGTTCAAAAGTGCCGAAGGCTATATCGATGATGCCAGCAAGGTTGTCGATTTCGTTGCCGTGTTTGACCCGGGCAATGTTGATCCCAACAATCCCATCTCTCGGCTGGACGCGATTGACGGTGTTCTGGGATATATGCAGACCTTCTCTGGCTATGTGCCGGGTATCGGCAAGATCATCGAGGGCTATTCTGCTGCCACAAAGGAATTTGCCAAGGCGCTGAAGGCGCTTGACAAGAAGCTGCATGAAGCCCGCATGGGCTCCATTTGCGGTGGCATTGGTGGTGACCAGCAAAAGGCACTGACCCGTTTTCTGATTGACCGGCGTGCCGCCTTGGATTGCTTCCGCTTCTTCACCTATTACGAGGCTGAAGCCGCGCTGGACAAAGTGCAGGCCTGGCAGCATTTCGAGGCGGATGCGGCCTTCTTCTATGCACCCGATGGTACCCATGCCTTCCTGTCGAGCCTTCAGGCTCACAATTTGCTCGGGGCCTTTCAGGCCTTGCGGCAAAGCCGATGGAGCCGCAATCGCGGCCTAGCGGACACAGACCGCTTCATGGAACTGGCGACCTTCGCGTCCGAGCGCGGGCGCGCTGAGCCCGCTGCACGTCGCTATCTGCCCGGCTATGATCTTTGTTCCAGCCATGCAAAGACCTTCCAGACCAAGGCCTTCGCCAACATCCTCAAACTGGCGGGGGAAACCGATCAGATCGACCGTGTGGTGAATCTTGGCGGCGAGGCAATATTGGCTGCTGGCCGCATGGCACGGCAGGAATATATCGGCCTGTGTCTGTTTGACCGCGATGCCAGAATGACCATGAAGCGCCTGATCGAGCGCTACCGGTCCAAGCAGATCCATATTCTGCAAATCCATGCACGGGATCGTGGTGACCCTCCCGTTATTTCCGGTCTCAGCCTCAGCGATGGTGATCATATTGTTCGGCGAGACTGGATGCGCCGCAGCGCGCAGGCTGGCTATGTGCGTCTGCCTGTGATCGTGACCAAGGGGCGGCGCATTCGCTATGCCCTGTCAGCCCCCGGCTTCAAGCCCTTGCGCTTTGCCAAATCAATCAGGGGCGATGAGGCGAAGGTCACGGTTCTGTATATGGATCGCATCGAGCCGAAGCCCGACATCAAGCAACCGGACGTCAAGCGTCCCGACCCTGTGCCTGCAGATGAGACGCCGTCCGATCCTCCAAAACCGTCGGGCACTGCCGTTGATGATGCCCTGTCTGACCTCTTCCCCACCGACGAGCCCGCCGGCGACGTCCCGACAAGCGACACGGCAGGCGACACGGCCACGTCTCCCGAAAGCAGCAGCCCTTGGGGTCAGCAAAAGGACACCAATGACCCGGGACAAGTGATGACGGGCGATGACAAGGGGAGCGATCCCTTCAAAATCGGGGACGCGGAAACCGAACCGGAAATTGACGAGCCAAAAATTGACGAGTCAGAAATTGACGAGGACGACCGGACCCAACCGCAAAAGAATAAAGAATCCACCAAACCTGACAAGCCGTCAGTGACGATCAGCGGCACAGGACCCGCCATATCCCTTGGTTTTGGCAAGGATGGTGCCTATTTGGGCCAAAGCCACAGCCTGTCGGTGGCAGCGCCGACCTTTGAGACATCCGGGGTTGCTGTTCCCGAATCCAAAGCCGGTGAAATCTATATTGGTGCTGCCGACGATACTGAAGACCTGCTGCCGCCAGCCAAGGTTCGTTACGCTTGGAAATCAAGCCCTGCGCTGTCCTTCGATCCCGCCGTCTCGAGCGATGGTCGCAGCAAGGTGACCTTCACCCGTCCGGGCCCGGTCAAAATCTGGGCCGAAATTTCCAACGGCAGCGAGACGGTCAAAAGCCAGATGGCGCAACTGAAGGTCCTGATCCCGACCTTCGATCTGCAGTTCAGTCCGGCCAAGGCAGCCGCAGCGGGCCAGAGCGTCACGGCCTCTCTCACCGCCAGCCCGGATCTTGAGGATCGCTATATCGCGGTCCAATGGCCTGACCCGCCAGAAGCCAATCGCCAACAATCTGACCGCAAAGACAAGAGCAACACGAGCAGAAGCCTGTCCTTTACCGGAGGAACCGGAGAAACGGTGCCGGTTGCCGCCGATGTGGCGCTGGCTGCGACGGGTGACAGGCTCGCTTCGGTCAGCAAAGCATATCACTTCGCGACCATAGCCCTAGCCATCAAGGCAAAACGGCGCGGGCCTCCCGTCAAAGTCTGGGATGCGAAATCTAAAGGCCTGATTGATGCCACCCCGACCACCTTTTATGTGGGTGAGGCGATTGATCTGTCCGCCGACTTCGGCTCCGGCAAGAAGCCGGACGCCATCAAATGGCGCTGGCAAGGGGGGGAGGGAGACAGTCTGTCGAATCCGGCCGGCTCCTGGCCGACCCTGACGCGCTCGGAGGCTGGAACGTCTGCGATCCGTTTGACAATCCTTGATCGCAACGGCAAGGAGTTGGCGAGCGCCAACACCTCCGTTTCCTTCTTGAAAAAGCCGGTTAAACCGAGCATCAACAACAAAAAAACAAAGCCGGACAAGGGCAAAAAGCCTGATCCGTCAGCAAAGACGACTCCTGACAAAGCAAAGACCAAAGGCAAGCCTCCAACGACCACCAGTCCAACGACCACCAGTCCAACGACCACCAGTCCGGCCACCTCCAGTGCGGACGACAAGTCGTCTAAGAAAGAGGGCGACAAGCAAGGTGCCAGAGATCCGCAAACCATCATTGCCAATCCGACGAACCCTCCAAAGCCGCCGGTTGACCCTTGCGCGCCGGGCAGCAATCAGCACAAGGCTGCGGCCCAAATGTGGCAGACGGCACTGAGCGCTGTCAGCCAGTCCGACTATGACCGCGCCTTTGCCCATTTCGAGGCGAGCCTTGCGCTTTGTTCTGACCCAAAACGGCAACAGATGGTGGAAGGCCTGCGCAAGAAATTGCTTGGTCCAACGAAAACAAAACCGACAGACAAGCCTGTCGACCACGCCTCCGCCCCGTCCCCAACGCCTGAACCACCAAAGCCGGTGGCTCCAGTCCAAAGCTGCAAATCGGGTTCCTCCGAGCGCAAGGCAGCGGAATATATGTGGACGGAGGGCTTGCAAAGTGCAGGTCGCCGCGACTATCCCCGCGCCATTGCCCATTTGCAGGAAAGCCTCGCGCTTTGTCCCGATGCCAAACGGCAATCGATGATGGAGCAAATGCGCACCAAGCTGCAGACACTGATGCAGCAGCAAAAAGACCGTGAGGAAGCCGCAAAAATCAAGGCTGCCAACCCCTGTGCAAACGGCAATGCACGCTATCAGCAGGCGCGGACCAAATGGAGCGATGGCCTCAATGCCTTGCGGCTGGGGCAAAATCAGCAAGCGCTCGCCAGTTTCCAGCAAAGTGTTTCTCTATGCCCAGACAAGGGAAGGCAGCAGCAGATCGCGACTCTGAAGAGAAAACTCTCCGCCAGCAAGACCAAGAGTCCATTTGAGACGGCGGTCAACCAATCTGCAATCCGAAACCAGACCCAAAGCAAACAGCCAGACCAACCCCCGTCCGATAGCAAGGCCAAGGATGATCCGAGTAGCCCGTCAACCGACACTCCAACAAGCCCGCAAACACGAAATGGGACAACAAAAACGGTTCCAAATGCCAACCCGTTTGGCGAGCCGGAGACGGACGGGGAAAACCACGAAGCGACCAATCCCTTCGAAACCGCACCATCAAACACCCGCGGCACAAGAGGGGATACGGGCGTCGCAGAGGATGGACGCTATAAAGGCGAAATCGCCATTTCGAGCCGCCTTGCACCGGGGGAAAAGCCCATTGAGTTCGAAAGAAGCGGCAACCGTCTGACATGCAAGTTCCGCATCAGTCACGGCAATGTATCGCACAGCTTCCAGACGACGGTCCGCAATGGCCGGTTCGATCAGACTTTCACCCTGCATGGCCCCGGTGGTCAGACGGTTTCGATGCGGATGACGGGCACGGTGACCAAGGACCAGATCAGCGGCGACATTGGTCCCGCCAACAAGCAAAAGGACCACTTCAAATTTGCAGCACGTCGGGTGAAAGACGACGAGGCGAACAAACAGCATGACGGCACCTATCGGGGCAGCTTTGCCTATATGAGCGATGTCCGGCCCACCGTGACGATCAAGGTGAAAGGCGATCAGATCAGCGGCAGCTTGAGCACAAACAATTATCAGGCCCGTGGCCAATTCTCGGCAAGACTGGAAAATGATCGCTTCAACGCCTCCTTCCGCTACAGCGCCTCCTATGGCTATGCGGGGGACGTGGATGTCACCGGCACACTGCAACAAGGGGCCATTGCCTTGGTCATGACAGAGCGGGACGGTGGCAAGCGCTTCCGACTCACCGCAAGCAAACAATGAGAGATGGTGGAACATGAGACAGACTTTCAGACAAATGGCCATAGTTGCTTTGGCGGGCTTGGCGTGGGCACTGATGGCGGGATGGAGCCAGGTTGGTGCCATCGAGCTGGGCACCAGCGGCATTGGTGTCCATTTGCCAGAACGGGGCTGGAAGGTGGATACCCGTGAGGACGCAGCCATCGAGGTTTGGCATTTCCGGGCCAAAAGCTGGGATCCGGTGCCAAAGGAATCCGGTCTCATTGCTGTGACCGTTTCTTTCCTTGGCTATGATCCGCTCAAAGGCGATCACCTTGATGCCATGCAGCGGAAAAGCGCCGATATTGTCGCCGACGGCTTTCTGAAACAAGTGACGCGGCGCGCCCCCTTTGCCATGCAGTCCGGGCGCTTCGAAGTGGCGGGCGAAGATGTCGACGGTCATATCGATCTGCGCGCCGGAGGGCTGCTGCCAGTCAGTGGCCGCACGGTTATCATCCGAACACCGGACGGATTGGCGCTGATTTCTGCCTTCTCCCTGTTGCCATCCGATCAGGACCCTTTTGCAGCCTTGTTCGGTCCGTCCGGTTTCGTTTCGTTTGAAGGCCCGGGCGCGGATCTGTTCAGCAAAACCGAACCACCAAGCTCTGCCGCCGCACCCCCACCGGGCGATGCGCCAGACACCACAGCAGAGAAGCCAGACACCTCCGCAGAGAAGAATGTCGACAAGGATGCAGACAAGGACATGCAGGATCTGCTGCAAGAAATGCAAAAAGGCTTCGAGTAGGAGAGGATGTGATGACAATGCCAGAACCACACGGCCATGCGATCAACCGTCGCCTCGTTATTGGAAGCTTTCTGTTTGCCACCGCATCGCTGGTTTTCAGTTGGGCCCTTCCGCTTCCAGCCAATGCCGACTATGTCGGTGGCTTGAACCCCTATGGCGACAATTTTCTCACCCTGCGACAATATCCCTCATCCAAGTCCCGGCCACTGGCTCGCATGGCACCGAACACCATCCTTGATGTTCTGGATGCCGACGGGGTTTGGTATTACGTCCGCACACAAGGCGGCCTTGAAGGCTGGGCCCACAGCAAATGGATCTATCCCGGCTATCCGTCCGGACGTCAGGTACCCTCGCAACCCAATGATCGTCCGATCTATGGGCAAGGCGACGATTGGGTCGATGGGCAAACCCGCGAAGCCCCACTAGACGTGACGGGCGAGGAGGCACCAACCCAGCCTTCGCCTGATGTGCAGGACCCTCTCGACTGGGTGCGCGCCCATATGGAGACGTTCCATGATCCTTTGAAATACTAGGCCGTAGACTCATAAACTTCTGATCCAGACAAGTGTTGCGACGAGTTTGATGGCCGCCAGAAAGTTCAGCGGGTTCTTTTCATATCTGGTGGCGATGGCGCGGAACTGTTTGATTTTG
>NZ_VANT01000029.1:0-2740 GCF_005771485.1 Cohaesibacter sp. CAU 1516 | reverse complement strand
GAAGGGGCAGAAAACAGACCAAATATCGCAAGAACTGCGCAATCAGCGCTGCAATGAACCGTGGCCGCCGGTCACAACGATGTTCCATCGGTCAAATTGGGTGGTTTTTGCGGGTCTCCAGCTGATGCGAGGCGAGACATCTTCGACTACATCGAAATGTTCTACAATCCAAAACGCAAACACGCTACAAACGGAATGCTCTCACCAACCGAATACGAGCGACAGAAAATTTGAAGCCCCAAGGGGTCTACAATTCTAGGGGCAATTCAGTTCATCAATACTGATCATACTCAAAAAAAATTCACCCGCAGCTTCTTTCGTTAAGTGAAAGCCATCCTCTAAAAGGTACCTTTCTATCGTGGTTATCCCATTAGGACCAACAGATTCAGTTGGTTGCGGAAAAAACCTCGCTCCCAATTCACCACATGCTTGGTGCATGAATTTCTCATACAGGATTCGGCTCTCGGAGAAGTCAAAGTCTGCAGGAGCATTGACGAAATAATTGTGTTTCACAGAGAAAAAGGGCCCATTACGCACGGAAATCGGCAGTTTAAGATTGTATTTTTCCAATTCGGTTAGAATTACGTTTGCTGGATGTGTCGCCCAACAATCTAGCAGCAACTGTTTCACACAGGAAGTGCTAAGGAAAGTTTTATGATAGTCTAAGAAAAATCTGTTGCGATATTCAAATTGATCACATCCGAAGACTATTGCGCGACTATAGTCCGATAACTTAATGTGGGTTTTTCCTGCAGTTTTTCCCCAAGCTTCCCTTATCGTATCGCTTAGCGCCTCGATCGTGCCATTTGCGTCATTGTACTTGATACTTCTATTTATATATGCAGAATTATTGGACCCAAAAAAATCTACAGTTACCGGTATTTTATTCGAAGTATCAATGAATTTTTTCAGCGCACTTACTTGCGAAGTTCCGATAACACATATTCTATCTGATTTATAGTTCACTCTATTTTCCTCCGAAAGCGGCAAGGAGTTCCTCTTCACATACCACATCTTCTTTTCTACTGTCGCGCACGGTAATGATACTATCTTTTGCAATATCTTCTCCATGCAGACAGTTAAAAAAAGATTTCATTACAAATTCTACTCCGACGGGATTGACACTTCGTTGATTTGGTTCAAAAAATGATCCTCGAAAAACTGGACTATTTATGATTTCATATGAAGGGAAATAATCTACATCTTTAAAAAATTTTTCTGATACTTCTTCTTCGCACCGTTTGACAGAAACTGATACGATCTCGGCATAGGTGTCTTTCTTCCTTGATCCAACCCAAAGGAAAATATCACCTTTCCAAGGCACCTTCACTGTACCACAGAATTCCTCTAGACCATCTTTGTCTTCAATTGTGCGACCAAGCGTTATAGCCCCCACGCTCGAGTTATTTGAAGCGCTCAAACATACATGTACAATTGAGCCTTTAGGAGATCTGATTAGAACGCGGTATTTAAAAGTAGAGCTTTCACACTCTCCAGAGTTTCGGATCCGCTGTTTTATCCCACAGAATGAGTTTTCAATATTATGTGAAATTTGCAACCCTTTATCAGCTAAAACTTTCAGCGTTCCGTTGGCTTCCCAACCGGCCAAGTCGAATTTGAAATCACCGTTCCGGATACATTCTAAAGCAATCTTTTTCTTACTATTAAACGAAGAGCTTACTATATCATCTGTTACACCACGCAAGATGGACTTTGAAGCCATAGTGGCAACCAAGACGTGGCGTCCAGAATTGGTTGCTGTTAACGGCACAGGCGAGACTGTCAAAAGAAACTTAATGTTCGGATTCAATAAACGGATAATCTTAATTACCTCAAGTAAATTCTCACGAATGAATGAAAAGCTTTGATTAACAAAAACATGATTGTCTGGATCAAATTCTCCAGCAACGGTTCCAGGACATAAAGGATATTCATATCTACCCGATTTGTTGAACCAACTTTCTGTAAGTCCCAATGTAAAAACAAATATGTCCGCAGTAAGTAGTATTTTTAGGAAGCTTTGAATGGTGTTTTTTCGTGAAGACTCCATTTCTTCCAAATTAGAAAAACCATCAGGTTCAATTGCAGGGCGAAAGGGATCATAGATCCTTCCATCTTTCTCCCAATACTCACTTGGAGGTGAGGAAAAACCAACTGCCCACTCCACCCATTGCCTAAGCAAAGAAGTCGTATAAATGTTTCCTGTTCGGCACGAGAACACATTGTACCCAAACCGCTTCTTACTCTTGTTTGAAAGCCCTTCTGGAGCTTCTTCCGAACAGTACCATTGATACCCATTTTTGGAGAGCGCGTTTCCGAAATGCTGCGCAAAACAAGATCCGAAAGTCGCAATTTTGTCACTAGGTAGTATTGCAAACTGTGGGGCCCACAGGCCAGAAATATCAAACATACTTTTCGAAGCAACTGCGTGTCTCCAGAATGCGCTACTGTCCAGTCTTTCATAAGGATTCATAAGACATCTCTTTAACTAAGTTGAGAATAAATCGATTCAGGGTAGTGCGAGAATCAGCTATCTTATTAAGTGAACAAATCCGAATTTAAATCAATATCGTTATTGGCTCACTCAAAGAACTTGGAACACCCACAAAAGCTGCTTAGAGCCAGATTTAAAAGTAGTTGAGCGATATCAATAGGTTGTGATTCAACCGTCTTTGATGAGAAGATGGAGGGTCATATGCCTTGGGATGATATCGCTCGGGTTCAATATAACCGGGATAAG
>NZ_VANT01000028.1:0-2822 GCF_005771485.1 Cohaesibacter sp. CAU 1516 | reverse complement strand
GTAATCACCCGGTTGGCACCGCCTTTCCGAACTCGGTCTTCTGATTTAAGACACGTCAATAATGACGTCCTTATTGACGTGTCTTAGCGAGGATTTTGATGCGCGGCGAGATATTGGGTCCAGAACGTCGGCGACGTTGGAGCGTTGACGAGAAGCTTTCGATTGTTGGTTCGATTGGTATTGACGGAGCAACGGTTACGCAGGTCGCCCAGCGGCATGATGTTAGCCGGCAGCAACTGTATATCTGGCGCCGCGATTTGAAGCGGAAGGGTTTGCTTTGTGAGGCCGATCCTGCCCTCTTCATTCCAGTTGAGCTTTCGGCCATTCCAGAAGATGACCAGCCAAAGGGCAGCGGTGACATTGGGGGGAGCTCTTGTCTGGTTGAATTGGATTTGCGCCACGGCCGCTGTCTTCGATTTGATAGTGGCCTGGATTGTTCGGTTCTCAGCAGGCTCATTCGAGCGGTGGAGGCAGCATGATTGGTCCGGGCACAGGCGTCCGTGTTTATCTTGCTGGCGGCGTGACTGATATGAGGAAAGGCATAACGGGCCTCTCGGTTTTGGCTCAGGATGTTTTGCGACAAAGCCCGACCAGCGGCGCTGTGTTTGCCTTCAGAGGTCGACGTGGTGATCGTATCAAACTTCTTTACTGGGATGGTCAGGGATTTTGTCTCTATTACAAAGTCCTTGAGAAAGGCCGGTTCCCCTGGCCCTCGGCGGGGGATGGTGTTGCCAGACTGACATCGGCACAGCTTGCGATGTTATGGGAAGGGATTGATTGGCGGCGTCCGCGCTGGGGCTCTCCACCTGCCCGAGTTGGGTGAATTACCAATTGATAATAGATTGTTTTTATTGTTCTTTTGCCTGATTTGTGCTATCAGGATGCATGTCAAAAATCCCTGAAAACCTGCCGAATGACCCAGCCATTTTGAAAGCGATGATTGCCGCTTTGCAGGCTGAAAACGAGCAAATGTCTGCGACATTGCGAGTTCATGATCAATTGATCCAGGGATTGCGTCTTCGTATCGCGAAACTGCAGAAACAGACTTTTGGCAAGTCCTCTGAAAAGATCGAGCGTGAAATCGAGCAACTGGAATTGGCGCTTGAAGATCTGTTGGTCGCGGTAGCCGAGAACAGTACTGAGCCAATCAATGACGAGGATGCAGCTGCGCCGGATTCTGACTCTTCTGTGACTGATAAGCCAAAGAAAGCTCGGCGCCGTCCTCGTGTCTCAGACAAGACACCTCGTGAGCGTCGGGAGCTTGATCCGGGGGATCGTTGCCCTGATTGTGGAGGGGAATTGGGAACCGTCGGCGAGGATGTCAGCGAAATGCTTGATATGATCTTTGCTCAGTTGAAGGTCATTGAAATTGCCCGGCTCAAGAAGTCTTGCCGTTGTTGCGAGAAGATGGTCCAAGTTCCAGCACCCAGCCGCCCAATTCCGGGTAGCATGGCCAGTGCAGGTCTATTGGCCTATGTCCTGGTCTCCAAATTCGACGACCATATTCCGTTGTATCGCCAGAATGAAATCTTCGCCCGGATGGGTGCCGATATTCCTGACAGCACGCTGGTCGATTGGTGCGGTCGCGCCATGCGGACACTTCAGCCATTGATCGAGCGTATCGAGACTTCAGTCATGGAGAGTGATCTTCTTCATGCCGATGATACGCCTATCCGGGTTCTTGATCGTTCCTTGCGCAAAAGAGGTTTGGGGAAAGGCGTGAAGAAGGGCCGAATATGGACCTATGTCAGGGACCAGAGGCCTTGGGCTGGAACGGCCCCTCCTGGGGCGGTCTATTACTTTGCTCCCGACTGGAAAGCTGAGCATGTCCATCATCACCTCAGACATGCCAGCGGCATTCTTCAGGCTGATGGCTACAAGGGCTATTCAAAGCTCTATGAGTCTGGATCGGATGGGAAAGCGCGCTTCAAGGAAGCTGCCTGTTGGGCGCATCTACGCAGAGACTTCCATGATTTTTGGACGTCAACCAAGTCCGAGATTGCCCATGAGGCTCTGAAGCGGATAGGGGCAATCTATGATATTGAACGGGATATATCGGGACAAAGTGCCGATACACGTCTGGCTACCCGACAAAAGCTCAGCAAGCCCAAGATCGAGGCGTTCTTTGAATGGTCAGACCAGCAACTGACACGCATATCGGGCAAGAGTGATTTGGCAAAGGCTTTCCGCTATTGCTTGACCAGGAAGAAGGCTTTCCGCCTATTCCTTGAGGACGGCCGAGTTGCCATCGACAACAATGCTGCCGAGCGAGCGCTGCGCCCAATTGGGATCGGAAGAAAGAACTGGTTATTCGCTGGAGCCGATACCGGCGCGGAGACACTGGCACGAGCCATGACAATCATTGAGACAGCCAAGATGAATGGCCTCGACCCGCAGGCCTATCTGGCCAACATTCTCGATCGGATCAATGACCACAAGATCAATCGTCTGGATGAGTTGCTGCCCTGGAACTGGGCTCCAATGGCTCCAGACCAGCATGAGGCAGGCTGATGGCCAAGACAAGATTTGTCCTGACAATGGAACGAGTCGCAGAGATCCTTGAGGAGGACCTTGAGTTCTTGCAAAAAATCGTCACCAATGACGATAATCTGTCCTACGGAAACATCGTCGATATTGAAGACGGCTCAGACAATAGCAACATCGCTTTGACCAGTGATGGATTGGAAGAACTCCAACAGATGCTCATCGACGCCCGATCTTCAGAGGAAGAGTGGGAGATCTTCCTCCAGGATTTTATCGCGGATCCTGAAATCATTGCTCGCGTCAAGGCAAAAAAGCTGCGGTAGCAATCGGGTGCTTAC
>NZ_VANT01000027.1:0-2935 GCF_005771485.1 Cohaesibacter sp. CAU 1516 | reverse complement strand
ATTTGTGCTGATCTACTTCAGCATGATCTCTCTTGCTTATGCTGGAGGCAGTTTTACTCATGGCCATGAATTAATAGACAATGGCGATAGCTATCAAGCCGAGCATAGTCATATAGATCAGCAAGATGTCGATCAGGCTCATGATCACGATCCTGATGTGTCTATCGACAACACATCCCTTCATTGCGGAGCCATGATACTGACTTTGCTAACGGCGCCGGCAGCATTGCCCGCACTGGCTGAGGCAGACAAATTGCCATCTTTGATGTCTGATCTGATCGCTATTGTTGTCTCGTTGGAACCGCCTCCGCCTCGTTTTGCTTGATTGAATTTACGATCATAAAATTTCAATCAAGAGGCACTTCATAATGAAAAAACTATTTGTTACCGCCGCCGTTGCACTTTCTGTCTCGGCGAGCATCGTCCTACCCGTCTCGGTTCTGGCCCATGGTGGGGCCACTGGCGAGATCAAAGAACGCATGGATGCCATGAGTTCGATGGGGAAAGCGGTCAAGGTTTTAAAGGACATCATGCAGGGCAAGACCGACTATGACGCAGATGCTGTTCGTAAGCAGGCCGCGATCATCAAAAGCCATGCTGGAGACGCATTGACCGACGGCTTTCCAGAAGGGTCTTTGAAAATGCCATCAGAAGCAAAGGCTGAAATTTGGACCGATTGGGAAAAGTTCAGCCAACTCGCAAGCCAGCTTGAGACTTTTGCAACCGGCCTTGAGGGTGCTGCTGACAATGGCCTTATGATGGGCAAAAACGCTGGCTCGGGCATGGGTGCCATGATGGGCAAGGGAGCTGGTTCGATGATGGGGAAACAGGCCCCCATGATGGGGAGCGGTATGGGTACCGCCAACGCCGCAGATCATATCACGCCCGAACGCCTCGCTCAAATGCCTGCAGAGGGTGTCTTCACTATGATGGTGCAGGTTTGTTCTGCCTGTCACACCGATTATAGAGCCGAGAAGAAATAGGCATGAAGAAGCCTATCCTTTTTTTGGTTGTGGCCCTGGCATTGTCCGGGGCTGCTTTCACCGCTCTTGAGCAATGGCCAATTGGCAACGAACCACAGCTGGAGGCGCTTGAAGGTGTGCCCGATCGTGGGGCCTATCTCGCCCGAATGGCTGGATGCATCGCTTGCCACACCAATGTGGCCGGTGACGGCAAACCTCTTGCTGGCGGTTTGGCATTAAAGACTGACTTTGGAACTTTTTATTCGCCTAACCTTACCACACACAAAGAGCAAGGCATTGGAGCGTGGAGCATTGATGATTTTGCCCGAGCGGTTAGGCAAGGGGTCTCGCCAGAAGGGACCCCTTACTATCCGGCGTTTCCCTATCCCTTTTATGCCAAGTTGAGTGATCAGGATATCGCAGATCTTTGGTCGGCCTTTCAGACGGTGCCCCCGGTTGCCGAACCATCGATCCCGCAAGATTTGGGATTTCCTTTCAACATTCGCGCCAGCTTAAAAATATGGCGGGGTTTGTTTCTCGATTCTACCGGCTTCAAGCCGGCAGAAGGCAAGAGCGAGATGTGGCAGAGAGGGCAGTATATCGTGGAAGGCCCGGCACACTGTGCAGCATGCCATACGCCGCGCAATATCTTGGGTGCCAGACAAGCAGAGCTTAAGCTTCGTGGAGCAGACAAGTTGCCAGATGGTGGCAAATCTCCAGCCATCACTTCACAGGCGCTCAAAAAACGCGGCTGGGACAAAGACAGCCTTGCTTATGCGCTCCGCACTGGCCTGACCCCTGACGGAGACGTGTTTGGCGGCTCAATGGGTGAAGTCGTAAGAGATGGTACCTCATTTCTGAGCCAACAAGATCGCGAAGCCATCGCTACATTTTTGCTTGATTTGGATGAATGATATGAAACTGACCCGGCGTGATTTGATCAAACGTGGCCTTGGCGCAGCAGCGTTCGGAGTAGTGCCCGCACCTTATTCCTTTGCATTGGCTCAAGATGGTTTCCTTGAAATACGGGCCATGAAATCGGAGCAAAAGATCTATGAAGGCAATGCGCCAAATTCGACACTGTGGACCTACAATGGGCGAGCGCCGGGACCGGAAATTCGGGTCAAGCAAGGCGAAAGGATCAAGGTTCGTTTCATCAATGAACTTGAGGAGCCTTCTTCTATTCATTGGCATGGCATCCGTATCGACAATGCAATGGACGGTGTCTCGGGTTTGACGCAAGAGGCCGTCAAACCGGGAGAGAGCTTTGATTATGATTTTGTAGTTCCGGATGCGGGCACCTATTGGTATCACGCGCACAATAAAAGCTGGAATCAGGTGGCGCGTGGTCTCTATGGTCCTTTGATTGTTGAAGAGCCCTACCCGACCTTCGATGCCGAACACGATCTGACATTGGTGATTGACGATTGGCGCGTCGATCGCAATGGTCAACTGGATGAACAGTCGTTTGGTGCGATGATGGACTGGAGCCACGGTGGCCGCCTTGGGAACTGGTTGACAGTCAATGGCGATAGTATGCCAGAAATTAAACTCAATGCTGGTGAAGCCTACCGCCTACGTCTGATCAATGTGTGCAACTCCCGCGTTTTGGAAATGGACTTGAACCGGCTGGGGGCAAAGGTTCTTGCCTTTGATGGGCAACCGCTTGGGCAACTCGAGGTGATTGACTATTCGCCCTATTCTTTTGGTCCGGCGCAACGGGTAGATTTGTTGGTCATCCCAAAGACGGGCAATGACTTTACCCTCGAGGAGCTATCCGGCGACACTCCGTTTCCCTATGCCCACTTCAAAGTGACAGGAAAAGGCGGAACCAAAAACACCATTCCAGTCCTCAAACCCAATGCGATACCAGCACCGGATTTGGAAAAAGCCAGCCAGCATAGGCTTCATATGACGGGTGGCGCGATGGGGCGGATTGGGAAAGTCTTCTACAAAGGCAAAGAGCTGCAGGG
>NZ_VANT01000026.1:0-3340 GCF_005771485.1 Cohaesibacter sp. CAU 1516 | reverse complement strand
GCTCAGACGCTCAAGATGCTCGGACAAACCGAATAAATTGCTTGGATTCATGCCATATCCCCCATGACTTCAGGGAATCATACGACAGCAAATATTGCGAGAGGTTTTTGCGGGTCTCCAGCTTGCCATTGGCTTTCGGGATATAGATCCGCTTGAGAGGTGGGAGTAAATTTTGACACCCTTTGCAAATGTCACTTGCACTGCAAAGAGAATGTTATACAATCCTTAACTAGGAACACCCGTTAATTACAAAATTGAAACATATTAACAAGGATTCTAAAACCTCTGTTCCTAGCCAATGATTAATCGTTCACACCCCATTAAGTGAACCTATAGAGGTTTTGTCGTCCAAATCTCAATAGAGTAAGAACACCCGAGCGTGACCTCTAACTTCACTAAAAAGGCATAGAATTGAAGGATCTGGATTGGCCACAACTCCGACGTGGGGCATTTCGACAACGATCTGCAATTTGGGCTCTAGTTTTTAAAGAGTTTAAAATCAAAATCGGCAAAAGTCGAATTGGCTTGTTCTGGGCATTAGTGGAGCCTATGGTTGGTATGACAATGATGGCATCGATACGTTGGGCTGCAGGAAATGCAGAGGTTAACAATGTTCATATCGTCTTGTTTGTTGGCATGGGGTTCGTTGTATATAATGCGTTTCGCAGCGGTATAAACTATATACCTCACGCAATAAACGCTAATCAGGGTTTGTTAAATTACCCGCAGGTCAAACCTATTGATGCGATAATCGCGCGTTTCATTGTCACCAACTGGTTGCATTTGCTGGCCAGTATGCTTTTGGTCTTTTGTGTTTGGCTGGCTATAGGAGTTTACCCAAACTTCCCAGACCCTTGGTTGTGCATAACGGTACTGGTGACAGCTATGGCACTTGGAATGGGAGTAGCTCTTCCCCTTACTGTTTTCGGCACGAAAAACGAAAGTATCTTCAAGTTCATTGGCATCATCTCGATGCCTTTGATGATTCTCTCCGCTGTCGTGTTTTCATTAAATGAGATGCCACAACACGTACGCCAATTGTTGGCATGGAACCCGCTTGTGCATCTGACGGAAGGCTTCAGGCATGGAGCTTTCGGAACCCGCCTTTTCTCAGAATACAATCCGCTTTATCCGGAAATACTTGCTATTGTCCTTAATGGGTTCGGTTATGCACTCTATTACCTTTATCGCTTTAAACTGATGATGAAATGATCCGCTTAGAAAATGTTACCAAATTTTATGCCACGCCCTACGGTAGGCATTTTGTGCTCAAAGAAGTCTCTTTCACTATTCCAGACGACGCACAATTAGGAGTACTCGGACCTAATGGAGCTGGCAAATCAACTCTCATGCGGTTGCTGTCAGGGGTTGACGTGCCCAATAGCGGAAGAATAATTCGTACAGGGACAATTTCTTGGCCCATGGGGTTAGCATCATCAATGCAAAATTCTCTCACAGGCAAAGAAAATGCCCGCTTCGCATGCCAAATTCAGGGAGTTCCCCGCTCTGAAATAAAGAGGATCGTGAATGGCATCAGAGTGTTCGCAGAAATTGGCAATTATTTTGATATGCCTCTAAGAACTTATTCTTCGGGCATGAGGGCGCGACTTAACTTTGCAATTGCCATGGCTTTTGACTTTGATTGCTACATCATTGATGAATTGACTGCAGTTGGGGACAGGAACTTTCGAGAAAAAAGCTTAAAAATATTTAAAGAAAAACGAGAAAATGCTAGCTTTATTAAAGTATCTCACAATTTGGATGAACTAAAGAAGGAGTGCAATATGGGACTTGTTTTGAATGATGGGAAGGCATCAATATACAAGGACTTTTCTGAGGCGATAGACGTATATCTACGCAATATAAGCAAAAAATAACCAAAACACAATATTTAACTATCTCAGATATATAAATGGCAAATGCAGTGAAAAATATTCTTCATAAATTTTATTTTATTACTTTCTCTCGCGTTCTGATATTTACATTTCTTGTATTGCCTATTTTAACACTATTGGTTTACGTCTTTTTTATTTCGACGGATAGATATGAGAGCGTTTCCTCTGTTTACATTACTGAAGAACAAACAAAATCCTCTCCTTTAGATCTGTCCGTTTTTGGAATTTCTGGTTCAGGATCGTCCAGAGACATTCTGGTCCTCAAGACATTTATAGATTCACAAGGCATGATGTTAAGACTTCAAAATGATCTTAGAATATTGGACCATTTTGCGAATGAAAAAGCGGATATGTTTTCCAGGTTAAAAAAAAATGCTCCAGTCGAAAAAGCCTACGAACATTATCTTTCCCGTATTCATACCAAATTTGACGATGAGGCTCAACTTTTGGAGATTTCCGTTCAGTCTTATGATAAAGGATTCTCCAAAAAGATTTTGGATCAAATTCTCGTACACTCTCAAACATTTATTGACGAATTGAATGAAAATATAAAATCTTCACAACTTTCTTATTTTGATTCTGCCGTCAAGGATGCCGAGGCGGACTTAATTAATGCAAGGCAAATCCTTATAGACTTTCAGCAAGAGAACGCCATCTACTCCACAGAACTTACTTCTCAAACAATTGCAGGCACAATTTCGAGCCTCGAAAGGGAACTTGCCCAGAAGCAGGCAGAACTTCGATCGCGGCTAGGTATCCTGACGCAAAAATCTCCAACGGTTTTACGCATAAAAGCTGAAATCAATGCTCTTCAGGAACAAATCTTGAAAGAGAACTCTAGATTGGCGTCAGATGACGAATCTTCTTTGAGTAAGCTTGACTCCACTTACCGTGAAATTGAACTTCAGATCGAGTATAAAACATTAAGATACCGAACCAATTTGCAAGCCTTCGAGCAGGCGCAGGTCGACATTGCGCGCCGCTTTCGATTTTTGACAATCGTAGCCGAGCCGACACTTGCAGAAAGCTCTTTGTATCCCAATCGGCCGTATATTGCCATAACGGGATCAATTATTGCGTTGGCGGTGTACTTCGTAGTCTCAATTTCATTTGCAATTATCAGAGAGCATTCGTAGAGAGGTGGAGACCCGGTAATTTCACTGCACCGCGCCGGGTTTGCCGGAGGCTGTTTGGTTTTATACATCCCATACAGAATTTGGTTGCTGCTCCCCTTGAGAGCGATAATGCTCTCAGGTGGATCAACCCGAAGAGGAGAGCAGCTATGTCATATTACGTTGGATTGGATGTGAGCCACAAGAAGAGTAAACGGTGTTTGTAGGCCACGTTGCGAATTGTCTTGCCATCTGCGAATAGCTTTTGATGTTCAATTGCTATGGAGTATCTCCCGTGGAGAGTACATTGGAGTTTCTCGCTTCGCCAATAGG
>NZ_VANT01000025.1:0-3708 GCF_005771485.1 Cohaesibacter sp. CAU 1516 | reverse complement strand
GCAAAGGATTGGGAAGCTTCCATCGCCAGTTCTGTTGCATGGGTCACCATTGCCAACATCAGAGTGATGATCCGACGTTTGGCAACCTATTGTTATGTCCCATGAACTTTTGAATCGGGCACTGACCGTGCCATTCGACTACTCCGCATGCGCTAGGCTGGCACGCTGAAATCGATGATGCATTGCTGATCCTCCCATGAACCAGCGAAAGAATGCCAACCAACTTCAGCAAATGTGAGTCAGAGCCAATTATCAGTGACATTCAACATCACATCAGGCTGCGATTTTCTATATGCTTAGCGTGGAGTCATATGCCTCATTCGGGGTCAAGATGCTATGACTGGAATGAGGGCACTTTGGATCCGTCAGCTTGTCAACAGGCCCAAGTTTCAAATTAACATGTTAATGCACTAGTGGCATAGATGAGACCGACAAATCTGCCAAAATAAAGAATTGCAGTAGGTATACGTTGCCCATAAAGAGAGGTGCTGTAATAAATGATAGGTTTTTCCAACCTTTATGGCAATTGCGACAAGGATAATTGACTTCTTGCGCTCTCGGAAGAGGCTGGCGGTGGAGTAAGATTCAGTCTTGTGTGAGTTTGTAATTCAAGGCACGATCAGGCGTTCGAAGCAATTCAATCCATTGACTATTAATTTAAAATTGTTTACCCAGCAATCACCCGCTGAGGTTCCAAAGGGGGCGTGCCTTCTTCCAACCATTTGATTGAAAAATTGAGACTTAATATGTTGCAAAATTCAACAATCCTCATCACCGGTGGTACAGGTTCTTTTGGGCATACATTCGTGCCCATGACACTGGAAAAGTATAACCCTAAAAAGCTTATTATCTTTTCCAGAGATGAGATGAAACAATGGGAAATGGCCAAATTGTTTGGCAATGACCCGCGCATTCGCTTCTTCATTGGGGATGTTCGTGATCGTGAGCGCCTCTATCGCGCCTTCACCGGCGTAGATTATGTTGTCCACGCAGCGGCAACCAAAATCGTGCCAACCGCGGAATATAATCCGTTTGAATGCATCAAGACCAATGTCAACGGTGCAATGAATGTGATCGATGCGGCCATCGACAAGAATGTGAAACGCGTTGTCGCTCTTTCGACGGACAAGGCCTCCAGTCCGATCAACTTGTATGGAGCCTCCAAACTAGCCTCTGATAAGCTGTTTGTAGCTGGCAATGCCTATTCCGGCGAGCATGAAACCCGCTTCTCTGTCGTGCGCTATGGCAACGTGATGGGATCTCGCGGATCCGTCATTCCTTTCTTCATGCAGGTAAAGGAAACGGGTGTGCTGCCGATCACCGACACGCGGATGACCCGCTTCATGATTTCGCTCGAACAAGGGGTCGAACTTGTTTGGCATGCCTTTGACGACATGCATGGCGGCGAGATCTATGTGAAGAAGATTCCTTCTATGAAAGTGACCGATGTTGCCAGGGTCGTTGCTCCGGACGCCATACAGAAAGTCGTAGGCATTCGCCCTGGTGAAAAAATTCACGAGCAGATGGTGGGTTTCGAGGATGCCCCCTACACTTACGAATATCCGGAACATTTCAAGATCCTGCCAGCGATCAACGAATGGAGCCAGAGCAAGAGTCGCATCAAGGATGGGGTGCTCGTGCCGGAAAACTTCGTGTATTCCAGCGACAATAACAGCGAATGGATGAAGGAAGAAGAACTGGCAGTCTGGATTGACGTTAACCGAGGAAAAATTGGAGCAATCTGATGATCCCATATGGTCGACAAGATATCTCTCAGGCTGACATTGACGCGGTGGTTGAGGTCCTTCGATCAGATTTTTTGACCCAGGGACCTGTTGTGCCGCTCTTTGAACAGTCGCTGGCCAAAAAGGTTGGGGCAGACTTTGCGGTCGCCGTTAATTCGGCGACTTCTGCTCTGCATTTGGCTGTCTCCAGCTTGGGGTTGGGGAAGGGTGATCTACTTTGGACGTCGCCTATTACTTTTGTTGCAAGCTCCAACTGTGCGCTATATTGCGGCGCGGATGTTGATTTTGTAGATATTGATCCTGACAGCTTTAATATGTGTCCAGTGGCACTCAAAAAGAAGTTTGAAGAGGCTGAAGCAAAAGGCAAGTTGCCCAAGATTATCGTCCCAGTCCATATGTGTGGTCAGTCACCCAAGGCGGACGAAATTGCTAAACTGGCTCGCTCCTACGGTGTGAAAATCGTCGAAGATGCTAGTCATGCTATTGGTGCGAAATATCAGGGTAAGTATGTTGGCGACTGCCGTTTTTCCGACATCACGGTATTCAGTTTCCATCCTGTGAAAATCATCACCAGCGCGGAAGGAGGATTGGCAACTACCAATGACCCTGAGCTGGCGCAGAAGATGGCTTTGCTGCGTAGTCATGGCATCACACGCGATCCATCTCTAATGACACATGAAAGTCACGGGCCTTGGTATTACCAGCAAGTCGACCTTGGCTACAATTACCGCATGACCGAAATGCAGGCTGCCCTAGGACTCAGCCAACTGAGCCGTCTTGATGAGTTTGTCGCACGACGCAACGTGCTGGCAAAAAACTATGGATCACTTTTGGTAGACCTGCCTGTCAAGACACCCGTAATCCACAGAGAAGCTTACTCGGCGTTCCATCTCTATGTTATCCGCCTGCAACTCAACAAGATTCGCCGCAGTCACAAAGAAGTTTTCGAACGTCTGCGGACCAACGGCGTCGGGGCCAATCTTCACTATATTCCAATTCATACGCAACCCTATTATCGCACCCTAGGTTTCAGTGATGGAGATTTCCCTCTGTCCGAACAGTATTACAATGAAGCGATCAGTATTCCGCTTTATCCCGGCTTGAGCAAAGAGAGCCAGAGCTGGTTGGTTAATATGTTAAGGGACGCAATAGTGTAAAATGTAGAAGATTAGACTTGATCTGACACTGCTCTCAGAGATATTGGGAGGCACTTCTTGGCTGCGAATCTTTGCAACTGGCACGCCAACATTCCCCTGCTTGAGAAACGCCTTCTGTGCGTCATAAAGTTACGAGACTTTCATCGCTTTCTCTCCTTCTCCCAGCCAGAAGAATAGCGCGGAAAACTCTAGTTCAGAGGTGGCTCGGGAAATTTGAACAAGTGATATAAGTGGATTTTCGGTCTGTAATTTGCCTTTATGGCTTTACAGGAGAACCAACTATGGCACGCCGTCCCAGACGTAATCACACATCAGCATTCAAGTCCAAGGTAGCCTTAGCCGCAATTCGAGGTGAGCAAACTTTAAGTGAGCTTGGCCAACAATACGATGTTCATCCCAACCAGATAAAGCAATGGCGGGACCATCTGCTTGAAGGCGCCAGTGATGTCTTTGAGAAGGACACTAAGGCCCCTGAGTCGGCGTCAGTTGATGTCAAAACTCTTCACGCCAAAATCGGGGAGCTGACGCTTGAGAATGATTTTTTAAGCGGAGCGCTCAGCAAGGCCGGCCTGTTGAGCGCAAAGAAATGATTGACCCCAAGCATAAACTCTCCTTGTCCCGGCAAGCGAAGGCACTGGGCATCAGTCGAGGTTGTTTGTATTACACCGCGAAGCCGACATCTGAGTGCCCGATTCAAAAGTTCATGGGACATAACAATAGGTTGCCAAACGTCGGATCATCACTCTGATGTTGGCAATGGTGACCCATGCAACAGAACTGGCGATGGAAGCTTCCCAATCCTTTGC
>NZ_VANT01000024.1:0-4540 GCF_005771485.1 Cohaesibacter sp. CAU 1516 | reverse complement strand
CGGAGGGCGACCTCCCTTGGACCCATCGCCGTAACCGAGACCTTCGACAAGCCAGCCGCGGAAATACTCAAAATCAATAGTGGCATCGAGAACCTCGAGAGGGTCACCATGTTTGCTCAGACGTTCAAGATGCTCAGACAAACCGAATAGATTGCTTGGATTCATGCCATATCCCCCATGACTTTAGGGAATCATACGCCCGACAAAATTGCGAGGGGTTTTTGCGGGTCTCCAGCTAGACACTCGCAAAAACTCACTGCTATCAAAAATTTTGCTACTAAATGACAGGTATTGGCGCCACATACTCATGAACCTTGAAAGATTAGGGAGAACGAAAGTCCAATACGAGTAAATTCTTCAAATCTTACCAAATTGGAACCTAGATCGGACCTGAGCGGCCATACTTTCTACAAGCCCTTTCTTGTCCCCGATGAATGTTCCGCTGATGTGAGTGATTGATTTCTGCCAAACGTCCAAACCTTCATTATTGGTCTTTCTCCATTCCAGTTCGCCATGATTGGAGATTAAAAGTGTATCAAGGCCAAGCGCCCCGGCCATCTCTACAACAACAGTCGGAGGAGCAATTACTAAGTCCATACAGGACATCAAAGAAGCGACTTCTTCAAAATCGTTGAATTGGTCGATATCTTCGAAATCGATGAACCGATCTTTATAATGCGCGTCGATCCAAGGCCGCTCTTTAGAAATATCGTCATACTGCAGATTCACAAAAACCACATCTTTCATATCAAGCTCGAACAATGGCTCAAGTTGCTCAATAGTCAAATAATTCATATTTCTAATATGATCCGTTAGATGGCTACGCCAAGAAATACCTATAAAACGTTTTCCATATTTAACAAGTTCGTTACGATAAAATCGTGCTCTATTTGGGTCGCATTTCAAATATCTTCTTCCAGGGAAGTCGCCTTTTTTCTTCCGAAATCTCGAAATATAATCCGTAACCATTTTTACCTGCTTATGATTTTGGACCTGCCTATAACTATTGTTATCCAGTAGACGTATAAGCTCAGCGGTTGGCAACTGATCATAATTTGAATTTGGCGCATCTGGCATGAAGTATGAAACTCTCCTTGCCGAAATAAAAGCTATGTCTGGGTATGACCTACTTAGCAACGAATGAAGTCGAGTATCAGTAACGATCTGAATCTTATCTGAACCAAAATGTTTGGCGTAATCGGCATAGAGAGATGCAAAACGCAATTCGTCGCCTGGACCATATGAAGACAACAACACCAAATCCTCTGGAGCTTGATCATTGGAATCTAGATATTTTTCCTTGAAGCACCTTTTTACAGTTTCTCTGACAGGCACGTCATTGTAAAGGAAATAACCAGCTTCGACATCACCGAGGCCCAAGTGAATAGGAAGAATAATCTCGTTGCTTATCTCAAGCCCTTTTTCGTAAGCATTCCTAGCAACCTTCATAGCCTCCTCGAAACGCCCGAAAGATTTTAGAATACGAATATAGTGAGTATAAAAAGCGACTGATTGCGTTTCACCTTCTGCTCTTTCCAGTATTTCAAGCGCTTTCTCTAATTTGCCATTATGCACAAGTATCATTGAATACGTAACAATTAAATTTATATCTTCTGAATTATCTCGTAATAAATTGGCAATACATTGGTCAGCTCGGTAAAAATCTCCAACCTGACAGTAGGCAATGGCTTTCCCATTAGATATTTTTCTGTCCATTCGCAAAATTGAATAGATAAATTCCTCGAACTCCGGAAATAGAGGCTCAACAAATCGCTTTAGGCAGTGGATGAGTTTGTTTGCACGTTCAGGATTCAGCGCGATATCAAGAGAAACGTTTCGCAACAAATTGACCAACTCGTCTCGATCTTTTATGCTGACACAGTTAGTTATATAGGAATGAGTGCTATTGCGATTGTGATTGGTCAAGCACATAGCTTGGTGAAACTTAGCCAATTCCTGTGCTGCACCATTTTCTACACGATCACTCAATAGCGAAACCAGTTCTAAGACAAAACGTGTATCCCAGTTGCCAGTAATACAAATAATCATAGCCAATTCCAAAGCATCGTCCAATTGTGCGCTTCGGATCAATTCAGAATACAGTGCATAGTAATATGTGGCCACTTCGCTAGGAACGACAGAATTTTGTGATATTTGCTTAGCAAGCTTTTCAAGTGTTTCATTCTGAATCTCGTCAGATTTTTCGATTTTCTCCTTTAGGTCTTGTAATATATAAAAGTCGGTAGTGGCCTGCTCCAGTATTTGAACAGAGCTTTCGTCCTTGAAAGATTTGCTTTCCACCCAAGCCGCTTGTACAGGAAGGGCAAGGTTAGGACGATAGGTGCGGGTAAGTTCAATTAACTCTCGATAATCGTCCAATTCGATAAAATTTCGGAACTTACTCATAAAAATTTCAATATTGGGTTCCCCCGATAACCGCCCCATAACGATACAAAAGAAAAGCTTCTTATAGCTTTCTGCAGAGGTCTTGCTTAAGTAGTTGGAGATATTGACATTTCCGAAATACCTATTAAAGGCCGCGGAATACTTCGTATCCTGCATGAAATGGGGCCAAAACGACTCTCCAGTGTAACTACTAATGTGTTTTTCTGCTTCAGGTTCACTTTTAGGAACTCTTGCGACATTATTATATGAGTTCAAAAATTGATCTGCTTCGATGTGATAAACTGAGGATATGAAACCGACTCTTTTATCTCGAAGATTGCCCAGATATTTAGGATAGACCAACATACAAATGGCAAAAAGCTCTTCTAATGTTCTTTGACGGTTTCTTCGTTTGGTGTATTTTTCTTGCTCCAGCCGATCATCAGTCAACCCCCAGCCTGCATAAAAGGGATAACCGACCGTGGTGACCTTCACACCATGCATCAGCGCATCAAATCCAGAAAGCGAAGATATAGTGTAAATATGATCTACTTCTTTTAGGAACTGAATAAATGGAACAGTTGGCTCTACGACGGTTACCAGATTTTTGTATTTCCGAAATTTTCTGGAGGATTTTTGAAATCCATAGAAAACATCTGGATGAGGCCGGTAAAGAATGTCACAACCTGGGTTTTCAAGGATAGCCAAATCTAAAAGATTCTCAAAAGTCCATTTTTCAGGATTTCCGTACTTAATTGACTGGTCCTTATAAACCTGACCTATAACTGCCACAGTTTTTTTTGGTCTAACCCTTGCAGATTTGTTTTTTTTGTATTGATAGTATTTATATTTAGTCACCTCAAGATCTATATATAGCTTCAGAGACTCTTGATTATTTTTTTTAAATACTTCGTCTTCTGGCAAGTCGTAGTTTTGCAACAACTTCTCTAGGTCTGACGGTGTTTCTGCATTAAAATAAAGACTGCTTTCATCGAAAACAAGAGAATATGGCGTAGAGTGAGAAGCCCCAAGAGCAGCAGAGCGAACAAATCCATCTTCCACACGAGTAATCGATTTACCAAACAGCTTTCGAATAATCCAAGGCTCGTTGTAGCCCCAAACCATGTGTTTAATATTTTGTTCACGAAAATTCTTGAGCTCTTGGTATGCCTGTACGCTAGAAATCTTTCGAGGAGCAAAAACCAAACGATAATCATCTAAATAGTCGGCTAAAAACCCTAACTTCCAGTCATTGAAACCCCACATAATTGCGAGTGGCTTTTCTTTCCCTATGAGCCAATTGTCCCCAACAAAACGAAAACAAGTAGAATGCTCCATGTCCCTAAACACATCCCGGGGATCGTGGATTTCGTAAGGATACTCGAATTTCTTTGGAAATTTTGTGATGCCAAAATTTAAAATTTTCTTCAATTTTGAACTTGAGAGTTCTAAACGGTTCATAATTTTCTCAACATACTAAAAGTGGTCGTTAATCCCATCTGGAGATCCGCCAAAACCCTCCGTTCTGAGAAACCATCAGCGGAAATTTCAACTTTGGTTCCGTTTTGTTCTTACTTCGGCTCATGCTCGATCACGTGATTTCGTCGTGAGCGGTACGATATGTGAGGTTTTTGCAGGCCCCTATCTGGAGCATCGTAATTAAACCCAGTTCAAGTTTGAATTCAATACAAAATCTTACTCCTCTGCGTCTAAAAAAGTAAGCGCTGTTCCAGCCATGCGTTGCCGGGGTAATCCCCCCAGAGGTAATGGGATGAATTGCCTTTCCGCCAAATTGAAGTTACATGAGCTAATCCTACTGCGTCACTTTTCTGGCTGTGCATTTTTGTCTATTCCATTTTCTTCGACAACATGGGCAGAATTCGAGAGATTTCACTAGGGATTGTGCGATGAGAATACGCAAGGTTGCGATTGAGGTGGGATTATGCCTTTGCAGCCTTGCGGGTGGCGGCCGGTTTTTGTGACGTTTTGGAAATGGCAAATTGCGTGACGATTTGGGCTTTAGTTGGTCCTGAGAGCCGGATTTAAAAGTAGTTGAGCGATATCAATAGGTTGTGATTCAACCGTCTTTGATGAGAAGATGGAGGGTCATATGCCTTGGGATGATACCGCTCGGGTTCAATATAACCGGGATAAG
>NZ_VANT01000023.1:2500-5644 GCF_005771485.1 Cohaesibacter sp. CAU 1516 | reverse complement strand
TTTTTTATGATTTGCTTTTAACAGGCCTGGCGGCGACCTACTCTCCCGCGTCTTAAGACGAAGTACCATTGGCGCGGAGGCGTTTGACTTCCGAGTTCGGGATGGGATCGGGTCTGGGAGCCTCGCCATGACCACCAGGCCGGTTAAAAGCAAATTTGAGAAGCTGGTGCTTACGCTTTCAGTGATTGTTCTACGAACAATGCACTTTCCGCTGTATTTTACGCGTTTCCGCTTTGCGGAAATCGCTTGAATGAACATTGATAAATGGGAGTGATCAAGCCGATCGAGCTATTAGTACCGGTAAGCTTCGTATGTTGCCATACTTCCACACCCGGCCTATCGACGTGGTGGTCTTCCACGGCTCTGATAGGGAGAACTTGTCTCAAGGTGGGCTTCCCGCTTAGATGCTTTCAGCGGTTATCCCTTCCGCACATAGCTACCCTGCAATGCGGCTGGCGCCACAACAGGTCCACCAGAGGTGCGTCCAACCCGGTCCTCTCGTACTAGGGTCAGCTCCTTTCAATTCTCCTGCGCCCACGGCAGATAGGGACCGAACTGTCTCACGACGTTCTGAACCCAGCTCACGTACCGCTTTAATTGGCGAACAGCCAAACCCTTGGGACCTGCTCCAGCCCCAGGATGCGATGAGCCGACATCGAGGTGCCAAACAATGCCGTCGATATGGACTCTTGGGCATCATCAGCCTGTTATCCCCGGAGTACCTTTTATCCGTTGAGCGATGGCCCTTCCACACGGGACCACCGGATCACTATGACCGACTTTCGTCTCTGCTCGACTTGTCAGTCTCGCAGTCAGGCTGGCTTATGCCATTGCACTCGACGACCGATTTCCGACCGGTCTGAGCCAACCTTCGCGCGCCTCCGTTACTCTTTGGGAGGCGACCGCCCCAGTCAAACTACCCACCATGCGCTGTCCCGGATCCGGATAACGGACCGCGGTTAGACAGCCATGACAACAAGGGTGGTATTTCAAGGATGGCTCCATCCGAGCTGGCGCCCGAACTTCAAAGCCTACCACCTATCCTACACATGCCAACACAACTGTCAGCGCAAAGCTATAGTAAAGGTTCACGGGGTCTTTCCGTCTGACCGCAGGAACCCCGCATCTTCACGGGGAATTCAATTTCACTGAGTCTATGCTGGAGACAGCGGGGAAGTCGTTACGCCATTCGTGCAGGTCGGAACTTACCCGACAAGGAATTTCGCTACCTTAGGACCGTTATAGTTACGGCCGCCGTTTACCGGGGCTTCAATTCGATGCTCTCACATCTCCTCTTAACCTTCCGGCACCGGGCAGGCGTCAGACCCTATACGTCGCCTTGCGGCTTCGCAGAGCCCTGTGTTTTTGATAAACAGTCGCAACCCCCTGGTCTGTGCCACCCACCAAAAGTTGCCTTCTGATGGGTCTCCCTTCTCGCGAACTTACGGGAGCAATTTGCCGAGTTCCTTCAGCATAGTTCTCTCAAGCGCCTTGGTATACTCTACCTGTCCACCTGTGTCGGTTTAGGGTACGGTCTAATGTGGGTGCTATTTCCTGGAACTCCTACGCTGCATCATCAATCCAATAAGACAATACAACTACCGGAATTCGTCACATCCCACTGGTTGAGGAATATTAACCTCATTCCCATCGACTACGCATTTCTGCCTCGCCTTAGGGGCCGACTAACCCTGCGCTGATTAGCATTGCACAGGAACCCTTGGACTTTCGGCGAGAGTGTCTCTCACACTCTTTATCGTTACTCATGTCAGCATTCGCACTTCTGATACTTCCAGGTGCCCTCACGGGTCACCCTTCATCAGCCTACAGAACGCTCCGCTACCGCGCACTTACGTGCACCCGCAGCTTCGGTGCATGGCTTTAGCCCCGTTACATTTTCGGCGCAAAGACCCTTATTTAGACCAGTGAGCTGTTACGCTTTCTTTAAATGATGGCTGCTTCTAAGCCAACATCCTGGTTGTTTTGGGATCCTCACATCCTTTCCCACTTAGCCATGACTTAGGGACCTTAACTGGCGGTCAGGGTTGTTGCCCTCTCCACTACGGACGTTAGCACCCGCAGTGTGTCTGCTGAACAGTACTCTTGGGTATTCGGAGTTTGATTAGGTTTGGTAAGACGGTGAGTCCCCCTAGCCCATTCAGTGCTCTACCCCCCAAGGTATTCATTCAACGCTCTACCTAAATAGATTTCGCGGAGAACCAGCTATCTCCGGGTTTGATTGGCCTTTCACCCCTAGCAACAAGTCATCCCCGCCTTTTTCAACAGGCGTGGGTTCGGTCCTCCAGTGCGTGTTACCGCACCTTCAACCTGCTCATAGCTAGATCACCCGGTTTCGGGTCTAATCCATCGAACTTGCGCCCTATTAAGACTCGCTTTCGCTGCGCATACACCTAACGGCTTAAGCTTGCTCGATAAATTAAGTCGCTGACCCATTATACAAAAGGTACGCCGTCACCCTTGCGGGCTCCGACTGCTTGTAGGCGTTCGGTTTCAGGATCTCTTTCACCCCCCTCGTCGGGGTGCTTTTCACCTTTCCCTCACGGTACTTGTTCACTATCGGTCGCATACGAGTACTTAGGCTTGGAGGGTGGTCCCCCCAAATTCAGACAGGATTTCACGTGTCCCGCCCTACTCTAGGCCATATTCCTTCAACACCTCTAAAGGACTGTCACCCTCTATGGTTCAACTTTCCAGATGATTCGAGTTAGAAGAAAAATGGCACTGGCCTGGTCCGCGTTCGCTCGCCACTACTAACGGAGTCTCGGTTGATGTCCTTTCCTACAGGTACTTAGATGTTTCAGTTCCCTGCGTTCGCCTCCTACTCCTATATATTCAGAGCAGGATACCTCAAAAGAGGTGGGTTTCCCCATTCAGAAATCCTCGGATCAAAGCTTGTTCGCAGCTCCCCAAGGCTTATCGCAGCGTACCACGTCTTTCATCGCCTGTATGCGCCAAGGCATCCACCAAACGCCCTTAAGACACTTGATCACTTCCATTATCAATGTTCATTCAAACATCATAAGAAGTTCATTCAAAATCAGCACTCAACAACAAGATACAAGCAGACCTCGTCGCTTCAAAAAGAGTGCCGACAAAAAAGCATATTTACGCAACCAATCGGCT
>NZ_VANT01000022.1:0-6811 GCF_005771485.1 Cohaesibacter sp. CAU 1516 | reverse complement strand
ATAATGGACCATTCGAAGTCGGTCAGTTCATAACGGCGGCGTGTCATACAAGGCTCCCTAGTCTGGAACCGTTGAATCACAATCTCCGCTAAAATCAAACAACTTTTATGAGTTTACGGCCTAGTCGATCAGCCGTGGATCATTATGTCCATCGGGTTACGAGAATGGGCACATCGGTTCTGAATTCTGCTCGTTGGTATAATCTCGTCGGTTTGCGCATCGGTCGCCTTGATTTCTGTGTTGGGCTTGCCATATCGCTTCTTCCACGCATAAAGCGAATGGCTGCTGACACCAATCCGCTCCGACACCTCTGCAACGGAGTACCCTCGCTCGGTGATCTGCTTGACTGCTTCAATCTTGAATTCTTCAGTGAAATGGGAATTGGGCATCGTAGTCTCCTTGCCTCATTTTTAGGGGACAAGGGGTCTTCAATTCTAGGGGCAATTCAACTGTCAGATCAAGTCTGAACTTCTACATATGACTATTGGCAATTCGGTCACCCAATCAAATCCCAACTCAACGCCGTTCCACGCGTGATATCTTGCTTAGCAACACAGCCAAGAACCTCATAGTAGTATCGAGGTCTCAGTCCTTTTCCTGGGCGAATCGAGCGAATGTTTTCCTCGGTAAAACACTCACCTTTTGCGATATCCTTGACGACATAGAGTGAGCGTCGATGAGGTTTGGTTTGCGCTTCGGATTGTGTACTGATGAAATTTGGTTTTCCAATTGCATCAAATGCATTTTTGCATTCTGCCACCAACTGACTTAATTCTCCCTTTTCGAGGGAAAATTCACTATCTGGCCCACCATCAGAACGCGCTAACGTAAAGTGTTTCTCAATAACACTCGCACCTAACGCTACTGATGCTACAGATACACCAAAACCCATTGTGTGATCTGAGAGGCCTGCCAGACAATCAAAGTTGTCTGCGAGGCATTTTATACTGGACAAGTTGGCTTCACGTGCGGGTGTCGGATAGCCGCTAGTACAATGCAACAAAACCAAATCATTATTGCCGGTATTTCGCACCGTTTGTACGGCTTCCTCAATTTCTGCCAGTGAAGCATTGCCTGTAGACAAAATAATCGGTTTCATTTTCTCGGCGGTCTTGCGTATAAGCGGAAGATCGATCAGCTCAAAAGAAGCAATCTTGAAGGCAGGAGCCCCCAACTCGTCCAGAAAATCCACTGCCGTAAAATCAAAGGGAGAACTGAAAATTGTGATGCCAATTCTTTTCGCCTCTTCGAACATACACTCATGCCATTCCCATGGAGTATGAGCTTGTTCATAAAGTTGATAGAGATAGTTACCCTTCCACAAACCGTCATCGATATAGAATTCAGGCCCGTCGTGGTTGATGGTGATAGTATCAGCTCGGTAGGTTTGAAGCTTCACCGCGTTTGCACCAGCCTCTTTGGCAGCGTGTATAAGCGCAATTGCTCGCTTAATATCCCCGTTGTGATTACCGGACATTTCGGCAATGATATAAGGGGAGTGGCCGTCACCAATCAACGTCTGATCGATATTAATCTGTTTCATACTTACTCTCCCAAAACTTCAGTGAGATAATTTGAAATGGAGGAGAGACTCTTGAGTTTTTCGATCATGCTAGCGTCGATTCGCAGACTGAATTCTTGTTCGACTGCCATTATCAACATGAGATGCTTTAGGGAGTCCCAAGAGTTGCACGTCTCCATAGTGACGTCTTGATCTATGGTATATGTGGTGTTCATTGTTTTGTTAAAAACCATCAACAAACTCGCTCGAAGCGCGTCATCAGCTTTCGCTGGTGGCCGTTTTGGCAGAGCGCTGTTAGATGGCAAAGTTGCACTCTGGTCAATTTTTTTCTTATTTCCAATGACTGAGCCGGGCGGAAAGGCTTCAACGAGCTCGAATAACCCATGATCCAGATGGAATAGAAAGGCCACGCGGCGACCATGATATGCATTGTCGGTACGTGGTGGAACAACTAAGCGAGCATTGTAGCGTTCTACGGCGGCGTTCACGGCTTCATCGAGATTATGAACTGCAAAACAAAGATGATATGCCCCCCCCCCTTTGCTCAAATAGTTCAAAATTGGGCTTCGCTTAGAAAGCGGAGCCAAGATCTCAATAGTGCCTTGACCCCTCAACTCCACGAAAGCAAAGCGTACATCTTGAGCATCGTTTTCTCCTGGTCCGCGCCAGAGCCGGCATCCAGGCAGACTAAGATAGTCTTGCAAAGTTCTACTTAAATCACCAGTTACAACCGCAAAGTGATCCAAATATAGAATTCCAAGCCCCTCAAACATACTAAACCTCAACTTAAATTGCTAAAAATTCACGAAAACTAAGGCGGATGATACACAACTGTCTTTAACGAGCTTATTGCAGATTGTCCTCGACCGAAACACCGAAGTCTTGTTCTTTGAAATATTTCAACGAACGATGCCAGATATCTTTATCCGGATAAAGTTGAAAGCCATTGTCCTCAAACAGTTTTTCAACAGGTGCATTTCTCTCGCTCGCTACAAAGGCCCCAAACAGATGCTCCTTTCCGAGTGTTCGCGCAGATTTGGCCAAAGACTGTAGGATTGCATTTTCAATGTTGCGCCCCATAACCCGGCACGACATAACAAAATTGTCTATTGTCCATGAAGTCTCATCTTGGCTCATAACCAGAACTGCGATCCCTTCCCATTCCTTGGAATACTTGTCCATCGACTTTACATGCACAACAAATCGGTCGTTGCGGGACATGAAATTCGACAGATCCTTAGCAGAGTAACGAATGGTAGTGGTATTGAACTGATTGGTTTTCTGAATCAGTTGTTGACTGCGTTGGAAGTTGTTTTCATCAAGGTACTCCAGTCTGACCCCAATCTCCAACTCCCGCAAATAGTCTACTTTGTCTTTGACTTCAGCCAACTCCGCATTAATTTTGACTTGAGACTTATAAAGATCAACGCGCCTGCGGTCACTATCAGAGACCTCATAAAGGGTCAACTCTGGCAAATTCATGACAAAATCATACCAAAGGGTCGGGTCCAAAGGGAGATCAGGAACATACACCTCAGGAAAATTTTGTTTCACATCTGCGCGTTCAACCGGGTTATCGTCAATAAAGCATATAGACGCAAGCCCAATGTTCAATTCCTTAGCAATTTCAGCAATATTCTTTGGTTTAGGATTCCAATTGATCTTGCGAATTATAAAGTCTTTCGGCCGCAAAACCATATTGGGGTGATCCGCGATGGCCTCCATTGCGACAGCTTCTGTATTCTTGCTGCACACGCATAGCAGTAAGCCATTTGAGCTGTAGATCTTGAACAGACTTTGCAGATCCTGATAAACGTTCCCTGGGAAATCTCCTCCCAGCTGGATACCTTTTATCCCGTCATCACCGATGACACCTCCCCACAATGTGTTGTCTAGATCCAGAACAAGGACACGAGCAGTTAGAGCTTTTCTGGCTAACATAAGCCCCACAAGCTTGGAGGCGATGCGATTGGTAAACTCTAATGAAAATGGATTTCTGGCCAAATACCAATATTTATTTCCAAAGGAGTTCTCTATCCCATTGTTTGTTAACAACTCAGCATAAGGCAGGACCGTTATCATTCGTTCCCTGCAGAATTCTAGAAGTTTTGCATTAAACTCTGCTGCCAGTTCATCAAGGGCTGCTGAACCTAATCCCAATTGACCACCGCTGGAAGGCGTCTGTTGATGTGGTCGGAAATCGAAAACAAAAATCTGAGGTTCTTTCGCTGATTTTCGAACATAGTCGATCAACCCGAGATAGTGCGCAAACTGCTTTCTGGCCGCTTCAAAGTCACTATTGCTCGTCAGCTGCCGCCCTACAGGCAGAAAGTCTTCAATCCGCTCCGAGAATACCTGCACAGCATTGGAAACATGAAAGCACTCGAAGTTCGGGTCACGCAACGATATTGCATACTGGCCGAAATCTAGCGATACGGTCTGATATTCGAGACGTGGATATGCCTGTAGAAGCTCATCACAAGCAGCGCATAGAAACTCTGTATTGTAAGAACCGAAAAAGTATATTTTTTTCAAGTCATTTATCCGATTTTCCGGAAACAAGTGCTGCATAAATACAACGTCGGCGTCAGTCTGACTGCTCCCGTCCGGAGCACTATTCATGCGAGTAAAGCCAAACCGTTCATGCATAGCCAATACGATTGAGTTTTCCGCTTTGCTTTCGCAAAAAAGCGCCTCGACCTTGAGTGCATTTCGACTATAATCGAGGATAAATTCCTCGATCCACATCAGGATACTGACACGCTGGGATGGGTCAGTAACCGTGGCATTATCAAGATAAAAGCCCCACCATGCGCTTTTTCCTTCACCCTTGTAACCATAAACTGTAACAACCCCAACTGGATTCGAATCTTCCTCGACGATATGAATGCTACGATCATCTCGGGACCTGTTGTTCTCCCACCAAGCGAAATGTTCGCTTTCAGTAATTACATGTGTTGAGAGCATCATAGCGCGAACATCTCGATGATTGCGCCATTCCAATACGCGCAGCTTATCGTCATCTGTCGCTAGCCTAGCTTCAAAATGTCCCATTAGATCAATCCCAGTAATTGTTTCGCAACACGAGAGCACCCTTGAGCATCAACCAATTCAGATGAACGCTCAGATAGGGTTCTCAGCCGATTAAAATCAGGCAGTAGGTGCACTAATTCACGTTCGAATATTTCGGGTGACATATCTGTATAATGACCGAGATAGATATGAGACCCGTAGTCTCGGACTGCAACGGCCACTTTTTTTTGATTTCCAGCTACGCTGCAGACAAGTCCTGGTAAATGACATGCACAACGTTCCCAAGTCGTAGTGCCAATTGCTCCAACGTACAGGAAGGCACGCTCTAGAAAATGTTCCATATTCCGGACTTGAACGTGCAGATCAATATGCTCTGCATTTCCAATAGTTGCTTCTATCTCATGAATATGCGGGTTTTTTCTACCCACAATCACGTCAACCTTATAGGGGTGCATAAAATTCTTTAAAAGAGTTCGACAGGCAACGGTGGTTTGATTGATGAGATCAACCCCTCCGAAGAACACTACTATATGTCCTTTTTCAAAACGTTCTGCATAAGGCAGCAGTCGAGAATGTGAGGCCTCGAAGCTCTCGGTCAAAAGAGCAAATCTCGGCCCCACCATCAAGCGTGATTCACTAGGTACTAGCCCCGAATAGCGCTCTTCGCTTTCTGAGAAGAAATTCTGATCTAACAGAATGTTGCAATCGTGTTTTCGATCCGCGAGGTCATCAATTACCATTATGTTCCCGCACGAGGAGCGCACCAGCATTTCCCAGCGGTAATCCAATCCATAATGGTCAACAATGATCCAGTCAGGGTAGCGATCTTTAATGGCCTCCAAGAAAGAATAGGCGTCTTGACCTTGTGAGCCGTGTAACCAAGCTGCATGGGGCGGCAAATCTGCTAACTCATCAATCTCTGAGAAAACATCGGAAACTGGCTCGATTAGACGACAGGTAAAGCCGTTATCAATGATCGAGTCTGCTATATTTCCCGGAAGATTTTTGCATACAAAATGACAATCAACTCCACACGAGCGCAACTTGCGTGCCAGAACCATACAGCGCACAACATGTCCAGTGCCAATTTCCAACGATGCGTCAACGCGAAAGACTATATGCGCGTCCTTTTTTCGATCAGTCAGCATATTTCATACTCAATCGTTAGCTTCAATATATTTTGGAAAACGTGGATTAATAACGAACCATTTCATTGATTTGAGCAGATCCATCAAAATTAACTATCTATTTTACTCTCAATCCATCTACCTCATGTCAGATAATAGTAGATTAATATGCAAATTTACTTCTACTTGCACTCCGGAAAATAGTTGGCGGGTCATCCGCAACCCCTCCGATGTCATAATCGATCAACGGATATCTTAACTTTGATTCCGTTTCGTTCTTGTGTGGGCTTATGCTCGTTCGCGTGATTTCATCTTGAGTGGTACACCATGTGAGGTTCTTGCGGTTTCCCATTTCAGTGTGGTTTGATTGTAGAATTTGCGCCTCCAATTTAAGTTTCTGGGCAGTCGAAATGCCTCCGGTTCCCATGATCAATCCTTCATTGTTGTATGTACATAACCAGTGTGTCACATGGAGGCCCGCAAAAACTGCTTAATTTGACCGATGGAATTTCGTTGAGACAGACGTCCACGGCTGTTGCAGCGCTGATTGCGTAGTTCTTGCGATATTTGGTCTGTTTTCTGTCCCTTCAGGCAGACTCATGCCATGGAGCTTCTCCGTTCATGGAAGATCAAGCGGTCAAAATTGTAGGCGAGATTGGCGAGCACCAGTTTCGTTTCAGCCCGAGCAAGTCCGATTGTTCTGATGAACAAACCATAACGGTTCTTCTGATGAGCAAAGACATGCTCGACACGTGCCCGGATTGAGGACTTCTTCGCATTGGCACGCGATGTTGCCTTCGGCATGGGCTTACCAGAAGGCTTGCGTCGATGGATTTGGCTTATCAGCATGTTGTTGGCCAGCCATTTCTCATTGCTTTGAGAACGATAGGCGCTATCTGCCCAGACATAGGAAGCAGTGTTGTCCTTGCGCAAGACATGTCTCAACTGACGCCCGTCAGCATCAGCAGCCGACGTAACCGTGCTGCCTCTTATGAAACCGAATTTACGATCAATGCTGATATGGCTCTTGTAGCCAAATACTGGAAGGGCAATCTGAGGTAACGGCGTTCCGTCTGGCCGATAGCGCACTTTTCCGCCAACCTTCAGTGTCCAGCGGGCATTGGTATCT
>NZ_VANT01000021.1:0-13446 GCF_005771485.1 Cohaesibacter sp. CAU 1516 | reverse complement strand
CCTATTGGCGAAGCGAGAAACTCCAATGTACTCTCCACGGGAGATACTCCATAGCAATTGAACATCAAAAGCTATTCGCAGATGGCAAGACAATTCGCAACGTGGCCTACAAACACCGTTTACGAATGGATCTCGTGGAGGGTCTCCGGCGGTGGCTTTCTCGATATATCCGGCAATAAACGGTCCGGACTGGACAGAGCCCGAATTGACACCACCGGCGGAAAGGATCGGAGTTTGGACACGCGGCAAGCAGGTAGACCGTCTTGATGGCCATATCCGTTCTGCGTAACAGGATAATATGGCGCTCGAAGGTTCGTATTTTTATCCGATACGCCGGGCGATCCGAACTGGTGAAACTAGAACCCGCATGGAATAGGTGTCATGTGCAGCCCGTACCAGATCTCAGACCGGGGACCTGCATCCCGTCGAGAAGTTTCTGGTGCCAGAGGCACAGGGGAAATGGATTGCGAGGCAGGGCCGGTTTCCAATGCCATCCGCATGAGGGGTCCGCACCCCATCGTGCCAAGCCTATCGCCGCTACCGCTGGTCGTCGTCTTTCTCGATGGATTTGCTTTCCTTCGATTTTTGGAGCGTATCCCTGGCCTGACCAGAAATTCCTTTCAAGTGCCGCTTGAACTGAAGATATGGGGCTTCTCGCATGAACGGTCTTGCAAATTTCAGAATTCGATCTGGCCGCGTGTTTTCCAGTGCCTCGCTGAGTTCAGCCTCCCGCATATCAGCCTCCCGCCGAGCCTGAGCCGCACCCTTCAATACGCGGAACAGTTTCCTCAGAATGCCGCCTGATGCCGCAGGATCGGCTTGCATCTTCTGCAGCAGTTTGTCGGCGATTTCCGGGGCAGCACCTTTGGCGGCGACAAAGCCTTTTTCGTTCTTGTCGAGGTCGACTACTCCGTACCCTTGCTCGACATAATCCACGGCCGCCAGTGTCGCATCGGCCGCAACGATTTTGCTGCGCACCTTATTCCAGGCGGCCATGATCCATTTTCCGACTTTTATAGCGGCTTCAGGCCTGCGCTGAATTTGGGCGAGGAATGGCTCGGCATCCTCTGGTGAGACACCCTTCTTGGGACGGTAACCTTCCTCGCAGTTGGTATCAGGCACAATCATGTTCGCCGCGAAACCATCCAAAGCGGCAATCTGGGCATCGACATATTCGGTTTTGTCCTTGACTGCCGCCTCTGCCTTGGCCTGCGCCTGGGCATCTATACGCCGCTCCCACGCCTGATATTGTTCAGCCGCGCGGGTGGCAGCTCCGCTGTCCCGACCCCACATTTCATGGATCGGTGCGGCAGCCTGGACGATTACCTCTAGACTTGCACCGGGTTCCCGGCAAGGCTCGAACCTACCGCGATCGACATCATACTCGATGGTGCCTGCTGTCATCCCCTCCATGAAATACGAATAAACCTCCGCCTCTGTTGCCTTCCCTTCAGCGACGGTGGCTTTCTCATCCGCCTGGTCGAGATGATTATCGGCAATGGTCATCTGGTGGTGGGCTTCTCTTTCCATTGTCATCGCAGCATCCTCGCGCTGCCCAAGCTTTTCGGCTCGCTGGTCGAGCACCACCTGCTCGCTGGCCAATGCGGCCTGTCCCTGGGACAATTCCTCCTGGCCTTGTATAAGGGCGGCTCGTTCATTTGCGATTTCTTCCTCGGAAGTGGCCTTGTATTCCTCCAAAGCCTTTTCCTCGGCGCGGATGCTTTCCTGCACGTGTTCGGCATTCGCGATTGTTTCCTTGGCCTCTTTCAGTTTCCTTCGCGTTTTCGCCAGTTCCTTTTGCGCCGCCTTCAAGGCTTTCCACTCCGCTTGAGTCAAACGCGCGCGACCAGGTCCGATACGTGTCAGCCCGAGAAGGCTGGAAACATCTTCATGCAATTCATCCTGCCACTGGCGCATAGCATTACAATATGCGCGATCCTGACCGGAGACCTCATCGTCCTGCCAGGACTTAGCCCGCCGGATCCTGTCGACGGCAGCTTTGCCGGGATGGAGCCAATTGATCGTGCCCCGGATTCGATCTATTCCATATATATGGACATGCATATGGGATTCGTCTCGATGGATCACTGCCATGGCAAATTCTCCACCGGCAGCTCGTAAGCGGTCGGCTTCCCATTCGGCGGCCTGTTTCAAGGCGTCAATGCATTCATCCATCAATTGAGGCTCGGCCCACGCGTCGGCGCTGAGCACCGGCAGCGAAAAGACAGAGGCATAGAGGGTATGGGCATCCTTACGGATGGACTTTTGCCTGATGGTTTCGATGCCGGTCTTGCGGTCCGTATAAGGCACTTCCAGCTTGACGGCGCAGGCCTCATCATGGGCCGCCCGTAGCTCATCAAAGCTCGCACAGGTGCCCGCAATGATCAACGGATCGGTGTCGGGTTCCTCGACGTGATCGCATGCCCCTGGCTTACGCTCGGCCTCATCGATAACCTCGTCCACTTTCCAGGCGACGTCGCCATTTGCCCGCTTCTTGCGCTGCCCACCTTTGCGGGAATACGACTCCACATGCCCAAACTGATATCCTTCCATTCGCCAATTTCCTCAAGCCTTTTGTTGACCTGATGGGTGAAATAGGGCTGGCATTCCGAAACGGAAAAAATAAAAGAACGAGCGCCGGAGCCACCTCGCTGGATTGCGGATGTGGAGGGTGATTCAAGAGTTTTTAGTGACCGACTATACGTCTTGATTTTCCGCTTTTCGCTGATCAAGACGTGCCGGCTCGCCGAGGGCCCTTGCAGGGAGCGGCGGCGGTCCCCCAGACCACCGCATGGAAGGCGCCCAACCCTTCCAAACCATCCCGATTCAAGGAGCGTTCGCCACGCCCCCTGAAAACCCCAAGGCGCCTGTCTGGCGGACGCGAGACAACCCTTCGGCAGGATTTTCTCGCGGCTCTTTTGCCACCGTCCCTCGACGAGTTCAGGGGCTGCTCTGCGCGCCCCCAAATCCCCCAGCGCCCAGGGAGACCATTGCCCATGCCTCCCCAATCCCCACCAAGGGCAATGCCATGATTGCAGGTCCCACCAACCGGCAATCACGGCCTTGGACAGGAGATCATGTCGATCAGATTCTCGCGCAGCAGCCGATAGGACGCCGCGCGAGAATCCAATCGAAATTAGAAGAGAGGATAGAGCCGAGCGTCATTGTTCAACCTTTCACCAATGGAGAAACAATGCGCAAGCTGAACGCAATATCCGATTGCCAGATGGCCAGCCTCGAAGAGGAAGATGTCGTGCGCGAGGGCGATATCGTCTCCTTCCGCTTCCCTGTAGCTGACGGAAGTTTGGAACGGCCACCGCAAATCCGCCCCTGTGTCGTTCTGGCTGCGAACGTCATGGCTGCCACGCCCTTTGTCACTATCGCCTATGGGGTCAACGACGATGGCAAGGGGAACCATGACGCCAGCGATTTCCTGATTACCAACCTGGAGGAAATCCGTAAGGCAGGTCTCAAGGGCCCAACGCGGTTCATCTGCCGTCATGCCCTTTCCGTGTCTGTCAACAATGACAGCTTCGAGCACGATATCTTCGGCTCACCTGTTCTCGGACACCTGACCGGCCCGGCACTTGCCCGCCTTCACCAGGTCCGAGAGCAAGCCCGTGCCGAGGCCGTCGCGGCTGCCGCTTATCGCGATCATAGGCGCCGGAAAAATTCCCTCAAAGCCGAATGCAAACGGCCAGCGCCTTGCCAGGTTAGCAATAACCGCGAGCCATTCCGTGGCAAACCACGTGCCCGAGCCCAAATCTGATCGCCTGCCTGTCCGACCCTCACAGTTGGGGGCCGGACAGACCCGTCTCGCTTTCCAATTCAAAGAAAGGATTTTTCCATGCCCGCAAACCCACAAAAACTTCAACATACCCTTACGTTCTACAACGGAGACAAGGGCACCGATTTTGATCGCCTTGCCGATATCGGGGCTGACGCAATCCAGGCCGCACGTCGAGCTCTTAACTGCCTCCCGAACGATGTGCCCATTGGAGACCTGTTCACCGATCCGGCTGATTTCATTGAATTTGTCGATGCCGTAAAAGAACGCCGCGTGCTTGAGGATGGCTTTTCCGACATTGTCTCAGAGCTGTTGGCAGGACTACTTGTGGTGCAGGGACGTCACCCTCTCTCTCAGCCTTTGTCGAATTTTCGCAGGGAAGTGTATGAAGCACTTAATTGGTCCAATCGGTTCCTTGACCTCATGCAAGCCCACAAGGCGCGAGGCCATGGTCTGCCTTACTTCGATTTGATGCCAACTGATCCAACCCAATAGCAGATCAACGCCGTCGGCAAGCCATCAGATTTGCCGACGGCGGTCCACCATTTCCACGCTGGATCCCCATGCAAGCCAGACATCTTGGCCTGCATGACTGTTGCGCATTCTGGAACATTCGGCCGGTCATTCTGGTGACATTCGGCCACCTATTCTGGCGTATCCGGCCACCCTTGGCGAGCCGTCTTGAGGCCTTAAGATCTAGGTATCATGTGTGGTCGGTTTCGTCACCCATGTTGGCTTGAGTTTTTCGGAATGATTGGCCCTCCAGTTCGATGCGGTAGGAGTTGTGCACGAACCTGTCGAGGATGGCGTCGGCGAAGGTCGGCTCGCCGATGACATCATGCCATGTGCTGATGGGCAATTGGCTGGTGATGAGCGTCGAGCCATTGCCATACCTTTCCTCGACGATTTCCAGCAGGTCGCGCCGCTGGCTGGCATTGAGGCGATCCGGTCCCCAATCATCAAGGATAAGCATCCGGGTTTTTGTGAGAGTCCTGAACAGACGTGGGAAGCGACCGTCGCCGTGAGCTATTTCGAGTTCGTCAAACAGGCGCGGCGCGCGCTTATAGAGAACCGTGATGCCATCCCGACAAGCCGCTTGCGCGAGGGCACACGCAAGCCACGTTTTCCCGACCCCGCATGGCCCGACGATGCTCAAATTTCTTTTGTCGTTGATCCATTTGGATGTCAGCAAAGTCTGGAACAGGGCTTTATCGAGGCCCCGGCGGGCTCCGTAATTAATGTCTTCTGGTGAGGCGCCAACATGCCGCAGGCGTGCAGCCCGCATTCGGCTTTCAAAACGCTTGGTCTCACGATTGACGCTTTCCCGCTCGACCAGAAGAGCCAACCATTCGGCATGGGTCAGGTTGGCAGTACCATCTTGACCGTCAAGCTCGGCAAAGGCTTCGGCCATGCCGTCGAGTTTAAGGGTTCTTAATTTGTCCAGGGTTGGATGTATCAGCATTGTTGTCTTCTCCTAATGGAAGTATTGGGACCCACGGATATTGGGGTGAGTGATCGCGGGGCCGTCCGTGGGCTTCTCTCGGCGTTGGCGATCTCGTCCGGTCTTAAGAATGGAGTGAACGGATGTGTAGGAATGGGCGTTGATCTCGAGCGCCCGCTCGCAGGCGGCATCAAGGCGATCGGCCCCGAAGCTCTTGGCCAGCCCAAGGACACCTATGCAGGTGCGGTAGCCCTGTTCAGGATGTTTTCGTTTGCGCATGACGACATCCACGAAGATCTCGACATTGGGACCGATCCTGGCGGCTTTCTGGCGCAGAGCCTCTGGTGTCCAGCCTGAACGGAAGCGATGATTAGGCGGCATATGCTCGTGCAGGGTTGTATGCTGACGGTTGCCTGACGACCGGGTATGTGCGGCAACTCTTTGACCTTTATGGAAGATCTCGATGGTGCGGGCGGTAATCCTTGCCCATAGATCCTGACGCAGCAATTGATACGGTACCGAGTAATAATGGTGGTCAATGTCGACGTGATAATCGAGCCCGGCCCGGCACTTCTTCCATTCGGCATAGACATAGGGCTCTTTGGGCAATGGCTTCAGAGCTGGTCTGTCCAGGGTCTCAAACAACGACCGGCGGCTGGCACCCAGATGCCGGGTCACCTTGTCATTCAACTGATCCTGTAAGGGCCGGATGGCGGCATTCAGCTCGTCGAGGCTAAAGAATTGATGATTGCGAAGCTTGGCCAGGATCCAGCGTTCGGCCAATTGCACTGCGGTCTCGACCTTGGCCTTGTCTCGCGGTTTGCGGGGCCGAGCTGGCACAACGGCGGTATCATAATGGGCCGCCATGTCGCCATAGGTGCGATTGATCACCGGGTCGTAAAAACAGGCCTTCGTCACCCCCGCCTTGAGATTGTCAGGCACGATCATACCCGGAACCCCGCCGAAGAAGGCAAGGGCCCGAGTGTGACTGCCAATCCAATCTGGCAGGCTCTGGGTCCAGGTCGCCTCGATATAGTTGTAGCTCGACGCGCCCAGCGTGGACACAAAGATTTGGGCCGTCCTGATCTCGCCGGTCTTGGGGCAGGCCACATCCACAGTCTGGCCAGCATAGTCGACGAACAATGTCTCGCCGCCAACATAGCGCTGGCGCATCACAGGCCTGAGCTTGCCTTCCCACGCTGTATAGCGAGCGCAGTATTGGCTGTAACTGTAGCCATCAGGATGAACCTCTCGATATTCCTGCCAAAGCAATCCCAGTGTCACACCCTTGCGGCGTAACTCAGCATGCATATAGGGCCAGTCAGGTTGCGGTATTGGGCGGGACGATGCATCAGGCTGATGTGGGTAAAGAAGCTGCTCCAAGTCACTGTCAGATAAATCACTCGGCAGTGGCCACGTCAGGCCTGCCAAATCTGCACGCCGAAAATACTCCGATATTGTCGCTCGCCCAATCGAAAGGCTCTGCCCCGTTCGAAGTCCTGACAGTCCTTCTGCACGAAGCCGCAGGGCTTCTTTGATCTTGCGCATGGGTAATCTCTTCATTGGGCGTCCTCACGTTCCTAAAGAACGCAAGATAGCCGGTGAATGATCACCTCAAAATGGTCGCCAAATCCCCATCATCTGGGGTGGCCGGATGCTCCAGAATCGATGGCCGGATCAAATCAGTATGGGTGGCCGGATGCTTCCAGAATTAGTGGCCGGATACGGCCAGAATGCGCAACTGTCGACGCGCCGGATCATCATTTTCCATGATGGTGTACCCGGCAGGAATTTCACTTGGACAGTAACCCATCCCTCTCTATTCTATCGGAGTACATATATATATGACGTCACCATCGAATCCGACAAAGCCGAGCAATCCTATGCGCCTTCTGATTTCTGCCGATATTCATCTCGGCTCGCCAATCCGCTCGGCTGCGATGCGCAACCCCGAACTGGGCGATCAATTGCAACGGGCCAGCCGCGACACCTTTGCCTCGATCATCGGCTTGGCCATTGCCGAGCAGGTCGATGCCCTGGTGCTGGCCGGGGACATCTTCGATAGCGCCCAGCCAGACCTAAAAGCCCGGGCCTTTCTAATCACCCAATTGACCCGCGCGGCGGAGGCAGGGATTCCAACCGTGCTGATACGCGGAAACCATGATGCCTTGCTGGGAGACGGTGTCTATGGCGATCTCGGCCCCATGGTCCATTTGCTGGACAAGGGGCACCCAAACGTGGAAATCGGCGGCGTCATGTTCCATGGCCTGTCTTTTAACAAGGCGCATTTTACCATAAGCATGTTGCCGGATTATCCAGTTCCCGTGCCGGGGAGGAAGAATGTCGGCCTGATGCATACATCCCTTGATGGTACCTCCGGCCATGATCGTTATGCCCCTTGCTCAGCCGATGAGCTTTTGGCCCATGGTTATGAACTTTGGTGCCTTGGCCATATTCATGCCCCCTTCGAACGGGCATCAGATTCCGCCCTTGCCATTATGCCCGGCATTCCGCAGCCGCGCCATATTGGCGAGCGCTTCGGTGGTTCTGTTGTCATTGCCGAACTCGGGGATGGTCTGCCGACCTTCGAGCGGCATGCGGTTGGCAAACTGGCCTTCGCGGAATGCGCTCTGGACCTGACGGAATGCGCAGACATACAGGAAGTAACAAGGGAAATCCGCGCCGGGCTGCTAGCAGTTCAGGATCCCGAGTGCAATGTCGCGGTGCGCCTGACAGCCACCACGAACCAGCATTCAGCAGATTTGCTCACCAATCTTGCTGAGGAAGAACTGGAGAGCATGGACCGGGTCTATCTGGACAAGGTCAAGTCCGTCGCTCCAGAGCATAAAGACAATTCCAAGGCCGACGACCTCATTCGCCTGATGCGGGAAGAATTGACCGAGCCGGGCCTACAGACTTCTGGCAAGCAAATCCTTGATGATCTCCGCGCTGTCCTCCCGCGCGAAATCGCCGATGAACTGGATGAGAATTCCCTTACCCAGCTTTATGAAGAGGCCATCCATGAAGTCTCCCTGTCCCTTCATGCGGGAGGTGAATCATGAGGCTGAACCGACTTGATCTGATCCGTTATGGCCGTTTCAACGACGCCCATATCGATTTTCCCCGTCCGGCTAATGGCAATCCCGACGTCACGCTGATTTATGGCCCCAATGAATCTGGCAAATCCACGGCCTTCACCGGCTTCCTTGAACTTCTCTTCGGCATGCAGGTGCGGTCCCATCCCTATGCCTTCCGGTATGAGCGCCCCGACCTTCTGGTTGGGGCCGAGCTGGATATTCCGGGGCGCGGGTCAATGGTTCTACGCCGCAGCAGCAAGGCAAAGCAATCTCTTCAGGATGATCAGGGACGCCCGGTCGAGGAAGCCATCTTGTTCGGCGCCCTTCATGGTCTCGATCAGGAAACATATCTCGAGCGCTTTTGCCTCAATGATGAAGGCCTGCGCAGTGGCGGCGAACGCATTGCTGATGCCAAGGGCGATCTGGGGCAGCTGCTCCATGCCGGGGTCTCGGGCCTGACCAACATGGCCAAGGTTCTGGAGGACATGGAGGGGTTGGCCGACAAGTTCCACAAGAAGGGTGGACGATCCACCATTCTCAAGGAAGGCAAGAACCGCCTTTCCGAGATCAACCGGGCCCTCAAGGCAGAAATCCTGACGCCGGATAAAGAGCGATCACTCCGCAAGGCCCGTGATGATGCAGAAAAGGCTTATGAAGCCGCCAATGACGGGCTTACCGAGGCTCGTCACAGGCAAGCCGCAGGAAAAGCAGCACGGATCTGGCACGACCAGACACAAGAAATGGCCCGGATTGAAGAGGCTTTGAGCCAATATCCCGATGGCCCGGATCTGCCGAAGGGCGCCATGGAACGTGTGGCCGCATTGGTTGCCATGATGGCGGAAAAGTCCCAACGTATCATTGAAGCCGACGAGACTATCAGGCGTCACAAGGAAATCATCGCTGACAATGGGGCTGATCCTCTGGCACCAGCCCTTGTGACAGAACTCACAAAGCTCGATCAACTGACCCTTGATGGAGCACCCCTGACGGCTCGGGCAGTGACCGCGCAATCCGATCTGGCCAAGCGCATTGGGGAACGTGATGAGCTATCACAACAAGTCTCACAGATCCTTGCGTCCCTGAACATCCCTGATGTGCCAGTCACAGCCCTTGTGATGGAAAGTCAGGAATTGGAGACATTGGCCAATGCCGCGCAAGCCTGCCTGACGACTAAGGCCGAGCTGCAATCGGCCCAGACCATCCTCCAGAATGCCCGGGATCAATTGGGTGAAGCCCCATCCAAGCCGCAGGATCTGTCACAATTGACTGCATCCTGGAACAGATATCAGGCCATCACAGATCCTTCACATCTGGCACAGATGGTGGAGACGGAACGTGCCCGGCTGGCAAAGGCTGTTGCCGGGTTGCCCGTGACATGGCCAGCCCAAGTGGAACAGGGCCTTCCTGCAAGGGAGACACTGCAACAAGTTCATCAGGAATGGAACAGCCTTGTCACAGCCATCACAGCCGCACAACAGGATCTTGAGGAGCGTGAGACTGCCTGTTCCAGGGCCATTGCTCAAAGACAGGCTGATGAAAGCGCACCTTCTTCCATTGATATGGCTGAAACAGAAGAAACACGCCGCCTCCGGGAAGTGGCATGGTCGGACCATCGTGGCACCTTGTCTGACGACAGTGCCGATGTCTTTGAAGAAGCCATGCGCAAGGATGATGGGGCTCGCACTCATTATTTGATGGGCACAGAAGCCCGCAAGCAGTTAGAAACTTCCCGTCGCCAAGAAGCGGATGCACTGGCGCTTCGTGATATGGCACAAAGGAAACTCGACAATCTCAAGGGCCGTCACAGGGACTTATCATCCCGGATCACATCCCTTGCCATAGCCTTGGGCCTACCAGAAGGCACGGGACCGGATTCCTTTGCTGAACGGCATACTGCTCTCATGAATGCCGCTGATATCAAGGCCGATCTTGCCAATGCCGAACGGGAGCTGGACGCTCTTGTCAAAAAAAGACAGGCTGCCCTTGATGATCTGACTTCTGCAGCACGATCCATCGACATCATCGCGGATGAAACGGGTCTTCCCTCAAAGATCTCACGGGCTCTGGCTCTTCAGGACAACATCGCCGAGACTTGGGCCAAATGGGAGCGGTCCGCTCAAGCTGTCACTGGATATGTGGATGCCGTCACAAAGGCAGAAAAGGAGAAACATGCCGCTGTCACCAAGCTGGAAGTGTTGACTTCCTCTCTTCCTCTGGTCGACAGGACGCCATCCGGCATCAAGGCGTCTTTGCCCCATTTACGCCAGTTGCAACAGCTTTACATTGATCATGACAAGCTGACTGGCCGCATTGAGGCCTTGGGTCGGGCCCTTGAGACCCTGTCACAAGGCGCGGCACAGATTGTCTCAATCCTTGATGACGATGATGTGCTCAATGATGTGCCCCATGATTTGACTGGTGATGATCCTGTGACAATCATTGATATGGCCCGCACCAGAACAGCCAATGCAACCCGGGCTGATGAGATCAGAAAAGCGGAAGAAGAAAGGCTGGCACAGGAAAATCACATCCGTGATCATGCCATCTCAGCCCGTGATGCCGCACAGTCAGAGATTGATCACTTGTTCAACGACCAAGAGGGAGATGATTTCCAGCCCCTTGATCGGGCGACGCATCTTGCCGAACGGGATGCCCTTCGTGCCGATCTCACGACAGCCGATGCGCAACGGCGTGAAGCACAAGACGGCGTTTCACAGGACTTGTTCGATGAAGAACTGGCACATCTTCCCAGTGCGACCCGGGAAGCTGAGCTCCAGCAGGAGCTGGATGATGCACAAGACATCCGCGACAAGGCACGGGATGAATCTGTTGAGCAGGAACGCCTCTACAAGGAAGCCTTTGATGCCGCCGACAACAGTGCCCTTGTGACAGAACAGGCCACCCTTCTGGAGGAACTTCGCTCCGGTGCCCGACAGGCTGCCATCTCCCGCCTCGGCGCATTGGCAGCAAGAAGCGCCTTGCGTCGTTTGGCATCAGAACGCCGCAGCACCATGCTCAGGGACGTGGAACAGGCCTTTGTCACCATGACGGCGGGAGAATGGAAACGAGTCGAGGTCTGGAGTGAAGTCCAGGGCGAGAAGCTTGTCGGCATCAAGCCCGATGGATCCGCCGTTCCCGTCGAGAAAATGTCGACCGGCACCATGGGCCAGCTCTATTTTGCCCTCCGCTTGGCGGGCTACCGCAGCTTCGTTCGTGATCCAGGCCCACTCCCCATGATCCTTGATGACATCATGGAGACCTTTGACGACGCCCGCGCCACCGCCGCCCTCAACCTCTGTGCCGAGATCGGGCGAAGTGGGCAGGCCATCATGTTCACCCATCACAAGCACTTGGTGACGCTGGCGCAGAAGACCATTCCCGGTGTGACAATCGTCGAGATGCCGGGGTGAAGATGGCTGGCGATACAGAACGGGGCTGATCGCAGCCCCGTCGCTCTTTCTCAATAGACACGATCCAGAACGTTTCAGGATTCCTGCCTTTGCATCGGCAAGCATCCTGCCGAACTCTCATGCCCCGTTCAGGGCGAACAGCGTGTCAAACCATCCAGTTCAGTCAAACAGGAACGATTTGCCGTGAAAAATCTCTTCATCAACATGGGATCTTCCATCAGTATCCGCAGCCTCGTCAAAGGAAAGCTCAATATTCGGGAGTTCTCTGCCGATGAAGTGGCCAGTTTCATTGCCACCACACGAAAACAGGGCGGTAAAACCATTGGCCATTTCGAGTTAGGATCAGTCCCGTCAACGGAGAAGGAACGCAACTTTCACCAACTCCTTGTCGCCTTTGAAGTCATGACCGGCACTAGGCTGACCAGGGATGATTTCTTCTCAGACCCAGTCGGTGATGGTGAGCTGATGCCGAACTTCAATTACGTGCCACGGGTGAACGAGACCTCAAGCATGCTGGTCGTGGAATATTATTTCGAAATGGATATGGATCGCTTCGCTGAAAATGACGGCGGGAAGGACGTGTTTTCGGTTTCACAGGACCACATGGACTTCTATCTGTTCGAACATAACGCCGGTTCAAGGTGATACTGCTGTTGGCAGCAGACCCCACCCGGTGTCGAATATGAGCATCAACTGGTAAACAGGGCGGATTGCGGACTTGCCGCGCTGCAATAACGCTATTGCCTACAATCGGTGCAGCGGACATTCACATGCTGATCAGAGCGATCTGGCACTAACGACTTAGTTGGGCGGAGAGCAGGCTTGCGGCAATATAGCGGCCCGCACCCCAATTTGTGTAAGAATGCAGTTTCACCGGGTATTACTGGCTCAATAGCCCATCGTTTACCTCCTCACATACAGTTTAAATTACGAAGCACACCCTCGGAGTTGGTTACCGTTGATCCTTTGGAAACATGCTCGCAACTCTGTTCACATGCTGTGTTTTTTGAAATTGATACCATTGGCCTGCTGCGTCTCCCTCACATATTTGACTATCTTTTTGACCTGGCCTTTAGGTACATCAGGGAGAGGCGGCATACTCCCATATGGCCAATGATGCTGGCGGACGCCATTGGCAACCGCCAGATAAAACGCAACATCGGCATGATGCCCAGGATTGTAAATGTCGTGAATGAGCGGAGGACCCGCCTCTGAACCTTTGCCGTCTTCACCGTGGCAAGCTGAACAATTGACGTTAAACAAATCGCGGCCCTCTGCGCCGATAACTGACAGTTTTGGTACAGTGATTTAAGCGATTGTTGCGCTCGATTTCCCTGAATTCTGACTTATCTTGCTATAGAGAACAAAGCCGCCGGCCGCCATAACGGCGATTAGAATATAGGGCGTCCAGTTTTTCTTCTTCATTGAATTTCCTTGGAAACGGGAGTTTTCAGGATTGAGTTTCGGGTCCAGAGATAGGTCAGGACCGGCGTCATGATTGCGAGGCCGCCGATGAGAATCCAGCTCAACGAAGTCGACCCGTCAGAGGTGACCCACTGTTCGCCCGCATGGGTGAGTAGAAAACTCATAGGGATGAGACCAAACAGGGTTGCAATTGTAAAACGGGTCAGAGACAGCGCAGTCAGACCAGCTGCATAACTGACGGCATCAAATGACAAAAAAGGGATCATGCGCGTCACAAATACCGTGAGCATCATCATGTTCTGACTG
>NZ_VANT01000020.1:0-14058 GCF_005771485.1 Cohaesibacter sp. CAU 1516 | reverse complement strand
ATAATGGACCATTCGAAGTCGGTCAGTTCATAACGGCGGCGTGTCATACAAGGCTCCCTAGTCTGGAACCGTTGAATCACAATCTCCGCTAAAATCAAACAACTTTTATGAGTTTACGGCCTAGTGGTAGACGAAAGAGTTCGCACGAGTACAAACGAATGAAACCTTCCATAACCCCCTTAACACTGCGTTTGATTTCGCCCTGATACTCTGGTTGCTGCAGCAACAGTGCTGCTATATCGCTCCGAATTTCTGCATTTTTCTTCGTTTCAAAGATTGCGTAATCTGGGCTAGTAATGCCGGAAATTCTTGAAACTGAAAGTAACCCATTTGCGGCTTGCATCCGGTTAATAACTATATTGCCTTCAGTCACCTGCTTGTACCCAACCAAAGATTCTGCTTGGCCGCCACGTTCCGCCAGACTGTCGCGTCGAATTACACCGAGAGATTTACTCAGTGATAAAAGCGGTTCGGAGCCATCTTTTGATCGAGAGTTCAGTTCGTTCAGCAAGAAACCGGCTCGTCTAACATTCCAATGCGTTGGAATCTCCCCTAGCCAGTCAACACCACTATCCTTATAGCTCTGATATTTCGGATAAGCCGATATCGTCATTCCACCGGCTCCAGCTTTGTTGCCACTTCGACGCCGAGAATGTCGGCGATTAGGCCGTCGGCTTTGTCTTCGAGGGCCAGAATATCCTCGGTCACTTCTTCAAGGCTGCGCAGGGGCTTGTGGCGGTAGAAATATTTGTTGAAGCTGATCTCATAGCCGATCTTGACGCTGTCGAGATTGATCCAGGCCTCATCCACATGCGGCTTGACCTCTGTCATAAAGTAGCGGTGGATGCTGTCTTTCAAGGGCACCGACTCCGCGTCGCGCAGATCGCTTGAGGATTCATAGGTCAGATAGCTGCCGTCCCCCTGCCGGTAATAGCCAAAATCGGCAAGAACATCGGCTTCACAGCCGAGATGATGTGTCAGCTCTTCAAGCTCACTGCGCGAGAATTTGTGTTTCTTGGCAATGACCTTCTCTGCCGCCTCGTCATACCAACTGACCGCATTGAGGATCGCATTCTTCTCGGTTGCAGAGAGTTTGAGCTTGCGGGCCTTGATGGCCTTGGTGACAGCATCGCGGAAGGCGTTGAAATCTGCGGTCTCGTCCGTGCCGATATCGCCCATCAACAGGGTGGCCGCGTCCAGCAGGTCGCGCAGTTTCAGCCAATATTTGGTGTCGAGCAATTTGCCTCGTTGCTTGGCGTTAAGACTGAGGCCCTGCTCTTCGCACCATGCGGTGATGGTCTTTGTCTGCTCCTTGAGGAAGCCTGCCTCATAGACCTTGTCGCCATGTTCAGCCCATAGCCATTCCATCGGCTCGCGCAGGCTCTTGTCGAACCGCAATGGAGTGAGCCGTTCTTCAGAGAAGGCAGCCCGCCGCCGGTCTGGCCGCTCGATGGACACCTTGTAATAGCCGAAATCTGCATTGTCGAAGACCTGCGCGGCAATGCCGACAGGATCGTTGTTGGCGTCAATTTCGCGCTCAATCGGATCGAAGGCAAAGCAGGCCTTGGTGATTTCCTCGATATGCTCGTCGGTGAACTCGCAATTCTTGTCGCCAAGATTCTTACGCAGCTTTTTGTAAAGCAGGTTGGCGTCGATCAGCAGCACCTTGCCGCGACGGCTTTCCGGCTTGGCATTGGTCAAGAGCCAGATATAGGTGGTGATGCCGGTATTGTAGAACAGGTTGTTGGGCAGCTGGATGATGGTGTCCAGCATGTCATTTTCGATGATATGGCGGCGAATATTGCTCTCGCCGCTGCCTGCATCGCCGGTAAAGAGGCTGGAGCCATTGTGAACCGAGGCAATGCGCGAGCCGAGAGGGCTAGTGCCAGTCGGCTTCATCTTGTTGACCATTTCCATCAGGAACAGCAACTGGCCATCCGAGGTGCGCGGCGTGGCGTCAAGATCCTCTTCCTTGCCCCAATAATCCTTGAGCTTGACGCGGAAGCGTGGATCGATGACATCTTTGCCATCCTTGATATATTTCACCTCGCTGTTCCAGCTTTTGCCATAGGGCGGGTTGGAAAGCATGAAGTCGAAGCGAGTGGAAGAGAACTCGTCCGTCGAGAGGGTCGAGCCGACACGGATATTTTCAGGGTTGTTGCCCTTGATCATCATGTCCGACTTGCAGATCGCATAAGTCTCGTCGTTGATCTCCTTGCCGAAGAGATAGACGTCGCATTCTGCCCGGATCTGTCCATCGGGATCGGAGATATAGTTCTGTGCCTCGGTCAACATGCCGCCCGAGCCGCAGGCAGGATCATAGATCGATATGACACCGGGCATATTGGCCTTGACCGGGTCAAATATCAGATGCGTCATGAGGTGAATCACCTCGCGCGGTGTGAAATGTTCCCCGGCTTCTTCATTATTCTCTTCGTTGAACTTGCGGATTAGCTCTTCAAAGACATAGCCCATGCCGAGGTTAGAAAGACCCGGCAGCATGTTGCCATCGGGGTCTTCGACGTCATTTGGGGTTAGGTTGATGTTTGGCGAGACGAATTTCTCGATGACATCCAGCAGCACCTGCTTTTCCGCCATATGCCGCATCTGGTCCAGCAATTTGAATCGGGCAATGATCTCTTTCACATTGTCGCTGAAGCCACTGAGATAATCCTCGATATTTGCCAGCAGGATCTGCTGGTTGTTGGTTGCCGTGCCATGGATCTTTTTCAGCGTCCATTGGCTGGTATTGAAGAAAACATAACCGGAAGCGGCCTTCAGCGGCTCATCATCCAGCTCGGTCTCTCCCATGTCTTCCTTCTGATAACGGACCTCTTCGAGGATATCGTCCTTGGTTGGCTCAAGCAGCGTATCGAGGCGACGCAAAACGACCATTGGCAAGATGACATCGCGATATTTGCCTCGCACATAGACATCGCGCAGGCAGTCGTCGGCAATGCGCCAGATGAAGGAAACCAGATTGTTATGGGAGACTTGATTCATGTTGTATCGCCAATGCCGATGGAATTGATTTGGACAGTTGAAACCCTATCTTTCGTCAATCCGAACTGCAAGACGATCAAACCAATGCGTGCATATATATAAGATACACACACGCACATAAATCGCCACCAATGAAACCGAAAAACAAGCTACAAATGCAGCTTCCTTGCCAACTTACGCGCTCGCGCACCGCTGTCGGATCAGACAAAAAGATCAGAATTGCCGCTTTTTGTCGGGCACTTATATACACAACTACGTCGGCAGATCGGGTGAGGCCGGGGGGAGGAGGGCTAGCCCATATATCAAAAGGAGAGCAAAATCCTCCCGCCAAACGGTAGCGAAAGATATTTTGGGGCTAATTTGGGGCTTAATTTGTGGAAATCGGATTTTCTCAACGATTTCAACACTTAATGGCGGAGAGACAGACAATCAGGCCATATTTACTTTAGAAATTTTTCCTTTTAACTTCAATTCACTACGCCAGTTCACACAAAATCATTAAATAAAAATGTGTAGCAAAATGTGTAGCAAAAAGCTTTGCTGATGTAATGCTTACGTAATACTTATGTAAAAATTTTGCAAAAGGCAATGTAAATGTCAGGGATAGCCAAGAGAGGGAAAGGAAATTACCATTTCCGCATGAGGGTTCCGAAGAAATACCATTGCGTAATTGGCAAGAAGGAAATACACCGCAGCCTCGGAACGGACAGCAAACGGCAAGCCGCCGAACTTGTGCCCGTGGTCCGCAAGAGCATTCTGGACAAGCTCGAAGCCCTCCTCATCTTTCGAGACGAGCCCGGTTGCGCCGACATTTTCCGCGCCGCCCAGATCATCATTGAGTCCGGAAATTTCGATTGCCTGCCCAAGACGTCTCTTCTCGCAGCCCCTCTCGAAGAGACGCTGGCGCAGTTCAAGAAGAAATCGGTTGTCGAACCTGAGGAAACCGCTCCCACCAAACCGAAAAAGGCAAGAAAGCCCAAAAAGGAAGACATCCGTCTTTCCCAACTTGTCGATGTGGTTGAAAAGTACCGCGCCCATGACAATCGGTATAAAGACACCGATCAAATGCGCAAATGGATCAATCCTCGCAAACGGACCGTCAACAATCTCCTGCAGGCCATAGGCAAGAAGGATATCTTCGTTAGCGAAGTCAACGCTTCCATTGCGATGAAGCATAAGCTGTGGTGGCAAACGAAGGTTGCCGAAAAGGGTCTCAATCCCGAAACAGCCAACAAGGATTTCAACTATATGAGGTCCGTGATCAGCGATTATTACGCGAGCATCGCCAAGCCCAATCCTCCGACCCCTTATGCCGGGATCGGCCTGAAGAAGGAACGGTATCAGAAGAAGAAGCGCAAGAACGAAGTTCCGGTCGAATGGATCAAGGAGAAATGGTTCGCTCCCAAAGCATTCAAGGGCCTGAACGAGGAAGCAAGGGATATCCTGCTCATCTCAATCGAGACGGGATGTCGCCAGAGCGAAATCTCGCACCTTCCGCCTCAGGCCATCGTGTTGGATGACCCCATCCCACACATTCGGATAGCGGTTGAAGAAGGTTCCTTCCGTCGAGAAATCAAGAATGCCGCCTCCCACCGGCAAATTCCCTTGGTCGGTGTTGCCCTGGCTGCAGCCAAACGGCATCCCAATGGGTTCCCTCGATATCGTGGCAACAGCAGCTACTCTTCGGCAATCAATAAATATCTTCGTGAGAATGGGCTTCTTCCTGAAAAGGATTATACCGCTGGTGGAACCCGGCACACATTCGAATCCCGCATGAAGGCCGCCGGAATAGCCAGCGATGATCGCGGCGAAATGATGGGGCACAGCGTCAGGGCGATTCGTGATCGAGAATTATACGGTGACGAAATGGACCTGAAGGAGAAACTGCGCTTGGTAAATTTAATCGCCTTGCCGGAGCCCGCCCACCTGAAATAGCCAAGTCCGCTCAATCCGCGTCCCCGTGTTCCGATATCAACCTGAGCGATCTGGACATCACGAAAATGGCCAGATCTGCAGTCTCATTCCATTGGAAAATCCCTCCCTTTTGACTTTGCAATTTTTTTCTTTGGCCCGGCCTGCGATAGCCCTATTTACCAAATGATCCTCCAAAAGAGGGAGGAAAAACCGCGCATTGGCGACCGTCTCTGGTCGGCGGCAAATCCGTGGACATTAGGTGAGTCAATGAAGGGACTGAACAAACGAGACAACGGGACATATCATCTGCGGATGCGGGTGCCGAAGCGCTTCCTTGCCATTACGGGAAAGAAGGAAATCCATCGTAGCCTGAAAACTGACGACAAGGCGGAGGCTGCCGAACTGGCACCCAAAGTCCGCAAGGAAGTTTTGGAGGAGCTGGAAAACATCCTGACCGCTCGGGCTTTGCCCGGCTCGGCAGATGCCTACCGCGCAGCCCAAGCCCTCGTACAGGCTCGTGGTTTCGAATATCTGTCCTCGGCATCCTTGCTGGAAACTCCCCTTGAGGAGACCCTGGCGCGCCTTGACGGTCTTTCGATCAACGATAATGTCGAAACCGCACGTGCCTTGCTGGGTGGGATTGAGGAACCCGGCCTTCGCCTATCCGAACTTGTCGCAGTGGTGAATGAATATCGTGCCCACGACAATAGGTTCAAGGACGACGACCAATTACGCAAATGGCTCAATCCCCGGAAAAAGGCTGTCAGTAATCTTATGGAAGCAATCAGCGGCAAGGACATTCCCGTAGGCGACATTGATGCTGCTACTGCTGCCAAACATAAGCTGTGGTGGCAGAAAAGGATTGCCAAGGAAGGGCTCAAGCCAGAGACTGCCAACAAGGACTTCGTAAATATGAGATCCTTGCTCCGCGACTATTATTCGAGCATTGCGCAGCCCAATCCCCCGAAACCATATGCCGATATCAATATAGAGAAAGACCGCTACCGGGAGAACAAACGCAAAAAGGAAATACCTGTCGAATGGATAGAAGAGAAATGGTTCGCTGAAGGCGCATTGGACGGGATCAACCACGAGGCCCGGGATATCTTGCTCATGTCAATTGAGTCTGGATGCCGGCAAAGCGAAATTTCCAACCTTCCGCCATATGCCATCGTCCTGGATCATCCTATCCCTCATCTGAAGATTCAGGTCGAGGAAGGAGAATTTCGACGGGAAGTCAAGAACGCACCGTCGCAGCGGCTCGTCCCTCTTGTCGGTGTTTCCCTTGCCGCCGCGAAACGGCATCCAACCGGTTTCCCAAAATATCGCGGGAGCAGTAGCTATTCAGGAGAAATCAACACCGAGCTGCGTTCAAGGAACCTGCTCCCAAGCGATGAACACACTGTCGGCGGCGTGCGCCATACATTCGAATCCCGTATGAAAAAGGTGATTATTCCCAACGATGACCGCGGCGAAATGATGGGGCACAGTGTCAAGGCCGCCCGAAATCGAGAGACCTACGGCGACGACATGGAGCTGGAAGAAAAACTGCGATTGGCCAACCTGATAGTCTTGCCGGTGCCGCCACACCTCACGTGAAGCGATTGGCCCTGCTGTTCGGCAGGTTTGCGTCCTCATGGTAATTTCCTGCGCAACGGTCTTTGCAAACGCAGCGTTGGCTTCCGTGGGAAAGAAATTTCAAACCGGGCATTCGATAACGGCTTTATGCTGCGCACAGCAACTTTCTCATTCCAGCCATTCGAGGAAAATGCATAATTTTACCACCCGCAATCCGCGCTTGAGGTAAAATGCGTTAATCGTGAAACATCTTATTGACGAAATAGCGAATGAGGCGTAATGTGTGATTTATGAATTCACACTATTCTGAAATTACCATTATGAAGATTGCACAGGACTGCCGGAAGCTCTGCTCCTTTACACCCTCCGACGTAAGAAATATTCACACCCCGTGAGGCCATCCGCCGCCTACACGTGCGAAGGATACACTCTATGACGACTACACTTCCCGAAACCATGACCGCCGCAGACCGCCGCTGGCAGTGGTCCGAAAACGAACTCTGCGGCTATGCCCGCACGCCCGATGACTTGAACTGGGACTACCGCGGCGAGATCATCGAGATCCTGAAAGGCTACTTCCTACCCCTCGAACAAATCCTCGGCCGCGAGGCGATTGCCATGCCTCTCTTCGCAATACTGCAGAGACTGGATATCGAGGGGAAAACTTGGCGCGAGGCTTTCGAAACCTACCACCCGACAATTGCCCTGGAATGGCCCGGCACTTTGTTGATCGACGACGCCGGAATCTACGGCCTCTACGGCGTGACGCCCGAAAAGGTCCCGCTGTCCGACCGCGCTTCTTGGGTTGAGGAGCTGACACAGCGGCTGGACGCCTTCCTCGCCGATGTTCATCCAGCGCCCGGCGGCGTGATTGACCGCATCACGAAATTGGCACTGTCGCGCCGTGCAATCGACGTCCTTGAAGGCGAGTTAGACCTCGTTTCATTGGCTCTGCTTGGGGGCGTCTCGGAGGGGCGCGTCCGCAATATCCTCTCAAGCAGCGACTGCCCTCTAGAGCGCAGTCCCCAAGGTGTGACCGCCAGCAGCGCAGCCAAATGGTTGAAGGGCCGCAAGGAGTACTTTGCCTCTATCTGGCAGAGGCCTGACGAAGTCACGCCCGAGCCCGCCTGTGCGGATTTCACCGGAGAAGTGATCTTCGTCCCGGTCGCGGGGGATGGCAGTACTTTCGGCCCCGACCTGCTCCGTAACGGGCACTATACAGTGGGGGCCAAAGGGGCCGAGGTGCAATATAGCTCCTTCGACGCGGCACTGACAGCGCTGCACAAGATGGAGACGCCGCGCTGGCGGCGTCCGAACACTGCGGGCAACTGGGGCATTGTCTCCGGCCGCGATTGGAAGCGTATCGAGAAGAAGTGAGAAAAGACATGACTATCCCCACGGCCACCGAGATCCTCAGCTTACTCAAGCAGGCTAAGCCCCGCCGCACCGCGGAGGCTCCTCGCGATGCCCGCGGCATCTACGGGCTTTACGACCACACCGGCACGTTCCGCTACATCGGGTCCACCTCGTCCGCAGCCGAGACCTTCTACAAGCGTATCCACCAGCGACATCGCACCGGGTCCGAGAGTAGCAGCCACTACTTCTCCCGAATGTATAACACCGGACGAATGTGGCGCAAACGCAACGATCCTGCGACGAAGTCCGACGGCGACATAGCAAAGGCCCTTCGCAACAAGTTCATTGCCCGCCATTGTGGCTGCACTTGGGTGACGTTGCCGGATCACGCAGACATCGCCGGGCTCGAGGCACAGGTCATCACTCTCGCTCCGCCCGAGATGGTGGCTTGGAACCGTGGCGGCATGGAAGCTTACGACGAGCCGATTGACTTGGTCGATGCGCTGATCGCGGAGTTGGGGCTCTCGCCTACCGAACACGCAGCGCTTGGCCGTCAGCGAGATCGCCATCTCGGTGGGATGTTTGTCGTTCAATCTGCCACGTCCAGTGCCGAGGTCTCTTGCGGCTTGCCCCCTCTACCCAAGGGCCCGTTCCGCTTCTTCGCCCTCGATGTCGAGACCGCCAACCACGACCGGGGCAGTATCTGCCAAGTGGGTGTCGCCTGCGTACGCCCAGACAGCAGCATCGTAACCTGGGTGACGCTGGTCGATCCTCGGACCTCTCGCTGGGTGTTCAGCGGGCTGCATGGCATCACCAAGTCCATGGTGACGGGTGCGCCAACCATCGGCGCAGTGATCGACGCTCTCGACGCGATGCTGAACGGGTACACCGTATACCAACACTCAGGGTTCGACCAAAGCGCGATCCGAGCGGCTTGCGAAAATCTCGCCCGCGAAGAGCCCTCCTGGGCCTGGAATGATAGCGTCAGCGTCGCCCGGGTAGCTTGGCCCGAACTCAAGGGAAACGGCGGGCACGGACTTGCCTCTCTCAAGGCGCATCTGGGACTGCAGTTCGAGCATCACGACGCAGGAGAGGATGCCCGCGCGGCGGCAGAGATCGTTGTGATGGCCGAGCGCAGCATGCGGGTCTCCGTGAAGCCTCGGTCCGAGCCGACAAACAACGATGTGCTTGACTATGACGATATAGGTCTAGCTTCGATGCCCGACACCGCTATCCCGCGCAACGTATTTGCTGCCGCCACTCCGATAGGTACCCGACTAACTGCCGACATGAATGCCATCAAGGCGCTGATCCGTGTCCCCGTGGCTGCGGACGGCAGCTGTTTCGGTCCCGACTTAGCCCGTAACGGACATTTCACTGTCGGCGCAAAGGGGGAGGAGAAAAAATATGACAGCTTCGAAGCCGCTTTGGATGCGCTGACCAAGATGGACAAGCCACGCTGGCGCCGACCGAACTCGGCGGGTAACTGGGGAATCGTTTCCGGCAACGCTTGGAAGAGCATAGAAAGGGGATGAAGAGGCCACCGACGAGGGGGCCATTGAGCCGCTTTCGACTTTACTCCAACTAGGAAGGGCGCCTGCCGTGCCGGAGTGGCAACCTTCGTGGCGCAAGCAATACGCCGGAGGGGCCCACGAATGGCAACACGGGCTGTTCTGATCGTAAGCGAGTTGTTTCCGATGCGGATCGTCAGTTTTGCCATGAATGTGTCAATGAAGGGGAGCGGAGGCGATTCCGCAACCGAATCTGTCTCCGAAACTCATGTGCAATGTCGATTCCATGATGACGGCGGGCCAGAAAATGACAGACCGTAATCAAGACCTACTTTTCTTCGCCATGGCGTCCTCGGCGATCGCCATGGCCAAAATCTTCTGAGTTTGGCGCATCTCCAGCGCCTCCACCTCTTGATTAAGCCGTGCAAAATGGGGCAATAACCAGTCTTCACCCTGATAAATCAGCAGGGCGATTTTCTCGCGTGCCTGACGCACTCTTTCCAGGTCCACCAAAGTCAGGTGTCCAGCATCAGGTAACCCGAATTGCTTGTCTGGTCTAAACACGCCAGCCATCTCGGGGATCAATCCTTGCGCCAAAGCAATGCCAGCCCCAATACCGAGATGATTTCCATCACGGTGGCGATATAGTACGGCAGCAACCCTTCAGCCTTCGCACCAAGAAAGGGCGTATTCCGAACGGCCTGAGCCAAGAGGACTTCCTCGGGCGGAGTTGCTTTGGTTTCAGCCCTGACCTTGTCGACTTCATTTTGTTTTTCTAACGCGATTTGTTTGTATTGCGTTGCCTGGAAGCGGAGCAACTTAGCCTTACGGCCACAGCCTCCGTTCTCACACTCGACGAAAGCATCGATTTCCAACGCTCTCGCCTTTGCTTGATTCTCGTCTTTTTCGCGCTTAAGGTTTTCGAGATTAGCTTTCTCGTCTTCAATTTGTTTGGCTAAAAAAGTGCCGTTTGTCATCGACGCTGATATCCAGCTGGCAGACATCCCAAATGAAGCAAAACCGAGAAGTAAGGCAAGGACGATTTGGAGCATCCCAATTCGTTTTTTGCTGGTCTCACAAGCTACGATACCGCGGTACATGAACACCGGCACGCTCAAGCCCAATCCAACCGCCATAGCAACGTAAGTATATTGCAGAACTTGATTACCACTACCAAGCGTATATCCAAAATGTCCAAGGATCGCCATTTGGGCCAACTGGATGATGAAGCACACAAAGCGTGCGTAATAATTTCCGCACAGTTCGGCAACGGAGGAAAACCAAGCGATTATCATGGCGATCAACCCGGGGAAGCCTGATTGTTTCCCTCCAAGGTTAACGCCCGTGAATTGCTCGGTCGTCTTCGGCGCAGAACCGTTACCCAACTTATCCTCGATTACGACCGCATCCTTGCTGTTGCCGGCGCCTGCGTTTTGGGTTTCCGGCTTGACGATTACCGCGATCGCATCATCCTGCCTGATAGAAGAGGTATTCTCGCCTTCTGCCTCGCATGCTTCCACTTCCGGGGCAATATCGAAGACTTCCTGAATGGTTCCCGGTTTATAGACCTTCGTGTAAGGCCTCCCCCGTCCTCCGGATTTAATTTTGCCTTTGCGTTGCAACCTTTGCAGAACTCCTTTGATACAATAGGTATCGCTAGCTCCAGCCTGCCCTGTCCGCACAAACGCTTCCCTAAATTCTGCACAGGTGAACGAACTCCCGTTATCATCCAATGCTTGATCAACATTTTCCTGATACATCGGGATGCTGTGATATATACCAAACACGATATCTTGGTTATCGTCCTTCTTGTCCATCTCTTACCTTTCTCAGTTACTGGCTGGCCATGTGATGGCCACCCGGAATCTGGAAAGGCGTAATGACGCGTTGCTGATTGTCTCGGCTGCGGCGGTACTCGCCTTTCCGAAAAAGGAACTAGAAAAACTCCTCTAATAGCCAAACGAAATCGGGACTTTTTTGGGGGGCCGGAAGATCCTAATGACGGAATGGCTGAATTCTGCGGATTACGCAGACTCTAATTTAGGATTTTTTTTTCGCGTTACGGGACGATGGGGGAGAGTCCGGTCGCAAGCAGCTCTGGCAGACTTAGCCTGCTCATGCCGTCCAGCGAACATTGGAGATCAGCGTAGCGCGCGATTTTGCCCCAGCGCTGTCGACTGAGCTTCCCCGCCCTGTTTAATCTGGGGTAAATAAAGGCCCATTCCGGCTAGTTGAAGATGAGTTTTGCAATGCGATTAATTGCAGATTTTAAGCTTTTTTGCCGAGTACGCTCGGAATCGTTTGGGTTTACCCTTCGGTACTTCCATATACTCAGTTAGTTTTGCTTTTTTCCGGGCTCTAGACGAGGCCGTCGGGCGGACGGCGCATTTCATTCCGGCTCCTGCACCCTGCCAAACCGCCACTCAGAGCAGCGCCGACGGAAATCGGCGCAATTGCCCCTGGCAGATCTCGGCCACCAAACGCTCTTGAGGACCCGCCGGGCTACAGGGTTCATAGCCATGGGCGCGACGATGCCAAAAACGTGGGCGTGGACATTGCCGTAGTGTGCTGGCAAAGGCCTCTTTCCCGTCACCCTGTTGCCAGAAATGCGGAATGGATGTAAGCGGCGTTCAGACCCCACGAGATTTCAGCTTGACGGTTTGAAGTTCCAAGGCAGGAGCTCATCAATTTGGCTTTGAGGATGGCCCTTGGCAATTTTCTCGAGCGTCGCCTTCAGATAGGCATGAGGCTCAATACCATTGATCTTGCATGTTTCAATCAGAGATGCGAGCCGTCCCCACGCTTTGCCACCCTCGTCATGACCCGCGAATAGTGCGTTTTTCCTGTTCAGAGTTATAGGTCGGATTAGATTTTCGACATTGTTGGAGTCCATTTCAACGCGACCATCCTCAAGGAAGACTTGCATGCCCTGCCAATGATTATGGATGTAGTTGAGATTTTCCCCGAGCCTGGACTTGGACGATACCCGCATGCGCTGTGCTTCCAACCACTCCCCAAAATCGGCAACCAAAGGAGCGGATCTGGCTTGTCGGGCAGATAGCCTCTGGCCAGGCTCAATACCCCGGATATCCGCTTCTACTTTGTAAATCTTGGCAATGCGCCTGAGGCCCTCGGCGGCGATTTCCGACTTGTTCTTGTCGAAGATCTCCTTAAGCTTGCGCCTGCTGTGTGCCCAGCAATGTGCCACCCGGATTGGTTTGCCTCCCTTGCGGCCAAGGCGGGTCAGGCGGTCATAGCCCGTATAACCATCCAGTTGAAGGATGCCATCAAAACCATGCAGGAAGGCCTCGGCATTCTCCCCCTTCCGGTTCGGAGCATAAAAGAACACGACCCCGGGCGGCTCTTCACCGCACCATGCCCGATCATCACGGGCCAGCGCCCAGAGATAGCCGGTTTTGGTTCTACCTTTTCCCGGATCAAGAACGGGTGCCCTGGTTTCGTCCATGAAGAGCTTGGTGGATTTCTTGATATGTTCAGCCAATCGATCAACGACAGGGGCCAGATGGAAAGAGGCGACCCCGACCCAGTCAGCCAGCGTGCTGCGATGAAGCTCGATGCCGGAACGGGCTAGAATTTGGCTTTGTCGGTATAATGGGAGGTGGTCAGCATACTTGCTGACCACCACATGTGCGATAGACCCTTCGGTCGGCAAGCCACCTTCAATCAGACTAGCTGGTGCAGGAGCCTGGGTAACACCATCAGAGCAGGCCCGGCAAGCGTATTTGGGGCGGATCGTGACAATCACCCGCAATTGTGCCGGCACTATGTCCAGACGCTCGGTGCGATCTTCGCCAATCTTGTGCATTTGACCGCAACCACACGGACAAACAAGACTGTCGGGCTCAATGATCTGCTCGATGCGGGGCAGATTTTTGGGCAGGTTGCCACGGTTATTGCGCCTGACTACCCGTTTCTGCTTGGGCTTGTCTGTGTCAGGCATCTTCTGGCTTTGTTGCTCTTCGGCCTCAGCAACAGCAATGGTGAGGTCCTCGAAGGCCAGTTGCCGCTCGTCTTCGGTGAGCTTTTCCGATCTCTTTCCATGAACCACTCGGTTCAGCTCTGACACCAGATGCTCAAGGCGCTCAATGATATCTTTCAGGTCGGCGGTTTCAGCCTTCAGGCCCAAAGTCTCAGCTTTGAGGTCTTTGGTTTCAACCTTCAGGCCAGCCGCTTCAATCATGAGATCGCCATGGGCGCGAAGCAACGCAGAAACAGCTTCTCGCTGGCTCTCCGGGATGGCGGTCAAATCAATTTCAGGCAACTTGGACATGCCCTAATTATACACCGAAGAGATTGTAAATGCTTGCTTTTTCTCAGATATCCAAGTCATTCCGCAACTTCAGGGCGGACCATGGCGAGTGATCGAACTTTGCGCCAATCCAACCCGGCGAACAGAGCTTCAAACTGAACCTGGTTCAGTCTCATTACCCCATCACGGATCGGAGGCCAGACAAATCCATGGTCTTCCAGCCGCTTGTAGGACATCACAAGCCCGGTGCCATCCCAAACCAAAATCTTCAACCGATCTGCGCGTTTGGATCGGAATACAAAGACCGTACCAGAAAAAGGATCCTCCTTCAGGACGGACTGAACCAACGAGGCCAGCCCGTCATGGCCACACCTAAAATCAATGGGCTTGGTAGCAACCAATATCCGCACTCGGTTGAAAGGAAAA